>JAHDID010000027.1:0-30088 GCA_020630975.1 Verrucomicrobiota bacterium
ATCTAGAGCTCATCATCTCCCAAACGACGGATTACACTCTGGCAGCTATCTTGGCGTGAGAGGAGGGGCTTAGTGGAAGAGTGTGTGAGAAGCCCACCATTTACCATTTTCTACAAAAGGTCACGGGAAAGCATCTCAAAAACAAAATTTGCAGCCATAAACGCACAGTATTGCTGGCTCTCAGAGGACTTACTTCCATCTGCGTAGTCGCAAACACTTTTGATCACAAAGTGATTACACGGAGTTGGTGACGCTAAGACACCAACTCCTGTTCCAAACGATTCCATTTCAATTCCAATCATTTGTCTGTACTTTTGTTTAAGTTCATTCAGGTACTCTGCGTCATCCAAAACCCAACTACTGCAACCGACCTGCCCCACCCGGAATCGTGGGTGGTCACCCTTCAGCTCTGGCCGTCTACCTGACCATCTTAGGTTCACATCCCTAATAATAGTTTCAATTTCTTCCCCTCCTTTAATCAAATTTCCATCACATTGTACGGTTCTTACATCTGTCTCCAATCCACCACTAGTTAATTTTCCTGATTGAAAATCAATCACTTCCGTGGCGCAAACAATATCACCAATTTGAACATGCTTTTTTACTCCACCGCAAATACCAACTAAAATCACATTTAGAGCTGGGAACTCAGTCAAAATTTCTGCTGCTGCAACACCGCTAGTCACTGAACCCATACTACCGATACAGGCAATGCCGATACTTTTTTGAATTCCGTTAATCGAATTAAAATCTCCAAATCGAAACTCTTTAACAGTATTTAAGTTAACCTTTTTGCTTAAACTTATGACGGCAGATAGTTCGTCGTATTCGATCTGCAATGCTGAAATGATCAAGGTGTCTAGGCGGTGCGAAGTCGGGCGTAAAGCTCTAATCAAATCTAGAGTTAGAAAGCGCTCAATTGCGCCCTCTATTTCCGCAAGAGATTCCGGAGACTCAACCACATACGTCTTGACACCATCTCCCAATAAAAGTTTAACTTCGTCTTCGCACTCCTTTGGTCTAGCTGTGTAAGGTATGATCTTCCAGGGAAGATGGGCACCAGATCTTGGTGCCTTTAGGTATTCAATAAAATCGATACCGGCTTTTGAATCTATTTTACCTCCTGGTAATTGGCTCATGCACATATCAACTATCGCGATAGCATACTGGTGTTTACGAGCGGCCATTTTTGCGCTGGATATATCAGTCACAATATCTACAGAGGACGAAGGAATTCCCTTGCTTTCAAAAAGCTTGATCAAACTCCCAACCTTCGCATCACCATCATCTACTATTAGTATCTTCATTTAAATTATAAATAATATCTTTCAAGTCTTCATGCCAACCATCATTGCCAATTGCGTATTGAACCGCCCCAATAAACACATCTGGACAGGCTGCACTCAAACGGCTTACCAGTGATTCGAAATCAACTTCCTCAAGGTACTCGGAAAATGTTGTGTATTGTGTTACCACAATCACTGGGGACCCCTTGCTCCTTCTTTGTAATTGATTTAAAATCCTTTCTCCACCCAGGGCAAAGTGGGAATTAGTTCCTGAGCAAAAGAGCGGAAGCTCCATATCTAACAGAATCAGATCCCATTCGTCGCGTTTAACCAATCTCGATCCTGATCTGTAATCCTTCGCGAACACTACTTCAGCATCCGGTACTATAGTGTTCATTGCTTCTTCTAGGTCGCGTCTTTTGTACTCTGCGTCCTCCACAATGCAAACCCGGTTTATCATAAGACATTTTTCATGGTTAATTCTAAAATAAAATAACTCGATTCCTCCCTAACCGATATGGGTATATCCCCATCTGTGCCTAATTTTCTTAATAGCCGAACAATCTTAACCAATCCTGACCGGAACTCATTATTCACTGCCTGTTTTTGGCCACCTGAAATGGCTTCGGTGATTAAAGAGTCTGCAGCTGAAAGGTTGTGCTCCAATTCGCCTCGGCCTCTATTGGAAAATACAATCTTTTTAAGAATGTGATTAGACCAATTAATTAATATGGGATCAGATTCGTCGACTATTCCATGTTTTACACTGTTACTAAAAATCAGAACCAGAATATCGTAAACGCCACCAACATTCTCTGAACAAATAGGAACCGTTTTGAGGGTGTCTTCCATATTGAATACGAAAGTCTCCCATCCAAACATGTTTACAGCTCCTTTGGCCATCTCGGCAACTTCTTCAAATGTGCAATCTATAAAATCCAAATTCGAAGGCCGTACGAACCAGCCGCTAACCTCTGAACAGACTTCTTCTATTCTATTTCGGCAGTTAGCAAAACTATTAGTAGAAATCATGAAGTTGCTTGCGTTTGTAGCTTTTTCGAATTCATCTAGAATCTCTGTCAGGTCTGCTCTTAGATCTTCATTTATTGTCCTTTGCACCTCTTTTAGTTGAAGTTCTAAAGTATCCCATATGGAGGTTAGTGCGAGCTCGGCTGCCTCAGATATCGTAAGCTCCTCTTCGCTTCGCTCTAATAGTAACTCGAATAATTTATATGAATCGCCACTCAAAGATTCGACGCAAATTAATCCATTTGGAGCAGTTTTTGCAGTTAATAATCCAGGAAATCCCTGCCATGATCGGTCAACTACTTTTAATTGTATTTCTTCGTCACCAAATTGGTTTATTCTGTTATTGATTCGCTCAATAAATTGTTTGGACTCTTTAAGCAGTTTTTTATTCCCATCACTTTCTCGATCTTTAATTATATCAGTAGTTTTACTGGTGGTGTTTCGGCTGGTTGAAAGATCGTAATCGGAAAAGGGAGATATCAATCTTTCTTTGATCCTACCGTGCCGTATTCGATTGCTTAGTTCTGCGTCTAATCCGTGCTCTTCATCGAGGAGGAAGATTCCTAGGGCGGCTCTATGGAACTCCTGAAAAAATAGTGGTGATTTTTCTTTTGCTGAAACAAGATCATCGCCAAAAACCTCTTTTATACTGGTGATGATTCCTTTTTCATCAATTCGCAATTGGCTTGCATCTATCGCATCGGCATTCTGCAAAATCCTTCGCTCTTTAACTAATTCCGAAACTTCCCCCTCAATATCTTTTAATTCTTGTTCTGTTGGGGATTCAATCTTTTGCAGCAGGAGAAGCCTTTCATCGATGATGTCGGATTTGGTTTCACCAAATGTTGGGATATATGAAAGGTGGTCACATGTAAGAACATCAATTATTAATGGGTTTAAGTAGCTTTTTGTTGATGTCTTTTCGTTAATGATCTCAGAAAGTCTATCGCGATCCAAATTATCGAGTAATTCCTCCAGCATGATCGAAACCTGAGTTTTTGAAAATGTTAGATAAGAATATGTTAATACTACTGGGAGGTCATCTAGATTTTCAATTTCGTGGCTTTCTAAAGCGGTCAGTGTGTTTGTGTCTGCAGCCACCATGAAAACAGCTGGACATCGGTTTCGAACCTCTAATAAGAAATGAGAAAATTCGGTTATACTTAATGCAAGTCGTCTTTCTTCAATTAATGCTTTAGCCTCTATTGCAGCCTCGACTATTTCCCCTTTCTCAAGAAGTGTTTCTATTTCAGATAGGGTTTGGTGGCTGCTTCTATTGTAGAATCGACTAACTAGTAAGTTGAATGTTTCGGATGAAATTGTTCCTCTAAGAAAATCGGAGGTTGTTGAGCAGAGTTGACTAAATGGTGATGCTAGAGTTGATGTGGACCAGTTGTCTAAATCTGTTAGAATGTTATAGGTTTTTAACTCTGACGATTTTGCGGATTGTAACTGGTGCGGTATGTTTGGTAGGCCGTGAGGGGTGTCGTCATCATTAAAGCTTGAGGAGTTTAGTTTCCAGCTTCTTGCAGTAACGGTATTCACGCCTAATAAAAAATCGAGGCGTGAATCCTTTATTGATTGATTTAGTTTTTTGAGGGTTTGATGGATAACGCTGCCTCGGTTGGTTAGCCATTCTTCGTTTGATTGATGCAGTATACGAAGGGTGTTTTCGTAAATGTCAATTAATGAGCAGTTAGATGATTGATACAGTATATCAAGAATTTGAGGTTTGTTGTAAATTTTTGCAGAAACTGGGTTTCCTAAGAACGAAATAAATTCTTTTATATCTCTATCAGATTTTATTAACTGAGCGTTTTGTTCGTATAGTTTTTTGTGGTAAGCTGCGGGTACGTATGGTGAGTGTCGATGATGGAAAGATGCGGCTATGAATTTAGTCGCAACATGAATTTCTTCGCTGGATAAAATCTGAGAAAGGAAATTACTGGCCTCCTCATAACCGTTGTTTGATTGTAGGAATAATTCAGTTTCCAAGAAAGTGAAGCTTTTCCCATACTGTTTGTTGATTTCTTGATGCCAAAGATTAACACCTTGAATATCACCTTGCTTCGAGGCTTTTAAAAGCTTCAAGCGAAGCCTCACGTATTCGGCTAGATAATCGGACTGACTTCTAAAGATTAGTGAAATCCATTCGGCTTCACGCTTTGCAGTCGATTTTAAGAGTGGAGAGACCCCATTAAATAGTTCTTCGAGAGATGTGATTTTGCTAGAATTGATTGATAATTCTAATAACTCTTTCTTCTTGAGGATGGTAGCCCTTTCGGAGAGCTTTCCTTCATGTTTTATTTTACGCCAATAATTCAGGATTGTGTCCGCCATATACTGTCAGTACTGTTTGCTAGTTTAAGGAGTCTCTGACCGTAAACAATTCTTAATCTTATTTATTTTGTCGTTTATATCGTATCTATTTTCAGTTCTGTCTTGAAAACATCGAGGAATTGGTGTCAGGCAGATTCCGAGGAGAATATCTAGGGCTCTTAGGATTCATGGTTGGGCACCTTTGCTCTCCATATTTGCTTCGTGGTTGAACGGCTTACTTTGATGCCGATCTCGCAGGATGCTTTTTTGACAGCAAATCTGATGGGTTCCGCTATGGCGGCTGTGCTCTAGGGGGGGGGGGAGTGGCTGTTCTTTGGAGGAATCGTCTTAGCCCATCAGTAGGCGATGGCATGCGGGGTCACGGATGTTTTGATCGGGTTGTTGCGGGTTTCCTCCGGAAACTGTCAGGGTTTTGGGGCAGGGCTAGCGTGCCGAGGTTGCCGGGCGACGAGACGTGCGCCCCTCCTTGGTCGCTTTGCTCGCTATTTTTCACTTGGACGAGCTGTGCAGGCTTTGGAACGTCCTCAGGGCGCTGGTCGGGTTTTGGAACACTAATTTTCACTAATGAACACCAAAGTACACTAACTAATCTGACGGGCTTCGGGGGCGTGTAGTTTGAGGTGGTATTATCTTCGAACCCCTTTCCTACCTGGCAGCTTTCGCGCTCTAAGCACGTCTAGGTTTGAAGGCTAACACGCCCATGGAACGCACTATTTCGAAAATGGTGATCCAAGGGCTAAGGCTGGCACTGGTCTTTTTGCCCTTCGCAGTGCGAGCGATTTGTGATTCAAACCAGGTGATGCTAAGCATCATCATTCGGTCGAGAGCCTTGATTCCGGTGGAAGGAATGGGGACATCAGCTTTGAAATCGCAGTCTGCCAGGGCTTTGTTTGGCATATCTGGGTCTAGGGCTATCGGGCGGGCTAGACCGATGAGATCGGTCGCACCCGACTCCAGAGCTGCATTCATGGCCTGAGTCGAGCGAAAACCGCCTGTCACCACCAGGGGTGTATCTACTAGCTGGCGAGCTGATTTTGCATAGTCTAGAAAGTAGGCTTCGCGAGCCTGGGTGGACGCTTTGACCTGGTCCCCGACCATGCTTGGGCTTTCGTAAGTCCCACCAGAAATCTCGATCAAATCGATGCCGATGTTACCTAACTTCTGCAATACGGCCATCGACTCTTCTTGGGTGAAACCACCCTTCATATAGTCAGCCGAATTGAGCTTGATACCGATGGGGAATGCGCTGCCTACTTGCCTCCGGATGGATCGGTAGACTTCGAGCACGAAGCGCATTCGGTTATCGATCGAGCCACCCCATTGGTCGTCGCGCTGGTTGTGCCTGGATGACAGGAACTGGCTGATCAGGTAGCCATGGGCGCCGTGGATTTGGACGCCATCGAAGCCCGCATCTTTCGCTGCCTTGGCGCTGAGTGCAAATTGCTCGATAATGCCAAGGATCTCCAGCTCGACAAGAGCTCGCGGCATATTAAACACCTTGTCTAGACCTTCCCCGAGAGGAATAGCGGAGGGCGCCACAGGCTCCTTGCACAGATAGCTGGGTATCTGTTTTCCAGGGTGGTTGAGCTGCATCCAGATCTTGCAGCCATCTGTTTGTCCCGCCTGCGCCCACGCTCTGAACTTAGAGAGATCGCTCTGCTCATCCAACACCACATTATTGGGTTCCCCTAAAGCGGATCGATCGATCATCACATTGCCAGTCACTGCAGTCCCGACACCTCCCGCTGCCCAGGCAGCAAAGACGCGCACTAGCCCATCAGTAGGGTCATGATTGCGGTCGCCAAGCTGTTCACTCATCGCAGATTTGAACAGGCGATTTTTAGCTGTGAGGTGTTCATTTATAGCAAACGGGCTGGCTATAGTAGGTGTGGATGTATTGCTCATATGACTGGGAGAGCTTGAATTTAAGTATGATAATTATGAACGCGTTCTTAAATGGACTGCTTTTAACAGTCTTATTCTGACGTTTTACATAATTTGTAAAACGTCAAAACATTGACGTCTTTACAGATACGGTCAAGTGTAAAATATGCCCATCGATCGCAGGCAAGATATTTTGGATGCAGCTAGAGCGTTGTTTTTGCACCACGGATTTCCGAAGGTGACGCTCGTCGACATTGCCGAAGCTGTCGGTGTCTCTCGTCCCACACTCTACCAATCCTTCGCCAACAAAGAAGAAATCTATCGGGCTTTGGTGGAAGACTGGATCAATCAAGCGATGAGCAGAATCATCGAAGGGAGAAATACAACGAGCAATCTGAATCAGCAGCTAACTGATGCCATCGGTATCTGGGTGGTCGAGCCCTATGAGATGATGAGTGATACGCCCAAATCGGGAGGTATCGCTGATTGTTCGTATGAATTCATCAAGCCGACATTCGATATCGGGTATGCGGAGTTTAGCAAGCAGGTAGCAGCGATACTTACCGACTTTGGTCACAAAGGTATATTACCGACTGATGAATTGGCTGATTTTATTAGCGTCTCGCTACGAGGCTTAAAAGAACAAGCTGTAGATCGGTCAGACCTACACCGTTTAATCGATAATCTGCTGGCTCTCGCATTGAGTGAAAGGGCTTAAGGCTGCGGATCGTCACTATCAGGCAGGGTGCACGGTGGCATCGCCTGCATTGACTCGAAATGAAGCTCGGACGGTGGTGGTGCCTCCGGGCTTTAGGATGTCGTCGGTCACTTTGTAGTGAGTGGTCCAGTGCTGGGGGGTGACGTCGCAGAGTAGGTAGCCGCGCTCGGCGTTGTAGAATTTTACCCCGGGATTATTTTTCTGATACAGATCGGAGTGCGCTCTATGGGCCAAGCCATTGCCGCCGCTACTCAGTGAGGTGGTGACGAACTCTGTAGCGACTGGTGGGCCTTTCGGTTTTAGATCGTCTACGCGGATTTCGTTGGCCCAGTTGCTATGGATATCGCCGGTGAGGACGACGGGATTGGATATATGGCGCTCCTGGAGAAAGCGAACTAGCTCCATCCTCTCGGCGACATAGCCTGGCCACTGATCCATGGAATAGACAGCTGGTTGCCCCTCTTTGTATTGTCGATTTACCATGCCCATCATCACCTGCTGGGCTAGTACATTCCAGCGAGACTCTGAGCGCAGCATAGACTGATAGATCCAGCCTTTTTGCTTGTGGCCCAGCAGGGTGTTTCCTGCAGCCCGCGCGGCATCGCTGAGTGGTTTGTTGCCGTCGCCATTGGGTTGATCGGTACGGTATTGGCGAGTGTCGAGCACGAGGAACTCGGCCAATCTTCCACAGCGGGCGCGGCGGTAGAGCTTCATGTCTGGGCCTAGTGGGCAAGCCGAGGCGCGCAGGGGCATCATCTCGTAGTACGCTTGGTAGGCGGCAGCGCGGCGTTTGAGGTAGCTGATTTTGTCGACGCCCTTTTGCTCCGATATATCGCCGGCGCAGTTGTTGTCGAACTCATGGTCATCCCAGGTCACCACCCAGGGGCAGTGAGCGTGCATCTGCTGCAGGTCGGTATCGGTGCGGTATTGATTGTAGCGCTGGCGATACTGCTCGAGCGATTCGATCTCGGGGCCGATATGCCTACGCACTCGGTTCGGCTTGCCTGAGTACTCATAGATGTAGTCGCCCAGGTGAAACACCAGATCTGGGTCGTCGTCGCGCATCTGCTGATAGCCCGTGTATAGGCCTTGCTCGAAGTTTTGGCAGGATGTCACGGCGAAGCGCAGTCGCTCTGGTAGGTCGTGATCTCTAGGCATGGTGCGGGTGCGTCCGATGGGGCTGGCGTACTCGTCGACACGAAAGCGATACCAATACCAGTGCCCCGGCTCGAGCCCGCGAGTCTCGATATGTAGTGTGTGGCCGAGGTGAGGCGTGGCTAGGGCAGTACCAGACTGCACGACGTCGGCCATGGCTTCATCGGTAGCGACCTCCCAGGTGACTTCGGTGAAGGCACCCTGTGGCATGCCTCCACCAAGCTCGAGAGGCTCTGGTGCTAGCTTTGTCCATAGGACCATGCCCTCGTGATCTGGGTCTCCCGATGCTACGCCGAGAGTGAAGGGATTGCTGGCAAAACGCGATACTTGGCTACCTGCGGCATCCGCGGCAAGACCAATCCAGGGAATCGATGATAAACCGGCTAGGTAGGAGGTGAAAAGTCTGCGGCTCATACCACCCTCGTGGCGCGCGAATAGATCTAGGTGGTCGAAATTCATAGTCTTTTAGATGCTATCGGGAATGCTGGGGTGGGGGAAGTGGATAATCGCCCTGATTCTTTTCTTGAAAGGGGGGATGGGAATGGGGATAAAGGAATGCTTGAAGGGCGGCTGTTGGGATTTGCGTTTTTTTGCTCGAAGGGTGCGATTCTGCATGGATGGCCTCGCGGCCGACCCTCCTTCGCTAAAGCTTCGGCGCGCTAGCGGGATTGAGCATGGATTTTGCTCGAAGGGCGCTACCAGTGCCACTGCTTTCTGCGAAATGGCTTTTGTTCTGGTGTGGGGCGAAAGATGAGGTCTGTTTTCATCTCTTCGGCGGTAAGTTCTTGTTTGAATTTCATGAGATGGTCGAGAGCGAGAATCTCGTTTCCTATAAAGGTAGAATGCTCATTTTCTTGAGTTAGTTTTTCGTATTGTTTCTGCCACTCATCGAAGTCGCTGATACTTGATAGCTCACGGTAATCAATCTTGCGGATGTCATGGAGGATTTTTTCAGACAGATTGGGAGCGATCCCTGCGTAGTGCATCTCTATTCTTTCTCCAGCAGTGAAAAACTGGTCAGCGACAAGATAGATCAGTACAGTCGTAGGTTGCCCTATGGTAGCAGTTAGAGCGAGTGGATAGATCGGCTGTTCAGCATGAAATCGAAAGATGAGAGGTGCGAATAGGCCCTCTGAGTGACCTTTGTACTTCCATTCGGAGGGCGGTTTTACGGTCGTGGCAGCGAAGCACCAACCATCGGCAATGTGCTCCTCGAATGCCTTTGTATCTTCTCTATCATAGGCGAATCCATTGGTGGTAAGCCAATTCTCAAGATCGGTAGCAGAATTTGCCTCTATTATTTTACTGCGGTAAATTCCTGTATCGTGTTCACTCAGTACATGGATGCCTTTGCTTTTACTGGAATTGATTTTACCGACATTCGGTATCAACATTATGAAAATAAGAAAGGCGAAACTTAGGGCAAACATCGGCTTGGAGACGATTTTATATTCCTTTTTGGTGAAGGAAGCTACTACGCCAATTATTACGCATAGGATAAAGTACAATGCTGCAGCGATCCCGAAGATGATAAAAAAGAAGTCGGATATATAAAATTTTTGCGGTTTACTTTGGCGCGACAAATTGCTGAAAATAATTTTTGCTTGGTCTGGCTTCATAGTTCCCACTTCTGGAGGAGATGGTAGTGGGACTATCCAGCCTATTTGCTCCCCTTGTTCGACAGACTGGTATCTGCTCTGTAAGATTAGCGTTTGAGTCTGTTTATGGTGAAAAATGAGGGCCCGTTGGTAAGGGATAGTAGGTGGTACCTTTTCGTAATTTATATAGACCTTTCCATCAGCCAGTGTGGATACTGGTATCGAACTGGAGACTAAAGCCAATAAAATTAGGACCCCATAGCAAATATTTCGCATGGGCAGACTTTATCCTCTGTAGTTTCCTCGAGCAATCTCCCTTTGAGAGAATTGTTTTTCTTCACTTGCTTTGAAATGCCTCACTCTCAACCAGGGCGTGAATGAATTCACTGACTGAGTAGTCGCTGGCCTTGGCTTGATCGACTACTTCGTCTGCTAAATCTTTATCTGTGAAGCCGAAGGGGCGGCCTAGGGCGTAGCCGATGAGGTGCTCGGCGAAGCCGCGGGCGAAGTCGTCTTTGCGGAGGGCGATGATGTCGCGCATCTCGTAGTAGTCGGCGAAGGCGGGGCCATTGTGAAAGGCGCCGGCTGGGTCGATGGTGTGGGCGTTTTTGCCCCTTCCTTCCTGGGTACGCCATTTGCCGGCGGCGTCGAAATTTTCTAGGCCGAAGCCGATGGGGTCGATCTTGCGGTGGCAGCTGGCGCACTGTGCCTCTTCCATATGGGCGGCTAGCTTCTCGCGTGTGGTTAGTGGCTTGTCGGCTAGGCGCGATAGCTGGGGCACATTGGGCGGTGCTGGTGGTGGGGGATTGTGTAGTAGGTGGCGCAGCACCCAGGCACCACGCTCGACTGGACTGCTCTCGATACCATCGCTACCCATGGCGTGGATGGCGGCCATACCGAGTAGCCCACCTCGAGGTGAGCCGGCAGGTAGGGCGACTTTGCGAAATTCATCGCCAGTGATGCCCTCGATACCATAGTAGGAGCCCAGTAGACCATTGATGAATACGTAGTCGCTCTTGAGCAATTGGGCTAGAGGCTGACTGTTTCGCAGTAGATAGGCAAAGGAGTGGTAGACCTCCTGTCGGCAGGCAGAGCGCGTACTCTCGTCGAAATCGCGATAGAGAGTGGTATCGAACTGGAAGAAATCGAGACGCTCCATATCGAGCCATTGATGGACAAAGCCGGAGACAAATTCATCGGCCCGGGTGTCGGCTAGCAATCGGTCGACCTGCTGGCGTAGGATCTCAGGTTTGTTTAGTTCGTTGGTCTGCGCTAGGGACAGTAGCTGATCGTCTGGTGGCGCACTCCAGAGGAAGTAGGCTAGGCGTACAGCTAGCTCGCGGTCATCTAGCGGGCGACGCTGTTCATCTGAGGTCGGTTCATTTAGATAGAGAAAACCTGGCGACGCGAGAATGATACTGAGTGGAGTGCGGATGGCGAGGTTGAACTCATCACCGCCGGCTCGGCGGGTTTGGAAAATCGACACTAGGCGATCGATGTAATCCTCGCCAGGCGATAGATCGCGGAAGGCGGAGCGGGCAAACTGCTCAACTATCTGGCGGGCGCGCTGAGTTTCATCCGGCACTACAGCTTCGTCGACCCACCACTTGCTGAAAGACGATTGCTGGGATTGATCCTGGATCGGCCCCTCCCATTCTACCCAATCGATCCATAGCGCTGGCGCGGGAGCTAGGCCGGATTCATTGATGGTGTCATTGTAGAGTTTGATGTCGTGCTGCTGATCGCGCTTTTCGCGTATCGATAGTAGGCGAGAGCCATCTTGCGCTAGCGAAACGATCGCCTCGATGATCTGCGGAGTCGCAGTCGTGCCGGTGACTTGGTAGGTGGCGAGATGATTAAACTGACCCTCGGCGGGTACCATACCGATATCGACAAAGTGCCGCTCGGGAGCACTCCCCTGGATAGCTCCTATGCGGAAGCGCACTTTGTAATCACCGGCTGGTAGCACATCGACTTCGTGCTCGATCTTTTTCCATTGCCTGACCTGTTGGGGTGGGAATGGGATGAATTCTTCCCGGTGTGGATTAAATATCGTCAATAACGATCCAGTCTGGGTCAGCGGATTGTCTAGGTAGCGCTGCCAGGTCGGGCCTTCTCTTTCTAATCGACGAATCCGAAACTCGGCTTCTTTCTGATCGTTGACGCCTGCTTTGGGTTGAGGCTCGCCGGTTTCTAAAAATACCTTACCCGCATCGTGGCCGCGTTTGAAATAATTATCGAATACTCCAGTGATGCGGCGATTGGCTTGGTCCTCGACTTCGCGGTGGTTTTTCCATCGTTTGGGTGCCGAGGAGCTGTGTGGTCCCTCTAGCTCGATCCAGTCGATCCAGATGCTAGGTGGTATACCGTAGCCATTTTCTTTCTGCATGGCGTTATGGGTATCCCACAGGGCTTTTAGATCGCCATTGTTTGGCTGTTTCTCCTGCACGGCGAATTCTCGAATGGTATCGATGCCTATCTCGATTGGGATCTCGATGATCTGGGGATTCTCTGGTGTGCCAGTGACTTGCCGACTCGCGATGACTTGGCCTGGGACTAGCCCTTTCTCGCGTGAAGGTATCTCGCGCTGAGGATGGCCGATATCGATATGGCGTCGAGTGGCTGGGGCATCTGGGTGGGCACCGGCGCTGATGCGCAGTGTGTAGCTGCCTGCTGCCAGATCCTCTGGTGCTACGACTACGCGCCCGACTCCATGGGCGAGCTTTAGCCAAGTGCCACGGTCGCGATGGGGTAGCTCGGAGAAATGCTTGTGATAGGCTAGCTTGTGTCGATCCTGAGCAGGGCCTTTGGAAAAGGCTTTGGCGGAGTCGATAAAGCCGTAGTCTTTGGCATCGGGAGCGCCGACGAGCTTGTCGGCGAATCGGTAGAAGTGGAGCGGATGTTCGATTTGCTTCTTATTCTTTTTTGCTAGCTCGGCGATGATCGCTTGGTTCTCTGGGGTGTCCTTGATTTTATCTACCTCAGCTTTCCATTGGGTGTATCTAGCCTGCTCGTCGCTGATACTCTTCATCGCCTTTTCGTTAGCAGGATTGATAGTCAGCTCGGGCTCGACTCGGTAGGTTTTCGAGGCGGGGGCTGTCTGCTCGGAGATCGGACCTTCTAGCTCGATCCAGTCGACCCAGAGTGCGGGCGGTGCGCCATAGCCGGTTTTGTTACGATTGGCATAGTGGTTCTTCAGACGCGCCTTGCCGCTGGCTGGCATCCGCTCCTGTATGCCAAACTCCTTTGGGCCGTCGATCGTAACCTCTACGACTGTCTCGATAATTTGGGGCTCTTCTATGGTGCCATGTACCTGATGTCGGCTGATCGGTGGATTGGCAAAGCCAGCTGGCACTTGATTGACCCGCTGAGGATGACCGATGTCGATAAAGTGGCGATCGGGATCTGAACCCTCCACCACACCTGCCCGGAATCGTAGGTGGTACTTCCCTGGGGTCAGCTCGGGTTCGTCTTTGGGCGTCGCTATGTCTAGGCGCACCACGCCTACGGCTTGCTTTAGGTAGGTTCCGCGATCGTTGTGCGGTAGTGCGGCATAGTGTTTGAGGCTGGCGTATTTTCTGTGGTAATCCAATTGGTAGAAATTCATCGCCGAATCGGGGTCGCCGCCAAAGTGGGTGAGCTCAGGCACCCCTTTTAGCGGTTTGGCTTTTCGGTAGATCAGGAAGGGGTGGTCATCGATTTTCGGATGATCCTTTCGCAGTTGGGCTAGGATCGCTTCGTTTGCAGGATCTTTCACCGCCGCATCGATTGCCTCCATCCATGGTTTCACTAGAGCTAGTTTCTCCTCTATTGTTTTGATACTTTCGAGGTTGGTCACGTTGGCAGTGTGCTCAGGCTCGACTCTGATGGTACGGGTAGGTGCCTGTGTGGACACGCGGCGGGCAAACATTTCGTCCACGGCCTTGCGACCTAGTTTTAGGTATTGCTCAAATTGATCGCTGGAAATGAACTGCGAAGCACCCTCGGTATCGAATGTGCCGCGTCCACCTCCGTCGGCTGGTAGGGAATTTACATCTACCGATATACCGGTCAGGTGTTTGATGGTGTTTTGGTATTCGCGCCGATTCAGTCGCCGCATGGTGATCTCGCCACCTGAGTCAGATAGAGATTTGCGAGCTAGTACCATGGTGTCCGCTAGGTCGGAGAGAAAGTCAGCCTTTTCGGTATCGTCTGGCTGCTTTTTGTCCTCCGGAGGCATCTCCTTGGAGTTGATGGTGTTTAGTACTTTTTGCCAGAGTTCTGCATCGGGTAGGGTAGTTATTTCAAAAGCTAGGTCTTCTAGATTGACCTTGCCTTTTTGGGTATCCGAGTCGTGGCAGTCCAGGCAATAGCGATCGAGAAAGTCGTAGTGCTGGTCGGGTAGAGTGGGTGTGGGTGGCGCTGCGTGGAGGGTGGTGGCCACTAGCGCTGCTATCGCGTACAGATATTTCATCGGTCTGATCTGTCGGATCGGCCGGATAGGACCGATCGATTTGTTTTAGGCCTGTAGCTCCTTTACGATGCCGCTGCTATCACCATGCCGCTCTACACCAATACCCATTCCTTGGAGCATGGTTAGCCAGACGTTGCATAGCGGGGTGTCTTTTTGTAGGGCTAGGTGTTCGCCTAGTTTTAGTCCGGCACCGCGACCTGCGATTACGGTTGGGCAATTGTTTAGGTAGTGGATGCTGCTGATATTGGAGCCAAAGGTCAGGGTGGTGTGGTCGAATAGGCTGGAGCCATCGGTTTCTTTGGTATCTTTTAGGCGATCGATCAGGCCTGCTAGTAGCTCACTGTGCGCTAGGTCGCGCTGTTTCGAGGCTTCCATGCGCTCGCCGGGAGCGTAGTGGCTGACATTGTGGGCGCTGACATTTAGGTCGAGACTCTGTAGTAGACTCTGGCCCGGCATGCGGTAGGTCAGGGCGCGGGTGCTATCGGTCTTGAGTGCGGCTACGATCAGATCATACATGATGTCGATCTCGTGCTTGCCTTTTAGGCCTGGGGCGGGTTCGTCGATTGGCGCTTTGGCTTTGGGGACTTCTAGCCACTCTTCGTCTTTGGTCAGGCGAGTCTCGATATCGCGTATGCCTTGGAAATATTCATCGAGCTTATCGGTATCGGTTTTAGAGAGACCGCGCTGCACGCGTTTGGCGTCGGCTAGCACGGCATCGAGCACGCTGCGATTTTCGGCGATGGCAGCTTGGCGCTGCTCGAGAGGGAGGTCATCGGCTGAGAATAACTTGTGGAAGAGCTTCACCGGATCGCTGATCCCAGCCACGGGTTTGCCACGCTGGTCCCAGGCTAGGGATAAGCCGGGGCCGTGGCCCTGGACGTCTTCGCTAGCCAAGGCGAGTGAGGAGAAGCGTGTATCCTGGCCTAGATGCTGGGCGACTACCTGATCCACGGAGATACTATTGGCCATGCTCTGCCCGGGGACTGAGTAGCGATTGGCTCCGGTGAGCCAAAAGGTGCTACCCCAGTGAGCTTCGTTGCTAAACTGATTGGTACAGCCCTGGACGACAGAGAAATCAGACTTGTGGCGCGCCAGAGGTGATAGGCCCTCCGTGAGCTGATAGTCGGCACCCGTGTCGGTGATATCGGGAAACCAGGTCTCCTTGGTCAGGCCAAAGCCGATGCCGAGAAAGACGGCGCGCTTTGGTGGCGTGCTGGCCACGGTAGTAGCGGCCGAGGCAAAGCGGCGAAAGCCTAGCGATTCCAGTGCTGGTAGGGCGACGAGTGCGCCGGTGCCGCGGAGAAAGTGGCGGCGGTTGAGATCGGTTTTCATAGGTGTGAGATTCTAGGATTTGGGAACCACGGATGAACACTGATGCACACGGATTTCTCGGGCATTGATATATCGGTGTTCATAGGTGCTCAGGACGAAAGGAAGTGGACTACTTGGTGCAGTCCCACAGGCGGACGGAGTCGAAGTGTATTTTGGAACCTTCACCACCTTTGAAGGTGAATCTAGGTCCGTGTTTGTCTTTGGGGTTTTCGATGGTCACAGCTTCGTGCTCGTAGGTTTTGCTGTAGCCATTGATGCTGATCCTGATCTTGCCCTTCTGGTACTCGATGATGATGTCGTTCCACTCATTCAGGGCGAAAGTCGACTCGGGCTCGGAGAAAGTAGGGCCATCGGGTAGCTTGATGCGGTGGCCGCCGTCCTTGAGCATACCGAGAGAGATCATGTGATGACCGATCTGAAAGCTGGGGCGCCCGGTCACGATGGCTTCCTTTTCGACTTTGTAGCGCATGTGACAGACGAATTTCTCAGGGATCTTGTTGATATGACCGACAGGCTCCAGGCCGAGGTGATGATCGCGCTTCAGCTTTGCCATCGCCTCCTCACGGTTGGTGAACTGTGGCCCAATCGTCAGCACACCATCTGCGATGGTTTTGCCCTTTGGAGCGCCCCAGTAGTCCCGATTTAGCTCGCCATCGAAGTCGTCGGCGTAGACCAGTGTGCCCTTTGAGAAAAGCTCGGCTGAGAAGGCTGGCTGCTCCTCAGCGAGCGCGATAGACAGAGTGAATGAAAATAGGGCTAGGCAGGCTAGGGGCAAAAACTGGAAATGAGTTGTCTTCATGCGAGCTGGTGCAGCCGACAAATGGCTGTCTGAGGATAGATCTCCAAGTGGCAGCCGATCAGCCGCTTTCTATTGCCCTGATTGCGCCATTCGCAGCTGTATGGGAGCTTTTTCCCCTCGATCCACAGACAGATCAGTCGATGGGAGGAATCGAAGCTCGAATTTCGTCGAGCAGTTCTCGAGTTTTGTGTTCGTTAGTCCAGTGGTGTTTGTAGTCCCAATCCAAAATTTCATCGCCTTGGACAGCGATGACATCTCGAATGTCGTCGCGGTCTTTCCCTCGATTAGCGACTGCGAGCCATCGCAGCTTCATCACGATCACATCTTCTGCGGTGGGAATGACGGCGTTAATCCCGAGTTGCTCCGATGGGAATGACCGCCGCCTTTCGAATCTAGATAGATCGTGTGGATCGTTATCCATCCCTCATGGTTTAGTCTTTTGATAAAGGCCGTGTTCATGGACCTGCTTCAACCGTTTTAGTCGCTTGCTTAGCAGAGCTTCCACCTCGTGAGGGGCTAGTTCAGGAAACTGCGCTCGAATACCGGCTCGCATTAAGCCTAAGGCAGATTCAAAAAGTTCTATACCAGTCGCAAGACGCTCGCCGACTGACATCTGCCGAGCCGCCAGCACTTTGCTGCGGTATATCGGGTCGACGAGGGCTTTGATTTGGTCTTCCATCGGGCAGCTTTAGGCTATCATCGGACTGATCCTCCCGCAAATGTCGAGCGGCGCACGTAGCGGCCAGACTGGGAAAAGACTCACTATTCACCATATTTATCGGCAGGTTACTAGGTTTCGGGCGATATCTTTCACGCATGGATGACCCCGCGCGAGATACAGGCAGCCAGTTGCTGCAGCTATTCGCCCGCCACAGCCGCGAGCTGCGGGCGTATGCGCGACTTATCCTACCATCGGTGGAGCCTATCGACGATGTCATGCAGGAGGCGAGTGTGGTCATCTGGGAGAAGCGGGAGCAGCTCCGTCATGAGGAGGAATTTCTACCTTGGGCAAAAGTGATCGTGCGAAATATTAGTTTTCGGCATCGCCGCCGGATGGTGAAAGATCGTCTGGTCTTCGATGATGAACTGGTCGACCGGATCCTCGCCGAGGAGAAAGAGGAAGTGTCCGATCAGCAGTGTGCCCGCGAGTATGGTGCGCTGATGAGTTGCCTAGGCAAGTTACCCGAGGATAGACGGAGGTTGATTTTGGCCCCCTATCGCCGAGATGATGGGGTGAAGGGGATCGCTGAAGCGAGCAATCGTACGCCGAATAGTCTCTACAAACTGCTTCAGAGGCTGCGGGCGAAACTGATCAAATGCATCGAAGCAGAGCTAAAGCAATCGACACTATGAATCCCGAAGAAGCAGACCAGCTGATCCAGAAATATGTGATGGGCACTCTCACTGAGAGTGAGGCAGAGGTGTTTGCTGGCTATCTCGAGCTGGATGAGGCTCATGAGGTCCGCCGCAGATTGCGACTCGCATTGCGAGCTGATACCTATCTGCAGGAGGCTGCTGCCTACCAGGATGAGGAAGTGGCGGCTGCTGTGCCGAAGCGACAGGGCATCACTCTGGAGAGGGTGCTATGGCCGCTGGGTAGCGTGCTACTGGCCTGTGTGGTAGGCATGTTTGTCTGGCAGCAGAGTCAGGAAAAATCGACCCTCGAGCATAGCTCGCTAGCAGTGATCCAGCGGATCGAGGGTACCGGTGGTAAGAATGGCGGCACTCCGCTGGTCGATGGCAGTCGGCTGCATGCAGGCGATGTGGTGACTCTGGAGCGAGGTCTAGTCGAGATCGTCTATCGCGACACGGGCATCCATGCCATCGCCACTGCACCGCTAAAGATGACCCTGGAGAACTCGATGCAGGTCTACCTGAAGCAGGGCGATCTGAAGCTAAACGTGCCGCCTCAGGGCATCGGTTTTGTGGTAAAGACCGATCAGCGCGAGATCACCGATCTGGGGACCACCTTCGTCGTATCGGCCCAGCCGAAAAAGTCCAAGCTACTGGTGCTGGATGGCCTGGTATCTGTGGCCAAACAGAGCGGCATGGGTTCCGAGTATTTCACCCAAGGAGAGGCGGTCACATTCTCCAATGGGGGAGATCATAAACACCTCATGGATAAGGTGCAGAAAGTGCCAGAGATCGCGTGGGCTGCGCCCCGGGGTGGAGGATTGCCAGGGGCTTTGTACACTCTGCCGGGAGGGAATCTGCCTAGCCCCAAAGAGATGGAGGATACGATAGGTCTGCGATTTCGCCCCTTGGTCGATAGCGGCTTTCGAGATCGCAGTTCTATAGCGGGATTACTTACGCACGAGGTGTCGGCACCGTTTTTCGGGGTGGCCGGTGCCTACTCCACCTTTGCTGCGGAGCAGGGAGTGGCCGCGCCTTTGGTGAACCGGTCTGGCTGGCTAGCTTGGCATAGCGGAAAAGTCCTGCCACCGCGCTCGGGACGCTATCGATTGTGGGGGTATGGCGACAATACTCTAGTCGCGGCTGTCGATGGGCAGGTGGTATTCGAGGGATGCCGCACGGACTCTGCCTTTCGAGGGCTAGGGGCTGATGTCAGAAACAGTCACCCCGCCTGGCCATGCCTGAACTCTCAGGAGGGGTTTAATTCGGGTGCGTGGTTCGAGGTGGGCGATGAGCCAGTGCAGCTGGATCTACTCTTTGGTGAAAAGCGCGGCACGCTCACTTATGGACTGCTACTGATCGAGCGCGAGGGAGATAGCTATGATGAGACCTACTACGGACAGCCTAGGTGGCCGGTATTTTTGACGCTGTCGCCTAGCTCAGAGGACCGGCAGCAGCTGTTGCGCCTGAATGACTATCTCGAGGCTAAGCTGCTGGGGGCGTTCTCTGTCGATGGCGCAGTGTGGGCGCCTGTGGAGGGCTAAACGCATCGAGACAGCACTTGCAGGAGGTAGCTCATTTCATCCTGCACATCGCCACTTTCATCCACGGTATCACTCACGACTTTGGTCAGCTCTTCGTGAAAGCGTTTGCGGATGCGGTGGACGCCGACTTTGAAGGCATTAGCCGAGATGCCTAGCTCTGCAGCACTGCTGTCGTAGGGCTGGTCTGTGGAGGCTAGGAGGTAGGGGCGGTAGGCGGCAAATTCTTTCGGCGTGTAGCGAGCCTGTAGTTGGCTCTCGGCGGTGCGGACGGTGTTCAGAGCCCACTGTTGATCAAAGGCCGTATCGGGATCGGTCTCAGGATCGAGGGCAGAGGGCTCGATCTCGTCGAAGGAAAGCTGCACTGTATTGCCGCCACGCTTTTGGGCAGTGGCGGCACGGTGACCATCGATGAGATGGCGCTTGAAGGCGGTGAGCAGAAAGGTGCGCAGGCGGCCCTGATCTGCCCGTGCAGCAGAAAAGATCTCGCCCTCGATCGCCGCTGCTAGCAGAAAGCTCTGCACATCGTCCTCGGCATCCGCATCGCTGCGGCCAGTGTGTCTGGCAAAGAGGTAGAGAGGCTGCCAGTAGCGGCGGCACAGTTCGTCGAGTGCAGCCTGTCCCGCAGCATCGCCGCTGCTGCTCTGTCGGACTAGGGTCCAGCTTGTCGGTTCAAACGCCATGATTCATGCTTGATAAGAAGGGTATCCTCGATTTCTTCGGATAAAATTCAATTTTCCTGTAACCCCTGGCTGCCGCTTACGAATGTTAGGGTATGAAACGCTGTTTTTTCTATTTTTCGTCACTTCTGCTGTCTTTTATCTGGGCCTCGGCTCAGGATCTGATGGTATCCGACTTCTCGGGCACCGACTTGGCCAATAATCGGCCGGTCTCAGCTACTAGCCTGCTGTCTGGAGGGCTGACGATCTCGAGCGGCTGGGATTTTGGCACAGGGCTGACGGCTGTGAATGACATCGACAATGCCTTGGCGTTCTCTGTGCAGAGCAGCGCTGCGCCATCCAGCCTAGCCGATGCGATCGCTGAGGATGAGTATTTGTCACTGACTTTGACGCCCAGTTCAGCAGTCGACTTAGCCGGTCAGCGCATCACTTTTGGGATCACCCGTGTCAGTTATCATGCGGCCACGCAGTATTCGGTGGCGACCAGTGTGGAGGGGTTTGATTCTAGCTCGGTGTTGTTCACTTCCGCAGCTATCGCCAATGGCGATTATACCGAGGCGAGTTTTTCCTTTATTTTGCCGACGACCAGTGATTATCAGGGGCTGACCACGCCAGTCGAGATCCGTATCTATGCCCACGGGGCTAGCTACAATGGGCATGTGTCTAGCCTGTCGGCCTTTTCTATTACTGATCCGGGGCAGGTCTATACGCTCGCTACTACGGCCAGCGATGGTGGCAGCGTATCGGTACAGCCAGATGGTCAGGTATTCGAGGCGGGCACCAGTATCACTCTGACGGCGGAGCCACCTGTGGGCTATCGATTTGAGCGTTGGCAGGGCGACCTGAGCACACCGCTGAACTTTCAGACGATCACTCTCGATTCCGATACTGCGGTGCATGCTGTCTTCTCCTCGGAGCCCACGCCAGACAGCATGCAAGTAGGCACCAATCTATCGGCGATCAGCTCATGGATGATGTCGCAGCCCTTTACCGATGTGATGAAATACGCTCGCATCTGGGTAGGTGAGTCGGCTGGCAATCCCTCGACACAGGATGTGCCTGCAGGTGCGCAGGGCTACCCGCTGCAGATTCCCTACACAGATGATGGCGGTGTCACTTACTACAGGGCGCGCTCGATTCTGCCTCATTACCAGGCGGGTGTCTATCAGCTGTCATTCGAGGGCACTGGCACAGTATCTTTTCGGCCGCAGGATAGCAGCAGCGATACTTACTCGGCCAGCGGTCCGCGAGTGACTTATCCCGTCACCTTCACCGAACCATCAGGTCTGGGGGCGAATACCTTCATCTACATCACCGCATCGGATCCGGCAGATCCGGTGCGTAATATCTCGCTCCATCTACCTGGCTACACACGCGATGGACCGACCTTTCAGGCGGAGTGGCTGCGCACACTGGAGGGCTTTGGCACACTGCGCTACATGGACTGGGGCAGGACCAATAGTAGCCCCGTCACCACATGGGCGACTCGGCGTGCGCCCGACTACTACACACAGGGTGTGACGGTGCAGGACTCCTACGGTACGGCGATCGAGCACATGATCGAGCTAGCGAATCTGACCGATAAAGATCCCTGGATCTGTATTCCGCATCTGGCGGATGACGATTACGTGACTCAGGCAGCCCGGTTGATCCGTGATACACTCGAGGCGGGTAGAAAAGTCTATCTCGAGTATAGTAATGAAACGTGGAATAGTGCTCCCGCCTTTATCCAGACTTACTACTGCCGCCAGCGTGGCACCGAGCTAAATCTATCGACCAATGAGGTGGAGGCAGGTCATCTGTTTCACAGTATGCGCTCGGCCCAGATTTGGCAGATCTTTGCTGATGAGTTTGGTAGCGATATGGAGACTCGCGTGGTCAAGGTGATGGCATCGTGGAGTGCCAATGATGCGGTGTCGGATCTACGTATGCGTGCGCTGGCTGATCCCGCCATCAATTCCACGGGTATCGCTGCCGATGCTTTGGCGATCGCGCCCTACTTCGGCCATGGTATCCAGCCTGAGGAAGTCGAGGCCAATGGCTACCCCACAGTGGACGAGCTAGTCACTACCGATGCTCTAGCCGAGCTAGTCGATAAGCGTGGCGATGTGCAGCGACAGAAAGCGATAGCTCGCCGAGCAGGGGTGAGCCTGATCTGCTACGAGGGAGGTCAGCACTATGTGGGGGCTGGCTCTCTGGAAAACGACGCTACTATGCTGAATCTATTGCAGACGGCCAATCGCGACCCGCGCATGGGCCAGCGCTACTCCGAGTACCTTACCATGCTGCAGGAGGAAGGGATCGAGCTATTTGCCAATTTCCTGCATATCGAGGCCTGGTCGCAGTATGGCTCGTGGGGTGTCTGGGAGTACCAAAACCAACCGCTGGCCGAAGCTCCCAAAGGCGCTGCTATCCTCGACTGGCTGGGTGTCGTGCAGTCCGTAGGCAGTCTGCGTGCGCCCGACTCGATCACTAGCTATAGTGAGCTAGGCGAGGTGACGCTAGCGTGGAGCGAGGTGACTGCTGCGACTAGCTACACCATCTATCGAGGCACGACTGCTGATTTCGCCAGTGCTCAGAGCATCGGTACAGCCACCGCGACCCACTACACAGACAGCTCTGTGGATTCAGGGGTTGAGTATCACTACTGGATAGGTGCGACTGCTGGTGCCACCACTGAGACCATGTCTAGCCCGCTGACGGTGAATGCGACAGTCGACGATCTGGCTGAGCTCAGCGATGAGTTTGATGATGCCGCTACACTTTCGAACTGGAGTCGCCTAAATGATACCGAGGGCTGGAATGCTGATAAGCTCGAAGTACACGATGTCGATACGAGTGTCGAGGGGCAGATGCGTATCATGCCCCACACCACCTCTTGGTACGCCGATCTGACTGGTCCTCTAGTGTACAAAGAAGTGACTGGTGATTTCGTGGTGACCACACAGCTCGACATCCGCCGACGAAATGATGCGGCTGGTCGACCTGTGCCACAGTTTTCACTAGGAGGTATCATGATCCGTAGCCCTCGCTCGACTACCGCTGCCGCGCCCAACCCTGCCGCTGCTCCCGGCACCGTACTGCCCTGGCCGCCTAGTGGCTATACGACAGATTGGCAGCCAGATACTGAAAACTACATCTTCCTCAGCTATGGTAATGCAGTCGGTAATACGGCAGCAGATCAGTGGGCTTTCGAGGTAAAGACCACTGTGAATGGCAACTCGAACCTCTACTACGATGCCACAGGTGTACCTGCGGGGGAAAGTCTAGTCACGCTGCAGGCGGTACGACGTGGCAATACCTTTCTACTGCTGCGTAAGCATGGCGAGAGTGGCCAGTGGATCATCGAGAATCGCTACACGCGTAATGATATGCCTGCGACCCTGCAGGTCGGGATCACGACTTACACGGATTGGAATAACATCACTGCCAATGGCATGTTCGCCGGTAATAGCGATCATGATGGGCAGTATCACCACAATCGTGTGGTGATGACGGCGGCGAATGGATTCACCGTCAATCCAGACCTGGTCGTGGACGCCGAGTATTTCCGCTTCGCTCGTCCGCCAGCGTCGCTTACCGAGGCCGCTCTCAATGCCGCGCCGCTTACCTCTTCTGGTAGTGGGCTCCAGTATCTGGCCGCTAGCGATCTGGCGGATCTGTTGGGCGATACCGATCCGGCGGGTCCTGTGGAGCCTTCTTCATCTCTGGAGGCGTATTTGGCTAGCTACGGTCTGTCAGGTGCAGACGCATCGGCCACAGCCGATCCCGATGGCGATACCCGTACCAATATCCAAGAGTGGGCGACCGCGACAGATCCGACTGCCAGTGACTCTAGCGATTGGTTGCAGCACAGCTTTCGCGAAGAGGGAGGGGAGACGTATCTAGCCCTATCTTACCCCCGGCTGGTAGGAGGCAGCGAGACGGCGAATCAATATAGCGTGGGTGATTTGGTGTATCAGATCGATGGTTCGTTAGATTTGGAGAACTGGGATCAGATACCTGTAGCGATGGCAGCGGATACCACGAGTTTGGCCACTTTACCTAGCGGGTATGAGTGGGGCTGTGTGCGTCTGCCGGTCTCGGTAGATGTGGCTGATCGAGGTTTTCTGCGGTTTGATGTGCAGTAGTGTGATTACAAAAGCTTCAAGTCTAGTGGGCTGGGGGCTTCAAATGTGATGGTTCCATTCACCCCGGCGTCTGTATCGCTTTTGGGTAGGTAGATATCAAATGTTAGTGAAATTGACTCAGCACTATGCCAGACTAGTTCGCTCAGTGTCATGACGCCAAAGTCGAATGTAGGAAGAGCGTGCTGATGGCGCTTTCTCACCGCGTGCTCGAGCGAGGCTAGTACTTCCGAGGTATCAAAGCGGATCTGTGGATCGTCCGTTTCGGCGGGGGGCGCCACGAGGTAACTGATGAATAATGCCCGCGGCTCCCATTTGCCATGATACAGTACCGCGACAGCTGTACTATCGGCACGCCATTGCACCTCGAGTGTGCCGTGGTTTTCGGATAACACCCCTAAAGAAAAATACGAAGACGGTAGCGTTTTTATGATGTAGCGTCTCGCTCGACGATGAAATTTTTTACCTGTTCTAGGTCCAGAGTCTGTAGCAGTTCATCGGGTTTTGATGTGTCGAGGTGAACGTGCTCTCCTAGCCCCCAAGCGATGACAAACTTTCCATCGGGAGATTCGGTGCCATCGATGGGGATCCAGGTGCTTTTTTGAGCTTTGCTGGAGAAAGGTAGAGCCAATAGAAAGGATACCACTAATAGAGACAGAAAAGGAGTGTTGCGACTCATGATTTTTCAAAGAATAGCGACTGTCGGAGATCCTGTCGATAGTCAAATTTCGGAGAGGTGGGCCGATTCAATAGGGTACAATTTTGACTCAATAGGGTACAATCGTCGATATAGAAAAGCTAGGGTTCTCATGGGTGCGCCAGCCAGTGGATGCAGGAGGGGCGGGCATTGTCTATCTGTAGCGAATGCCACAGGCTGATGAAACGGCCACTCGCTGGACGCTCGCCGCCACATTTCCGAAAGAATGGAATGTTTGTCGGTGGTTTCACCACCTACTACGATCTGTCGTGCCTCTAGTACTGGAGTTTAGAATGGTTTAGAATCATGATTCGCGGCTGGTTTTTCCTTTTAGCGACGAAAACATGATTTTGTTTATGGTCATCAGAGTTGCCAGTGTAAGCAGTAATATTTGCCACATCGGGATTGTGAGTCCTGCTAGATCTGAGTAGTGTGGATTCAGTCCGATAGAGAGAGTCCCAAGCATAGTTTCAGTTTTTGTAGGAGGCGGAACTATAAAGTCATGGTAACTAATTCGTTCTGCGATTAGATAAAATTCTTCACCACCGGGTGTTTCCGCAAATACGAAGGAACCTCTATCGATTCCGATGCATCCCCCTATTACCGGCGAGACCATTCCTATTAATACACTGCTGCGGTGAGAGCAGAACCAGCTACCTAAAATCGATAAGACTAGGATTACTCCAATCAGTCTTACCGGTTTGAAAAGCCGCATATCACTCTATACCTTGGACTCTATTCAGTGTCGTCTTCCTTCGCCGCCTCCTCAGCCTCTAGTGCGGCCTCGGCTTTTTGGATATCGGTTAGCTCTGGTTCGGCTTCTTCAGACTCTTCGGTTTCGAGCTCTTCTTCGATGACTTCGTCGGTCTCGGCGGTGGGGAGCTCTACGGTGCGGAGCTCGGAGGCGTTGGGGAGATTGTCGATATTGTTCACGCCGAAATGATCGAGAAACAACTGGGTGGTCTGATAGAGCATGGGGCGCCCGGGTAGATCGGCTCGGCCGCCGCTCTCTACGAGGTCGCGCTCGAGTAGCTTGTTCACCATGCCATCGCAGTTCACACCGCGGACAGCTTCGATATCGGCTTTGGTGATGGGTTGGCGGTAGGCTATGAGTGCCAGTGTCTCTAGCGCAGGCTGGCTGAGTTTTTCAGGCTTTAGCTCGGGGAGCAGAGCACGCACCCAGTGGGCGTAGCCCTCGCGAGTGACGAAACGCCAGCCCGATGGGCTCTCCTGTAGTGTGGTAGGGCGCTGCTGCTCGTCGCAGTCGCGCTCGATAGTCTCGAGGGCGTCGATCACATCATCCTGGCTGACGACGCCTAGCTCCTGCTCGATGGCGGGATCGTCGCAGTCGTCGATGCCACGGTTCACAGCTTTTACGATCTCGGCAGTCGATACGGGCGTAGGCGCGGCGAATACCATCGCCTCTACGATGTGCTTTAGGTCCATTGGGCTGTGCTGATGGGTTTAGTGTTATCCGAAATCAGAGCGTAGATTCGACTTTAGTCGAATCATCCTGTCGAGCTATGCTCTTTTCTCGTCGAAAGCGGATTCGACTAAAGTCGAATCTACGTCTAGTGATCGCCGTTAGGCAAGCGCTAGTATCAGTCGCACGGAGTCGACGCGCAGAGCGGAGTCGATCAGGTATTCTTTCAGTTCCTTTTTCTCCTCGCGAGCCATCTCGATCTCGGAGTCGCGCACGGGGTGGCCTATTTCTTTGAGCTTCTCGAGGCGAGCGATCTCGGCACCTAGGATTGCCTCCATCTTTTCGATGGCCTCGCGGCGGATCTCATCGGCTGCGTCTTCGCAGGCATTCACCGCTACTTCTAGGATGCCGGGGATAGTGGCCTTGAGGGCGGCTGATTTCTCTTTGAGAAAAGCGGGATTGCCTGGGCGACCGTTTTCGCGAATGCGATCGATCTGGAATTGTTCGCTACGGTTGCGACCCTTTTGGTCAATCAGGGCACGGATCGGCTGCGGCGAGAGGAATCTCTCGGGATAGTAGCGCTCGGGAGCGACGCACTCGAGAGTGCTCACGGCCTCGACCATGAGTAGCTGCTCACCGGCGCTCTCTAGCTTGAAGAAAGCGGCATTGCCATGATCGGATGAGAGTAGGCTATCGATCGCACCGAGCACCATGGGGTGGTCGGCGGAGAGAAAGACCATCTCCTCGCGGGTGGTGGCCTGTTCGCGGTCGAAGGTGACCGTCATGCCCTCCTCGGGCAGTCCGGGGAAGGTCTCAGCTGAGAAAAGATGCTCGGGGATGAGCATGTAGGAGCGCTCATCGAGATCCTCCACGGTCACGCCGAAGTGATCGAATAGCTTGAGCATGAGAAACTCGAGACGCTGGTCCTCGTCTTTCTCCTCGATCTCGCGGACGAGGTAGCGACCGCGCTCCTCGTCGTAGGAGCTGAGCTCGAGCAGGCGATCTCGACCTTGCTCGATCTCTTCATCGACTTTGGCCTTGGTGGCTTTGGCTTTTTCGATGAGCCCAGCCTGACCTTGGACGCGAGCCATGGTATTGCCGGCTAGCAGAGTGTCTAGCTCCTCGCCGAGCTCAGCGTAGACGGCGGCAGAGCCGTGCACTGTTTTCTCAAAGGCACCTAGTCCCTGGTGATACCAGGCAGCTAGTAGGGCATCTGGACTGTCCTCGATGTGTGGGATGTGGATGTGGATATCGCCAGTCTGGCCGATGCGGTCGAGGCGACCGATACGCTGCTCGAGTAGACCGGCCTCGCGCGGCAGGTCGAAGAGCACCAGATTTTGCGCGAACTGAAAGTTTCGTCCCTCGGAGCCGATCTCGGAACATAGCAGGATGCGAGCACCATCGATATCCTCGGCGAAGTAGGCGGCATTTTTATCGCGCTGCAGCAGCGTCAGATCCTCGTGGAATACAGCGACTCGGGCATTGATGCGGTCGCGTAGGGCTTCCTCGATTTTGAGCACTTCTTCTTTGGTGTGCACGATCAGGAGCACTTTGGCGAACTCTAGCTCTCTGAGTAGGTCGACTAGCCAGTCTACCTTGGCGACAAAGGCAGCTTCTTCATCGCCCTCAGGTGCCTCAAGCGGCACGAGGTGAGCGTGGCGCTGGGGAAAGTCGTCGAGTACCAGGCGGCGATTGCGGAACAGTACGCGGCCAGGGCCATGTAGGTCTACGAGCTGGTTTTGTACCTCTAGGCGCTCATCGATGGAGTCATCGGCTTTGAGCTTTTCGACAGCCTCCGCGCCGATGAGATCCTTGATGGTTTTGAAATGCTCATCTTCCAGAGCGGTATCGGTACCGAGGCGATCGGCGAGATCGGATACGTCCTGATACTTCGCAGATTCCGCCACAAATTCCTCCAGATCGGAGAAGCGATTGGGATCGAGCAGGCGCAGGCGGGCGAAGTGGCCCTCGCGGCCGAGTTGCTCAGGTGTGGCGGTGAGTAGCAGCAGGCCGGCTGTCTGCTCGGCGATGGCCTCGACTAGGTCGTACTCTGGGCTGGATGCCTCGGTGGTCCACTCGAGATGGTGAGCCTCGTCGACGATCAGTAGGTCCCACTCGCCTGCTTTGATCTGCTCGGCGCGTTTGTCATTGCCTGCGACCCATGATGTGGCGCAGAGCACTAGCTGATCGTCGAAGAACGGATTGCAAGGTGTGTCATCGCCAGACTCGGCAGCGCCGGCCTCGATGGCAGCGGCACGCTCTTCGTCGAAGATGGCAAAAGTCATCGCAAAGCGGCGATACAGCTCGACGAACCACTGATTGACCAGAGCGTCGGGCACTAGGATGAGGATGCGCTTGGCACGACCGGCGAGGTGCAGGCGGTGCAGGATGAGACAGGCCTCGATAGTTTTCCCCAATCCGACCTCGTCGGCCAGTAGCACGCGTGGAGCATAGCGTTTGGCTACCTCTTCGGCGATGTAGAGCTGGTGTGGGATCAGCGACACTCGTCCACCGCTGAGACCTCGTACATCGCTAGCTCTGCCGTAGGAGCGATTGCGCAGGCAAGACTGGCGTAGCCCCCAGAGGCGCCCATCGTCGCACGAGCCGGAGAGCAGGCGCTGCTCGGGGCGCTGATTGCTCATAGTATCCGACAGCTGGCTCTCGGCTACCTCGACGCCCTCGGGATCGATGTAGGTCAGGCGTTTTTCATCATTTTTCACCTCGTGCACGGTGTGTTTCTTGCCCTCAGTCGTCACGATGGTATCACCTGGCTCGAAGAATACGCGGCGTAGCGGCGCATTTCGAGAGGCATACGTCAGCGACTGCTGAGCGGCAGGGTAGTGTACCTGCACGGTGGAAAAGTCGGCCGCTACGATCAGTCCGAGACCGAGCTCGGCTTGGGTTTCACTGATCCAGCGTTGGCCGGGTGCAAATTGCGAGGGATCGACATTATCGGTCTTCTGGCGCGATGCTTTCATCCTGAGTTGATCTGTCCGCGTAGGAGGCGGGCGCGAACCCTAACGTCTCCGGCGAGATTTTCGAGGGGTAAGTTTGGAAATCCTAGGTCGGGAGGAATGGAATGG
The DNA here is from genome assembly GCA_020630975.1 of Verrucomicrobiota bacterium. Lineage (GTDB taxonomy): Bacteria > Verrucomicrobiota > Verrucomicrobiia > Verrucomicrobiales > DEV007 > Arctic95D-9. The sequence goes on from JAHDID010000027.1 coordinate 29,499, forward strand.
GGGGATCTAGGTGAGATACGTCTACTTTTTGGGTGCAGGAATGATATCGACCACTTTGACTTCCCAGGCAGGGCTGTCGATCCACCACGAAATCAAGTATCCGGCTACTTCTGAAACCCACACTTCTCTAGCCGATTTAGGTTCGATATCTTTGTAATCGCCGCCAGCGTCAGCGTGATGGGTTAGGCCTACAAGAAACGCTTCCACTTGATCACGTTTAAAGCCTGATCTTGGAAGGTTTTCCAAAGAAGCAAAGTGAACGAAAAGCCTGAAGGGTTTAGGAGGCACGATTTAATCCTTCTTTGATAGGATGTCTTCTAGGGGAATCCAGTGATCTGGGTTTTTATCATCCATAGCCTTGCTAACCCGTTCCCAATAATTGGGATCGTCTGAAATCCTCAATCCAGAAATGTAATTGGTGATCTCATCCCGCTCTTTTGGAGTGAGGTTTTTGATATTCTCTTTGAGATCGCTCACCGACATGGAGTTATCATCGCATTGTATAACTTAGAAGGCAAGAAACGTGTTTATCCGATCACTTCCGCTCCAGCTTGGCCAATGCCTCGGGCGAGGGGCGGACGCTGCCGCGC
>JAHDID010000027.1:30188-72666 GCA_020630975.1 Verrucomicrobiota bacterium
TCACTTCCGCTCCAGCTTGGCCAATGCCTCGGGCGAGGGGCGGACGCTGCCGCGCTGGCGGGCTAGGTCGAAGGGGTCGTCTTTCTCTGGTAGCTCTGGGACCTCGATATCGGCTAGCTCGGGATACTGATCCTGGAGGCTCAGCAGATGGGCGCGTGCTTCTTCGGTGCGACGATGGAGCTTGTTTTGATCCTGGCGCATGCCTGCCCACATAGCTGGCCAGGCTCCTATGAGACCTGTTGATTTCCAGAAAGTACGGCACTTTTCGGACAGCTCTTGGTAATCGCTCAGCAGCTGCTCGAAGTCTGATCGGGATGGCTGTGGTGGCATAGACTCGGAAAGATAGCGGAATCTGGAGCACTTGTCGATCCCGCTTGCTTGCCAATACTGCCAAGTGGCCTAGTTTTTGTGCGTATGCATGATGCCCGTATCGACCAACTCGCCAAGCAACTCGTAGGCTACTCGACCGCCGTGAAACCAGGAGAAAAGGTGCTGATCGACCTTTTTGACGTGCCGGAGCAGATCGGAATCGCTCTGATCCGTGAGGTGCGGGCCGCCGGTGGCATCCCTTTTGTGAATCTAAATAGCATGCAGATCCATCGCGAGCTGCAGCGCGAGGCCTGCGAGGAGCAGCTCGATACTTTCGTAGATGTGGGCATCTATCAGATGAAGGGCATGGACTGCTACATCGCCATCCGTGGCGGGCATAATAGCAATGAGCTATCCGACGTGCCGGCTGAGAAGCGCCAGATGGTGGCAGAGAAAACTCGCCCGCTGATGAATGAGCGCGTCAATAACACCCGCTGGTGTGTGCTACGCTGGCCCAATCCATCGATGGCGCAGGGCGCAGGCATGTCGACCGAGGCTTTTGAGGATTTTTACTTCCGCGTGTGTCTGCTCGACTACGCCGCTCTGCAGGAGGGTATGACTGCGCTGGAGAAACGCATGACCGAGGCTAAGGAGGTGCACATCAAAGGCGAGGGCACCGACCTAAAATTCAGCATCGAGGGCATCCCTGGGGTCGCCTGTGGCGGTAATTTTAACATCCCAGATGGCGAGTGTTTCACCGCTCCGGTGCTCGACTCGGTGCAGGGGCATATCACTTACAATGCGCCATCGATCTACCAGGGGACTTCCTTCGATCAGGTGTATTTCGAGTTTCAGGATGGCAAGATCGTGAAGGCTACGGCGAACAACACCGAGGCGCTCAACGAGATCCTCGATACCGACGATGGGGCCCGCTTTATCGGCGAGTTTGCTATCGGATTTAATCCCGAAATCCGCGAACCCATGCGCGACATCCTATTTGACGAAAAAATCGCCGGGAGCTTTCACTTCACCCCAGGGCAGGCCTACGAGATCGCTGACAATAGCAACCGCAGTGCGGTACACTGGGACCTAGTAAACATCCAGCGTCCTGACTATGGTGGTGGCGAGATCTGGTTCGATGGAGAGCTGCTGCGCAAAGATGGCCAGTTTCTCCCTGAGGACCTGCAGATCCTGAACTATCCAGAATCGTGAGTCGACCGGCATGAAGTGGCTCTGGCTCGTCATTCTGCTCAGTGGGGGCATCGGCGCTCTGTGTCGCTACGCGCTCTCTGGTGCGATCGATGCTAGCCGCGAGGACAATGGTGCTGCCTCATTTCCGCTGGGGATCTGGGTGGCCAATTGTGTTGGCTGTCTGCTGTTTGGATTACTTTTCGCACTCGGAGAGGGGCGCCTGCCAGAAGTCTGGCGCCTAGCGATTTTTACCGGATTTCTCGGCAGTTTCACCACCTTCTCTACCTTCAGCTGGAATACTCTCGAGCTGATGAAGACGGGGCAGATGGGCATGGCTCTGGCAAATGTCGCGCTGAGCGTGGTAGTGGGGTTGCTAGCGGTGTGGGGTGGCTATCTGGCAGGTAGTACACTGCGGTAGGGTGGGGGACAGAGGCTGCTGCAAAATCTTATCTATTTGGCCAGTTCGGCGTTTACCTTGATGATCGTCGGCTCGCTGATATTGCGCATGCGGTCTACGCTCCGGACGGCGATCTCCTGGACATCGGATTCGACTGGGTAGCTGCTGAATCTGGGGGCGACTAGTTTTGGGCTGAGCCATTTGCCGTTTTTCCGTTCGTTGACCAGATATTGGTAGAGAGGCTCGTCGGTTTTCTCTTTGATGTGAAATCTTACGATGCGGCTGTCTTCGTAGTCGGCGAGTAGATCGACATGAGGGCGAGGCAGGGGCTCGCTATCGATCCATGGGCTGGGCGGGGGAAGGGCTTTCTCCGCGAATGGGCCTGTGCCGAGCTGAGTGGCGATCTGGTAGTCGCTATGCTGGAGCCACTTCATGGAAAATAAGCACACTCCCGAGCCGCTACCTTGGGTGCGGCGGGTGTAGTTGATCTGATTGACGATCTCGCTCGCGCCATCGGCGTCTTTGGCTTTTACGATAGTCAGGCCTGGCCACATGTGGCGTTGTTTGGTGTTTTCTTCGCTCCACCAGTCGAGTAGGGCGGTGAAGCTTTGCCCCTTTGAGTCGATGGGCCAATACAGCTGAGGCATGAAGTAGTCGACCCAGCCTTCGTTTAGCCAAAGCTTAGCGTCGGCGTAGAGTACTTCATACTGGTCCATACCGGCGATACCTGGAGGGTGGTTCGGGCGCCAGATACCAAATGGACTGATGCCGAATTCGATGTTTTTACCGGAGCCTCGGACGTCGTCGTAGAGGGCTTTTACGAAGCGGTTTACCGAGTCGCGTCGCCAGTCTGCGCGGTCGAGTTTACCGCCTGATTTTTGATACTCAGCGTAGGTGGCGTCGTCGGGGAAGTCTTGGTTTTTGTGGTAGGAAGGGTAGGGGTAGAAGTAGTCGTCGAAGTGGACGCCATCGATATCGTAGCGATCTATGACATCTTTGACCACGCGGCGGGTGTGGGCCTGGGCGGCCTCCTGTGCGGGATCCATCCACCAGTAGCCCTCATCGCCGAGACGGTGGACTAGCTCTGGCTGATCTTTGACGATCGATTTTTTGCTCAACCCGCCTTTGTGGCCTTTGTGATTGGCTCGGAAGGGATTAAACCACGCGTGGAGTAGTAGGCCTCGGCTATGGGCTTCCTGTACCCAGAAGGTGAGTGGGTCCCATGAGGGTTTCGGCTTTTTCCCCTGTTCTCCAGTGAGGTAGTAGGACCAGGGTTCGATTTTGCTGTGGTAGATGGCGTCGGCTTGTGGGCGCACTTGGAGGATGACGGCATTGAAATTGAGCTCGACTAGGCGATCGAGGATGGCGATGGCCTCTGCCTGTTGCTTTTTCGCCGATAGACTATTCGAGCTGGGCCAGTCGATATTGATCACGGTAGCCACCCAGGCGGCGCGAAACTCGCTGATCGGGCCGGGAATGATGTCGGCTGCCGTGGCGGAGCGCTGTTCGGCTGGGATGGTGCGATAGTCATCGCGAGAGCCACAGCCTATCAAAAGTAGGCCGAGGGTCAGCGTGAGGCAGGCTGAGAGGAAAGTGCCGCAGTTCATGGGATGATGGTGGCGATTATTCTACCTAGGGATGATCTCGGTCTCGATGAGCTCCTCATAGCTCTGGCGCGGGCGGATGGTGTGCACCTCCTCGCCATCGATGAGGATCTCGGGTGGGAAGGGGCGAGAGTTGTAGTTCGACGCCATGACGAATCCATAAGCTCCAGCGCTGAGCACTGCGATACGATCGCCGGACTCGACCGACGGGAGAGGGCGGTCTTGAGCGAAGAAATCGCCACTCTCACAGACAGGACCGACGATGTCGACTTTCTCTTCGGTCGAAGCGGTTGCGGGTTCTTTGATGGGGACGATGTCGTGGTGACCCTCATATAGAGCTGGGCGGATCAGGTCGTTCATGCCCGCATCGACGATTTTGAAGGTCTTGGCCGAGCCGCGTTTTTCGTAGAGGACTTCGGTGATCATGATGCCGGCATTGCCGACCATGAATCGACCGGGCTCGAGGATGATTTTCATGTCCAGAGGCTTGAGCAGCGGTACGAGCGCCTGGGCGTATTCTTCGACAGTGAGGGGCTTCTCCTCCTGGCCTTCCCACCAGCTCATCACGCCGCTGGCTAGGCTGTCATTGTAGACGATACCGATACCGCCGCCGATGCTGAAAAACTCGATATCGTAGAGATCTTTCAGCTGCTGGACAAATGGCACGACCTTTTTCACCGCCTCTTCGAATGGGCCTACGGAGGTCAGCTGCGAGCCGATATGCATCTGTAGGCCGCGGATCTTGACGTGCTCTAGCTGGGAGGCACGCTCGTAAGCTCCGGCGATGCTCTCGAAGTCGATGCCAAACTTGTTTTCGCTCTTGCCGGTGGAGATATATTTGTGCGTCTTGGCGTCGACGTTGGGATTCACCCGCAGTGCGATGGGGGCGACCACGCCTTTCTCACCTGCGACTTGGTTGATGAATTCGACCTCGGCTTCGCTCTCGGCATTGAAAGACAGGATACCTGCGTCGAGACCCATCTCGATTTCTTCACGGGTTTTGCCGACTCCGGCGAAGGTGCATTTGCCCGGATCGCCGCCGGCTTTTTTGATGCGGAAAAGCTCACCGCCAGAGACGATGTCGAAGCCTGAGCCCTCGCCTGCGAGGAGGTTGAGCACGGCGATGTTTGAGTTGGCTTTGGTGGCGTAGCAGATCAGACAATCGAGCTCGCTCATGCCCTCTGACAAGCGGCGGTAGTGATCGAGGATTGTTGCTTTGCTGTAGACATAGGCAGGGGTGCCCACTTCGTCGACCAGAGTATCGAGATTGACGCCCTCGCAGTGGAGCGCGCCGTTCCGGTATTCGAATGAATGCATGGCGGCGACGATAGCGGAGAAAAGATAGAGTTCAAGTTTGCAGTTAACCGCATCCAGTGATTCGGGCGTGCATTTTCAGGAAGTTAGGAGATTTAGTAGAGCAAATTGGGTCCAAAGTCAGGTATTCGCCCTGTTTTTGCTATGGCACTCAGAAAGTTGGCCTTTGTCCATTTCCCAAAAATCTTGGCACAATTCGAAGTAGGTTAATGTTTCTTCAACGCGATGCTGCTCCAAGAGCTCTTTGGCCAAGCTCATATTGGGTCCAAAACTATCGAGCTGCGGGGAGCCAGGGGTGCGGCCTGCGGCGAGTAGGTGCTGCGAGGCTAACTCTAGATCGTTTTCTAAGATAGCTAGTCGACCCAATACGCTATGGTAAGTGTGTATGGCATTGCCGTAGTTCCAATCGTTTTGATAATTAGGTGTTAAGCGTTTCAGTTCTTCAGCGAATCTCTTTGCATCGAGATAGTTTCCGCTTTCATATGCAGCCATAGCTGCTGGGCCGAGTTCGTAAAATCGCTCCAGTTCCGTGCTGGCGGCACCGAGCTGCTGTAGCGCCTTTTCGTAGCTTCGCATGTTAAAGTCGCTTCACTCGCAGATTGCGGACGGAGAATGGCTGGCCATGGTCTTGGATGCATATTTTGCCGGAGGCGACTAGCTCCTTACCTTCGGGCTTTCCCTGGCGCAGGTCGAAGTCTTGGATGATTTTTCCATTTAGCACGACTTTGAGATGGTCGCCTCGCATGGTGACAGTCATCCTCTGCCATTCGCCGGCGGGTTTGGCGGCATTCTTCAGGGGGCCGCGCGTGCGGATGACTCCGCCCATATCATGATGGCCGAGAGTTTTTTCGGCTCCGTGAGAGTCGAGTATCTGCACCTCGAACCCCGATTTGGTCGGGTCGACAGTGTCGGCTACGCGAAAGTAGAAGCCGGAGTTGCCCTGCTCGCCAAACTGAAACTCGAAGTCGAAGATGAAATCGGCATAGTCGCCCTGCAGCCATAGGTAGGAGCCGTAGCGTTTCCACCCGCTCTCGCCCTCGCGGGGCTGTAGCTGTAGCGAGCCATCGGGCTGGATCAGCCAGTTGCCCTCGGTATCGAGTTTGGATAAGTCTTTGCCTGCGTAGAGGGTAGTGAAAGAAGCGTCGTCTGTAGCCGGGTGCAGAGAGTCCTCAGCTGTGAGTGATGAAATGGTGGTGAGTAGAAAGCCGACACAGAGCAGAGGAAATTTCATCGAAGTCATCATCATCTGGGAGGCTAGTCAGCCTCGTTATGGCTGGCAAGATGCTGCTTTAGGCCACGATGCCGCCGGAGATTTCGCTTCTCTGCGTCAGCTGGATCGTTACCCTGATAGTCTCTATGAAGCGACGATCCTTTATTCATACCACTGGAGCAGCAGCTGCGGCGGCTACAGCTAGCCCTCTGCAAGCGGCTCCTGATCGGAAACCGAATCTCCTGATCGTGCACTGCGATGAGCTGAACTTTCGTACTCTGGGCTGCTACCGCGACACACTGGCTCCGGAGCAGGCATTTATGTGGGGGCCGAAGGCGTATGTGGAGACGCCGCATATCGATTCGATCGCTGCGGAGGGAGCGCTGTGCACCAAGTTTTACGCAGCCACGCCGGTCTGCTCGCCATCGCGCTCGACTTGGATCTCTGGGCAGTATCCGCAGAATACCGGGGTCACGTCGAATAATCATCATCTGTCGGACGATTTGGTCACTTTTGGACATCAGCTACAGGCAGCGGGGTATGCGACTGGCTACTCGGGGAAGTGGCATCTGGATGGTAATGGTAAACCGCAATGGGCACCGGAGCGGAAGTTTGGCTTTGAGGATAATCGCTACATGTTTAATCGAGGGCACTGGAAGCAGCTGGAGCTGACGCCTGAAGGCCCGCGTGTGAAAGCGAGGGATAAAAAGGGGGCGCCTTCCTATGCGGTAGAGGGGGCGGATGAGGAGTCTTTTGCTACGGACTGGCTGACTGATCGGACTATCGAATTTATCGACGAGCATCAGGATGAGCCTTTTGCCTATATGGTAAGTATCCCAGATCCGCATGGGCCAGATACCGTGCGGGCGCCCTATGATACGATGTATAGCGACGATGATGTGGAGAAGCCACGGACTTTTGATCGAGATCCAGAGACCGCGCCGAGCTGGGCCAAGCCTGCGGATAAGTGCAATTATAAGATGGCGCAGTATCACGGCATGATGAAGTGCATCGATGATAATGTCGGTCGGATGATTGCGGCTTTGAAAGAGCGTGGTCTATACGACGACACCATCATCGTATTCACTGCCGATCACGGAGACATGCGTGGCGAGCATGGCCGGCAGAACAAAGGCATACCACTGGAAGCTTCTGGCAAGATCCCTTTCGTCATTCGCTGGCCGGAGAAGATCAAGGCGCGCACGCAGATCGACTTTGCTATGAATACGACTGACTTTATGCCGACTATCCTACCTCTGATGGGCTGTGAGCGCTCGGGCAAGGAAGAGGGGAGGAATCTATCCAAGGTATTTCGTGGTAAAGAAACCAAGGCGGCGAATGTCACGATCATGCGTGGGACTACCAAGTCGCCTGAAAACTCTTTTGGTTGGATAGCGGCAGTCACGCCACAGCATAAGTTGGTGCTCAGTTCGTATGACGAGCCTTGGTTGCTCGATCTCGATGCCGATCCTGATGAGCTGGTAAATCACTTCGACGATCCGGAGAAGAAAGAGACCTTGGCTTTTCTTGCCGCAGAAATGCAGAAATATGGAGAAGCGACTGGTGATCCGAAGATAAATAATCCAAAGAATAGAGAGGTGCTGGACGCACTGCTACCCGCATAAATTTATGAGACTACACTATATTGCCGCGTTTTTTGCATTGGTATGTTCCAGTGCGTTTGGTCAGGGAGAGAAGATTTTTAAAGATTGGGATAAAAATGGAGATGGTTTTCTAGAGAAAGACGAGGTGCCACCGGGGCCTCGCAAAATCTTCGACCGAAAAGATACCAATGGAGATGGCAAAATCTCGATGCAGGAGCACCTCGGTCGGGGCGGACAGCCCGAACGACCAGAGCGTCCTGAAAAGCCAGGGAGACCGACTGGGGGCGGCGGTGATGCGGCATTCACGATCGAACAGACCTGGGCGCAGGAGCCGGATGGCTTTGAGAGGCCTGTGTATGTGCATGGTAAGACAAGTGGTTCGCGAGGCTCTGTGCCAGTGATTATCGACTTTCACGGTGGTGGTGGCGATGCCTCGCGTGGTGGGCAGCGCTGGACTCGGCTGCTGCCAGATCATCTGGTGGTAGCGCCTCAGGGCTATGAGCGTGGCTGGAATGTTCACGGCGAAAACTCCAAAGCGCCTGATGTCTCATTTTTTGAGTCGCTGATCGATGAGCTGGGTAAGCGATATCCGGCAGCTGACATGGATGAGGTGACGCTGGTGGGCTCATCAAATGGAGCGGCCTATATCTATCGGCTATTGATCGAGCTGGAGGAGCCTCTTTTCAAACGTGTGGTGCCGATGGTCTCGTCTCTACTAGAGGTTCAGTATCACGATGATAGTTTCTGGAAGTCGTCTGATGAGAGTGATACTGACGAGCTATCAAAGAAAGCCAGCCCTATCCGAGATGGCGTGGCGATGCTCTACTGCCATGGTACAGATGATAAGGTGGTGCCTTTTTATGGCGGGCTGCGCTTTGGTAAGTATCAGCACCTGACAGCCTATGAGACGGCTAATATCTGGGCTCGAAATTTCGGATACAGCGGTGCTGAATTGGGGCAGGGCGATGCCGAGGAGGTGGCCGATGGGTTGTTGAAATATGACTTTGAGGGGACGCCTATGGCACTGATCGAGGTGGTGGATGGTAATCACGGCCTAGCTCCTCATCGAGATAAGGTGGAGAAGGAAGTGGTGAAATTTATCACCGGGAGGTAGCGCGTTGGGACTAGATTAGGCTAGAGGTGGAGGCTGCGCTGTTGCTTACCTTGGAGCGCCATGGGGGTAACATAAGTTTCTAGCACCCCGAAGGGGTGCAGCTCTGCATCCGACTATCCCCGGTGGCTGCGCTATGCTTGCCACCGGCTATCATCTTTGAGTCCCTCCGGGACCTGGTGATGATAAAGTCCCAGAGGAGAGCTGGTAGCCTGGGGTGAAACCAAGGTTTGGGGTGCGCGCGTTAGCATCATCACATGGGCCAACTTCTATCGCATGATTGCTAGAGGCTTTGGCCAAGCCAAGGGTACCTGGGCGACGAGACGGGCGTCCCTCCTTGATTGACTTAGTCTAGGTTGGCTTCTCTTGCCAGCGTAGCTTTGTCGTTGGTGGCACGCAGGCGCTTGCTCAGTTGGGTGGCGATATTCACCAGCACACGAGAAGCGGCTCCTGGATCCTCCGCGAGGTATTGCTCCAAGCTGGCTTTGTTGATCTTCCAGACCTGGCTGAGAGATTTGCACACCACGCTGGCACTGGCCTTGCCTGAGTCGAAAATATTGATCTCTCCGACGGTATCACCGGACTTGAGGCTGCCGAGCAGCAGTGAACGACCAGTGGAGTCGGTCTGGACATGGAACTGCCCGAAAATGATCAGAAACAGAGCGTCCTGATCTTCGCCTTCAGCGATTAGTTTTTCTCCCTCATTGAGAGAAAGGAACTCGCCAAAGCTGCCGAACAAAGTGCGCTCGTCTTCGTCGAGACCAGCCACGAAGCCCATCTCGGGGAGGGTTGTGTTAGTCCTGCTCATAGATGAAATGAGGTTGGGATCTTTTGGCAATTAGTAACCCTGGCCGCCACCCATCATGCTACCGAGACCACCAGTGCCTTCCCAAGAGGCAGGTCTGTTGTGTGGTTGGGTGCTGAGTGACTTCTTTGGAGGTTCAGGCGCTTTGTTAGCAGATGCGCAGCTTGCGAGTAGCAGCAAACCAGAAACAGTGAGTAGTGAAAGACAGAAAAACTTCATGGATACGGAATGGATGATTTTTCTTTAGCTTGCGGGCTTAGGGATTTTCGAAAATTACTTTGTCGCCCGCGCTGAGACCGATGCCCTTAGTAGAAGAGCCAGGGACTAGATCGCACACGCAGACGTTTTCCTGCAGGTTCACGATACGTAGGCGGCCGATGTGAGAGTTACCTCTTTTCACAAGTATGGATGCGTTGGGCTCAACTCCATGAGCTTTACCTGCATTTACCATGACAAATCCCCAATCGCGGTTCACAGCGATGACAGTCCCTTCAAGAGAACCTAGGATGATCTTCTGGCGACGCTCGAGTTGAAACGTTTCTTCTTTGCCTACGACATCAAGAAGATCAGTCTTCTTGATACCTAAGTTGGCGACTTCGGCGTCGATAGCGGCCTTTTTGGTTTCATTCGATGCGAGAGTGTCTTCGAGCATAGTTAGGACCATGCGGAGCTCAGCTGGCGACTGGCGGACACCGTCGGGAAAGACTCGCTTGGTCGCCATCTCGATCTCGCGCTGTTCGATCTGGATCTTCTCCAGCTCGGTTTTCTCTTTTTGGATGTCTCTTTGGACGATCTTTAAGCTCTGTTCGACTTCACCAACGGCAGCGGACGCCATATTGCGAACGTCTTTCGCATTGGATTCTTCTTCTTTGAGGCCGTCGAGCTCGTCCTCTTTCTCGCCGAGGGTCTCAGTGACTTCCTTCACATCATCCTTGGTTTTCTTCAGTTCGGCGATGGTTCTATCGAGGAAGCCCTTATTCATCAGGGCGAGACCGATAGCTCCTACCATACAGAGAATGGATACGATGAGGATAAACTTTTTCATGGGTCGACTGCTGTGTGCTTTTCGCTCGTGTCAGGTTTTGAAAATCTCTGGTGAATAAAAATGAGTTTACTGGAATGGATCGGGCTCGCCACCGCCGCCGCCAAATGGGTCGTCGCTCATGCCGCCGCCACCACCGCCGCCGAACGGATCGTCTCCGCCGCCGCCGCCAAATGGATCGTCGCTCATGCCGCCACCACCGCCGCCGCCGAACGGATCATCTCCGCCGCCACCGCCAAATGGATCGCCACCACCATCGCCCATGCCTGCATCGCCACCACCCGCTGGGGCGCTAGGTGCTGCTGCGCCGCCGCCAGCACCGGCACCGTCGATGACGGGTGCGACTGCTTGGGTCTGAGATTTGATTGCTTTTACCACAGTATCGCCTGCTAGGACGGACTGACCTGGCTGCAGAGAGCCTGGGATGATGTCGGCCACAGCCTGATTGGCTTCTACTTTGGTGACGAGGAGTTTGCAGATGAACTGGCCGCGGCGGTAGACGTCGAGTTGTGCGGTGTCGACGACTCCTTGATCGTTTCCGCTGTTAACCACTACGAAGCCCCACTTGTTATAAGCCTTTGCGATGCTGGACTGAAACTCACCTCGAATAATGCCTGCCTCCTGATCGGTACGCAGTGCCTGGTACTCGGCTGCCACGCTGCTGAGCTGCTCGATAGCGACCTCTTCAGCTGCTTTCTGGCCCTCGGCCTTGGATAGCTCGATCTCGGATTCCTCGATGGCGACACGCTTGTCAGCCATCTGACGACGAAGAGACTCGATGTCTGGAAATTCCTTAATAACCTCGCGATCTTTCTCCAGCTGCTCTGCTGCTGATTCACGCTGTGCGATCAACTCGTCGCGATCTGATTCAGCCTGAAGGAGTTGATTGTCGAGATCTGACTTCTGCACCTGTAGTTTCTCGGTCTCGTCCTTCAGAGACATGATCTGTTGATTGACCATGTCGATATCGGCATTGGTCTTTTCCAAGCTTTCTTCACGTGCCTTGAGCGTCTCCTTCTCTTGACCGAGTTCGGCGACTTTGGTCTCAATGGTCGTCTTGTTTTGAAAACTGAACCAAGCTGCTCCTCCAAGGAGGACAGCTGCTATCATTGCCAAAATTTTCCACATGTCTCGGGTGTGTTACAGTGTTTGAGCTAAGATTGGGTGCGGAACAATCGTTCCAGTTTTGCCGATCCTAGCGAAATGGGTCATCGTAGACAACCAATATTCCTAATTAATCTTCATTCGTAGGATCTTTCCTGACTGCTGACAAGTAGGAATATTACGAAACTTCGCCGTTTTGGCCTGCAAATTCGAGAATGGCTCGGCGATAGGGTGCTCCTAGCGCCGGCAAATCCTTGATAGAGAACCATTCAGCGGCTTCCACACTGTCTGCGAGTGCTTTTGGGCTTCTGGTGGACCACACTTGCATGGTGACGCGATATCTGGTGATAGCGTAGGTCATCTCGCCGCATAGGTGGGTCCGGTGATTTTTCGGTACAGAGATTTTAGACAGGTCGGGTAGCCGCCATAGTCCCTTGCGTCTGGAGCCTGTCTCCTGCACGAGCAGGACCTGTGAGCCGTCGACTAGGAGTAGGGTGCGCTCGGATTTGTCGGTGATCTTGGTTTTCTTCTGTTTTATCGGCAGGCTCTGCGCGCTGGGTTGGTCGCGGCTCTGGCACCACGTGGCTACCGGGCATAGGAGGCATTTGGGTGAGCCTTTGGTGCACAGGGTTTGGCCCAGTTCCATGATTGCAGAGTTGTAGGCTCTCGGTTGCTGGTGAGAGGTGAGGGCTTCTGCCCACTCCCAGAGTTGGCGCTTGCCTGCGGTGGTATCGATCGGCTCATCGTAGGCAAAGACGCGGGTGAGGACTCTGATCACATTACCATCCACGATCGGAGCTGGTCTATCGAAGGCAAAGCTGGTCACTGCTCCTGCTGTGTAGGGGCCGATACCGGGCAGATCCAGTATGTCTGCATAGGCGGTGGGAAACTCGCCATTGTGCTCCTGGATGATGTGTTGAGCTGTTTTCTGCAGGTTTCTAGCACGGTTGTAGTAGCCGAGGCCTTCCCAGGCTTTCAGTATTTCCTCCTCGCTAGCTTTGGCTAGTGTTTCGAGATCGGGGAACTTCTCCAGCCAGCGCTCGTAATAGCTTCGCTCGAGGACGGTCCGTATTTGCGTCTGCTGAAGCATCAATTCGGATGCTAAGATCGCGTACGGGTCAGTAGTTTCTCGCCAGGGGTAACTTTTGCCATTTTCCGCAAACCACTCTACGAGAGCATCTTGCCAGTCAGAGATGTCGGTTTTTGAGAGGTGTTCTGCCATTTTTGTCAAAAAAGGCTAGAAAACTGATGTATTCCACATACTTTTGCGCGTCGGTTGAGATGTGCCCAAAAATCTTGACCTCCCCAAACTCCTAAGTTACCGCTCCTAGCGTATCCTAAGAGACCCGTTTATTCCTCCGAAAAAAAACCACCACGCTTGTCTAAATACGTCTTTTTATGGGAACCGTTACTAAGAGAGAACTTGTCATTAAGGTCAGCGATAAGACCAAGATGACCCAACAGCAGGTATTCGATGTCGTTCAGAGCTTCATCGATGAGATCACTGATACCTTGGCTGAGGGTGATGATGTGGTTTTGAGGAACTTTGGTTCCTTTCATCTCACTGTCACCAAGCCGAAGATCGGTCGTAATCCGAAGCGTCCTGAGACGCCGGTGGAAATCCCTGCTAGGTCTATCGTGAAATTTAAGCCTGGTAAGGAAATGAAGGATCGAGTAGCCAGGCGTGACGCTAGCTGACCCGATCTTGCTCCGATTTTCCGCACTGATCTAGCAAGAGCGCCCGCCCTCGGTTTGAGGTTCGGTATGACCTTGTGGTAGTGGCTCGAGTTGAGCTTCTAGAGACCCTTTTGCTTTTGGCCAGGCTATTGCAGCCTCTGCGATCATCCAGATCTCGAGCAGTACTGTGGCGATCCCGAAGCTGAGTAGCATCCATTTGCCGTTGGCTAGATAGCTGCCTTCGCCGATGAACATGTTCATCGTCATGGCTACGCCGGGTAGGATGAGCATGAAGATCATGGGGAGTGCGACAAACCACACTGGTAGGCTGCGTCTCCACATCCAGAAGGTGAGGACGAGGAATGCGAGTCCGCCGAGTAGTTGGTTGGTAGCGCCAAAGAGTGGCCATAGTAATAAACCGCCGGTTCCGGCAGGTTTTCCCTCGCCGCCTGGCATGGCTGCTATAAATCCTGCGAGTAGCACGGCGAAGATGGTTGCTAGGTGTTTATTGGTGAGTGGTTTCAGGCCGATTGTAGCGGCTAGCTCTTGGGTGACGTAGCGCTGCAGTCGGCAGGCAGTATCTAGGGTGGTCGCGGCAAAGCTGGCCACAAATACTCCCATGAGGGCTACCGCGAATTCAGGGCGGATGCCTAGAGCCTTCAGGAAATTGGCAGCGCCCTCGACGAAGGCGCCGACCTTTGCTGCTAGCCCGCTGGCTGAGTGCCAGCTGGCGTATCTAGCGAGATAGGCAGACTCTCCTGTGAGTATCGCGCCGTCTTTGCCGGCTACACCTAGGCCGATACCAGCTACGCAAGCTAGGATGACGAGGGTGGCTAGAAAGCCTTCGGTGAGCATGGAGCCATAGCCTACGAATTGGGCATCGGTCTCGCAGCGGATTTGTTTGGATGAGGTGCCGCTAGATACCAAGCAGTGAAAGCCGGAGATAGCTCCGCAAGCGATCGTGACAAATAGAAAAGGGAAAATCCAAGGGGCTCCCTCTGGGTTGAGTCGCACAGGTTCAGCCACGATCTCCAGAGCTTGGCGTTCGCCTCCTGTGATGGCGGGTGCACCGCCGATCAGGCCGGCTACCAGTAGGCCGACCATCACCAGGGCTAGGACGGACAGGAGCTGTAGGCTGTTGATGTAGTCGCGCGGCTGGAGCAGCATCCACACGGGGAGAACGGAGGCTATGTAGCTGTAGATCAGCAGGAATACGACCCACCACATGATCGGCCAGGCGGCCATGGCGGCATTCCACTGGCCGAGGATGCCGCGATCGCCGAAATAGACGCTGAGATACATGACTGCTAGAGTGATCAGCGATGGGATGAGTAGATTCAGCCCGCGGCGGTGTATGAGCACTCCGATGGCGGCAGCCAGCGGGATCTGGACTAGGCATGGGATAATGGCTGCGGGGTATTGCTTAAAGACGGCGGCGATGACCAGGCCGAAGATCGCTAGTACGATGGTTAGGGCTAAAAATAGAATCGACAGGAACAGAACTCGGGTGCGCGGTGCTAGCACTCGGCCGGCGATATCGCCGACGGTCTGGCCGCGATTTCGCATGCTCACCACCAGTGCGCCAAAGTCGTGCACTGCTCCGATAAAGATCGAGCCGAATAGCACCCAGAGTAGAGCGGGCACCCAGCCCCATATCACGGCTAGTGCCGGGCCTACGATAGGGCCTGTGCCGGCGATCGAGGTGAAGTGATGGCCAAAAATGACCGATTTGGACGTTGGGACATAGTCGCGGTTGTCGTTGAGGGCGACACTGGGCACGGTGGCTGCGGGGTCTAGCTTGAAAATCTTGCGTGATAGCCAGCGGCCGTAGGTAAAATAGGCGACTAGATATAGGACAAAAGCTCCTAGAGCGATGGCGAGTGTTTCCATAAAAAGTAGATGTCAGAGAGTGGCCTTTTCTCGATGGGTTGGCAATGCTACAGTCTTCCCGTGAATCCTGACCTCATCCATCAGTTGGTCACGCTCGGAGTGGTAGCTCTCGTGTTTGTGATTTTTATCAAAGAATGGCTCTCCCCTGATCTGGCGGCGATGGGTGCCTTCGTGCTGCTCGTAGTGGTCGGTGTGATGGATCCTAAGCAAGCGCTAGGTATTTTCGGCAGCTCAGCACCAGTCACAGTGGCAGCCATGTTTATCATGAGTGCGGTGCTGGAGCGCACTGGTCTGATCGATCTGCTGGCTGGGCGATTTGAGAGTCTGGCTGGGACTAGTCCGATGCGCACGCTTATCGTTCTGCTCACGCTGGTCGCTTTTCTTTCTGCGTTTGTGAATAATACCCCTGTGGTGGTGGTGTTTCTGCCGATTGTCTTGGCTCATTGTCGAAAGACTGGGATGAAAGCATCTGGGATGCTGATCCCGCTGAGTTTCGCGGCGATCGTGGGTGGGACGTGTACGATCATCGGAACCTCGACTAATCTCATAGCCAATGGTATAGCCGATGATCATCCACAGATGGAGCCATTTGGGATGTTCGAGGTGAGCAAGCTGGGTATCCTTTTCGTCGTGGGTTCCATCATGTATCTGATACTGGGAGGGACAAAGCTGATCCCGGATCGGACCACGCTGTCGACGCTATTCGATGCGGAGGGGGGGAGTGAGTATCTGACACAGGCCTATGTAACGACGGATTCTCCGCTGGTCGGGAAGTTGTTCCCAGAGACTTCTTTGGCAAAGAATCGACACCTGCGCATCATCGAGGTGATCCGCGAGGGTCGGCCAGTGCCTCTCGCACTGGATAAGCTGGAATTTAGTGGGGGTGATCTGATCATCATGAAGACCAGGGCTGCCGGGGTCATGGAGATCAGCGAGATCACTGGGCTGGATCTGACTCCGCAGGGTGAGCTGGGGCTGGACCACGTGAGGACGGATTCTGCGGTGTTGATGGAGGGGATCGTAGGGGCGGGCTCTCGCTTGATCGGTAATAGTCTGAAAGAGCTGAATTTTCGCCAGCGTTTCGGTGTGGTGATCATCGCGGTGCACCGGCGCGGGGTGAACCTCCGAGAGCGCTTCGAGGATGTGAAGCTAGCCTTTGGTGACACGCTGCTGGTCGAGGGGCCCTCTGAGAGGATGAATACTCTCTTTGAGGAGAAAGACTTCGTGAACCTCAGTAAGCCCAAGGAGCAGCCAATTCGGCGGGAAAAAGCGCCAATCGCGATTTTTGCTCTGTTGCTGTTTATGGTGGGTGGAGCTCTACAGCCATCTTTGATCCCGTTTTTGGCGTTGGCGGCAGTATTGATCACGCTGATCACCAAGTGTCTGGATGTGGAAGAGGCCTATCATTCGGTGGAGTGGCGAGTCATCTTTATGATCTTTGGGATGCTCGGTCTGGGCATGGCGCTGAATGAGACCGGAGTCGCAAAGGTAGCCGCTCTCTGGGTGGCTGGGACATTCCAGAGTTTTGGTCCGCATGTGGTATTGGCCGCTCTCTATCTACTGACAGCTGTTCTGACCGAGATGATCAGTAATAACGCGGTGGCAGCGTTGCTCACGCCGATCGCTATCGAGATCGGGCTGGAATTAGGCGTGGATCCTAGGCCGCTGGTGGTGGCCGTCATGTTTGCCTCGTCGGCCAGCTTTGTCACACCTATCGGCTATCAGACGAATACTTACGTCTATGGTGCGGGTGGTTATAAGTTCACGGACTTCTCGAAGGTCGGTTTACCACTGGCGATATCCCTATGGATTACAGCAAGCTACCTGATCCCGAAGCTTTGGAAATTTTGAATTTTATAGTAAAATTAATAATTTTTACTTGCTAATTATGATTTCCCCTCGATTGTACGCCGTTTTTATCTTGGCATTCTGCTAGGGTTTAGACTCCTTCCCTAACTCTCACCCAGCATCCTGTCGATGGCAAAGAAAGCGTCTACCAAGAAGACTCCAGCTAAGAAAGCAGCAGCAAAAAAGGCTCCTGCGAAGAAGGCGGCACCCGCAGCTAAGAAAGCAGCAGCTAAAAAGGCTGCTCCTGCTAAGAAAGCGGCTCCAGCCAAGAAAGCTGCAGAGAATAAAGAAACTGCAGCTGCCAAGGCTGCTCCAGCGAAGAAAGCAGCTGCTAAGAAGAAGTCCGCTGCCAAGAAGAAGGCTCCTGCGAAGAAGCCTCTCGCCAAGAAAATTGTGAAGAAGGTGCCTGTGGCTCGCAAGCTGCCGAATCCATTGATGTCTGCTCTAAACGGGCCAGTCACACCAGTAGCTGCTACCAGTGGCCCTCCTGCAAAGCCAAAGAAATTGCCAGCGGCGTTCCTGAAGAAGCAGCAGCAAAAGTTACTCGACCTACGGGATAACTTAGTCGCGCAGATGAATGGAGTAGCTCGTGAGACTCTGCGAGGCGGTAGCGAAGGGGGCGAGTCAGCCTTTGGTATGCACCAGGCAGATGCGGGTAGTGACTCCTATGATCGCGATTTTGCGCTCAATTTGTTGTCTCAGGAGCAGGACGCTCTAGCCGAGATCGATGAAGCTCTCAAGCGCATCGATCTAGGTACCTATGGTGTCTGCGAAGAGTCCGGCGAGGCTATTCCTCAGCCACGACTCGAGGCACGCCCATTTGCCCGTCTCACCGTCGCTTGTCAGGAGCGAAAGGATCAAGAGCAGGTGATGGGGCAGCACCGTCAGCCAGTGACGTCGTTGTTCGGCCTCGACGACAAGGAGAAAACCACCACTGACAGCTAGTAATTGATCGTCTTTGATTAAAATTTTGGAAAGCGGCCAGATTATCGTTTGAATTTTTAAATTCCGACGCTAGCTTTGCCGCCTTTCATTTTAAAAGTTTGCAGCTATGCCAAGAGAAGTCATCGTCCTAGAGTGTACCGAGGCCAAAGAAGAAGGCGCTCGCCCCTCTATTTATGTCACCACTCGCAATAAGAAGAGCCTGAGAACACCGGGTCGTCTTGAGAAGGTGAAGTTCAATCCATACCTCAAGCGCCGCACTCTCCATCGTGAGAAGAGATAGTGGAGGCTACCGAAGGCACAGCTAAATTCCTAACTTTATATCAATCATGGGACCTAAGACTGAACAGAGAGCTATCAATTTCCGCAGGGCTAACCGCCGCATGCCACGCAGGCGTCTGGATATCCCAGCAGAGAAGCTGAATTACCTGAACCCTGAGTTTCTCAAGAAGTTCTGCACTGAGTCTGGTAAGATCTACCCACGCCGAATCACCGGTGTGTCCGCTAAAGTCCACCGCAAGGTGACTCGCGAGATCAAGCGCGCACGTGCTCTGAACTTGATGTAATCCCACCTGGCTGACCAGCCAGATGCAAATTTTTTCAAAAGGCGGTCCGTGAGGTCCGCCTTTTTTGTGTTTTATGGGAGGTGATCAGTGCTGGCGGCAGTAGACTCTGCGGTCCACTCGCTGACGCTCGCCGCCACTTTTTTCAAAAGGCTTGGGGGCGTTAGCCTAGCACGGTGCGTAGGTTCGCTATGACTTGTTCATCCTGCTCTGGCATGATGGTGCGTAGATCTAGGCGGTATTTGTCTTCAGCGATGTAGCCGATCATGGGGGCGTCTAGGCTGCGCAGTTTAGCGGCGAGCTTTTTCACGCTCATGCTGGCGGGCTGGATGTCGATCGTCACCGAGGGCATCTCTGCCTTGGGCATGGTGCCGCCACCGCAGCGGGCTAGGCTTTCGCCGATGGTGATTTGATCGGTGTTGAGAGCCTTTAGGATGGCTTCGGCCCTGGGCTGGAGTTGGTCGACGGTGAGTGAGAGTTTGCGGACCAGTGGCAGATCGGTCTCGGCGCCTGATCGACCGTGCAGATACTCCATGGCGGTCTCCTGTAGGCCGGTGAGGATCAGTTTGTCGCACCTAGTGGCTCGGAAAAATGGTTCCTTTTTGATACCGGCGACCAGATCGGCGCGCCCGGCAATGATACCGGCCTGAGGGCCGCCAAACAGCTTGTCGCCAGAGACGCAGACGAGATCGACACCACGCTGCAGTACCTCGGTAGCAGTAGGCTCGTGGGGGATAGGGGCGAGGCTATCGGTCTGGACCATCGCTCCGGAGCCGAGGTCTTCGATCACGGGTAGATGGTGCTTGTTGCCTAGTTCGACGAGCTCCTCGGTAGTCGGTTCGTGGGTGAAGCCTTCGATGTAGAAATTCGAACGGTGCACCTTCAGCAGCATGCCAGTCCGCTCGGTGATGGCGTTTTCGTAGTCTTCTAGAGAGGTTTTGTTGGTAGCGCCCACTTCTACCAGCTTGGCACCACTCACCTCCATGATCTCGGGCACACGGAATCCACCGCCGATCTCGACTAGCTCGCCGCGAGAGATGATCACTTCGTTCTTCTCGCCATTGGCGAGATGCTTCAGGATCAGGATTAGGGCGGCGGCGCAGTTATTGGCAACAGTCGCGGCCTCTGCTTCGATCAGCTTTGCCAGAGCGACTTCGAGAAAGCCGCCGCGCTTGCCGCGCTCACCGGTACCGAGGTCGAGCTCGATATTGTTGTAGTATTGGCCGACTTGAGTCAGCTTCTGCACGACGGTGGCTGAGAGCGGTGATCGGCCGAGATTGGTGTGGATGATGACGCCTGTGCCATTGATGACGGGGTGGATCCGCGACTGGTAGAGGCGAAAGATATCGGCTTTCACGTCGGCTGCTATGGTGTCGAAATCTGCGATCTCCTCAGCTCCCTCGCGTATGCTCTGGCGGAGGGCCTCGATTTTGTCCCTCACCAGATCGGTCACCATAGGGATCGGTAGAGGCGCGACGCTGGCGTCGGTCTCGAGAGCGTGGAGGAGTTTGTCCACAGCTGGGATCTGAGCGTAGAGCTGGTTGTTTTGCTTTTTGGAGGCCATTGTACCCTATTGAAAAAAGACTGTACCCTATTGAAAATAAATTGTACCCTATTGAAAAAGCGAGATACTCACTGAAAAGGGACGACAGTGTCGAGCCTAGGCTTACGCTAAGCAATCGGCAAATCGTGGAGAGATAGTACGTGTGTGAGAGGTTTATATAATGAGTGGTTCGGGGAAAAATCTGCGAAAGTCAGTGGATGCAGCTGCAGAGGAGATCTCGCGTCTCCAGTCGCGTATCGATGAGTTGGAGGGGCTGCTCAATTCGCAGCGAGAGGTGGCTCCGGTGGTTGATTTTTTTGACAAGAATATCAAAGCCTTTGCCCGCAGTCCTAAGGCCAAGATGATCACCATGATCGTCGCGGCGCTAGTACTGGGCAGTGTGGTGATCGGTGTGATCCAGGGCATCAAGTGGCGCAATGCGCTGGCTGCGATGCGGGCCGAGCCTGGAGTCGAAGTGGTCAGCGTGCGTCAGGCGGGGCTTTTCAAAAAACACATCCTCGGTCTGCGCGACCCGCTATCGAAAAGCCCGATGGCTATCCTGGAGGAGAATGGCATCTCGGCTCGGCAGGTGGATCTGCAGATGACGGAGTATCACTCGCTGAATACCCAGTTTGGCCGCATGCGTGAGGAGGGCGAGGCTAAGCAGCTACGCACTTTTCGCCAGCAGATGATCGGTGTGGCGGGGCAGCTATCGGAAGAGCATCGCCGCCAGATGGATGAGGAGCTGGGCAAGATCAGCTCGCTGCTTTTGGAGATGAGATTTCCCGAAGCGATGCGCAGGCTGGATCTCAAGTATAGCGATGGCATCTGGTACGCGGATGGCGAGCTGCCAGAGGATCAGTTTTTGGATTTCAAAAAGGAGGTGCACCGCTTTATCTTGAATGGCGATATCGACTTCAATCGATTGAATAACTTCACCGATGCGAAGCTGGGATCGATCAGCGCTGCGCTGTACAAGCTGAATTTATTGGACCGTGATCTGAATGATAACTTCGTAAACCTCGAGCAAGCTGCCGAGCTGATAGCCGAGCATGATAAGCACAGCGAGCAATCGAAGCGGAAGAAGGGCACCGTGCGTTTGATCCTGGAGGCCAAAGACTCGTCGCAGTATAGCGATCACGTCCACCCGATCCGCCTGAAACTCCTAGATCTCACAGGGCTCTCAGCAGGACGTATCCGTGTGGAGGTGCCGACGCCGCCCAAAGACCCGGTAGTGGATGCTTTTCTGCGGGTGGTGGTGGAGTGACCTTAGTCTGCGTATCGGTCGCTGAAAGTAACACTCCCATCAGAATTGACTGTCCTACGAGCCGGTTTGGTGATTCCCAATTCTGCTGCTCGTTTCCTAAGGTCCTGAAGAGGAAAGTAAGCTGGGTCTTTTCTTGAAATCATACTAGGTAGCCAATAGAGAGCCATATCCACAACATGTGGTTGAGAATTAATGCGAGAGGCGATCTCTGCAATTGTCCGCTTACCACCTAGTTTGGTCACTCCGAATTGAGCCACGGCCTTTGTTTTTTGGGAGTGAGCTGAATGGATGGAATCAAGTCCAAATCGGAGGAATTGATAGGCTTCAGTTCGATTGTTAATCGTCGAAATAGCCAAGCGATAAATCGCTGAATGAGCGATATGGTCTGTAAGGAAGGATACTCTGGTATCGCTTTCAGCCCTTCGTAGCCATTGAGCAATTTGATTGAAATCACGTGCCTCCAATGGCCTCCGCATCAATCCTACAGCACTAGAGTTATCCATTAGAGTTGGGGTTTCACCCGGCTAGCCTCCGGCACTTTGTAGCAACAGCCCTAGAGAGCTGGCTGTCGCAGCTCGGCGTTGGGGCGGGTTAGCTTGTCGCTGGTGTCGACATCGGCTTCGTCGAAGTAGACGATGATTTGCTCATATTTGCCTTCGGCCCACTGGCCTTCGCCCATCAGCCAGGTTTGGAGAAATTTGGCGATGGAGAGTTTGGCCTTGTCTTCGAAGAGTTTGGCTTGCTCGGGATCTTTGGCTTTTTTCTCTAGCTCGGGAGTGATGGTTTTTTCCAGCTCGATCATCGAGTCGCCAGTGATGTAGTTGAACCAACCGGGGTTGTTTTTCTGCATCTTCGACGAGTCGAATGCGACCGGTAGACTAGGCTTCAGTGGTGGAGCGACCACGTGGAGACGATCTTCATCTTCGATGAGCTTCCAGTCGCCTTTTAGGTCGATGTGGTAGCGGAAGGTGGCCGGCACATTGATGCGCGAGGTGGTCTTTACCGGCAAAACCTTGCCCAGCACTTGGACACTGTCCTCACGAGTCAGTTCGATGATTTGCTCGCCTGTGGCGACTTCTAGGATATTGCCATCGTTGCCCTGCACCTGTAGATCGCGATACTCGAGAAAGCTTTCGTAGGTCTTCTTGGGGCGATAGGTCTCGAACATCTCCATGACCGTTTCCTTGGCATTGTCGAGGCTCTTGCCCGATAGCCACAGAAAGCCACCAAAGGCCACCACTGCTGCGATGATCAGGAATACGCAGAGTAGGAAGAAATACTTGAAGCAGCCGCCACCGGATTTTTTGGAATTGTCGTCGTCGCTCATGGTTCGATAGAGACAGACTACTCGGCTAGCTGAAAAAGCCACGTTGTTTTTCGGATATCGGTAGCCCGAGCATCTCCATGGCGCGCAACATATCTTCCCAGACTTTGCGCTTCTCTTGGCGGGCGTACTCTTTGTCCGGCTCGGTGTCGAGCTTCACCAGGTGGCTAGGGTGATAGGTGACGATGACGGGGATGCCATCGAGCTGGAATGTCTGGCCGCGTAGGCTATTCACCGAGCTGCTTTGCTCGATCAGGCCTTCGGCAGCGGTTTTGCCGAGGGCTACGATGAGTTTGGGTTTGATCACTTCGATCTCGGAGCGGACGATTTTCAGCGAGACGGCGACTTCTTCCGGCGTCGGCAGGCGGTTTTTGTCCATCTGATGCCTGCCATCGCCGATCCGGGGGCGGTATTTCAGCAGGTTAGTCAGGTAGACCTTTTCGCGGGCTAGGCCCATGGCTTTGAGGATGCCGTCTAGCTTTTGGCCTGAGGGGCCGACGAATGGCTTTTTCTGCTGCTCTTCCTCAGCACCAGGCCCGGTGCCGATGAACATGATGTCCGAGGTGGGATCGCCTGCGGCAAAGACCATCGTGTCGTGCAGTGTCGCCATGCTGCGGGTGATATCGTCCTGCTTGGTGATGCGAAACAGATTGTTCAGGCGGTCGCGCACGGAATCGCCTGCTGGGTGGATGACGAGGACTCGGCCCCGCTGCTCCACTGCGGTAGCTAGCTCGCCATAGGGATTGTCGAGGGCGATAGCTGGCTGAGCAGGCTGCGAGACAGGCTCAGGGGAGGGTGGTGCTGGCTCTGGCTGAGTGGTGGCTACTGGCGGCGCTACCACTACTGGAGCGGGTGCGGGTGCTGGGGTAGGCTCGATGGGCGCTGCTGGAGGAGCAGGGGAAGGAGTCGGTGCTGGCGCAGCGGGCTGGGCTGGAGCTGGAGCTGGAGCTGGAGCTGGAGCTGGAGCTGGAGCCGATGCTCGATTCAGGGCAAAGGGCAGTTGTGAGAGCTGTTGCAGAGCCTGAGCACTCACGGCGATCGTCTCTTCACCCCGCGAGCGTTTACGCTGTAGGATGCGACTGAGAGTGTCTAGTGCATTGGGTAGAGACATAGCTAATTCGTGGGTTCGGCTTCACTGAAAGCCCGGAGAGCTCTCCGATACGATGATTTATCCGCGTACACCAGTAGCAGATCTGTGAGTCTGTTGCTGTAGGCTGAACAGTAAAATGACGAAAGATAGAAGAGTCCGATGACTGTGAGAAGCCACCACGAGATATCGAAGACAAAGAAAAGCAGGACAGGGCATAAAAAGGCAGCCGTACTCCAGAAACTTACCACGGACTTGAGCTGGCTCAGCGCCTCGAAATCGGAGCTCCAAAGTGGCCCCCTAAGGCTCTCTACATAAGCAATCGCAGCTTCACTATCTTCTCTCTTCGGTGGTAAAAACGAAAAATTCATCTGGGGCAAACTCCTCACAGAGACCGTTACAAATATTCTTGCGTTTGTAAGGTCGTTTTTTCCCCAGAAAGGGTATAAAATCTCTGCAAACGTGAGGTTCTCTTAACCTTCCGCTCGCACACATCATTATTACAATCTGATATCTGTCATGTTTAAAAGAATAGGGAACTTGGTAAAAGGCTTTATGGGGCTCTTCATCTCCGGGCTGGAGAAGCAAAACCCCGAGGCATTGCTCGAGGTCGAAAAGGAAAATCTGCGCAAGCAAATCTCGGAATACAACAAAGGTCTGGCCGCACACGCAGGCCTGTGCGAGCGCCTGATGTCGCAGGTGAAGCGCGAGACCTCCGAGATCAAGGAGCTGACGGCCAAGGCTGGTGCTCACCTGAAGGCGGGCAACCGCAAGCTAGCTGGTGAGTATGCTCTGCGTCTGCAGAAGCTAAAGGATGATCACACTGGCAATGTGCAGCAGCTCGAAGATGCTGAAAAGACTTACGAGGAGCTGAAGAATGCCCGCGATATCGCGGTGAAGAATGCTCGTGATAAGATCGAATCACTGAAGCGGGACATCAGCGAGACCAAGGTCGCCAAAGCCACTGCCGAGCTGAATGAAATGGCGTCTGGCATGATCGGTGAGATCGGCGGCTCTGGAGACACCCTGAACCGTCTGGAGGAGATGATCCGGGAGGAAAAAGACCTCGCCAAGGGCCGTGCCCGTGTCGCCAAAGACAGCATCGATACCACCGAGCTGCGGGAGATGGAGGCCGAGCGCTCTGCTCTGGAAGAAATGGCTCTCGCTGACTTTGCTGCTGAGGCAGGGATCGTCCTCGAGGACGATGGCGCTGCTGGCGGCGGGGAGGCTACGGGTGCCTCCGAGGACGAAAAGACAATGTGATAAGTCGACTGTGTTCTTCATCGGGCTGAGTGATCGGTCTGGGAAGAAATATCAGGCTGGCTATCCGGTAGGTTGGGCGATGTTAGTTCGCGCTGATGTCGCTCACCGCCCCAGTGGCTGTGGCTACTAGGTAGCTCAGCTCGAGCTCTGTGCGGCGATAGCGGCCGTGCACTTTGGAGTGGATCAGCTCTAGGGCCAGATCGATCAGGCATTCTGCCTGCTGCGATGAGCACTGCAGGGTCTGCATGAGACTCTGGTGGAGTCGGCTGCGGAGCTGTGCCGCGTCGTCCTCGATAGAGTAGCGACGCAGGATGATCACTGCTAGTTCGCGGCAGAATTTGATCAACCCCTTACCATTGCCGGCACGCAGGATGCGCTGGCAGTGACTATCGTCCGCCACAGTTTCGGTGGCTGGAGGCTCGGCTACCGCTGAAGGCTGAGGTAACACCACATGATCCGCTGCTCTTTTGGCAGGAGCTGTGATGGTGACGGCAGGAGCAGTGGCAGTGGCTGTTGTTGAGATGGCTTTCTTATTCATCATGCCTCTATCATCGCTCAGGGGGTGGGACATGTGGGGGACATCGATTAAGAAACCTTAAATATTTCTCAACTTTTTTGGAGGTTCCCTCTACTCAAAACCGCGGCGGCGATTCTTTTTGCCCGCTTGGCGATAGGCTTGGATGCCTGCTATCGCGTGGGCGATAAATCCAAATGGCCCTGTGACCGCCCAGATACCAGCTGTGAAAATAAGCCACAAGATAGCCCAGATCCAGTGCCCGCAGTAGAGCTGCCCGATACCTGGGACTATGAAGCTAAGCAGCCCCGCCATTTCTTTGTTTTTCGGCTTTTTCATCCTGAATAGGACGATCGACGAGCCGAATTAGTAAATCAAGCCGGGAACTGCACCGGTGGCGATGATCCGCTCGCGGTCCAGCTGGAGGGTGAAAATATCCACTTCGTGGCCATTGATGCCGATCTCGTTGCCGCCACGTGTGCCGTAGACCAGGTGTTTCTGGCGGCGGACATCGTAGCCGAGATAGATCATCACATGAGTGAGACGACGAGAAAAGATATCGCCCCAAAATACTAAACTACCGGGTGCTAGAGAGGCATTCAGTTCCTCCACAGTCGGGCGCTGGTTGAATTCTACCAACATATTGTTTACCCGCAGCCAGCTAGCCTGGCCGGCAGTGGTGCGAGGCACACCATCTACGCCACTCTCGTGTAGGAGGAACTGCACGGCTCCAGAGGAATCCAGCCCACCGTAGGCGGGATGCGAGCGCCCAAAGGCGTATTTGAAGCCCTGGCGAGCTACCACATTTGCCTGCTGGCGGACGAGCGATAGAGAATTCGAAGGTGAGCCCACAGTGGTCCCTGGGTGGGGCGCGACGGCACGTGGCATCATCGCAGGCTGAGCGGGTATCTGAGCCGCTGCCGGGCGAGCCATTGCCGGGCGAGCCATTGCGACCGGTCTGGTGATCGGGCGAGCTATCGCGACACTATCGGGATAGTGCGCTGGTGGCACGACCATAGGCGGCACTGGCGCCACAGGAGCAGGCTGAGTCGGCACCACAGCTACAGGGACTGCTGCCACGATAGGAGCTGACGGTGGCCCGGGTGCGAGCTGAGGCTCAGGTCTGACGATGTCGTCTAGAGAAGGAATGGTCTGCGCGGTCGCTTCTGCATAGCTAAAGTCTGGGATCGGCGGCGGCGGGATGACTTCTTTCTTCCGCTGTGGCTCCGGAGCGGAGGGCGTAGTGGAGACTTCCGCCGTCGGCAGGCTCTCGATAGGCGCCTTGATCACTTGGCCTCCAGCTGATGGCTGATCTGTCTCTAGCGATGGGATCTCTCCCTCGGCTGGGCTCTGCTCTTTGGGAGCGCCGTATGGCGAGTAAGCAGGGATGTCATCATCACTATCATCGTGCTCTATGCCGATGCGAAAGGATGGGACAATCTTTATCTCGGTATCGACACCGCGGTACAAATCCTGGGCGGTGGCAATACCCATGGTGATAGCAAAGATCGACCAAATAGGGGTGGTGATGGGATCGAGTTTCATGTGTCTGTGCCTTGTCGGTAAAATACTTTAGTTTTTTATCTTTGTAAATTATTCAAATATTTTTTAAAATTATAACTTACATTGAAAGTATAGACGTGACTTGGCTCTAGTTATTAGAGTTAAAACTCCAAATAACCTGAAGTCTTGTCTCACGGGAAGTGGACGAGCCGACAGATGGGGGAATTCAAAAAAAGCGGTGTCGAGCTTACTCGATGCTCGATAGAAGCTGCAGAGAGGCTTGCTTCGCGGACTCGACTGGCCAGAGGTCGCCTAGATTTTGGGACTCAGTCGCTGCTCCGGAGTAGAGTATGAACAGTTGGTTACCGATTTTGGTCAGTATCTCGGTGTCGCCATCGGGATAGCCGGACTGCACGAGCAGGACGAAAAACTCGCGCAGAGACTCTTTGTGCATACGGATCTGGTGTACCACCCCAGTGCACTCGGTATCGACCATGGCACTGGTATTGGTGTACGGACAGCCACGGAAGTTGCTATTGGTGAGGAAGGCGCTGAGATGCTCGTAATAGGTGATGAGCCTATCCTCTACAGAAGTCTCAGTAGCGGCGATGATGTCGGCTCTCGATGTCTCTGAGCGGTCGTGTACGTCCTGTAGCCAGGCCTCGCACAGAGCCTCTTTCGAGCGGAAGTGCTGGTAAAAGCTAGCTTTGGCCGTATCAGCCTGTTTGATGATCTCGTTGATGCCGACATTTGAATACCCTTGGTGGTGAAACAACTGTCCTGCAGCAGTGAGGATACGATCTCTGGCGTTGGGTTTTCCCATAGAAAAATTGTGCTTGGTTTATACTATGGTACTACCAGACAGACTTGTCTGAAAGTGATTTTTTTATAAGTGTTTCAGCGAGAGAGGCTAGTTTCCAGGGATTTGTCACTCAATACTCCCGAGGGGTATTATTGTAAGTCGCTTGTTTTAAGTGATTTATATAGATTTCTTCTGGGTGGCGAGAGGTAAGGTTAGCGTCATTACCGTACCATTGCCGAGTTCGCTCTCTGCAGATAGGCTGCCAGAGTGTAGTTCCATGATGCTTTTGCACATGCTCAGTCCGAGACCATTGCCGTGTGGGGCTTTGGTGGTGAAGAATGGCTCGAAGATTTTTTTGAGATTTTCTTCTGAGATCCCGCATCCGCTATCGCTGACAGAGATGTGAGCTTCTTCGTCGTCGCAGTCTATCTCCAGGGTCACAGTAGGATCATCGATAGCCTCTGAGGCGTGGATGGCATTAATGATGAGATTCATCATTACTTGTTTCAGTAGGGCCCGATCCGCCTCGATGAGGAGTGGTGCGGCGGCTGGGGTTTGAAAGATCAGGTTGCAGCCCTTTTCGCGAACCTGAAAGCGCAAAAAGTCCGCTGTATCCTCCACTAGACTGCAGAGGTCGCAGACCGCCTTGGTGAAAGTGGGTGGCTTGGATAGCTGTAGCAGGCGCTCGACGGTTTCCGAGGATTCTGTAGCGCAGTCGCTGATCAGAGTGAATGCCTCTCGGATTTCGGGGAGATCAGTTATCTCTTTTGCTTGGCTATAGATCTGAGCAAAGCCAAGCACTGGCGAGAGTTTGCTATTGATCTCATAGGCGACTCCATCGATCAGCGTATTCAGCAGTAGGTTTTTCTCTTGAGAGGCCATTTGGCGCTCAAATTTGCGGCGCTTGGTGATATCGTCGATTTGCACTATGATTTTTCCTGTCTCGCCCACAAAAAACGCTATGCCGCTGATCTCGCGTAGCAGGTCTGGACCCAGTTCCATGACGGCCTCGATGCGAGCCGAGCGAGTGTCTTCTAGTCTTCTAAAGGTCTCCGATAGCAGCTTTTTCTGCTCATCTGAAAAGAGGTCGAAGAAATTGTGTTCTGTCGACTCTGGAGAGACTTCGGTGATCTCCTGAAACCGGTCATTATGGGCTTCGATCGTCCCATCTGGTGCGGTGATCGCGATGCCGAGGATCGCATTGTCGAAACGAATGTCGAGACCACTGGTCTTAGCAGACCGTTCGTTTTGAGAGTCGATAGTTCGATATCTGTCTTGTAGCTTGTGTCGTAGTGTCTCCAGTTCTTTGGCTTGGTCTCTCGATAGTAGCCATTGGTAGTGGACGAGGTCTTTGGCGGTGATGATACCGCACACTTTTCGATCGTTATCGATGACTACGGCATCGTTTTTTAGGTCGGGGGCTAGCTCGTTTACAAAGGCCTTTTCTGCTGCTTCTGCGAGTGTGGCCTCTGCTGGTAGCACCAGTACATTGGGAGCTAGATGATCGACGATGGGGCTAGCCCGATAGAGAGAAAAACCATACTGGCTACTGAGTAGAGCGGCATGCGACTGCCGAGACACTAGTCCTAGGTAAGTCTGGTCTGCTGCGAGGACGACTACGACATTGTCCCGAATCTTGCCGAAGAGATCATGCACATCTTCCACCGTAGCATGTTGAGGCACGGTCTTTGCTGCAATCACTAGGTCGGCAAGACGGGTAGTCTCACAGACGGGCGTTAGATGGGACGGGGGTTCCATAGGTATGGGGGAGATTTAATTTAATCGAAGTTTTAATGATTTCAATAAGATGAGCCGGTTAACTTTTTCGCCGCATTAAGTTTTTATTAGCTGCTTGGTCTTATGGTGGCAGGGTGACTGCCTGTTGAGAGTGTTGAGAACCAATCGGAACCGAGGTTTTACCCTGCTGGAGAATCTTCTGGCGTTGGGGATTTTCTCGATTGCGATGATCGGTATCATCGAGTGCTCAGTGGATGTGGTGGCATTGGTCGATGATTTTGGCACGAGCAACCGGCACCGACAGTTGGCCGATGCGAGGCTGCTGATGCTGGAGCGGACGCTCGATATACCAGAATCACCCCGCACGGTAGCAGACGAGCAGGACCCGACGATACTGTACCGCGAGCGGTCTAATCCTTTGCCTCTGAAAACTCAGGATGGCTCCGAGCTGGATGGGCTAGTAGAGGTGGAAGTCATTGTCTTGAAAAAAGGCGGCAGCGGACGCGGCGACAAGGAACTGTCGCAAGCATCTCGGTGGATCAATCGCAATTTCGAGCGGCGCTGAAGAAAGAGATGAGGACTGCCTGCTATCGCCCGAGTCGACGGGCATTTACGCTACTGGAGGTGATCGTATCGATGGCGATCACTATGCTGCTGGTCACGCTGGCGATTCGCAGTCTGCTGACGATCCATGAGCTGTCTGTGGATGTGACAGAGAGTCATCTGCAGCAGCGCGAGATCGAGTATTTTTTCAATGCTTGTGAGACGGCTTTCGATGGGCTGTCGAATCGATCGGCCGTTACCTTCGAGTACCAAGAGCTCAACAATCGCTATGACACTTATCTGGTGCTGACCGAGGCACCAGATGCCTTTCGCATCGGTATCGATCAGCGTAAGAGGGTCGACCACGTGCTTCTGGCAGCCGAGCACCGCAAAGATGGCTGGCTGCGTGTGAGTCTGTATTATCTCGATCAGATCGAGTTTGGTCAGGTGAAAAAATTTGGCTTTGGCGCGGTAAAAACCTACCCCGGCATCACACTGATCAATAAGGCTCAGCAACTTTCGTGGCGTTTTTTCAATCCCAATACCAAGACCTGGCAGAACACGATCGTTGGATATAGACCGACCTTGGTCGAATTGTCCCTGCGTCGCCCGGAGGATATCCAGGCGACCACCCAGACCTACGCCCTGAAGTGAAGACGCAACTATACCCACAATCGCATCGGCGCTCGGCCAGCACACTATTGTTTGTGCTGTGGATCATTGCGTTCCTCTCAGCGATTGTTTTGGCCCTGTCGAGTAAGGTGACTGGCGATCTGGTGAGTAGCGTGAATCGCCGCGATCTGGCGACCGCTGAGCAGATGGCCGATCGGGGTTTTGTGGTGGCCAGTCATAAATCGGTGAAAAATGGCGATCCAGTGCTGGAGCAAAGATTTCCCAATGGCGGGGCTTTCAGTGCGCTAAAGACCAAGGAAGCAGCGCTGATCAATCCCAATCATGTGCTCGCTAGGCAGCCCGCTCTGCTCGAGGAGATGATCGTCCGCTGGGGGGCACCCCGGTATCTGGCGATCGATGCGATCGAGGCGCTGCAGGACTGGGTAGATCCCGATGATCAGGCTGCTGCCGGAGGCTCGGAGCAGAGGCTCTACCTAGAGCGAGGTAGGATAGGGCATCCCTACAATCGGCCATTTCTGAATAGCTCAGAGATGCTGCTGGTCGACGAGTTTCGAGTGGTGACCGAGCTCAGACCCGATTGGGCGGATATGATGACGTTTCACAGCACCGGGCCACTGGATCTGGCAGTCGCCGATGCTGAGACGATCCGGCAGCTCACGGGGCAGCCTATCGGTATCTTGCAGCAGTTCGTCGAGTATCGCGATGGCGAGGATGGCATCAATGGCACAGATGATGATGCGCAGCTCGGCAGTGTCGAGCTGTGCCTAGAGCTGATGGGGCTGGATGAGAGCCTAGCTCCTGCCTTTGCGGAGATCCTCACGCTCCAGTCGAATATCGAGAAAGTTGTGGTCACGGGGAGTGCTCGGGGAATAGCCATTGAAAAACAAGTAACCTATCAATATCGTGGCCGCATACTGGATGTGCTGGCGACATCGACCAAGCCCAAAAACTGATGCGACTTTCTAACCAGATCATTGCCCCCTCCGAGCCAGAAGGCTGGGCCTGCTACGACATAGGGCGAAAGAAGTGGCTGGCCGATCGCCCAGGCAGGTCGCGGTCGAACTATCTCTATGCCATTCCATCGCAAGATATGGTGTCGATCCCGAAGTGGATCAATAGCACAGATCCAGCTGTGATCGCTGGCATCGTCCAGACGGAGATCGAGACCTACCCGATCGAAGTGGAGCTGGAGCCTGGCACGGTCTACACTCATGAACTGATCCGGCAATCCGGCGGCCGATCGCTGGTGCATATCGTGCTGATGCTGAGAGAGCCAGAGGCTAGCGGCAGCGGGCATTTTCAGGCTTACTTTCCTCAGGTCGCCTATCTGCCTCCTCCGCCGGACTCTGTGGCGCTGTGGCGTGAGGGCGGTGTGTGGGTGGCGGGCCATACGGCTAACAATCGGTGGGCTCATTTTACGTTGCTGGGCAATCCGAAGAGCCCACAGGCACTGGCTGGCAGTCTCATGCGCACATCTGCAGAGCTCATGCTGAAGGAGGTGACTACGGGGACGGACTCGGTCGTGATCTGGACAGATGAGGATGATGCCATCGATCCGGCGGTGTTTCGGCCGCATTTTTCTGAGGTGGCTGTGGCACCGCGCCCTGCCTTGCGAAAGCCGAGTGTGGATAGCTATCGCATCATCCCAAACTCCGTGGCTCGTGCCACACAGCAGAAGAAAAAGCGCGACGAGAATATCCAGTTCGCCTTTCTTATCCTGATTATGATTTTGCTGGCGGCGGGTTTTCTCGCCTTTGACCTGCGCAAGCGCACCAAGCGCAACGCCGAGGTACAGGCCGAGCTGATGGCACTGCAGCCGGTCGCAGCTGAGATCTCTGGCATCCAGGCCCGCTGGCAGGCCCTCGACTCGATCTCCACTCCTGCTCGATCGCCGCTGGAGGTATTATATCAGTTGAGCAAGGTCGCAGGTGAGCGAGGTATACGCTTCAGCTCATTTGAGATGCGCGATGAGTCGACGGTGATTTTTGATATGCAGGCTGGCTCGATGCAGGATGCGACAGCTTTTGAAGCCAAACTGGAAAACTCGAAGGAATTGGGACTGTATAGGTGGGTCTTTTCTTCTCCGCGCTCTCCAAAAGGTATCGTCACTCGCTCTTGTACGGGCGAGCTAATCACAGAAAGTACTGATGAGTAGTCGCGAAAGAAACCTAGTAATCGCTTTTGTCGCGCTGATCTGCTGCGCCGTCATCCTTTTTGGCGCACGGTACTACAAGTCCAAGCGCAAGACTCTGGATACGGAATACCAAAATATCACGCAGGAGGTCATGGAGCTGCAAGCTATGGTTGCTGATAGTGAGCGCTGGACCGTGCGCGAGCAGTGGCTGAATGAGAATCTACCTGACTACATCGATGATGAGAAAATGCGCCTCGCGTTGGCGCAGGTCATCAGCAACACCAAGGGCTATAAGCTGGAGATCTCCGAACAGGAGTTTCCCGACCCGACTGTGGAGTCTCATTTCGCTGTCGCAAAGGCATCCTTCCGCGCGACGGGCGAGCTAGACGAAGTGCTCGTCTGGCTGCA
The DNA here is from genome assembly GCA_020630975.1 of Verrucomicrobiota bacterium. GTDB lineage: Bacteria > Verrucomicrobiota > Verrucomicrobiia > Verrucomicrobiales > DEV007 > Arctic95D-9. The sequence continues at coordinate 63,558 of JAHDID010000027.1, forward strand.
GTCACAGATCACCAAACACAAATTTCTCACCACACCATTCATCAACATCAATCAACCTGAGGACAATGAGCCTGTTTTCGACATCAAGGTGCATCAATACTACGCCAAGCCTCAGCTGTAGAGCTGGGTTCTGGGGGCTCGTCTTGTGTTTCGGTTTGTCCTGTGAATGGGCAGTGAGTGAAGAGGGGCTCCTCCCCAAACCGACATCACCGAGCCTTTATCGACGAGAGTTTTCATCGTCTATTTTCCAGCGCGAGCTAGTCCAGTCAAAGACCGTAACCGAGCGCGAGGTGAATGACTTTGCTAGCCAATATCAGCTAGAGGGACTAGTGAGCGATGGCGCTCAGGGGAATCTCGCTTTCGTCAAAGACCTGAAGGACAACCGACTGATGGTGGTGACTCGAAAAACCAATGCCGACGGCATGAAGATGATCGACTCAAAGATGGGCAGTCCCAAGGAGAGTTACGTGATCATCGCTAAAGGCACGCAGCGAGGCACTCTGCGGTACAATGATAGCCGATTTCAGAACAGGGCGGCCAATGCAAAGGCGGCTGCAACTCAATCAAAAAAGCCAGGGAAATTCCCTCCAGGCATGTCGATGTCGAACGCACCGAGACCCGGCCAAGTGCCTGGCCAGAATGTGGTGTCCGATCCATCAGCCATGCCTCCGGGGATGATGCCGTCGCCCAATGCTCCTAATCCCGCAAATATGACCCCGAATAACGAGATACCTGGGGCGTTGCCGCCGATCCCTGGGATGAGTGAAGATATGTCTCGCAATGTATCCAAAACACGCCAGAATGGAGTGAATCCCGGCCCTTAACTCTCCCATCATCTGCCCATCAACACTGCCAAACAATCAATGAGACTTCTTGCTATCCTACTACTGGCTTTCAGCTCAGTGGCTTGGTCGCAGGATCGTATGTTTCAAGGAAACACCGGTGAACTTCGCGATATCCGTCTGCAGTTTTTCGAGGCAGATATCGAGAGCATTATCCTGCTTTACGAAAATTACACCGGCCGCAGCTTGATGCAGGATCCCGCATCGGCTGGGAAAAAGATCACTATCCAGACTTCGGCGGTTATGACTCGAGCCGAGGCGGCTCACTTCATCGAGCACACTTTTCTGCTCCACGGTTTCGCTGTGGTGCCGACTCAGGATCCGGACTACTGGAAGCTAGTCGCAACGGGGGACAATATTAACAAGGAGTATATCCCGATCATCCGCCACGAGCTGGAGATCCCACGCACTGAGGAGGTGATCACTTACATTGCGCCACTGCGGCACATTTCTCCGAATGAAGCGTCTGAGGTATTGACGAGTATCGTCACACTCAATCCCTATGGCAAAGTCGTGGCTCTGCCGAGTGCACGATCTCTGATCATTACCGAAAGTGGCTCGAATGTGCGGCGTATGCTGGCTCTGCTACGTGAGATCGATCTGCGCAATGTGCCGCGTATCGATAAGCTCATCTGTCTGCAGCGTGCTTCAGCGGAGGATGTGGTGGCATCGCTGACTGAGATCTACTCGGATCAGGCTGCAGCTCCGCGTCAGTCGAATCAACGCACGGGTGGAGCAGCTGCAGGTATGCCTGGTGGTGTGCCGGCTGCAGCGGCAGGTCGATCAAACCCGCTGCCTCAGGACCGCGAGGACGCGCCTATTTTCCAGGCGATCACCAGATCAAACAGTGTCTTGGTGGTGAGTACACCCGACGAGATGGTCGATATCGAGCGGTTGATCGGTTATCTCGATGCGCCTTCGGAATTGGCGAATTTCATCAAGATCCGTCTCAATTATCTGCGTGTGTCAGATTTTCTGACCATAGCTGGCGATACGCTGACTCGCGGTCAGACCAGTGAGCAGGGTGGAAATATATCGGGCAACAACGGCGGTACGCAGAACACGGGTAACCTCAGTAACAACAATCTCGCTATCGGTAGCAATACGGGCACGGGTAGTAGTGGCAGCGGGCTGACGGGGGCTGCGTCGCTGGGTAGTTTGTCCGAGGAGAGTCGGGTCGGTCCGCAGTCTCTCGTAGTGGGTAAGACACTGCTCGTCGCAGACAATGATCACAATACTTTGATCGCCTCTGGTCCGCCGGAAGATCTGCTTTTGATAGAGGAGCTGGTAAAGGTGATGGATCTCAAGTCGGACCAGATCCAGATATCTGCAGTCATCGCCCAGCTCACGCTTACGGATGACTATGCCTTTGGGGTCGACTTTCTGCGCACGCTGCCAGGCAATGTGGACGGCAGTGATGCAGCTCTAGGGTTTCGCTCTCGCCAGGGCACCCAAGGCGGCCTAGTGGATGTGGATTCTCTGAGCACCGCGGCGAATTTGATCAGCGGGACGACGGCTGGGTTCAATCTATTTGGGCGCCTCAATTCCAATCTCGACGGTTTGCTCTCGACCTTGGAGACCACCAGTCGTTTCAAGGTGCTGTCTCGCCCTACCGTTTACACGATCAATAACCGGAAGGCGATCATTCAGACCGGTCAGCGGGTGGCGGTGCCGCGCAGTACATTGTCTTCGCTCAATCCCAATGGAACTAATTCCAATCAGGTGGTCACAGCTAATATCGACTTCGAGAATGTATTGCTCCGTGTCGAAGTGATTCCGCTGATCAATAAGGATGGTCAGATCACCCTGCGCATCAATCAGTCGAATGATGATATTGTAGGCTCGCAGACGATCGGAGGTGATCAGATCCCTACCATCGGGACTCAGGCGCTGGGCACGACGATCATGGTGCCGGATGGGCGTACAGTCTTGCTAGGTGGTTTGATCTCCGAAGAAGATCGCCGCGACGAGCAGGGATTGCCGTTATTTGCCAATGTGCCATTCCTAGGGCGTGTGGCAGGCTCTCGTGCTGACAATGTCGATCGCCAGGAGCTGCTGATCTTTATCCAGCCCAAGATCATCAACAGCAATGCGAAATACTTCTGCGTCGATGAAGATCTCATCGATCGCACCCGAGTCGGCTCCGATGGTGTTGATTTTTCTGAGGGGACTGTCGATAACCTGCCATCATTCGAGGCGCGTGAGTTCGAGTCTGCCGAGAAACGCATGCGCGGTTTTGGCAATCTGCTGCGCAAGATCAAGGCAAAGAAAGAGGGGCAGAGCATCCAGGCTGTACCAGTCTTTGATCGGCCTTAAGGGGGAGGCTTCCTCGTAACATTCTATAGGTCGTATGTGACCTATAGGACCTATTTCACTAGGATAGGGTTACTTGTAGTGCTAGTAGGCTATAGAGTTGCGTATTAGGCTACAGGGCTGTGTCTCAGCCTGTCGGTTAGCTGAAGGCTGACCCTACGTAGGATCAGCTTTTAGCTGATCGGCTTCCCACTCATTGTAGTGGGGTTAATAAAGTTGTAGCTGATGGCTGCTATCGGATTTTCCTAGACAGAGATAACGGATTAAAGTCTTGGTTAACTCTCTCTCAGAATCACTTTAGAAGACGGTTTCTAAAGTGGCGAAGTGGACGGGACTTGAACCCGCAACCTCCGGCGTGACAGGCCGGTGCTCTAACCAATTGAGCCACCACTCCGTGTGGGAGGCGGATTATATCTTAACTTTTAACATAGTGCAACAGAAAAATAGCAAAATTCGTTGATTTAGGCAGATATGGGGATAGACTCTCGGCCCTTCGTTAAGGAAACGAAGACTGTAATGCCAACCCACGAGATTAAGCACGATAATGAATGTAATCGATAAGATCGAAAAAGAGCAAATGAAGACAGACGTGCCAGACTTCGGTCCTGGTGATTCTGTGGATGTTCATTCACGAGTGGTAGAGGGTGGCAAAGAGCGTATCCAGATTTTCAAAGGGATCGTCATCGGCCGTCGTGGCACTGGTGTGAACCAGGCTTTCACCGTCCGTAAGATCTCCAACGGCGAAGGCGTCGAGCGTGTCTTTCAACTGCACTCACCAAAGGTCGCCAAGGTAGAGGTGAAGAAGCACGGTAAGGTGCGTCGCGCTAAACTGAACTACCTCAGAGATCGTGTGGGTAAGTCCGCTACTCAAGTGAAGTCCAGAGATCGCAAGTAAGCTGTCCGCTTCATTCAAAACTTTCAAAAAGGACGGCTATCCTAGTCGTCCTTTTTTTGTGCTAGCAAGCCTAGGCGACAGGATTACAGTGCGCCGCAAAACTTTTCATTTATGAGCCAAGAATCGATCGATAAAATTGTCGTGGCCTACTCCGGAGGCCTGGATACGTCTGTGCTGCTGAAGTGGCTGAAGGACAAGTATCAAGCCGAGGTCATCGCCTACTGTGCCGATGTCGGTCAGCAGGAGGAGCTAGACGGGCTAGAAGAAAAAGCGCTGAACACTGGCGCATCAGCTTGTATCATCGACGATCTCAAAGCGCCTTTCGCCAAAGACTTCATCTTCCCGATGGTGCAGGCCGAGGCACTCTATGAGGGTCAGTATCTGCTGGGCACATCGATCGCTCGCCCCTGTATCTCCGAGGGCATGGTCCGCGTCGCCAGGGAGTATGGTGCGACTGCCATCGCTCACGGTGCTACGGGTAAGGGTAATGACCAGGTGCGTTTCGAGCTGTCCACCGCGTCTCTCGCTCCGGATATCGAGATGATCGCTCCTTGGCGTCAGGATGACTTCCGCGAGGAGTTTCCAGGGCGTGCTGAGATGATCGACTACGCGGCTCGCGAGGGCATCCCAGTGCAGGCTTCGGCGAAGAAGTCCTACAGCATGGATAGAAACCTACTGCACATCAGCTTCGAGAGCGGTGAGCTGGAGGACACCTGGTACGATGCGACTGGCGACGAATCTAAGGACATGTACGTGCTGTCAGTCTCTCCAGAGGACGCACCGGACAAGCCTGAGTATGTGCAGCTGCTTTTCGAAAAGGGTAATTGTGTCGGCATCAAGCTGGATCGCATCGACGAGCTCATCGCTGAACTGGGCGATGTCTCCGCAGAGGGCAAAGATGGCGACTACACGCTGCTCTCGCCCTACGGTGTGATGCGTGTGCTCAATGCTATAGCGGGCCAGCACGGTATCGGTCGGATCGATATGGTGGAAAACCGCTTCGTCGGCATGAAGAGTCGCGGTATCTATGAGACTCCAGGTGGCACAGTGCTGATGGCGGCTCACCGCCAGGTCGAGAGTATCACTATGGATCGCGAGGTGATGCGCCTCCGCGATAGTCTGATCCCGAAATACGCTGAGCTCGTCTACAATGGCTTCTGGTTTGCACCAGAGCGCGAGGCGCTGCAGTCGATGGTCACTCACACGCAGGAGACTGTATCTGGCGAGGTGCGCCTGAAGCTCTACAAGGGCAACATCATCACCGCAGGCCGTAGATCGCCTCTCAGTCTTTACGATGAGGATGTGGCGACTATGGAGGGTGGCTGCGAAGAGGCTTACAACCAGAACGACGCGACTGGTTTCATCCGCCTCAATGGCCTCCGCCTGAAGAGCGAAGCCAAGCGCCGCCAGCAGCAGGGCTAGAGCTGGGAAAGAGCACTTTTGAGGAAAAGATCGGTCGGATCAGTCAGATCTGGCCGATCTTTTTTCGTTTAGCACCCGGGAAAGAAGCGCCCGGAGCTCTTGCGATACTCCGCATAGGCATCGCCAAAGACTTCACCTAGCGCTTTCTCCTCGTAGCCAGCCTTCCAGTGCATGGCCACGGTCAAGATCACCAGCGAAGCCAGCAGCGGGATTCCGGGGAGTATCAGAAAGCAGCCGAGGATGATCAGCCACTGCAGGGAATAGATCGGGTGGCGCACCAGTTTGTAGGGTCCGTTGGTGATCAGTTCGTTGGTCTTACCTTTGTTCACCGAGATCGACCAAGCATTGCCAAGGGTGATGTAGCACCACCAGGTGCCGATAAAGCCGAGTGCCACTAGCACCAAACCAATAATGGCGGCGCTGGAAAACTGGAACAACTCAGGTCCGATCCCCTGTAGCCACGGGCTGGCGGCCCACAGGCCGATGATGAGGCCCCATGCTAGCCACAGCACGTAGTCGAGATTGCGTTTCGGCTTGAGCGATGGCGAGCTGCCGGTACGCTTTTTGATCACGGCGGCATTCACGGCTACACCGCCCCAGTAGAGGATGGCGGATAGAAAAGGGACGAGTGTCAGAAAAGTCATCGGCAGACCAATGAAACTGGCTGGCGCGATAAGCAAGCAATTTAGTGCTGACTCGTGTCGCTAGGATCGTTATTCTCGCTGGGATATTAACCATGGCAGAGACAGCCTCAGTAGCGCCGATCATCGAGATGTCGGGGATCCACAAGCGATTCCCCGGGGTTCATGCACTGCGTGGTGTCGATCTGGAGCTGCATCGGGGTGAGGTGGTCGCCCTGCTGGGTGAAAATGGCGCGGGTAAGAGCACGCTCATCAAAGTGCTAGGTGGGGCTCACCAGCCGAGCGAGGGGCGGATCTCTATCGATGGTCGAGAGAGTGTGATCAGCTCGCCAGTGGCCTCGCAGGCGGCTGGGATCGCCGTGATTTACCAGGAGTTCAATCTCGTGCCAGCGCTCTCGGTGCGGGAGAATATCTTTCTCGGCCGAGAGCAGACTCGGGCTGGACGTATCGATCATCAGCAGGAGCGGCGACAGGCGCAGCATTGGCTAGAGCAGATCGGCTTTCAGATCGATCCCGATAGTCTCTGCCAAGATCTGACGATCGCGCAGCAGCAGGCGGTCGAGATCGCCAAAGCACTGTCGACCGACGCTCGCATGATGATCATGGACGAGCCATCGGCAGCCCTGAGCCCAGCTGAGGTCGAGCAGCTGCACCAAGTCATTCGCGGGCTACAGGCTCGGGATATCGCAGTCGTCTACATCTCGCATCGTCTGGAGGAGGTCGAGGCTATCTGCGATCGTGCTGTGGTCCTGCGAGATGGTGCCTGTGTCGGCTCGGGGCTGGTGGCGGAGCTGAGCCGAGGCGACATCATCGAGATGATGGTCGGCCGCAGTATGGATGCGGAATTTCCACCTCGCACGCAGCGCACTGTGGGGGAGGAGAAGCTGCGTGTAGAAAATCTATCGGCACCGCCACAGGTGCGAGGTGTCAGCCTGCGGGCCCATGCGGGCGAGGTGCTGGGTATCGCTGGTCTGGTGGGTGCTGGGCGCTCGGAGACGATGCGAGCCCTCTTTGGGGCCGATCGGCGGGCGACAGGCGAGATCTTTATCGATGGTGAGCCGGTCGATATCCGCGCGCCACGAGATGCCATCGAGCAGGGTATCGCTTTTCTCACCGAGGACAGAAAGGCTGAGGGTTTGGTGCTGGGGCACTCGGTGTTGCATAATTTTGGGCTGCCAAATTTGCAGCGCTTTCGGCGCCCACCGGCGAGTATCGATACGCGGGCCGAGCGGCGTGCCTTTGCCGACTATACCGATCAGCTAGGCATCAAGATATCATCTCCAGAGCAGTTGGCTGGCCAGCTGTCGGGTGGCAACCAGCAGAAAGTCGTCATCGCCAAGTGGCTGGAGCGAGATGCTGATATCCTGATATTCGACGAGCCGACTCGTGGTATCGATGTCGGTGCGAAGTATGAAATCTATCAGCTCATCGATCGCCTCTGTGAGCAGGGCAAAGCCATCATCATGATCAGCAGCGAGCTATCTGAGCTACTCGGCATGTGCGATCGCATCCTCGTCATGCACGAGGGGCAGATCCGTGGCGAGATCACCGATGTCGCCTCTGCCAGCCAGGAAGACCTACTAAAAATCGCTATCGACGACGACCATGAAAAATAAACTATCCGACTACGGTATGCTGATCGCTCTGGTGGCGCTGTGTGCGCTCTTTGCGATACTGACTATCGAGAAAGGCAGTGCTACCAGCAAGAGTGCCGCAGTGCGCCTGGCCAGTGAGATGGCGGAAAGCTATCAATCGACTGCTCCTATCTTAGTAGCAGGTGAGGTGCGTAAAGATTCCGGTGTCTTCGCCCACGAGCTAGAAGTACAGCTGCGAAAGAAAAACTTCACCTACGTGCAGTCGGTAGTCGGCACACCCAGAGATCTGCGCCTGGCGATACAGAAAGCCAGCACAGCGTCGACTCCGCTGCGCGCCATCGTGGCGGCGGGGAAAACGAGTGACCAAGGGACGATCGTGAATCTAGCCCGAGACTTCCCATCGCTAGCAGCTACTGAGATAGTCGTTCCCACGGGCGGTGTGCGCAGTGTGTTTTTGACCCCGTCAAATTTCGAGGCGATCATCTCACGCGTCGTAGCCATCGCCGTAGTCGCTATAGGTATGACGCTAGTTATCCTCACCGGCGGCATCGATCTGTCGGTAGGTAGTCTACTCGCACTGGCCGCTGTGGTGTCTGCTCTGATCATCAGCCAATTAGGTGGGGCAGATGCCTCGGCCGCTGTCGTAGCCGTCGGCTTTTTGGGGGCAATCCTAGTCTGTGGGTTAGTCGGTGCTAGCTCCGGCTTTTTGATAGCCCACTTTCGTGTGGCTCCATTTATCACCACCCTCGCATTCATGATGATGGCCCGTGGTTTTGCCAAAAAAACCACCGGTGGCTTCACCATCGAAGACCTACCCGATGTCATGACCTGGCTGGGCTTAGAGAAAACCATGGGCATCCCTAATACCATATGGGTCCTCGTCATCCTGTATGTAGCGGCCCATTGGTTCATGTCGCAGACCCGTTGGGGCAGGTACATCTATGCCGTAGGCGGCAATGAAGAGGCTGCAAGACTATCCGGCATACCCGTGAAACGCATCTTAATCATGGTATACATCGTCTGTGGTCTGTGCGCGGGGCTAGGCGGCTGCATCCAAGCCTCTCAGATCAAGGTAGGCACGCCCAATATAGGTATCATGTTCGAGCTAAACGTCATCGCCGCCGTCGTAGTAGGCGGCACCAGTCTAGCCGGTGGCTCAGGCAAAATTTTCGGCACCCTGATCGGAGCCTTGATCATAGCCGTCATCCAAAACGGTATGAACCTCCTAGGCCTAAAACAATTCGACCAAGAGATCGTCCTAGGAGCCGTGATACTTTTTGCGGTCCTTTTGGATAAGGCGAGGTCTGTCGGGTGGGGCCAGTTTCGTGGGCTTTTGGTGAGGTAGGGGAGAAGAGGAGAAGAGGAGAAGAGGAGAAGAGGAGAAGAGGAGAAGAGGAGAAG
>JAHDID010000149.1 GCA_020630975.1 Verrucomicrobiota bacterium
CCAGAACAACGGCTGATGGCACTCATCGGGATCGGTCTGCATTATGAACCCACAATTTTGCCGGAAGAGGCAATTTTTTCGGCAAATCAGCGAAGGTTGTGGAGAGTTCTGGATATGGATAGTCAAGATCGCGATCGTCACGATCAATTTTTGCGACTCTACGTGGCTAACGAAGAGGCGCTGCGCGGCTTCGTACGGTCGTTGGTACAGACCAGTGAGGATGCTCGCGAGGTGATGCAGGAGACGGCTATCGTACTCTGGCGTAAGTTCGATCAGCTTGAGTCTCCCGAAGACTTTCGGCGTTGGGCCTTTGGGGTGGCTAGATTCGAAGCCTTGGCTTTTCGACGCGACCGAGCCCGAGATCGGCATGTCTTTAGCGAGGACTTGATCGCCATGCTCGGTGACGAGGCAGAGCAAGCTGCGGTACGGACATCTGCGGAAGAAGAGGCGTTACGATCCTGTCTGACAAAGCTGCCTGCTAAGCAGCGCGAACTCATCGAATCGGCATACAAAGGCGACATAAGGATCGATCAGTTGGCCGGTAAACTGGGTCGGACTCCTATGTCACTCTACAAAGCCTTGCATCGCATTCGTATGACCCTGGTCGATTGTATTCAAACCCAAATCAAATCGCAGCAGGCATCGATATGAGATCTGATGATTCACACCTAGAATTGATCGACCGCTACCTGAATGGTTTTGCTAGCGAATCCGAATGCACAAAACTAGAAGAGCTACTGACAGCTGATCCGCAGTTACGCGCTGATTATTTGGCATACACCAGGCTAGATGCGGCTTTACCTTCCGCTGTTCACGCTGCGGGCGAAAGCGACTTGATGAGTTTTGAAAAGACGGGCCAAGCCAAGCGCCAAATCCCAGTGTTCTCTTTACTCACCTGGGTCTCAGCAGTGGCGATAGCATTGCTAGCCGTAGCATTGGTGGCTAAACGATTAGCTACACCAAACGCATCGAACGTAGCCGTGATCGAGACTCTGACCGATGTCAGATGGACCTCAGAGAGTGCTGCTACTAGGCCGGGAGATGGGATTCGAGCTGGCCAGCGTTTGGAGCTTGGCTCAGGAGTGCTCGTGATACGCTTCAGCTCTGGTGCACTACTGGAGTTGATCGGGCCTGCCATCATCGAGACCAGATCCGAGAACAGCAGCTTTTTGACCATGGGGGAGGCCCGTGTCGTAGCCGACACGCCTGAGTCGAAAGGGTTTACCCTAGCGACTCCTACTTCAGACTTTGTCGATATCGGGACCTCTTTTATTGCCCAGGTCTCCCCAGATGGACTCAGTCGGCTCGACGTGACGGATGGCGAGGTCGATGTCGTCCTCAAAGGCACCGCTCCCAGAAGGTTTCGCAGTGGCGAATCTGTCTATGTCGAGCCTGGGAATCAAAAAATCATCACTCGGATAGAGTCTGGTGATGGTAGCTCAGAGTTTATTTTTCCCACCATCCCGGCTCCGAGCAGTGCTGACTACGCCGATGAATCAAATGGCTATGCTACGATCCAAGTGGCGAATGGTGAACTGAGCGCCGGCAAAAGTGGACTGCCTAGCGTACTTATCGATGGTAAAGGCCAATACCGGCAAGATGCTCCTCGGCAGTCTGCTTTCTTCAAAACCGGCACCCATGGCAGTTTTCTCATCGATCTAGGTCAGCCTATTGCTATTTCTAGCATCAATACCTACTCATGGCATCAGCATAAAAGTATCGAAGAGCACCGCGAGCGGGCGCGCCAAAGCTTCACTCTATATGGTTACCCTGGGGAGAAGATGCCAGCTCTAAGTGGTGAGCGAGGTAAGGCTGGATGGACTCGAATAGCTAGAATCAATAGTGATCAATTCTTTCAAGTGAACGATCGCTTAGACCGCCCTGCTCAGCAAGCCTGCTCAATCTCGGCAGCAGAAGGCGAGGTCGGGCCTTATCGCTACCTGTTGTGGGATGTGAAGTCTGGGAGTTTTTACGGAGAAATCGATATCTTTGGACAACCATGATGATAGGCATTCGACCGATTCTCCTGCTACTGCTAATCACCTACACTCAGCAGGCCTTTTCTTCGGAGACTCGCTTCCCCAACATCGTTCTGATCCTTGCTGACGACATGGGGTATGGAGACTGCACGGCATTCAATCCTAACTCGAAAGTAACCACACCGAATATCGACCAACTAGCAAGTGAAGGTCTTAGGTTTACTGATGCTCACTCTCCAGCAAGCACCTGTACCCCATCGCGCTACGGGATATTGACCGGCATCAACCCTCAGCGAACCGGTGTGCGCAATACTCTATTATCCAGAGGGGAGCCAATCATCGCTCAGTCAGAGGTCACCTTGCCAGCGGTCCTCAAAGAACAAGGGTATCACACAGAGATGATAGGCAAATGGCATCTAGGGTTTGATATGGATACTTCAAGCGGCAAGGCTGTCTTCGATTTTTCAAAACCGCTTTCATCTGGTCCGCTGGATCGTGGGTTTGATCGATTTTACGGTCTGCATGCCTCCACTGGAGGTCAGCCTTTACTTTATTAAATAATACCATGACACGACATTTCTCACTATTCTCCCTAATTGCGATTTT
>JAHDID010000028.1 GCA_020630975.1 Verrucomicrobiota bacterium
TGTCTACGGTGTTGTCGCCATCGCCGGTGCTGATAGAATCATTCCCTCCTCCAGAGGTCACCTGGTTGTTACCATCACCGGTGGTCACGGTGTTGTCGCCCTCTCCAGCATCCACAGTATTATTACCACTGCCAGCATCGACTGAGTCGTTGCCGCTACCGGAGGTGACGTTGTCATCACCTGCTCCAGCACTGACGGTGTTATCGCCATCTCCGACATTGAGATTATCGCTACCGGAGCCGCTTGTTACATTATCAGATCCCGTACCTGTAGACACGGTGTTATTGCCGTCGCCAGTATTGATCGTGTTATCACCGTTTCCGGTGGTCACCGTGTCATCGCCGCCGCCAGACGTCACGTTATTGTTGCCATCGCCTGTTGATACCGTGTTGTCGCCGTCGCCGGCATCGACTGTGTTGTTGCCACTGCCTGCATCAACCGAGTCACTACCGCTACCTGAAGTGACATTGTCATCACCGGCACCGGCGCTAACCGTGTTGTTTCCATCTCCGACATTCAGATTGTCACTACCCGAGCCGCTTGTTACATTGTCCGAACCGGTACCAGTAGACACGGTGTTGTTACCGTCTCCGGTATCGATCGTGTTATCACCGTTTCCGGTGGTCACGGTATCATTTCCGCCGCCGGAGGTGACGGTGTTGTTACCACCACCTGTTGATACTGCGTTATCACCCTCACCGGCATCCACGGTGTTGTTACCACTGCCTGCATCGATGGCGTCATTACCGCTGCCGGAGGTGACGCTGTCATCACCTGCTCCGGCGCTTACGGTGTTATTACCATCGCCTACGTTAAGATCATCACTACCAGAGCCACTCGTCACACTGTCTGCACCTGTGCCGGTGGTGACTGTGTTATTGCCGTCCCCAGTGTTAATGGTGTTGTCGCCATTTCCGGTGGTCACGGTGTCATCGCCGCTGCCAGAGGTGACGCTGTTGTTGCCATCGCCTGTGGAAACTGAGTTGTTACCTTCTCCAGTGTCGACTGTGTTATTGCCATCCCCAGTGTTGATCGAGTCGTCGCCTCCACCGGAGGTCACCTGATTGTCTCCATCACCCGTCGATACGGTGTTATTACCTTCGCCGGCATCAACGGTGTTGTTGCCACTGCCTGCATCGACGGAGTCGTTGCCGCTTCCGGAGGTCACATTATCGTCACCTGCTCCTGCACTCACGGTGTTGTCACCGTCTCCAACATTGAGATCGTCGCTGCCCGCACCACTGGTTACATTGTCTGCGCCAGAACCAGAGGTCACAGAGTTGTTGCCGTCTCCAGTATTGATGGTGTTATCGCCATTTCCAGTGGTCACGGTATCATCGCCACCTCCAGAGGTGACATCATTGTTACCATCTCCAGTTGAAACATTGTTATCGCCTTCACCGGCATCGACAGTGTTGTTGCCGCTGCCTGCATCAATGGCGTCATTGCCGCTACCGGAAGTGACGCTATCATCACCCGCTCCGGCGCTGACGGTGTTGTTGCCGTCTCCAACATTGAGGTCATCGCTGCCTGAGCCACTGGTCACATTGTCTGAGCCAGAACCTGAGGTCACGGAGTTGTTGCCGTCTCCGGTATTGATCGTGTTATCACCGTTTCCGGTGGTCACCGTGTCATCTCCGCCTCCAGAGGTTACGTTGTTATTACCATCACCTGTCGAAACGGTGTTATCACCTTCACCGGCATCGACAGTGTTGTTGCCGCTACCTGCATCAATGGCGTCGTTGCCGCTGCCGGAGGTCACGTTATCATCGCCTGCTCCGGCGCTGACCGTGTTATTACCATCTCCGACATTGAGATCATCGCTGCCTGAACCACTGGTCACATTGTCTGCGCCAGAGCCTGAGGTCACGGAGTTATTGCCGTCTCCGGTATTAATGGTGTTATCACCGTTTCCTGTGGTCACGGTATCATCGCCGCTACCAGACGTCACTTGGTTGTTGCCGTCGCCTGTTGATACAGAGTTATCACCCTCACCAGTGTCGACTGTGTTGTCGCCATCCCCGGTGTTGATCGAGTCATTCCCTCCTCCAGATGTCACCTGGTTGTTTCCGTCACCCGTCGATACGGTGTTGTCGCCTTCGCCGGCATCGACAGTGTTGTTACCACTGCCTGCGTCGACTGAGTCGTTGCCGCTGCCAGAGGTCACGTTGTCATCCCCTGCTCCGGCGCTCACGGTGTTGTCGCCGTCTCCGACGTTGAGATCATCACTACCGGAACCGCTAGTCACGTTGTCCGAACCAGTACCAGTAGACACGGTGTTGTTACCGTCTCCAGTGTTGATCGTGTTATCACCGTTTCCGGTGGTAACCGTGTCATCGCCACCGCCAGACGTGACGCTATTGTTGCCATCGCCTGTTGATACAGAGTTATTACCCTCGCCAGTGTCGACTGTGTTTTCGCCGTCGCCGGTGTTGATAGAGTCATTCCCTTCACCAGAAGTTACCTGGTTGTTACCATCGCCGGTGGACACGGTGTTGTCGCCCTCACCAGCATCCACAGTATTATTACCACTACCAGCATCGACTGAGTCGTTGCCGCTACCGGAGGTGACGTTGTCATCACCCGCTCCAGCACTGACCGTATTGTTACCATCACCAACGTTGAGATCATCGCTGCCTGAACCGCTGGTCACGTTATCAGATCCTGTGCCGGTAGATACAGTATTATTACCATCTCCGGTATCGATGGTGTTGTCACCATTGCCTGTGGTGACTGTGTCGTCTCCACCGCCGGATGTCACATTGTTATTACCATCTCCTGTGGACACGGAGTTGTCGCCAGCACCAGTGTCTACGGTGTTATCACCGTCGCCGGTGTTGATAGAATCATTACCACTACCAGAGGTGACTTCATTATTACCGTCACCTGTTGAAACATTGTTATCGCCATCTCCTGCGTCGACCGTATTGTTACCGCTGCCAGCATCGATAGCATCATTTCCGCTACCTGAGGTCACACTGTCGTCGCCAGCTCCAGCGCTCACGGTGTTATTACCGTCGCCGACATTGAGATCGTCGCCGCCAGAGCCGCTGATCACTTCATCCGATCCTGTCCCTGTAGATACGGTGTTGTTGCCGTCGCCGGTATTGATCGTGTTATCACCATTTCCGGTGGTCACGGTGTCATCGCCACTACCTGAGGTCACATTGTTGTCGCCTTCGCCAGTTGAGACCGCGTTATTGCCTTCGCCAGTATCAACTGTGTTGTCACCATCACCTGTATTAATCGAATCATCGCCACCTCCAGAGGTCACTTGGTTGTTACCATCGCCGGTTGAGACATTGTTATCACCGTCTCCTGCATCGACAGTATTATTACCACTGCCTGCATCGATGGCATCATCGCCGCTTCCTGAGGTCACGTTGTCATCACCTGCTCCGGCGCTAACCGTGTTATTGCCATCGCCAACGTTGAGATCATCGCTGCCTGAACCACTGGTTACATTGTCTGATCCTGTACCAGTAGATACGCTATTGTTTCCATCCCCAGTATTTATGGTGTTATCACCATTGCCTGTGGTCACGGTGTCATCACCGCCTCCGGAGGTTACCTGGTTATTGCCGTCACCCGTTGAAACTGAGTTATTACCATCACCAGTGTCGACGGTGTTATCTCCGTCTCCGGTGTTGATCGAATCATTACCACCTCCAGAGGTGACTTCATTATTGCCGTCGCCCGTCGAAACGTTGTTATCACCATCGCCCGCATCCACGGTGTTGTTGCCACTACCCGCGTCGATAGCATCGTTACCACTACCTGAGGTCACATTGTCGTCGCCTGCTCCGGCGCTGACCGTGTTATTACCATCGCCTACATTCAGATCATCGCTGCCAGATCCGCTAGTCACATCGTCCGACCCAGAACCAGCGTTAACCGCGTTATCGCCGTCGCCTGTATCAATGGTGTTGTCGCCATTTCCGGTGGTCACCGTGTCGTTACCACTGCCTGATGTTACCTGGTTGTTACCATCGCCAGTAGATACGGTGTTGTTACCTTCTCCGGTATTGACTGTATTGTCACCGTCGCCGGTGCTGACAGAATCATCTCCACCACCCGAGGTGACGTTGTTGTTGCCATCGCCGGTGGACACCGTGTTATTGCCCTCGCCTGTGTCTACGGTGTTATCACCGTCTCCAGTATTGACCGAGTCATTACCGCTTCCGGAGGTGACAGTGTTGTTTCCGTCGCCCGTGGATACACTGTTATTGCCGTCACCGGTGTCAACAGTGTTGTTTCCGCCACCTGTGCTGACCGAGTCATCCCCGCCACCTGACGTCACGCTATTGTCGCCGTCGCCAGTGGAGACATTGTTATCGCCTTCACCTGCGTCGACTGTATTGTTACCACTGCCTGCATCTATGGCATCATTGCCGCCACCCGACGTCACATTGTCGTCGCCGGCGCCTGCACTGACGGTGTTATTGCCATCGCCGACATTCAAATCATCGCTACCAGAGCCGCTGGTCACTTCGTCGGATCCAGATCCTGTGTTCACAGCATTATCACCATCTCCGGTGTCGATGGTGTTGTCACCATTGCCAGTGTTGATCGTGTCGTTACCGCTTCCAGAAGTGACATCATTATTTCCGTCACCTGTTGAAACGGTGTTATCACCTTCCCCTGTGTCGACTGTGTTGTCACCGTCGCCTGTGCTGACCGAGTCGTTACCACTGCCGGAAGTGACTTCGTTGTTACCGTCGCCAGTGGACACGCTGTTGTCACCATCGCCAGTATCAACGGTGTTATCACCATCACCGGTGGTGATAGAATCATTCCCGCCACCAGAAGTGACGTCATTGTTGCCGTCACCAGTTGAAACATTGTTATCACCATCTCCTGCATCAACAGTGTTGTTGCCGCTACCTGCATCGATGGCGTCATTGCCGCCACCCGAAGTCACGTTGTCATCGCCAGCGCCTGCACTCACGGTGTTGTTACCATCGCCAACATTGAGGTCGTCGCTACCAGAGCCACTGGTCACCTCATCGGAGCCAGATCCTGTGTTTACGGCATTATCACCATCGCCTGTATCAATGGTATTGTCGCCGTTTCCGGTGTTAATGGTATCATTGCCGCTACCAGATGTGACATCGTTATTGCCGTCACCTGTTGATACAGTGTTATCACCTTCACCAGTGTCGACTGTGTTGTCGCCGTCACCAGTGCTGACTGAGTCGTTACCACTACCGGAAGTGACTTCGTTATTACCGTCGCCTGTGGATACGCTGTTATCGCCATCACCGGTATCGACCGTGTTGTTGCCATCCCCGGTACTGACTGAGTCATTGCCGCCGCCAGAAGTGACTTCGTTGTCACCATCGCCCGTGGATACGCTATTGTTACCCTCACCAGTGTCGACGGTATTGTCACCATCACCTGTGCTAACCGAGTCATTACCGCTGCCCGAAGTCACTTCGTTGTTGCCATCTCCTGTGGACACGCTGTTATCGCCTTCTCCAGTATTGACTGTGTTGTTACCATCGCCGGCCTCCACGGAGTCATTGCCGCTGCCAGAGGTGACGTTGTTATTTCCTTCTCCAGCGCTCACGGTATTATCACCATCGCCGACATTTAGATTGTCATCACCAGAACCGCTGGTCACCTCATCGGATCCTGACCCTGTGTTCACAGCATTATCGCCATCGCCGGTATCAATGGTGTTATCGCCATCGCCGGTGCTAATGGTGTCATTGCCGCTACCAGAGGTGACATCGTTGTTACCGTCACCTGTTGATACAGTGTTATCACCTTCACCAGTGTCGACAGTATTGTCGCCGTCACCTGTACTGACTGAGTCGTTGCCACTGCCGGAGGTAACTTCGTTGTTACCATCGCCGGTGGACACACTGTTGTCGCCGTCTCCAGTATCGACTGTATTGTCGCCATCGCCTGTGCTAACTGAGTCGTTACCGCCGCCTGAGGTCACTTCGTTGTTACCGTCGCCGGTAGACACGCTGTTGTCGCCGTCTCCAGTGTCGACAGTGTTGTCACCGTCACCTGCATTCACGGAGTCATTACCACTTCCCGAGGTGACGTTGTTATTTCCTTCTCCAGCGCTCACGGTATTATCACCATCGCCGACATCGAGATTGTCATCACCAGAGCCACTGGTCACCTCATCGGAGCCAGACCCTGTGTTCACCGCATTATCACCGTCACCGGTATCGATGGTATTGTCGCCATCACCGGTGTTAATGGTGTCGTTGCCACTGCCGGAAGTCACTTCGTTGTTGCCATCTCCGGTGGATACACTGTTGTCGCCTTCACCTGTATCAACAGTATTGTCGCCATCGCCTGCCTCCACAGAGTCATTACCACCTCCCGAAGTGACGGTGTTGTTGCCTTCACCCGCACTGACGGTGTTGTTACCATCGCCAACATTGAGCTGGTCATCGCCTGATCCGCTAGTGACTTGGTCCGATCCAGATCCTGAGTTGACTGCGTTGTCGCCGTCACCGGTATCGATGGTATTATCACCGTCACCTGTATTAACAGTGTCATTCCCGCTGCCAGACGTCACTTCGTTGTTACCATCGCCGGTGGACACACTGTTGTCGCCGTCTCCAGTATCGACTGTATTGTCGCCATCGCCTGTGCTAACTGAGTCGTTACCGCCGCCTGAGGTCACTTCGTTGTTACCGTCGCCGGTAGACACGCTGTTGTCGCCGTCTCCAGTGTCGACAGTGTTGTCACCGTCACCTGCATTCACGGAGTCATTACCACTTCCCGAGGTGACGTTGTTATTTCCTTCTCCAGCGCTCACGGTATTATCACCATCGCCGACATTGAGATTGTCATCACCAGAACCGCTGGTCACCTCATCGGAGCCAGACCCTGTGTTCACCGCATTGTCGCCGTCACCGGTATCGATGGTATTGTCGCCATCGCCGGTGTTAATGGTGTCGTTGCCACTGCCCGAAGTCACTTCGTTGTTGCCATCACCGGTAGAAACGCTGTTATCACCTTCGCCAGTATCAACGGTGTTATCACCATCACCAGTGCTGACTGAGTCGTTACCGCTGCCGGAGGTCACTTCGTTGTTGCCATCGCCAGTAGAAACGCTGTTATCGCCCTCGCCAGTGTCGACGGTGTTATCTCCATCACCAGTGCTAACTGAATCATTACCGCTACCGGAGGTCACTTCGTTGTTGCCATCGCCTGTGGAGACACTGTTGTCGCCATCTCCGGTGTCGACAGTATTATTCCCGTCGCCCGCCTGCACCGAGTCATTTCCACCGCCAGAGGTGACATTGTTATTCCCTTCGCCGGCACTAACAGTGTTGTTCCCGCCACCAACGTTAAGGTTATCATCCCCAGAACCACTGGTCACCTCATCAGATCCTGATCCTGAATTTACAGAGTTATTTCCATCGCCAGCATCAATCCTATTGTCGCCATCGCCCGTACTGACTGAGTCATTGCCACTACCGGAAGTGATTTCATTGTTGCCATCGCCGGTGGATACACTGTTGTCACCTTCGCCAGTATCGACTGTGTTATTACCATCGCCTGCCTCTACTGAATCATTTCCGCTGCCAGAAGTTACATTGTTGTTACCCTCACCCGCGCTCACAGTGTTATCACCGTCGCCGACATCTAGATTGTCATCACCAGAGCCACTGGTCACTTCATCGGCCCCAGATCCTGTGTTTACCGAATTATCACCATCTCCTGTATCGATGGAGTTATTACCATCTCCAGTACTAATGGTGTCATTACCGCCACCAGAGGTGACTTCATTGTTTCCATCTCCAGTGGACACGCTGTTATCACCGTCGCCAGTGTCGACGGTATTGTCGCCGTCGCCTGCCTCTACGGAGTCATTGCCACCGCCCGAAGTAACCTGGTTATTTCCCTCGCCAGCGCTGACTGTATTATCACCATCGCCGACATTCAATTCATCGTCACCTGAACCGCTTGTAACTTCGTCTGAACCAGATCCTGAGTTAACGGCATTATCTCCGTCTCCTGTATCGATGGTATTGTCGCCGTCCCCTGTGGTGACGGTGTCGTTACCAGAGCCTGATGTCACCTCATTATTACCATCTCCTGTAGAAACGGTGTTATCACCTTCTCCAGTGTCTACCGTGTTGTCGCCATCGCCGGCACTGACTGAGTCATTTCCGCTACCAGAAGTGACTTCATTATTACCGTCTCCAGTGGACACACTGTTATCGCCCTCGCCGGTGTCGACAGTGTTATCACCGTCGCCCGCGTTTACTGAGTCATCTCCACTACCAGAAGTGACTTGGTTATTACCTTCTCCAGCGCTGACCGTGTTGTCGCCATCACCGACATTGAGATTATCGTCACCAGAGCCACTGGTTACTTCATCTGAGCCAGATCCTGCATTCACAGCATTGTCACCATCGCCAGTATCAATGGTATTGTCACCATCGCCAGTGTTCACGGTATCATTTCCTTCGCCGGATGTGACGCTGTTGTCTCCATCGCCCAGAGACACGTTATTATTGCCGCCTCCGGCATCAATACTGTTATCTCCGCTTCCGACCTGAATATTATCATTCCCTCCGCCAGAGGTCACCATATTGTCGCCTTCTCCCGCATCGACGGAGTTATCTCCATCGCCTACATTGAAAGCATCATTACCAGCGCCACCGCTGACTTGATCGGCTCCTCCTCCGGTTGTGATGCTATTATCGCCATCGCCCGCATCGATCGTATTTTGACCATCTCCCGTGGTTAGAATCACATCGTTACCACCACCGGTTAGGACATTGTTGTTACCACTGCCTGCGTCGATATTATTATTTCCGCCGGATGACTGGATGACATCATTTCCTGAACCAGAGAAAATGTTGTCATTGCCAGCACCTGTAGTTACCTGGTTATTACCTTCTCCGGCAGTGATGGTGTTGTCCCCCGACTTGGCATTGATGATGTCATTTCCCGATCCACCACTGTAGATGCCAGCAGCTTCCTGAGAGCTGTCGCCATCCATCATAGAGGACATGCCTGAAGCTAAGCCTTCCCCATCCGCATCTTGTCCATCCGCACCTAAATTTTCGCCTGAATTCAGGTAGTCGACATTGACCATGCGCATCAGCGTCAAACCATCGGCATGGACCTGCTTTCCAAATAACGACTCTCGGTCGTCCCCCTCTTCAGCAGCTTCATTGGCCTCATCAGCCTGCAGGGTGGCTGTGATTGGCTCGGCTTGCTTGTCTACCTCTGAGAAGAAATTCTCTAGACGGATCTCATTGCCGGTGGGCAGCACAATGATTAGGTCGGATCCATCAGGACGAAAATCTGCTTTAACCGGCACACCGGTCTCGTCTACGACTTTGATGTCGTCACCAGGGAGAACGGGGATTGAGTTATTGAAGTCTTCGTCGAGTTCAAAACTGACGGACGTACCGTCAGGACGGGAGATCAAGAGTTGGTTCATAAAATCCGGGGGATAAATTTTATGAAAAATATAAACCAGCAGAGCTATAAGGAAATTTTATTATGGATTTTATGAAAAATTCTTTTATTATGGCTGAAAACATTTTCATGACTCGCGATCATTCTTGCGAAATCATGTGCTTTAGAGCGGTGCACTTCTCTTTTTCCCTAATTATTTAGATGGGCCGAATTTCCAGTTTCTCGTCTTAAGACAAATTCAGCTTCTAACAGGCAGATTCATCAGCGCAAGAATCGCTCATCCTCCTTTTGACCATGAGCCAAAGGGGGTGTTAGGTTCGCGCCCAATTTGTAGGAAAAATCTCACTCACTCGATATGAGCAAAAAGAAAGAAGACGGCGCCGCCGATAGCCAATACAAGGATACGCTGAACTTGCCCGACACCGAGTTCCCCATGCGGGGAAATCTGGTGCAGCGCGAGCCGATCCGGCTAGAAGAGTGGGAAAAGATCGATATCTACCGCCAGGTCGTCGACAAGCGCAAAGCCGACGGCTGTCCCACCTACATGCTGCACGATGGCCCCCCTTTCGCTAATGGCGATGTCCACATGGGCACAGCGCTGAATAAGGTGCTCAAGGACCTGGTGCTGAAGAGTAAATCGATGGCGGGCTACCACTGCCCCTACGTGCCGGGCTGGGACTGCCATGGTCTCCCGATCGAGTTCAAGGTGGTGAAAGAATCCAAGGGACTATCACCTGCCGAGATCCGTACCAAGGCGGAGGCGTTTGCCCGTGGCTGGATAGATACGCAGCGCAGTTCTTTCCGACGTCTCGGTGTGTTCGCAGACTGGGAGAATCCCTATCTGACACTTGCCCCTGAGTATGAGGCCGACATCATCCGCGTCTTTGCCCAGCTCATCGACAAGGATCTAGTGTACCAGAGCAAAAAGCCGGTTCAGTGGAGCTACGGTGCACAGACTGCACTAGCCGAGGCCGAAGTGGAGTACGAGGACAAGAAGGACCTTGCGATATATGTGAAGTTCCCTATCACAACCGGTGATCTGGCTGGCAAGTCAAACATGGTCATCTGGACAACCACTCCATGGACCCTACCGGCAAACCTTGGCATCGCCCTACACCCGCGTCTTAAGTATGTGCAAGGAACCTTCGTACATGAAGAGAAGGATCTTAAAGACAACTTCGTCATCGTCGAGGATCTGCTCAGTGCATTCGAGGCGAAGACCGGCTTCAAGCCCGCTGGCGAACTAAATGAGATCCAGGGCGAAGACCTCGAGGGCGTCTTGACTCAGCATCCATTCCTCGATCGCACTTCGCGCATCATCATGGCCGACTTTGTCACCACTGAGACCGGTACCGGTGCGGTGCACATCGCCCCAGGTCATGGCTCCGATGACTACATCGCAGGAATGAACAACGATCTCGGACTGCTCTCCCCTGTCGACGACGAGGGCCGCTACACCGACGAAGTAGGCGTAGACGACCTAGTAGGTGAGCACGTATTCGACTGCAATGTTCCGATCATCAAGATCTTAGCAGGCGAAGGCAATCTGATCGGCAAGGAAAAGTACAATCACAGCTATCCTCATTGCTGGCGGTCAAAAACTCCAATCATATTCCGCTCAGTACCACAATTTTTCATCAAAATCGATGAGCTACGCAAAACAGCCCTCGACGAAATCGATAAAGTAAGCTGGCTGCCACACTGGGGACAGAACCGGATCAAAGGAACCGTCGAGTCTCGTCCCGACTGGTGTATCTCTCGCCAGCGTACCTGGGGCGTGCCACTGCCAGTATTCTTCGCACCCAATTCTGATGTGCCCACTATCGATGCCGAGATAGCACGCAAGGTAGCCGACCTGATAGAGGATGGCGGGACCAATTTGTGGTTCGAAAAGGACGACGCCTGGTGGGCTGAGCAGGTTGGTTTAGAGGCAGGATCACGCCGCTGCCAGGACACGCTCGATGTGTGGATCGACTCCGGATCTAGCCACGTAGCTGTCATGGATAGGCACCCCGAGCTACATGCTCCAGCAGATCTGTACCTAGAGGCGACCGATCAGCACCGAGGCTGGTTCCAGAGCTCACTCATGCTATCGACAGCAGTGCGCGATGCCGCTCCGTACAAGCAAGTCATGACCCACGGCTTCGTCGTACGTCGCGCGACCAAAGAGGAAAATGCCGACCGAAAAAAGCAAGGCCTAGAGCCAGCGAAGAACCTGAAAGTCTCAAAGTCAGACCCCGGCGGAGGCAAGCCAATGACGGCTGCCTATTTCTACGACAAATTCGGTGCCGACATCATCCGTCTGTGGGCAGGTTCCGTGGATTGGCAGAATGAAGTCCCATTCAGTGAAGATATTTTCAAGCAAGCAGCTGAGCCATATCGCCGCTTCCGCAATATTCTGCGCATCCTGCTCGCAAATCTGAATGACTTTGATGCTGAGAAAGACACCGTCAGCGCCGAGCATTTCACCACCATCGATCGCTGGGTACTCGAGCGTCTACACCAGGTAGTCGTCGAGTGTCGCGAGGCTTATGAGGCCTTTGAATTCCGCAAAGTCTTCAATGTGCTCAACCAATTCTGCGCTAGCGATCTGAGTGCGCTGTATGTCGACATCACCAAAGACCGCATGTACTGCGACGCTGCCGACAGCCCACGCCGCCGTGCCACACAGACCGTGATGCACGAGGTATTTGGCTCGATGGTGCGCCTGCTGGCACCGATCCTCGCCTACACAGCTGAGGAGGCTTGGGAATTCGCTGGCAATGAGACCTCTGTGCACCTCGAGCTTTTCCCCGAGGCCGATGCCGACTACGCAGGCACGGAGGCTACCGAAAAGATCGACGCTCTATCCGAGCTGCGCGACCTCGCGCAGGTGCAGGTGGATGCAGCGATCAAAGCTGACGAATTCAACAAGCGCGAGCTCGCAGCCGTGGTATTCGACCTGCCGAAAGGTCATGCCGGCATCGACCTGATCGAGAACAATCTAGAGGAAACTCTGGAATTCCTGATGCTGTCGAAAGCCGAGATCGGCAAGACCGATGCCGATGCTGCAGCAGCCACCGTCACTCAGACAGATCTGCCTGAGTGCCCTCGCTGCCGCCGCTCGATCGCCCTCGTCGATGAGTGCTGCGACCGCTGCTCTGCAGTGGTTTCGTAAAAAAAGACGAAATTCAATAGGGTACAATTTTGAGTGAATAGGGTACAAAACCGATGAGTCGGTTTTGCTACCCTATTTCTCTTTTCTGGCGGAGCCACTTCTCGCTAGCTCGGCGACCACATAGGTGAAACACCGCAGGAGTCACCGTCATATCGAGGAGGGTGGAGCTGATGAGACCGCCGATGATGACGACTGCCATCGGGTAGAGGATCTCTTTGCCAGGGGCATCGGCTGCTAGAGCGATAGGGATGAGGGCTAGCCCCGCTGTGAGAGCAGTCATCATCACGGGGACGAGCCGCTCCAGAGAGCCGCGGATGATCATGTCTTTACCAAATGCCTCTCCCTCCTCCGACATCAGATGTAGGTAGTGAGAAATCATCATGATGGTATTGCGCGAAGCGACCCCTGCGAGAGTGATCATGCCGACCAGACTGGCGACACTCACCGTGCCTACCATGATGCGCGTGAGCAGTATACCCCCTATCAAAGCCAGAGGTATATTCAGCATGACCTGGAGGACTAGGGCGACATTCTGCAGATGCGCATATAGCAGGATAAAGATCACTACCAATATGATGCAGGACAAAATACCTATCAGCCGAGCTGCCTGCCGCTGACTCTCAAACTGCCCCTCGAAGCGGACAAAGTAACCCTCCGGCAGCTGGATGCGCTCATCGATACGCGCCTGGATCTCCTCGACCACAGCACTGAGATCGCGCCCACTGACATTGCCAGACACCACGATACGGCGCATCACATTCTCCCGACTGATCTCGTTGGGCCCTTTGCTCATCTCGACATCGGCTAGCAGCGAGAGCGGCACTTTCCTGCCCGAGCTGGTATCGATGAGCGTCTCGCGGATCGCCTCTATCGAGTGTCGCTCGTCTGCCTCGTAGCGCAGAAAGACATCGAAAGTGCGCTGCCCGTCTATGATCTGTGCCACCCGATGGCCGCCTAGCGCCACCTCCAGCACATCGGTGAGCTGGCCGACATTGGCTCCGTAGAGCTTGGTCTTTTCCCTATCGATGCGGATGTGTAGCTGCGGTACCAGCACTAGGCGCTGCACCTGTAGATCGACCAGCCCCTCCACATCGGCTATCGCCGCCTCGATCGACTGTGCCGAGCTGCGCAGCTGAGGCAGCTCTAGGCCAAATACCTTGATCGCTATCTGCGCCCGCACGCCGGACATGATGTGATCTAGCCGGTGAGAGATCGGCTGCCCGACTCCCATACCGATACCTGGGATCTGGCTGACATGCGATCGCACATCGGCCATGATCTCCTCTCGCGTACGATCGGAGGGCGAAAGCTCGATATCGATCTCCGAGCTCTCGACGCCCGAGGCATGCTCATCCATCTCCGCTCGCCCTGTGCGGCGGCCAGTCGAGCGCACCTCTGGCACGGCATCGAGCAGCGCTTTCTCCACGATCGATCCTATGCGGTCACTCTCCTCCAGCGAAGTGCCCGATGGCGTAGCGATGAAGACGATCGCTGTGCCCTCATTGAACTTTGGCAACAGCTCGCGCCCCATCTGGAAAAACTGCTGCACCGCCAAGACTCCTAGCAGGACCGCCATCACTATCGGCACCAAAGGCGCAGCCAAAGCAGGCCGCAGCAGTAGCCGCAGATCCAGCCACTTCAGCCCACGCACGATGAAACTATCTCGCTCGCTACCTAGCCGCTTCATACCCGGCAGCAGGTAGGAGCACAGCACTGGGATGAGCGTGAGCGATACCACAAAGGATGCCACCATCGCCACGATAGTCGCCTCGCCGATCGGTGCGAATAGCCTACCCTCGACACCGCTCAGCCCGAATAGCGGGATGAATACCAGCACGATCAGTAGCGTGGCAAAGAATATCGAATTTCGCACCTCTCCCGAGGCATCCGCTATCACTCGCAGGATCGGCCGGGGCTGACCCGACTGGCGGTTCTCCCGCAGGCGGCGATAGACATTCTCGACATCGACTATGGCATCATCCACGACCATACCGACAGCCACCACCAGGCCACCGAGCGTCATAGTATTGATCGACATCCCTTTGAGATGAAAGTAGATAGCCGCCACCGCAAAGGACACTGGGATCGCCGCCAGAGTGATGATAGTGGTGCGTAGATTCAGCAGAAAAAGCACCAGCACCACGACCACCATGAGCGCTCCATCTCGGACTGCCTCGCTGACATTGTGTATCGCCGTCTGGATAAAGGTCGCTTGTTTAAAGATGACCTCGATCTCCAGATCGCCCGGTGTCGACTGGCGCAGGCTATCGAGACGCGCCTCGATACGCCGAGTGAGCTGCACGGTATCAACACCTGGCTGCTTTTGCACGGTCAGGATCACTGCCTTGTCACCATTCACTCCGGCATCGCCACGCTGCACCCGTGGGCCGAATGTGACCTCTGCCACCTGGTGGAGCAGCACCGGCCGCCCAGCTCTCTCCGCTACGATGGTGTCGGCCAGGTCTTCCAGTTTGGCACTGCGGCCGATATTGCGCACGAGTAGCTCTTGATTGCGAAAGTTGAGGAATCCACCTGGAGTATTCGCCTGCGACTCGCCGATAGCACGCTCCACCTCCTGGATCGATACATCGTGAGCCGCCATCTGCTCGGGCGATAGGTAGACCTGGTACTGCCGCTGCTCGCCACCCATAGCGATGACCTGCGACACCCCTGGCACCGCCAGCAGCTGCGGGCGCAGCGTCCAGTCCGCGTAGGTGCGCATGTCCATAGCAGGCACCTCATCCCCCGGGCTGGTGATACCGATCAGCAGTATCTCGCCCATCAGGGAGCTCACGGGGCCTAGCTGTGGATTGATATCGGCAGGCAGACGCTGCTCGGAGAGCCGGATACGCTCCTCCACCACTCGCCGGGCATGATAGATATCCGTGCCCCAGTCGAACTCCACATAGATGATCGATAGGCCGATACCACAGCTCGAGCGCACACGGATGACACCGGGCGCACCATTCAGCGATGTCTCTAGCGGTATCGATACTAAAGCCTCCACCTCCTCGGGCGCTAGCCCCTCGGTCTCGGTGAGGATCGTCACGGTCGGCCGATTCAGATCGGGAAAGACATCGATCGGCAGCTGCACCGCTACCCATGCCCCATAGACCAGGACGAGTATCGAGAATGCCAGCACCAGCAGGCGATTCTTTAGCGACGTCTCTATCAGAAAGGACAACATATCCCCTAGCCCTGTGTCTTTTGGTTTAGCTTGGCGGCGTAGAGCCCATTGGCCACCAGAGATACCAGCAGCCCCGCTATCAGCACCCAGACGAGCGGATAGCTGAATGGTGAGTGAGAGTGGTGGTGATGCTGATGCGCCTCATGCTCATGTCCGTGTGAGTGATCATGCGCATGCCCATCGTGGCTTTCCTCAGCTGGAGCCGCCTTTCTCTCGACGAACTGCAGCTGATAGTTGCCCGAGGTCACGACCAGCTCGCCGGGCAGCACGCCTTCGATCACCTCAGTGACCCGATCGTCGCGCGAGCCGATCACCACAGACCGCTGCTCGTACTCCAGCCCGTCCTCATCGGTCTGGACAAAGGCAAACAAATTCGCCGGATCTCCCGTGATCGCACGGTGCGGCACCGCGATCACTGCATCGAGACTCTCGGTCACGATGTGGGCACTGCCGCGCATGTGCGGGCGGAGTGTGAGATTGGGATTATTCACCGTGGCAAAGGCCTTTAGCGTGCGCGTCTCGGGATCGAGCTTACCACTCATCAAATCAATAGTGCCAGCAAAGACCTCGTCTGGATAAGACTCGATGTAGATGCGCACCGGCTGGCCATACTCGACCTGGCGCACCTGCCCCTCGAATAACGTGAGCTGCACGTAGACCTGAGACAGATCGATGATCTCGGCGAGATGGCCATTGGGCTCGACACTCTCGCCCACCTCAGCATCCCAGTGTGTGATAGTGCCATCGATAGGCGAGCTGTAGCTGACGGTCGGCGGCGGATTTCCCGGCTGAAAGCTCTCGATCGTCACCAGCGCCTGTCCCGAGCGAACTTTCTGCCCACTGATAGCATCGATCCGCTTCACCCGCCCAGGGATACGGCTGGAGAGCACCGCCGTGCGAGTCGGCATCGGCACCACCTCGGCTACCACTTCCAGAGTCTTTTCCAGCTCAGCGATATCGGCCTCGACTACTTCGATACCGAGGTTGCGTCTGCCCTGCTCAGTCACCGTGATGATACCGCCGACATCACCCGAGCCATCGGTCGGCACCTCGGCATGGACATGCCCCTCGTGAGCGGCCGCAAACGACACGCTAGACAGAACAAACAGGAGACTACTCCGAAACCACATACGGCTAAACCTAAAGCCATTTGCGCGATTTTCTGCTACATTCTCCGCTGTGAAAGAAGATCCACTCTCCCAGCTCCACCACGAGATCCTGATGGCCCGCGGCAGCGTCTACGAGGTAGGCAGCCCGACACCGCTGGAGTCGATGCCTGCCGACGATGGCTCGGCCACTCTCTACCTGAAGAGAGAAGACCTCTCCCCCATGCACGCCTACAAGTGGCGCGGCGCCTACCACCGCATGTCGAAGCTCGATCCCACCCAGACCAAAGGCGTGGTAGCCGCCTCGGCGGGCAACCATGCCCAAGGAGTCGCCATCGCTGCAGCCAAGATGGGCGGCCAATTTCCCGCCCGGATCTTTATGCCGCTAAACACACCGGAGATGAAGCAGCGCGCTGTACAAAAACTCGGTGGCGATAGCGTGACTATCGAGCTAGTCGGCGACCGCTACGACGATGCTGTCGCCGAGGCCAAAGCCTACGCCCAGGCCCACGACTACGAGCTGATCCACGCCTTTGACGATGTCGCCGTGATGGGCGGCCAGGGCACCATAGCCGACGAGGTGATCATGAGCGGCCAGGGGCCATTCGACGCGGTCTTTCTACAGATCGGCGGCGGCGGCATGGCTGGCGGAGTCGCCGCCTGGCTGAAGTACTACTGGCCAGAGATCATGGTCTATGGTGTGGAGGGCGTAGAGCAGGCCTCTATGCAAGCCGCAGTCGAGACCGGCAGCCCGACCACACTGGATAGGGTCGACCTCTTTTGCGATGGCACAGCTGTCGCCACCGCTGGCGAGCACACCTACCCCGTGTGCCGCGAGGTGATCGATCACTACCTGACTGTGACCAATGAGGAAGTCTGCGCCGCTATGCAATACCTCTGGGAGCACCAGCGCGTCATCCCAGAGCCCGCAGGCGCCATGGGACTAGCAGGCTGGCTGGCCCATCGCGAGGATTTGCCAGAGTATGAAAAAATCCTATTCGTCGTCTGTGGGGCGAATATGGATTTCGCCCAACTACAGCGTGTGGTACGCGCCGCCCGGATCGGTTCTGCCCAGCGTCGCTACCTGCGCTTTGAGATAGAGGAACGCCCAGGCACCTTATTCCAACTACTCAGCGAGCTACGGACCAAAGCAAATATCGTAGAATTTCAGTACGGCAAGACTCATGCCCAGCGCGCCTGGCCAGTGATCGGCTTCGACTCCCGGGCCGAATCCTTTTCCGAACTAGCCACCGTATGGCAAGAGCGAGGCCTGCAGTTTCAGGATGTCACCGGCGAGCCCGACATCGAGTTTCGAGCCATATCCTATGATTCCGCCCTCATGAATGACCCTCTATTTCTTCAGGTCGAGTTTTCCGAGCGCGCAGGCGCCCTAGCAGGTTTTCTTGAGAGCGCGAAAGACCTGTCCGAGTTCGTCTACTTTAACTATCAATTCTCTGGAGAGCGAGTCGGCCGAGCCCTGATCGGTTTTGATTTCGTCGATGCTGAGGCGAAGCAGAAGTTTCTGCAATTTATCGAATCCGACGACCTAACCATCCGCTCGATCAAGCAGCTAAATCTGGAGCAGCAGAGGCGCGTACTGGGCGGGTGAAGCTAAAAACCTTTATTCAGAATCTATTGAGTCATACTGATATCCCCTTTTCAACTCGCCTAGACCATCTACAGGCATTAAACAGGCTTGGTCATTTCTCGAGGTATCTTACGCGGAAATAAATCATGACGATCCATTTCATTGATTTGATAAGCCGGATCAAATGAAATTGAAGCTGATCCATATTGACCGGATAAATATCGCTTTTCAATATCCAGAAGAATCTTGTATACCAATCGCTCCTCTCCTATCCCAAATCTAAATGGAAAACGTGACTTGGAGTAGTAATATTCGGGACATCCATACCAATAAAGAAACAGAAGGGTAGCAGCGTCAACACTGGGGTTTCTTATTAAGTGTAGAACGGGTTTAAGATCACCATCCCAGTCATACTCCTCCGCAAAATGGTGCAATTCAAAAGGATTTCTGCATGTTGCAAGAAACTTTCTAGCTTGTTTTTCCGTCTCTGTATCCCCACGGGATGTCAGTAGAAGTATTTCCAACTTCCGCTCTTCACTTACGCACATAGATCCGATTTTTAAGTCTAACGCCTGATTGCCGCCATGCGCTGGGGGCCTCATATAAAAATAGGTAAAACGTCCAAGCGTCCGAGTCAACTTCAACTCACAAGGATAAGCCTATTGGCTGTGACGCCATGTTCGCCGACAGGCTGTTCAGTTAAAAAGGGTGAAAGTCTGAAATGTCAGGTTTCTTAGGTATTCAGATGAATTTCAAGTCGCCTGTCCCTATTTACATTTGATTTTCAGTTTCAGGTTTGTCTTCGTCTCGAGCTTAAACAACTCGGCAAAGACATCTTCGACTCGGTCGAATCCCCAGTGACCATCTCCATTAACCTTGAGAAGACCTTCAACAACCTTCTCCGATTCGTCTGGATCCAGAAAGATGGTGCGAAGTTTCCCAGAAACTGGCGATTTTCCCATTCGGTAGTTGCCTGGATCCTCCTCAAAGTAGTGAACATATTCAACCCGATCGCCTACTTTGAGTACTCCGCAATAAGCATGAGTAACCACCGCACGCTGAATCAAGCGCCCTTTCCAAAATTTCTTTGAGGGTGGAATCCACTCCGCTTCATAGACACAGATATCCGCGATAACAGAGCTGTGCTCGATGTTGTTCTTCAGCGTCTCCCACATTCCGTTCTTCTTTGCCTCATCAACCGTGAACAGGTTCCCAGCCGAGAGCGTCTGTGAACACGCAAAGAAAACAATCAGGATCAGGCGCATATTTCTTGAAGCAAATGAGACTAGGTATCTCACATGCGGCCTTGTCTCGATTACATGAATAGAGTGGCCCTAATTCTGGCGGTGTCAACACGGGCAGGATACGCGAGGTTGTCTGGGAATACAAATGCAAACGGAGACAGGCGAAAAGTAAAAGAAAACTTCGCTACTTCGGAAAGTAAAACTCTCTAAACCTCCCAAACTACATGACAGAATTTTAATGCAGTGTTCATTTTTTTGAATTAAGCCTTTTCCTGAACACGCGACATCATGAGAAACCCTAGACTGATCTTAGATCCAGAGGCTTGCGCCTACCATTGCATCACTCGCTGTGCGGGGCAGGCCTGGCTGTTTGATACTCCAGCTAGGCGGAGTGGTATCCAGCAGATTATCTTCGCTGCTGCAGAGCTCAGAGGTGTGGAGCTAATCAACTATGCGATCCTCTCCAATCATCTGCATATTCTAGCCCGAATCCCTAGCCAGAAATCCCTGACACCGCTTTCCAAAGACAGCATCATACGCTGTACTAAGGTCTTGTATCGCACAGATTGGGTGAGTGACCCCGAATCTGAGTTCGCCTCAGCCGAGAAGCTCGATAGGAGACGCTCTGACAATCATCACAGCCAAAAGATCCTCGATCGATTCGAGCAGAAAAGAGCCGATCTCTCCGGTTTCATGAAAGAGGTGAAGGAGCGTATCACTCGCTACATTAACAAAGAGCACAAGCGTAAAGGAGCCCTCTGGGATGGCCGCTTCAAAAGTGTGGTAGTGGAAAACACTCCACGAGCATTGCTAGCGGTATCGACCTACATCGATCTCAATGCTGTCCGAGCAGGCATCGTCGATCGTCCAGAGGACTACCGTTGGTGCGGTTATGCGGCTGCCCTCGGCGGGGATAGGAAAGCCCGCTCTGGATTAGCTAGCATCTATGGCCACCGAGGTGGCAGCAAAGACATCTCATGGTCGAGTATAGCAGCTGACTATCGCCAGTTTCTATACGAAAACGGACAACAGCAACAGGCGGAACCGAGCCGAGGCATAAAAGCTCGCAGAGGTATCACAGAGGCGTCTGTCCATAAGGAAATCTCTCGGCGCGGCCGTCTCCCGATCCATGAGGTGATGCACTATCGCGTGCGCTACTTCACCGATGGAGTCATTATCGGCTCTAGAGAGTTCGTCGATCAAGTGTTTGATGATCATCGAGGTGGGTTGACCGCACCGAACTCGCAACGGGAAACAGGCGCTCGACCGATGCGCTGGGCCAACTGGTCAGGGCTGTGCAGCCTACGAGACCTCCGATTAGAGATCATCAGTCAATTGCATTGAATACTCACTGCTGCTGGCTAGTGATCCGCGAAACATTAGACAGCAGGCGCTACAAGAAGCCTATGCCTCCTCAGGTGACACCGTCTGGCACCAGTGAATAATCGCGTCGTCGCCTCCAGTATAAAACCCTATTTGCCTGCAGGAAAGGGTAGGTAAGCCAAATCTGGTGCTAAAGTTGAAGGAGAACTGTTCTCACTCGGCCAGTTTCCAACGACTTCAGCGGAGGATCTTCAATTTCTAAACAACAACAAGCCGCTCACCTCTACATTTCGCCTGTCCCCTTTTACCCATCCCCATTTACCCACAATTCGCCTGCCCCCATTTACCCAACAGTCCCCATTTACCCAACAGTCCCCATTTACCCAACACAAGCCGTATCGGCGAGTTCTGGTGATGCGTATTGTTGGGCTTAGATGATTTCGATAATCCCTGGTGAGCTGGAGAAGATCTTTTTGAGCTGCTCCCGCAAGGTCGCGACCTCCTCGTGGTCGCATGCGAGAGCAACGTCAAAATAAGTAACTCCGGCTTTCGGTTCCTTCATTTCAATAGTCAGTCGTTTGTTCGCTAGTTTGCAATGCTTTAACTGATCGCATCCTCCGTTCGACTGCTCGTCAAACTCAAACCAAACATCCTCTTTACTATCCGAGGCTGAGCGCTGGAACAAGACATAATTACCAGATTCTTCGTTTCCGATTCCAGCGATGAGCGTGTCATCGTGAATCTCACATCCTATGGCATCTCCAACCAACTGCGTGCGTTCGCTCATCTTGTTTTTTTCAGCCCATTGATATAGCATAGCCAATCCACTCTGTCGAGTGTCAGCTTTACCGACTCCGACAGGGGACGTCTTGGCTAATGCGCCGTGTTAGCTCTTGCGTTTCTAGGCCAATTCGAGTTGCTGAAACCATTCAGTTTCCCCATCGAGCCATGCGGCATACCATTCGCTAAATGTGCGACTTGGAAATAGTGGTTGAATACCCTCACCAGAAATCATCCAAATCTTTCCTCGTTGTGGTCCCGATACAATAATATACCAGTCCACACCGCAGCCATCGGTACCTAAACAGATGTTGCCGGAATTAAGGTCTTCCATGCCACCTTCGTTAGACTCGTCACCTAGTTCCCAAATCCAATGCGTCGTAAATGGAAAAGGTTTCGAAAGATTCGGAAAATCTTCGTCTATGTCGAATGGGTCTAAATTGTAATCTGGCGGGCCATCTCCTCCACAACCAATCTTCGTAATAAAATCACGGTAATCTTGGGGCAGTTTAATTTCATGCTTAACCTCAAACGCTCGAATTTGGCTTTCACTAAGAGGATCATGCAGTGTATACCCTTTCTCGGTAATCTTTGATTTCACTTGCTCAGTGTTCATTATTAAGGAAGGAACGCCAGCTACCTGGCGCCCCCCTCGCAGATCCCTGCGTGCGGTTTCTCCACACAAGGCTCCTCGATGATCCGCGCACATAACCGTCGGTTCCTAGTTACTTTTAGTTTATCCTCTAGTCTCATAGCTTACTTTGGGATTTCTGCCAAGTTGAACTCTCGTTGACTCTCTGGAGACCATGGCTTCTCCACTATGCTCGGGCCGGGTATATTCCACTCGGCGAGCCATAGCCGACTTGACCTTTGTAGATGGTCCTGAGTAGTCGGCGCCGCAGGCTGCGCGGGTATTGGAACTATTACGGAGTGATAGGTAACCCCACGGCAAATTCAATAGGGTACAGTTTTGAGTGAATAGGGTACAATTGCCCGGATCTGTCGTTTGGGGAGGGGGAGGAGAAGTCCCACTATTCGGTCGGGATGCCTGATTTCCCGAGCAGGCGCTGATTCAGAATGATGATCGAGTGTATACACCGATCGTGGTGAGTGATTTTTTTTTGCTCTTTGCTGACTCGAAGGTTGGCAAGGGTAGCTGGGCGACGAGACGTCGCCCCTCCTTGAGCGGGGTGCTTTGGCTGGGTGATGATTCGACTGAAGTCGAATCTACGGCTTGGATTGTGTTATTGATTCACAGATTTGGGGGGGATTGGGCACAGATTGCACAGATTTTTTCTGATGGGCTTTGTGGCTTTTTGTGCGGGCGCGATGGGTGCGGCAAATCTGTGTAATCTGTGAATAACGGCGGAGACTTTAGGGGATAGTTAAGGGGATGTGGTCCGCAGGTTGTCTGGCGGTTCCAAACCGCCGCTCCCAGTGCGGGATGCTTTGGCTGCGTGATGACTCGACTGAAGTCGAATCTACGGCTGGGATTGTGTTATTGATTCACAGATTTGGGGGGGATTGGGCACAGATGGCACAGATTTTTTCTGATGGGCTTTGTGGCTTTTGGTGCGGGCGCGATGGGTGCGGCAAATCTGTGTAATCTGTGCTCCATCTGAGTGAATCTGTGAATAACGGCGGAGACTTTAGGAGCTGGCCCCGTGACTCTCAGCTACCGACTTGGGCTAGCTGGCGGGCGGTCTGGAGGGTGTCGATATCGGCTGCGGTTTTGTCGCGGCGGATGCAGTGGATGCGGGGAAAGCGCATGGATAGACCGGAGTCGTGGCGCTTGCTGGGCTGGACGGAGTCGAAGGCGATCTCTAGGACGATATTGGGCTCTACGGTGTGGACTCGACCGCGGGTGGAGAGGGTGTGCGCCTGAAAGTGCTCGGTGAGCTCTTCGATCTCTTCGTCGGTGAGACCAGAGTAAGCTTTGCCGATGACGAGTAGCTCGCCACTGTCTTCATCGCGCACAGCAAAGGTGTAGTCGCTGAGTACATGGGCACGCTTGCCGTGGCCTTGCTGAGCTTTGACGACTACCACATCTAGGGTGGCCGCCGCTTTTTTGAGCTTGAGCCAGCTTTTGCCCCGACGCCCAGGTAGGTAGTGAGAGGTGGGATCTTTGGCGATGAGGCCTTCATTATCCCGCGCCTTGGCATCGAGAAATACCTGATCGATGGCCTCTGCCCCCTCGGCATAGATGACCTGGGCTAGCTGAAAGCTCGGTGGCAGAGAGAGCTGCTCGAGCAGCTCGCGGCGGCGAGATAGCGGTGTCTCGGTGAGGACCTTGCCATCCTGCCAGAGTAGATCAAAGACCACATAGGTGACCGGCACAGCCTCGCCAAAGAAGAGGTCCCCCTCGTTGCGCTTGCGACCGAGGCGCTTCTGCAGATCGAAAAAAGTGAGCCGACGGCCCTCGGCATAAGCGATGATCTCACCATCCAGCACGACATCCTCAGGTAGCTGCAGAGCCGCATCGACCAACTCGGGAAATTCATGGGTGAGCGGACGCAGGTCGCGGGAAAACCACTCGGCACAGTCCTCAAACTTGTGCAACTGAGCGCGGATACCATCGTATTTGTCCTCTAGCCAGACGGGTGCATCACCGGCACTACCACCTAGACGGGACGCGATCTCCTGAGCATCTGCCGATGGACTGGCGAGCATGGAGGATAATGGGTTAAACGGTGTGAGCTCCCACTGATCGAGCCGGCCTTCCTTGGCCAGCTGGGCAGTGAGCCCGAGATGACCGACATACATCTGCGCTTTTCGCACCTCGGCATGCGGGCACTCAAAGGCATCTGCGATGGCCTCCTCGAGCAGCCCCTCGCCCAGCCCGATGCGCAGGTCGCCTAGCAGCATGGAGATGAGCAGTGCCGACTCGGCATGATGCTGCTGCTGAAACCACTCGACTAGCACACCTTCTTTGGCCGCAGGTCCCTGAAGCTCTGACAGGCTCTCAAAAAGCGCCGTGACCTCTGCTATCGAGGCGGGCTGGTTGCCCCCCTTGCCCTCTAGCAGCAGGTAGGCGGTGCGTGCCGCATCTGCCTGCGAGGCGGATATCTCGCGATACTCGGCCTCAGACACTTGGGCCGCACGCATCAGGGCCCGCTTCATGACAGCCCAGCCGACTCCGGTGACTCGGCGCTGGCCATCGGGATCGATCGGCGGAAAGCAGCGACCCGATAGATAGAGGCAGACCACCTCCAGATCATCGCTGCGCAGATCGCGCAGGTAGAGAGCGAGGATTTCGCGTTTTTTCAGCTTACCACCGGTCTCGCCGATCTCGCGGCAGAGGCGGGTCAGCTCGGCCAGTTGACCTTTGGCGACAAAGTCGGCTGGCTCCCCCTCGCCTCCCACAGGGCGACTGCGAGCGGGATTCAGCCCGAGATCGAGTTCCAATTGATTCTGCCCGATGAGTGACCAGGCCTCCCTTCCCCTCGCCCGCAGATCGGTAGCAAAGGCCGAAGCCGACCCGTGCAGGGTGTAGACCACCTCGGGATCGACTGCATCGACGAAATCGAGCAGATCATCGTAGCCTGCGTGATCAGACAGCGGAAATGCCTCATCCACCTGGTAGCGAAATTTCGCCCCAGGATTGATCGCCCAGCCTGTGGCCACACAGCTACGAGCATTTTTGATGGTGCGGACTGCGCGCGAGCGGCCTGCTGTGGGCGGCACCACGACTACCCTGCCCTCTGGGCTCCTCACCTCGGGATCGAAAGTCTCGCACTCTGGTAGATCAAAGCCCAGCTTGCCTACCGCGCGAT
This sequence comes from Verrucomicrobiota bacterium, assembly GCA_020630975.1. GTDB lineage: Bacteria > Verrucomicrobiota > Verrucomicrobiia > Verrucomicrobiales > DEV007 > Arctic95D-9. Next base: position 25,567 of record JAHDID010000028.1, read on the forward strand.
TCATACTACGCACTGCGGGGTGGACCTGAAAAATAGCCTCGGGGAATCGCTGATGGATGGCCGCTATCAGCTCCTGAGCTTTGCCCAGGGAGTAGCCCTGCACGATGGGTATGGCATCGCCCTCCAGGGCCCCCTGCACAAATCTCGCCACCCGATCGAGACTCTCCTCGCTCGGCGGCAGCAGGTACTTCGGTAGGCCAAAGGTGGTCTCCATGATCAGTTGCCTGGCCTGGCGGATCTCGATCGTCTCCGCCATCAGCGAGGGGCGAGTTTTGAAATCGCCTGTGTAAATCAGCGAATCGCCACTCTCCAGACACTCGACCAATATCTGGGCGGAGCCAGCGATGTGCCCGGCTGGGAATAGGGTGTAGCGATAGCCGCTATCCTCGTAGCTCTCGCCATAGTCGAGCACCACGTAGTCGGCATCGCGCTTGCCAAAGCGAGCCACGATCAGCTCGTAGGTGCCTCGCGAGCACAGGATGCGCTGGTGAGGCGCAAAATGGTCGGCGTGAGCATGCGACACGAAAGCCCACGGCACAGGCCGATGCGGGTCCAGCCACAGCCCCGTATGGTGGAGGTAGACTGCGCCTCGATAGTCAAAAGAAATGGAACTTTCCGCTTTCACCTGTATGCCAACATGATTAGACTATCATACGACTAAAAACCCGATTTTGTGCGTGACAAGCACCCTGAATCGGTGAAGTCGTAAAAGACTGTAGACCTCAACGATGCAGGAAGCACGCACAGCTCATTTTTTTCCGGCTTTACTCCTATCTGTAGGAGTATTGCTGACGCTTTGCTCATGCTCCAGTACGGTCCCGACAGGCGCAGAGATCCTAAAGGTCAATCCCTACCATCTGCACAGCCGCACCTACAAGCCGACGACTGAGCAGATGATCTCATTCGAGTATCAGCGCAAGACCTGGGGTGCCGTAGATGCGACCGATCTACGCGACCGCTATGGCAACTACTTCACCGTCTACTGGAAGGTGTCTGACCGGAATCGCCCCGCCACCGTGCGCCTGCAGTATCGCCAGGCACAGACCGGTCCCAAGATCTTCGTGGAGGAGATCGAAGTGGCTGCGCCCAAGCGCACCAACACCACAGAATTTAAAATCGTAGGTGATGACTACACAGCTCGTGGAGCCGTCACCATGTGGAAAGCCTCGATTATCCAGGGAGGGATAGTCGTGGACGAGACCAATTCCTTCCTTTGGCAGTAAGTTACGAACTCCTTATACGACAGTACTTATCAGTTAAGGAGTTCAGCTCAGAGAGCTAAACTCCGGCTCGCTAACGGTGCCACTCATAGCCTTTTCCCTTCACCACTCATTTTTTCCTGCTGTGATGTCTGATACCTCCATATTTGTGGGCAGTCTCCACGACGTCGCCTGGGTCCGCATCGATGGTGTCGCCACCAAAGATACCTGCAGCGGCATCCGGGGTTATTTCTCTCGGTCTCTTTCTGAGGGGCTGCGTAGCTTTGTCATCGACCTAGAGGACTGCAAGCTGATCGACTCCACCTTTATCGGTATCCTCACCGGACTAGCCGGTAAAGTGGTAGACGACGAAGGCGAGGTGAAAGTGATCCACCCGAATGAACGGAATGAAAAATCGATCTGCAAGCTAGGGCTAGATCAGATCATCCACATCGATCGCGATGGCACCGAGTCTGAAGACCTCGAGATCGAGATCGAAGGCTGCCTAGAGTGCCTGAGTGCAGAAGGCGATCTGAACAAGCTGGAAAAGACAGACATGATCCTAAAAGCCCACGAGGACCTGTGTGCCGCCAATGAATGCAATCGAGAAGAATTTGGCGATGTGATCGGATTTCTGAAGGAAGATCTGGCGGAGCAGAAAAAAAACCGCTAAATCTCAAACTCTGACTTTCTCCACTCGATGGAACATCTCGTCTACGCTTCCATCATCCTAGTCTGCATCGCAGTCTCTTTCTACCTGTGGACCAATGAGCATCGCACCCTGCGCAAGGTGACGCGGGAGAAAGAGGAGATCGAGATCGAAGAGCATCGGATGTTCGACTTTCTCCACGGACTCGGCGAAGAGCTGCTGGAGGACACTTCGCCCGCACGGATGCACCGCTACATCGTGAGCGGGGTGACTCAAGTGGTCGATGCTCACGCGGGTATCCTGTATCTATTCGATGCGGAGCAAAATCAGCTCGTGCCCATGGCGCAGAGCAAAGAGACCGCACCCATCCTGCCGCTACCCGACGATCTCGTGGGCAAAGAGGACGATAGCAATACTCTCGGGCGCTACCGCGCCTTTATCCGCCTGACACCCCAGCCCGTCGGCGAGGGCCTAGTCGGCGGCACCCTCAATAGCGAGGACAATGTGATCGCGGTGATCGATCTGGCGGACTTCATCGATAGCTCGCAGCCATCGGTCTACCACAAAGGTGTGAGCGCGCTATCTGCGCCCCTCATCTATGCCAATAAAACCATCGGCGCACTAGTCGTCACCCGTGGTGGAGACACGCCGTTCAATGATAATGACCGCGATGTCTTTGCCAGCGTCACTGAGCAGAGCTCCTATGCGCTGGGCAGCGCTATCATCCACGCGGAGGCCCACGAAAAGCGACGCCTCGAGCGCGAGCTAGCCCAGGCCAGCGAGATCCAGCGCATCCTACTGCCCAAGAAAAACCCCGATCTGGATAATTTCAGCCTAGCCGCCACCTACCGCCCCGCCCGCCACGTGAGCGGCGACTACTACGACTACGTGCGCATCGATGAGGACCACTTCGGCGTGGCCATAGCCGATGTCTGCGGCAAGGGCATAGCCGCCTCGCTGATCATGGCGATGTGCCGCTCCTCGCTGCGCTCGGTGAGCCAGGGAAATGCCTCGCCACGCGCCGTGCTGCACGGGGTGAATCAATCGATCTTCCCCGACATCCGAGAGGACATGTTTGTCAGCTTTCTGTACCTGGTGCTCGAGCGGCACTCCGACCAGATCACCATCTCCAATGCCGGCCACGAGCCACCACTGATCCGCCGCGCTGGCTCCACTGATATCGAGGAGCCCGAGGTGCCAGGCATGGCCGTAGGCGTGGACAAAGGGCCCGTGTTTAACCGAATCGTGAAAGAGCACCAGCTCAGCCTGAGCCAGGGCGATGTGATGCTGCTCTACACCGATGGTCTGATAGAGGCCCTCAGCACCGAGGGCGAGGAGTATGGCTTCGAGCGATTTCAGCAAGCCTTCAGCGATGCTCCAGCCTCATCCGCCCAGGCGATCCTCGATTTCATCCTCGCGGATATCGACGATTTCGCCAGCGGTGCTCAAGCAACCGACGACATCACCTTGATTGCTATCGAAAAGCGGTAAATAGTGCCGCCCTCGCTGCAAAAATCGCACGAGATTGTAGTCGCACTAGGTCTGGAGCTCACGTATCCACCACCGCTACGACTGCATTTTATTTTTCTCAGAGAAAAACTAATGAACCTACCTGAAGATCAGAATACCGACGACGCCAATGCCGCTACTGACGACGGCATCGACCTCAGCGATATCGCCACCGACGAGTCTGCCGAAGCTGAAGCTGAAGCACCCGAGATCATCGAGCAGCTCGCTGCCGAGGATGAGGAGGCCACCGACCCTGTGGAGGAAGCACTTTCTACGGAAGACGAGATCAACAAGTGGAAAGAGATCGCCGCACGCAGCCAGGCCGATCTGGACAACTATCGCAAACGCATGGCTCGTGACCGCATGGAGGCGATCCAGTATGGAAATGGCAACCTGCTCAGCACGCTGCTACCGGTCATCGACAACTTTGAGATGGGTCTGCAGGCCGCTGAAAACGAAGACCCCAACTCCATGATCTACCAAGGCATGGCGATGGTGAAAAAGCAGCTCGATGACTTTCTCGACGAAAACCACGTGGAGACCATAGAGATCACAGAAGGCGCTGACTTTGACCCCAATCTACACGAGGCGATCAAGCAAGAGCCCAGCGACACCGTCGAGGAAGGCAAGATCATCTATGCCATGCGCCGTGGCTACAAGCTGAAAGACCGCCTGCTACGCCCGGCAAATGTCGTCGTCTCTCAGGGCGAAGCCGCTCCCGAGGAGGAAGAAGCTGCAGACGCAGAGGCAGACGCCTAAACAATTTATTTCAACCACACGCGCCGATACACCATGGCCGAAAAACGCGACTACTACGAAGTGCTCGGAGTCAGCAAAGGAGCTGATGCTAGTGAGCTAAAGAAAGCCTATCGCAAGATGGCGATGAAGCACCACCCGGACAAAAATCCGGACGATCCCGGTGCGGAAGATCGCTTCAAAGAAATAGGCGAAGCCTACGAAGTACTCAGCGACGATCAGAAGCGTGCTGCCTACGATCGCTACGGTCACGCCGCATTTAGCCAGGGCACCGGCCCATCGGCTGGCGGTGCAGGTGGCTTCGGCGGCGGAGTCGACCCATTCGATATCTTTCGCGAGGTATTCGGAGGCGGCGGTGGTGGCGGCGGCGGCTTTAGCGACTTCTTCGGCGGTGGCGGCGGTGGTCGCAGGCGCGATGGACGCCAGCGGGGCTCAGACCTGCGCTACGATCTACCAATCGATCTTGAAGAGGCTGCTACCGGTATAGAAAAAGAGCTGCGCATCGAGCGCCTAGTCTCGTGCGACTCGTGCAAGGCGACTGGTGGCGATGGCGGTCGCGCCGACCTGCGCTCGTGTAGTACCTGTGGAGGCGTCGGTCAAGTCATCAGCAGCCGTGGATTTTTCCAGGTCCAGCAGCCCTGCCCGACCTGCCGTGGTGCAGGCGAGAGCCTGTCAAATCCCTGTAAAGAGTGTAACGGCGAAGGCCGCAAAGATGGCACCAGCCGGATCAAGATAAAGATACCAGCAGGCATCGACGAAGGGCAGCGCTTACAGATCAGCGGCAGTGGCGATACCGGCGTACGCGGGGGCCCATCAGGTGATCTGCAGGTCGAGATCCATCTCAAGCAACACGATATCTTTGAGCGCGACGAGAGCGATCTCTACTGTGAAGTCCCGATCGCTTTTAATACCGCTACACTCGGTGGCGAGATGGTCGTGCCGACACTCGATGGCAAGGCATCAGTAAAAGTACCTATAGGTACACAGACCAATACCTCATTCCGCCTGCGCGACAAAGGCATGCCCGATCTGCGCACTGGTAGAAAGGGTGATTTGTTTGTGAACGTACAGGTAGAGGTACCTGTGAAACTATCCAAGGATCAGGAGAAATTGCTCCGAACCTTTTCCGACTCCCTTACCGAAAAGAACACTCCGATGAAGGAGGGGTTCTTTGAGAAGGCGAAACGATTTTTTAAGTCGTAAGTCGGGTAAGTAACTAACTAAACTCGCTGAAACGACAGCAAATAGGTATCGGCCGATCTTTTATCCTAAAGATCGTGGGAGATGATTGATCGTGGTGAATCAGCTGGGACAACCAGAAATAACCATCGCCATCAGTCGCCTCTTTGCCATACAAAAAAAGAGACCTGCACCGCATCTAGCGGGAGGTCTCTTTCTCAAAATTGGCCCTTTGGCCAGAAGTGATCGGCTAAAACTAGGCAATCATCGAGTTTGATACGCTGCCGCCATTAGCTACGACTTGGCGCATCACTTCTTTGTGTAGCCACATATTCATCTCAGCAGATCCAGTCGCTTTCTCAGCAGGAAAACCCATCTCGATAGCGAGCTCTTTGCGTGCGGAAAGACTGGAATCCATATCGACGATCTTCATCAGATCGACGATCGAGTTGCGCCAATCGATACCATCCGGACGAGCATTAGCTCTCTTGTCTAGCAGCGCCTCCACATCTACAGGATCTTCCTGCAGTGTGACGAATGGAGTCGATGTGTCCTGTGCCGAAGCCAGCATCTCAGAAGCTAGCGCCTCTGTATCCTTCACTTCAAAAGCTGCAGGAGCTTCAGTTGCCTCCTCGGCTGCTGGTGCTGCAGCTGTGTTTTCTTCCTCTTCGTCTCTATCGAAGATCTTACCCATTAGTTTTGAGAACATACCCATGGCACGAACGTTACGGATTGTCTGATAGTCTGCAAGCGGCAAAAATTAACCAACGGGACATAGGCTCTAGGCGATATCGATGATGCCTACTCACCTAGATGCACATCGGAACTCTGGGGAGTTCCGCTACATGACTCTGCAAATGCGTAAAACTGTTCAAAAAAGCATTTCACATTGGATCTATGGGAAGTATGTTACCATGAACAGTTCCGCTAATGCCCAGCACCACCGCCTTTACCGAACTCCACGCTCGCTCTGCCTTCAGCTTCCTACGCGGCTCGTCGCAGCCTGAGGATCTGGTCGCCCGTGCTGCGCAGCTGGGCATGGGACGGGTCGCGGTGTTGGACCGGGATGGGGTGTATGGATCGGCGCGGGTGCACCATGCGGGCAAGGAGCTGGGGGTGAGCGGTATCGTCGGTGCGGAGGTGACGATGGCCGATGGCTCGGCGCTGCCGGTGCTGGTGAAAAGCCGCCAGGGCTACCAGAATCTGTGCCAGCAGATCACCCGCATGCAGCTGCGTGCAGAGAAAGGCGAGGGCCGAGTCGGCTGGAGTGAATGGGACGATGGTCGTGCCGAGGGACTGATGTGTCTGACTGGCGACGAGGAGGGTCCCGTGCGCCGAGCGCTGGAGCGTGGCGATCGGCAGCTGGCGCAGGAGTACACCCAGCGGCTGGTACAGCTATTTGGCAGGGAGAATGTCGCCGTGGAGGTGCAGCGCCACCTGACCCGAGGCGAGCGCCATATCAATAACTGCCTGCGCGATCTGGCCGAGACCGAGGGGCTGCGCGTGGTGGCTAGCAATGGCGTGTGCTACGCCGAGCGCACTAGCCGCCTACTGCAGGATGCCTTTACCTGCCTACGCCATTACACCCATCTCGACCAGGCAGGCCGCCTGCTGGGGCGAAACTGCGAGCGCCACCTGAAGAGCGGTCAGCAGATGGCCGAGCTATTCGCCGACTGGCCAGAGGCGGTTGAGAATACCGCGCGCATCGCCGATGAGCTGGAGTTTGGCCTGGAGAATCTCGGTTATGAGTTCCCCAAATTTCCCACTGGAGAGGGCGAGACCATGGCCGATGTGCTGCGCCGCGAGACCTACATCGGTGCCGAGCGCCGCTATGGCACGGTCACGCCCAAGATCAAAAAACAGCTCGAGCACGAGCTACGCATCATCGGGCAGCTGGGGTTTTGCGGCTACTTCCTCATCGTAAAGGATATCGTCGACTACGCGCGTAGCGATGGGGTGCTGGTACAGGGGCGAGGCAGCGCGGCGAATAGCGCGGTGTGCTACTGCCTAGGCATCACGGCGGTGGATGCGATCAAGCAGGAGTTGCTGTTTGAGCGATTCCTCAGCGAGGGACGCGAGAGCTGGCCAGATATCGATCTCGATCTACCCAGCGGCGAGCGGCGCGAGCGAGTGATCCAGCACGTCTACCAAAAGTATGCCCCACGCGGCGCAGCGATGACGGCCAACGTCATCACCTACCGGGGGCGCAGCGCCATGCGCGAGATGGGCAAGGTGCTGAACCTGCCAGAGGATGTCATGGGTCGCTTCTCCGATCTCTACGGGCACGGCGATTTTCCCCACACCCTGGAGCTGGACGAGCAGATCCAGAAAGCCGGTCTCGCTGGCGATCACCCACGCCTGCCTGCGCTGGTCACCCTACTGCAGCAGGTCTACGGGCTGCCTAGGCATCTCGGCCAACACTCCGGCGGCATGATCATATCCGATCGCCCGCTCGATACCGTGGTGCCGCTGGAGAATGCCAGCATGCCCGGCCGTGTGGTAGTGCAGTGGGACAAAGACGACTGCGAGGACCTGGGTATCGTAAAGGTCGACTTACTCGGCCTAGGCATGATGGCTGCCATCCAGGATACCGTGGAGCTGTGCCGGGTTCGTGGCGATGGCCGAGAGTTCGACCTACACACCATCCCACAGGACGATCCCGCTGTGTACGAGATGGCCTCAGCGGCGGATACTATCGGCGTGTTTCAGGTAGAAAGCCGCGCCCAGCAGGCCACCCTGCCGCGCATGCAGCCACGCTGCTTTTACGATCTGTGTGTGGAGGTAGCCCTGATCCGGCCTGGCCCCATCGTCGGCAATATGGTGCACCCCTACCTAAACCGCCGCCAGGGAAAGGAGCCGATCGACTACATACACCCCAGCTTCGAGGGCGTGCTAAAACGTACCCTCGGCGTGCCTATCTTTCAGGAACAGGTGCTGCAGATGGCCATGATGATCGCCGATTTCACCGGCTCGCAGGCCGAGGAACTGCGCCGCGCGATCAGCTTCAATCGATCCGACGTGCGCATGCGCAAAGTCATGAACAAGCTGCGCGCTGCGATGACGGCCAAGGGCGTGGAGGAAGAAGTACAGCAAAAGATCATCACCTCCATCCAGTCCTTCGCCCTCTACGGTTTCCCCGAGAGCCACGCCATCAGCTTTGCCCTGCTCGCCTACGTCAGCATCTGGCTAAAGGTGCATCGCCCAGCGGAATTCTACACCGCGTTGATCAATAACCAGCCGATGGGCTTTTACTCCGTCGCTACTCTCATCAAAGATGCTGAGCGCCACGACATAAAGATCAAACCCGTCTGCGTCGAGCAGAGCGACTACGACACCACCGTAGAGAGCGACACCGAGATCCGCCTAGGCCTACGCCAGGTCAAAGGTCTAGATCGCGATGCTGCCGCCCGCATCGTCTACCAGCGCGCCCTAGCCGACTGGACCAGTCTCGACGACTTTCTCCAGCGCACCCATATCCAGAAAGACCAGCGCCGCGTGTTGGCTAAGATCGGCGCGCTCAATTGCCTAGCCGAGCATCGGCGAGATGCGCTGTGGCGGGCAGAGAGTTTTCTCGATGCTGGGGACTTGTTTGCCTGGGCGGCGGCTTCGTCGCCTAGGGGAGGAGTGGAGGAGGTGCGAGGGGAGGAGGCGGGAATCTCTGCCTCTGAAGACAAATTCAATAGGGTACAGTCTGGACTGAATAGGGTACAATCGACTGTTCGCGATCGTAGAGGCGGCTTTCCAGCCGCCTCATCACTGCCCAATGCTGACACGGCGGCTGGAAAGCCACCGCTACGCCCGATGAACCCCATGGAGCGCCTGCACGCCGACTACGAGGGGCTCGACCTGACTACTGGCAAGCACCCGATGGGCTACATCCGCTCTGGCCTGCCGCATATCTGGACGGCTAAAGCCCTGCAACTCGGCAAACACGGCGACCGTGTGCAGATAGCCGGACTCGTGATCTGTCGGCAACGCCCCGGCACGGCCAAGGGCAATCTATTCGTAAGCTTGGAGGATGAGACTGGCATCGCCAATGCCTTCGTGCCCTCTACGGTTTACGAGAAAAACCGCCTAGTCATCACTCAAGAAGCGTTTCTACAGATCTCCGGCTACCTACAAAAAGTCGATGCCGTGACCTCTGTATTTACCGAGCATGTCGAGGTGCTGGAATTTGGCGCAGCGCTACAGACGCAGTCGCATGATTTTCACTAGCCTGTTGGCTCGCCAGCTCCAAGGAAGGGTGCACGTGTCGTCGCCCGGCAGGCTGAGCACAAAGGCTTCGGCCGAGGTAGCCGGGCGACAAGATGTCGCCCCTCCTTGGTAGGCATTGCCCTACTCTAGGTGGGGACTGCGACAAGCGCTCTTGCTTCGGCCCTCGCTCTCAGGCAATCGGGGATGATCTCTAGGCAATAGTATAACACGCGGACAAGTCCTCCCGTGAATCCCATCGTATCGAGCACCAGCCAAATCATCCATGCATTCTTCCAGTCACCATCGTATCGATCTGTGAGATGTAGAAATGGGTACACCCCAAAGTATCCAACAAACGGAATCATCGCCGCCAACCAGCAGGGCAACCCAAGAATAAAAATCAAAGCGATAGGCATATCAGGCCAATGCGCAGCCGCTGCCCCCACGCCAATAAAGCCGAGTAAACCAATAATGAAATATCGCAGGTGTAGAGAAAAGTTGGGTAAAGGTACGCTCATATAAATTGAGACAAAATACTAATCCTGAAGCGACCATACCACTGCAAACGACGCACCGGTTTGCAGTGCCGGATAGACCAAAGCTCTGGCACACTCGTGAGCGTAAATGCTACCAATCAATCCCAAATGTATGCCTCGATGAGGCTTAGCTCCGCTTATCCCCCACCCCTGCACACCCAAAGCCTTAGCAAACGGCAACCCCATAATCGCGCAGCTGGAGCATCCTAACATTTCGCCCGAGTCTCTTGCCTCTATGAAGCTGCTCTCCTTAGCCCTGTGCTCTACTGCTGCCATCATCTGCCTCTGTAGCCCCTCCGGCCTACAGGCAGAGCCAGATCGCCACACTTGGACCATGCCTGCTGGCGATAAAATCACTGGCGATGTGGAGATGGCCGATGCCCGTGGCGTCATCATCAAACGCGAAGATGGCAACAACGCGTGGATACCAGTCGGCGACATGATCGAGAGCGATGCCGCGCTACTGCAGTCGTGGCTCGCCACCGACAACAAACCTGCTGCCTTCGCCGAGGTCAAAGAAACCCTGATTCGCACCAAGGTCGGCGCCCTGGCCTTTGATCGTGCACAGATCCAAGCAGCCCCCGGCGAGCTGGTGATGCTAAAACTGCAAAACGATGAAGATCTGCAGCACAATCTGATCCTCTGCTCCGAGCCGACCAAAGAATACGGCCAAGAACTAGCGATGCGCGCCATGGCTCTAGCCGGTGAGGGCATGGCCAAAGAATGGATCCCCGATGGCGATGGTATCCTAGCTGCGACTCGTATGGTAGACCCACACCAGGGGTCGAAAATCTATTTCCGCGCGCCCATGGAAGTCGGCAAATACGCCTACGTCTGCACCTTTCCCGGACACGCGATGGTGATGAACGGTCTCATGATCGTCGGCGAGCCAGAGGACGATAACGAAACACCTCTGTATAGTGATGTGACCTACTCGGTCTACCAGGGCAAATGGCAAAAGCTACCCGACTGGAGCACCCTGACACCGGTAAAAGAGGGCAAACAAGTCGGGAAACTCGATGCCACTGCATTTGAGCTGAAAAACAACTACGGCATCGTCTGGAAAGGCACCTTCAATGCACCAGCAGACGGAGAGTATGATTTCTTCCTCAATAGCGATGACGGCTCTCGCCTATCCGTAAATGGTAATGAGATCGCTATATTCGATGGTATCCACGGAAAAGCCGGCACACCCAAAACCGGCAAAGCTACGCTAAAAGCCGGAGCCAATGAACTGGTGATCGAGTACTTCCAGGGCGGTGGCCACATCGTGCTATCGGTAGCCGCATCGGGCCCCGAGCTCGAGCTGACCAGCCTGACGCCTGACAATGCCAAAGGCGACGAAAAATTTGGCATCCCTCTCTATCCGGAAAATGGCGAAGCGATGATCTATCGAAACTTCATCACCGGTATCGATGACGCACGCGGTATCGCCGTCGGCTTCAGCGAGGGTGTGCACTACGGATACGATGCTAGCAATGGCCGTCTGGCCATAGCCTGGCGCGGTGGCTACATCGATGCCAAGCGCCACTGGACTGGGCGCGGCCAGGGCTACCAGCCACCATCTGCCAAAACCACAGCTATCGCCCCCGGTGTGCAGAGTCTGGCAGTGCTAGATGATGTCGCTGCCGAATGGCCTAGCGACGACTTCGTCAAAAATAGCAAGAGCCGAAAATACTCAGGGCCCGAGCGGACTGCTAGCGGATACACTTTTGGCGGCTACGAGCTGAATGCCAAACGCCAGCCCACCTTTCTCTGGAGCTGGAGAGACATCGAGGTGACAGACTTCATCTCGCCATCCGCTAGCGGCGAGCTAAAGCGCGAGATCACCCTAAAAGGCAAGGCTCCGAGCAGCGGCAGTCTACTATACTACCTAGGCCAGCAAGGATCTGGACTACAGGTCCAGCTAGAGGGTGCCGAGCTAGTCACGACTGGCAAAGATAATCGCGCAAAGATCGATCTCAGCTCCGGTCAGGCCACTCTAGTTGTTCACTACACTTTCTAAGTCCATAACCACTACCTTCTTAAATTTCACCGACTCACTTCCTACACTTTTTTGGCTATGACTAGACTACTACTTTCTCTATCTGCCGCATATGCCATCGGCTCGATCGGCTACTCCGATGAACCGACCCAGGCTGACTACTACACCACCACCAATCTCCCCTCCCCTGAGAGCGTCGTCCCAGAGGTAAGCGGACTGGAGATGGATGACAAAGGCCGCCTCTACGTGGCGACACGCCGTGGCAATATCTGGCGGCTCGACACTCCTAGCGCAGAGTCTGGCGACATGGACTGGCATCTGTGGGCACAGGGCCTACACGAGCCACTCGGTCTATCTTGGCAAAAGGGTAGTCTCTACTGTACCCAGCGCCCCGAGGTGACTCAGATGACGGATAAAGATGGCGATGGCCGTGCTGACATCTTCAAAACTATCAATGCCGACTGGGGTATCAATGGCGACTACCATGAGTATGCCTTTGGCTCGACTCATGATAAAGAAGGCAATATCTGGATCACCCTATGCCTGACCGGATCTGGCGGCTACAGCAGCGACTTCCGTGGCTGGTGTGTACGGGTAACGCCCGGTGGCGAGATGATCCCGACGACCTCTGGTATCCGCTCGCCAGGGGGGATCGGATTCGACCTAGAGGGCCGTGCCTACTACTGCGACAACCAAGGGCTATGGAATGGCTCCAGCTCGCTAAAGCATCTGGCACCCGGTTCCTTTCAGGGAAATCCGACCGGCTTCAAAGCCTACGACGAGCTGGACGAAAACCTACTCGGTGGCAAACCTGTGGTTCCCAATTCCGACAGCCGCATGGAGACCGAGCGCGAGCGAATCGAGCAGCTCTGTCCACCTGCCGTCATCCTACCACACGGCAAGGTCGGCCAATCGCCCACCGGTATCATCCCATTCCCAGCGGACGGCTCCTTCGGCCCATTCGAGGGTCAGCTGATGGTAGCGGAGCAGACCTACTCGCAAGTGCAGCGCGTCTTTCTCGAAGAAGTGAATGGCTACATGCAGGGGGCGACATTCCACTTTCTCGACGGCTTCCGCTCGGGCAATATCGCCCTAAAACTCCATGACGGAGCGCTCTACACCGGTGGATCCAATCGCGGCTGGGGTGCCAAGGGTGGCAAGGTATTCGCCATGGAGCGAGTCAACTGGAATGGCAAAGTCCCATTCGAGGTAAAAGAAATGCGCGCCAAGCCAGACGGCTTTGAGCTGACCTTTACCCAGCCTGTCGATCCTGCTACCGCAGGAGACATATCATCCTACAGTCTAGAGACCTGGACCTATGTGTACAAAAGCGGCTACGGCAGTCCGGAGGTAGACCAGACCACACCTGCGATCACAAATATCGCTGTAGCTGCCGATGGCTTGAGCGCACGACTGACGGTAGACAAACTCATAAAAGGCCATGTCCATGCCCTAGAAATGGAAGGCGTGACGTCTGCCAAGGATGGACTACCTCTACTCAATCAGGTCGGCTACTACACACTGAATGAGATACCAAGCGAGTAAGCACTCGGCGATCGCCTCTGCCACTGCAGCTTAACCTGTAGTGGCGACGATACTAGAGATCTGATTTTCCTCACACCAGCGGACTGCCTCGGGATGCCCTTTCTTCGCTGATGCGACGTACCACACCATTGCCTTTTGGGTATCGAGCTCACGCCCGATACCTTTCTCATAGCACCTCGCCAGTACTAGCATACAATTGGCGTCGCCTTGGCGGCTGCCTTCCTCAAAAATATCCGCAGCCTTATTGACATTTCGATCTACCCCCTGCCCTAGAAAATACCTCACACCCAGATTGTATTTGGCAGGTAGGTATTCGAGCTCGACAGCTTGATTAAACAACTCAAAGGCACGCTCATCATCGCGCTCCACTCCCCAGCCCCTTATGTAGCAGACCCCCAGTAAATCCATCGCCTGAGCATTGCCATCAGCGCTACTCTCGGACAGAAACTGAACACCCCGCAGGTAATCCACATCGCCACCGCGCCCAAAGATAAGACACTCGCCGGCATAGTATTTCGCATTCGAGTCGCCCAGCTCAGCCGCATCGAGAAACATCTTTCGAGCCTTTGCCAAATCCTCTGCTGGCGCGTCACCATCGTCGAAGATCTTCTTCGCCATATCAGTGATGGTATCTGGACGATTTTTTGCGACTGCAAATTTCTTTCTCGCTTCACCTGCCAACTCCAGATCGCCCTGTTTCTCGTGATATCGGCTCAGCAAAAGGGCTGCCTCAGGAGTGTCGTCATCCATTTCCTCGATAAAGTCGCTGTCCACAGATGGAGCTACCAGGTCTTCATTTCTCGAGGGATCGGCACCGGCCACCATTAGATCATCAGTCTTGGCAGTAGCACTATCGCTACTAGCCCCCTCAAATGCCTGAGTCTTCTTAGGCCGAAAATTCGATAACCACTTGGTCACATCACCTACAGGATCGTCCATCGTAAAGTACAGTGCGCCAACGCCAACCAATACCATCAACCCAGCCGCCAAAGGTAGAACCTGCCCCGCCTTTCGCTCACCTTTAGATCGTCTCTTTTTCCGAGATCGAGTTCCACTGTCAGGGGCCATCTCACGAATCAAACCTCTGATGATCTCCCCATCGTCATCGCCTTTCTTAGTGATGACATTTACACTGGGACTCTCGGGCACGCGGCTCTCTACCTGGTTCACAGCGAATGCATCACGCATCGGCATGGGTGCCGTCACTCTATCCCATCGCTTGCTAATGGCCGACTGTGGCTGCTGCTCCAGATAGCCCCGCAGACACTTTGCCAAATCAGCCAGGCTAGACCCACATCCGTAGACATCCGGCAGACCAGCAGCTTGTGCCGCACCCGCTTTCTCACAACCTGCCAGATAACAAAGTAGATCGCAGAACAAACGATGGTTCTGAGAGTCTGCGCCCTCCTCGGCAAAAACAAAACCCAAATCCCCTATCACTAACCGTAAGCCGTCACCACTCGCACTCTCTCCCACAACCCAGACCGACTCTGGCCCGAAAGTGACCGCCGATAGAAAATCAGAACCGATAGCCAATAACCCATCCGCTAAACTCAAGGTCAACTCCGCTGCTCGCACTGGTGAGAAGCGGCCATTGCGCATCACATAGCGAGTCACTGGCTCTCCAGAAATTTCTTCCGATACGTACCTCGCAAACTCCCTATCCCGTCCTGTCTTCACCAACTTTGGCAGCACATCACTCTTGGACTCCGATGCGGCCAGCTGCTCCCAAGCAGCCACATATCTCTTAGCTTCCTCCTCATCGTCGCAAGTCCTTATCGCTAAATGATAAAGAGCCCCCAGCTTGCGCCCTTCGACCAAGCAACAAGCCAGATCACGGCCAGCGGGCAATTCACAAGGCTGGTCGCCGTAGAGCGTAAAGGGTTCAGCAGTTAAGGCTTCAGCGAGAGGATGATGACTGGAATTCATACGTTCTGATTATGAAAATAATATAAATTTTATTAATTTCAAATCTAATTTCTGATAATTATATCAAAGCAGGTATGCCAGATAAGGAGGGACGCACGTGCTCATCGCCCGCAAGCTGAAAGCTACCCATGCGCGACGCCTAAGGTTGCCCGGCAGCCAAAAGCAGCCGCTCCTTAGCGGAGTCTCTGCAACTCCGCGCCCTACGAGCTCAGGGAGGGGCGTGCCTTTAGCCGCCCGGCAACCCGAGCACCCTACCTAAGCCTCGGGAGCGCCGACGTCCTCGTCGGCACCTCATCAAGGCGAGCCGACGAGGACGTCGGCGCTCCCAGGTTTTATATTAATCCCCAATCCCATCACCATCCGCATCAGTCACTCCACTCAGCGGATTCTCGATCACGGCCTGCCAAGCGATTTTGCGAAACACTTGGTCTAGCTCTGGGCTGGGGTAGTCCTGCCTATTCCCCCGAAAATTCACCGCCCCCTCGATCAGCTCAGGAGATTTTTTGTATAGCGTGGCGTAAAACACATAACCCTCAAGCCGGTCGAAACCAGTGCCCAAGTGACCGCGATGATCTCGCCAGATGGAGCGATCCTCGCCAGTCACCATTTTGTGCAGACTCTTGACGCCCGGTAATTCCCCTTTCACCTGTAGGACGGCTGCCTTGGTCACAGCGAGAGAGGTGGGCAAGATGTAGATCTTGTCCGGGTACTTCTCCCGCATCATGCTAATGAACGCTTCGAAAGGTTTATGTTTCTCCGCTTCCGCATTCAATAGAAATTCCTCGGTATAAGCCGACTCATCCTCTGGTGGGCTACCGCCATCATAGGGCCACAGGCGGATCCAGGCGTCGGATAGGTAGAACTTCATATCCGGATTGTACTTCAGGCAGAAGTCCACCCAGCAGGTGTAGTACTCAGGCTGATCCTGATCATACGGTCCCCAAAACATCGCATCCCAGCCGGCATTGGCGATCGCTGGTAGCAGGACCGGCTTGGGCCTTTTGTCGAAACCGAAGATACCATTCTCCTGCTCCCACTTGTAGCGCGTACTGCCAGTCATACCGCCGCTGGTATGAGTGTGAAGCGGCTGAGTAAATCCCGCCGCCTCGCAGATAGCTGGCAGAGTCGTGTAGCCCGGCTTCATGAAGCTGTGTCCAGTGCCCACGAGTCTCAGCACGCCATCTTCGGATTTCGGGACATTGGGGAAGTTGTCGCCATACTTAGCCACCATCTCTTCGGGAGTCAGGTAGCACACGGCATGATCGGGGAATTTATCTTCCTTCCAGCCTGGATCAGGGACGAAGGTGCCTTTCTTTCCCGCCACTTGGCCGCCGCTGTTTTTCAATGCCTCTCGGTAGGCCGCAGCCTCCTCTGAGCTCAGGGTGCCATCGCCATCCGCATCGGATTCCGGAAAGCGTTTGAGCAGCTTGGCGAGCTGCGCAGGAGTCGCGCTAGAGGAGGAGGATGGCGTGCTGGGTGCGCTGCCAGTCAGCTTCTTGATCAGACCCAGCTGCTCGGCCTTCGACAGGCTGCCATCGCCATCGCTATCAGCATCGGGGTACTTTCTCAGCACACCCTTTTGCACCATAGTCCACTCAACCCCAGTCAGTTTGCCGTCGCCATTGCGATCGGACTTCGGTAGCCTTTTGAGCACTTCCTTTGTGAAAGCAGGCAGTGCTTCCTCCGCCGAGGCTATCATGGGCAGTGCTCCGAGGAGCACGCCCGAGAGAGAGAGTATGGCTATCTTCTTCATGCTAACTGAAGATATAGCCCCACTGACAGCGATTGGTTGTAGGAAAACAGATATTTTTTAGGAGGTCGCCCTCCACAAGGAGCTGTTTACTCTATCTCCAGCAGCTCGATATCGAATACCAGCATCCCACCGGGTCTGCCACCACCAGGATTTTCGCCATAGGCTAGGTCGGCAGGTATCCAGAAGCGGCGTTTTTCACCGACTACCATGAGCTGCACGCCTTCGGTCCAGCCTTTGATCACTCCTCTAAGTGGAAAGCCAGTGGGCTCGCCTCGCACTACGGAACTATCAAATAGCTCACCATCTGTGGTCCAGCCTGAGTAGTGGACTTCCACATAGCTACTGGCGGTTGGTTTCTCGGAGCCGGTGCCTTTCTTGATCACTTTCGATGCCAAACCTGATTCAGTTTTCTCCGCATCCTCTGGTGCCTCGGCCACATCCTCGGGTGCCTCTGGTGGAGGGATGGGAGCACGAAAGTCGATCAGCTCGATATCAAACACGAGCGGACCCTGCGGTGCACGAGGATTTCCCGCTCCGGCTAACTCTTCTGGCAGCCATGCACGGCGCTTTTCGCCTTTCACCATCAGCTGTATCGCCTCGGACCAGCCTTCTAGCATGACTTTGTCCAAAGGCAGGGTGATCGGCTCGCCTCGGTCGGCGGTATTCATGATCAGATCGCCATCGGCATCCCAGCCCGCGATGTGAGCTGTTACGGTGTAGTCCTCGCCCGGTTTGTCTTCCCCCTCGCCTTCGGTCAGCACTTTGGTAGCGAGACCGGAGTCGGTTTTTTCAGCGTCTTCAGGTGGCGCATCGAGATGCTCCGGTGCCTCAGGAGGTGCTGGCTTGTGATCGATGCTGACTAGGTCGATATCGAAAACCAACATGCCCCCAGGTCGGCCGCCGCCGGGATTCTCTCCGTAGGCCAGGTCGGCAGGTATCCAGAAGCGGCGCTTCTCGCCCACCACCATCAGCTGCACACCCTCAGTCCAGCCTTTGATCACTCCATTCAGCGGAAAGCTAGTGGTCTGCCCGCGATTGTGAGAGCTATCGAATAGCTCACCATCCGTCGTCCAGCCAGAGTAGTGCACCTCGACTTCGTCGTGCGCCTCAGGGTGCTCTTCGCCAGTGCCTTTCTTGATGACTTTCGAGGCGAGTCCAGTCTCGCTCACTAGAGCATCTGCAGGGGCTTCAGCCACATCGTCTGGTGCCGTAGTTGGATCTTGGTCGTCTGCTTTTGACATCGTATTGAGTAATAAAAAGAATGCTGTGAGAATAGAAATCGAAGTGGATGGTTTCATCGTGGGTGGGTTGGGTAGCCGAAGACGCTTAGTGGTGATTGGTTAGGGTGTCAAACGCTGGCTCTGATGAAGGGACTAGGCGCGCCCGGTCCCTGTGCTATAGGGCAAAATCAAAAAGTGAAGATTTTTGTTAAGAGTTGCCCCGATACTATCTAAAATAGGCGAACCCAACGCTTTCGCCTTTGGACAACGATCAGGACAGATTGACGGAAATCACACTACTATGGACGCAGGCGCAGCCGTCCGTGATGGCCTTTCTCCGCTCGGTCACACCTCAGCTGGCCGATGCCGAGGACCTGCTCCAGGACACGGCTCGACAGATCGCAGCTCGATTCGACGAGTATGACAAAGCGCGCCCCTTTGGCCCGTGGGCGATGGGTATCGCCAAGTACAAGGTCATGGAGTGGCGGCGCCGCCAGGCGAAGGGCGCTCTGCTGCTGGAGGAAGAAGCCATCGCCGCTATCCACTTTTCCTACTCCGAGCGCAGCGCAGACTGGCAGCAAGTCGGGCGTGCCATCGATCAGTGCCTAAAGACTGCCTCGCCTGCCGCAGAGGAGCTACTCCGCCTACGCTATCTCGAGGAGCTCAAGCCCGCTGCCATCGCCGAAAAACTAGGCACCACGGCCAACTCGGTATCCGTGCGCCTGAGCCGGGCTCGCGATGCCCTGCGCGACTGCCTGAGAAAACGACTAAAGGAGGTGCCATCGTCATGACCACCGATACCCAATGGGACAATCTGATCGATGCCTACCTAGATGGAACGATCAGCCAGCCAGAGCTACAGGAGCTCAGCCAATGGCTAAAGCAATCGCAGCAAAATGCCGACC
Source organism: Verrucomicrobiota bacterium (assembly GCA_020630975.1). Classification (GTDB taxonomy): domain Bacteria; phylum Verrucomicrobiota; class Verrucomicrobiia; order Verrucomicrobiales; family DEV007; genus Arctic95D-9. The sequence continues at coordinate 44,925 of JAHDID010000028.1, forward strand.
GATTCGCCGAGCGCTCCTATCTACACAGCCATCTTTTCGACTGGGCCAAATCTCAGCCTAGCGAGGCACTGGTGCAGGAGGTGCTCTCAGACTCCACCACGCCGAGAGCACACAGCAGACGCAGCGCAGCTATCCTGTGGCCGCTCGCCCTCGCCACCGCTATCGCCATCTTGATAGGTGGGATCGCCTGGCTCGATCGACCTGTGGCTGGCGATCCCGTAGCACAGCTCAGCGATGCACCCGGTGCCAAAGTCCTCTACCACGGCAAAGCTCTCGACCTGAGCGAAGAGACTCTGCTATCGGGCGAGTATCAGATCGATTCTGGGCTGCTCGAGGTGCGCTACGCCTCCGGGGTCGAGATTCTGTTTGAGTCTCCGGCCACATTCCGTCTCGACTCACCGACCCTGATCACCCTACTCCATGGCCGAGTATCCGCAGTGGTGCCACCTGAGGGGATCGGCTTCACCATCGATACCCCATCGGCCGAAGTCATCGACTACGGCACGGAGTTTGCCGTAGATGTCGCCGACGATCTATCTAGCGAGGTGCATGTCTTTTCAGGCGAGGTGGAGGTAAAGCCGCTGGTGGAAAACGCCGATCCAGTGCGGCTACACACAGCAGCAGCGACTAGGGTCGAGTATGAGTCCGAGGTGCCCCTCGGTATCCCTCTCGACGAGCAGCGTTTCTTTCGCTCGCTCAGCGAGCCTGGCCAGCGGCACTCTCAGGTGGTGCTGGCTCTCGATCCCTCGCTCTATTTTCGCATGGCAGTGCCTCGCGATGGTGTGTCGATACTCGACCGAGTATCGGGTAGCGATGGAGTCGTCATCACCCGAGGCTCGCGCCGCCCGCCCTTTGCCCCGGGCAAGATCGGCACCTCCGGCCGCTTCGATGGCCCCAGAGACGGTGCATTTGTATTCGTGCCTGACTACCCAAAGGCCACCTCTAGCGAGCTGAGCGGCTCTCTCTGGGTGCAGGCCACGAGCCTGGCTAGAAAAGGCACCATCATCTCGAATGCATCGCACCATAAGCCTGGCCAATTCGAGCTCAGTCTGGTCCGCGACAGTGGCAGACTAGCCCTAGTCATCACGGATGATGCTGGGCAAAAGATCGAGGCTAGGACCGAGCAGCCATTCCCGATAGGTAGCTGGCACCACGTCGCCTTCAGTATTGCCCATTCTGAGATAAAACTCTATATCGATGGCACTGCCGTCGCCCATGCCACACACCAGGGCCTAAAGACCACTCAGCTACCGCCAGCCCTAGGCATCGGTGCTCGCCCCAATGAGCGCAAACAATCTGCCAACAACTTCTGGCATGGCCGCATCGATGAGGTCGCTCTATTCAACCACACGCTATCTGCAGACGATATCGCCAGTCTATATATCAACTCTGAACCTAAACAAAAATGAACCGCACCACACGAGTACCTCTACTACTAGGCATAGCACTGGTAGCACTACTGGTCAGCCCATGTGCCATCACGCTATCTCTAGGTGAAGAAAAACCGACCAAAGAAGAAAAAAAGGCCGCCCGCCTGGCCAAACGCGAGACCAATCTGCGCCGCACCGTGATGGGTAGCAAAGGCCCCGAAGACCTGCCCCCACTACCAGAGATAGGCAATCGCCCCCTCCCCCCGACCAACCGACAACTACAACTGACCGATGCCCAGATAAAATCTGCGGCGAATGGTATCGACTCGATCATCCGAGCCAAACTCTCAGCATCCGATATCGATCCCAATCCCCCGGCTAGCGATGAGATCTTTGTGCGCCGCCTGTACCTCGACATCACCGGCCGCATCCCGACCCCGCAAGAGACCGAGTCTTTCCTAAAAAATACCAATCCAAACAAACGCGCCCGACTGATCGATCACCTACTGCTATCCGACGGCTACCGCTCGCACCAGTTCAACTGGATCGCCGATATGGTGCGCTACAAGTCTAACGTCAAGCGAGCGCAGTTTGCCTCCTTTCAGCGCTGGATCAAAGATAGCCTCCGCACCAACAAAGGCTGGGATAAAATGGCCTACGAGATGATCTCCGCCGAGGGGAGCCTGGCTTCGAATGGAGCATCTGGCTACCTACTACGCGATGCAGGCATGCCTCTAGATGGCCTATCCAATACCCTTAGTCTATTCCTCGGGGCCAATGTCAGCTGTGCCCAGTGCCACGATCACCCGCTGGCCGAGTGGACTCAGCTAGAGTTTTACGAGATGGCGGCCTTCTTCGGAGCCACCGATGTCAGCTACCGCGACCCGCGCAAGATCGGCAACAAGATCAAAGATAAAAATCTAACCAAACAGGATGGCATAGCCGTAGCCGCGCCGAATATGTATCGGGTAAAGAATACCGGCGAAAACGATCTCGTCATACCCGAGGACTACGCCTATAGCGACGCCGACCCAGGCGATGCTGTAGAGCCCTACCTCTTTGCCTGGCATACGGATGATTTCAAACTCGCTGCCTACGATGTCGACCTCGACAATCCAGATGACTACCGCAAAAGCTTCGCTAAGTGGATGACCCACCCCGACAATCCGCGCTTTGCCATCTCCATCGCCAATCGACTGTGGCAAAAGATGTTTGGCATCGCCGTGCTGGAGCCGATCGAAAACACTGACGACCTCGACAAGGCATCGAATCCCGAACTACTGAGAAAGATCGGCAAGATCATGGTCCAACTCCAGTTCGATATGCGCGAGTTCCAGCGAATCGTATTCAATACCCACGCCTACCAAGCCGAGGCCAACAGCACACCCGCGATGGGCGATATCGTCAGCTACCCATTCAGCGGTCCTGTCCTACGCCGTATGACCGCGGAGCAGGCTTGGGACTCCATCATGTTCCTAGGCTTCGGCCCTAGCATCGACGAATACCTAGTCGATCGCTCGCATCGCGCCACCCGCATGGCCTTTGATTTCGACGAATTTAGCGAAGCCGCCGTTAAGCAACGAGTCGCCGAAGCCAAGGCCAAAGGCTATATCAACAATCCCAACAAATTCCTACCAGAAGACTTGCTCAATCCCGACCGCAATCCAGTGCCATTCAGAAAGACCTACTACCTACGTGCATCGGAGCTGCCACAGCCCGGTCGAGACGAGCATTTTTTGCGCATGTTCGGCCAGTCGACCCGCGACATCGCAGACGATGGCAGTCTGGAAGGAAACATCCCACAGACCCTGATGCTGATGAACGGCGAGTTTCAGCAGATCCTGACCGATCCAGACTCACCGCTGATGACCGAGGTCAAACGCCACAATGGCTACAATGATATGATCCAATCACTATATATCAATTTCTACAGCCGCGAACCCAGCCAGCGAGAGCTGCGCCTGATCAGGAATAATCTAAAGAAAGATAGCACGACTATCGAAGAACTCGCCTGGACGCTGTTTAACACGCCAGAGTTTCTATTCATTCAGTAACCCGTACGCAACACGCAATCCTTATAATCCATGTTCAATCCGTTAAAATCCATGTAAAAAATCATGCAAAAGGGCGATCTCACTTACCAAATCATCGGCTGCGCTATGAAAGTGCATACCGAACTAGGTCCTGGCTTGAGGGAAAAGCCCTACGAGAACGCCCTAGCAATAGAATTCCGAAACCAGCGTCTAAACTTCACTCAACAACCCGCTTACCCCATCTTTTACCAAGAACAAATAGTTGGCGATTGCCAGCCTGACTTCATGGTTGAGGATAAAATAATTGTCGAATGTAAGTCGATCTCCTCTTTGGGTGAATACGATATCGCTCAAACGCTGAATTACCTGCGGGTTACCCGCCGAAAAGTGGGGCTCGTGCTGAATTTTCGAAACCCAAGTTTAGAGCGTAAGCGTGTTCAGTTATGAGTGGGTATTCTAACATGGATTTAAACGGATGGAACATGGATTGCATGGATTTCGCTAACTAATAACAATTTTCTATTAATACTTTTATCACCACATCATGACAACAAGACGCCAACTCATCGAACGCGCTGCCCAGACCGCGTTTGGGCTATCCGTGCTACCCAACCTAACCTCGCTAGCTAGAGACTCCCCTAGCAGCTCGATACCCGGCTTTGGCAGCGCCAAGCGGATCATCTTTATCAGTGTGAAGGGGGGCATGAGTCAGATCGATACCTTCGACCCCAAGACTCTCTCGAATGTAAAAGGACCGGCAGATGCCATTTCGACGACTGGAGACTTCCAAGTAACGAAGTACCTGGAAAAGACCGCTAAGATAGCGAACCAAATGTCGATTATTCGCACCATGACCGCCAAAATCGGGGTGCATGGACCAGCTCAGTACTTCATGCGCACCGGCTTTGCCGAGCGCAATACCATCAAGCACCCCACGCTCGGGGCCTGGGCTCAGCACTACTTAGGCACCAGTCACGATACGCTCCCCAGCTCAGCTTGCATCAACCAAGGGCCGCGCTATGGCAATGGCTTTTTCCCACCATCCTACAGCCCACTACCGATACTGAAGCCCAGCTCCGGTCTGCCTAATACCAAATCCGATGGCGGCGCTGCGGGACTCAAGAAAAAACTCGATCTCGCCCAGCAGCTCAGTAGCGATTTCATCGCCAAATATCAAGACAGCCAGGTCACCGCCTACCGCGAGTTTTACGACCACACCATCCGCCTACTGCGCAGCGAGGATCTGAACGCATTCGACATCTCCAAGGAAAACAAAACCACTCAACAGGCCTACGGCGACAGTGCCTTTGGCCAGGGCTGCCTACTCGCTCGCCGATTGGTAGAGGCCGGCATCCGCTTTGTCGAGGTGACCAGCGATGGCTGGGACATGCACAAAGACCTAGCCAATACCATGACCGATATCGCCCCATCCTTCGATCAGGCCTACTCGACACTCATCACCGACCTCAAGCAGCGCGGCTTGATCGATGACACTCTAGTTGTTTTAGCGACAGAATTCGGCCGAAAGCCAAAGTTCGAAGGCAGTGGCCGCGGCCACTACCCCACTTGCTTCACCGTTGGACTAGCAGGAGCCGGTATCAAGCGCGGCTACTGCCACGGCCAAAGCGATGATCACGGAGCCACACCAGACAAGCCCGTCACCATCGGCGATTTCCACGCCACCATCGGTCACGCAGCAGGCCTACCTCTGAGTGAAGAATACATCACCGATACCGGCCGCCCCTTTGTAGTCGGTGGAGAAAAGGCAGAGGTCATTGGCGATATGTTTGCCTAGAAAAGTAACGATTCAATAGGGTACACAAAACACTCAATAGGGTACAATAGGCCCTAAGACCTCAAGGAGGGGCTGCCTTCAGCTGCCCGGCAACCCAAGCACACAACCAATGAAATACCTACTTTACCTACTCCTCGCCACCATCCACCTCTGTCACGCCCAAGGCCCCAGCTTCGAGGTAAGCGTGCCCACAGAAAAGAAACCGTGGTCCAATCTCAACTTCCAAAACAATCCCGACAACTTTCAGTTCGCCATCGTCAGCGATCGGACCGGCGGCATGCGCCCAGGGGTATTCCCCAAAGCACTCGATCGGCTCAACCTATTGCATCCTGAGTTCGTCATCACCGTAGGCGACTTGATCGTCGGCAACCGCAAATCAGACGACGCCGAAAAACTACACTCCATGTGGGACGAGATGGAAGGTTTTATCAGCCATCTCGATATGCCCTTCTTTTACCTAGCAGGTAATCACGACAACGGCTCTCCACTGCTATCACAAGTCTGGAAAGAACGATTCGGAGTCGAGCAATACCACTTCGTCTACAAGAATGTTCTCTTCCTATGTCTGAACGCTCAAGATAATAGGGATTTCAAAGCAAAGATCAACCCAGAGCAACAAGACTGGGCGATCCAAACCCTAAAGGATCACCCCGATGTCCGCTGGACACTCGTCTTTGTCCACCAGCCAGTGTGGCAATATGAAAAGGGCGTACCTATCAATGAAGACAACCGCACGCTCGATGCCTGGGAGACCGGCTGGAAACCAATCGAGGCCGCGCTACAGGATCGTAAACACACAGCCTTCGCCGGTCATATCCACCAATACATCAAATTCAATCAAGACGCTGACTCGGCCAATGGCCAATACTACACACTAGGCACCACCGGTGGCGGCAGTCGCCTCAGGGGGCCGGAGTTTGGCGAGTTCGACCATGGCATGTGGGTCACCATGACCGACGATGGACCGAAGATAGCCGTACTCGAGATCGACGGTATCCACCCCGACAATACCAATACTGAGGACGCAGAGACCTTTCGTGGATTAGTCTCACTCAAAGGAGAGTTCAAAAGTCGTGACATACCGCTAGAAGTCGATACCACTCTCAACTTCGAAAACGTCTTTGATGATACCTTGATCGGACACTGCGAATGGGAGATACCCATCCAATCTCCTTGGCGAATTACCCCCGCCTTCGAAGATGTCGAAATCGCCCCCGGCGAAAAACTAGAGCGCCAATTCACCCTGACATTCAAAGGCGCAAAGCCAAGCCGAATCAACCCACTACCCATCTTTCACATCAACCTCACCGACTCGAAAGGTAATCGCTTCGCAGCCCGGCAAAGAATACCCGTAGACTTCACCGAATTTTATCAAAAGCACAACATAGCCCCTCCACCAGATCCTAAGAAAAAGCCCAAGGCAAAGGCCAAGAAATAGATATAACGAAGAGGTGGAGACAAAAGAAGGCTCCCCACCAACCAAGACCAAGGAGGGGCGACGTCTCGTCGCCCGGCAGGCTGAGCCAATTGCCCGAGCACGATGGCTGGAGGCCTTGGACGGGAGTCTGCGCAACCTCGCCTATGAGATCAAGGAGGGGCTGCCTTCAGCTGCCCGGCAACAAGAGCCAATACCTAAGAGCGATGGCTGGAGTCTTATGCAGCCCGGCGACGGGACGTGCGCCGCTCCTTGAGCGGGAGTCTGCGCAACCTCGCCTCCTTGAGGCCAGAAGCCCCAGATAGCATCATAATGCAAGACGTCACTCCCTCCATAGCTGATAGCCTCAAAAACCCGACAGGAGGGAAGCCGATCAACTACAAGTTGATCCTACGTTGGGTCAGCTTGCAGCTGAGCCAACGCTCACTTGTTCAATGGCAGCGTTTCTACAAAATCCTGATCCTCTTGGGACAGCTGATCAATCTGGTAGATATGGTTCCGCCCGCGAGCTGTAAAATAGATACTAGTCTCTGATCGCCCGACAATATTGACGTCGATTCTAACGCCAGTCGCGTTGGTGATCGTACGGCTCACAGGAAACACTGACTTCTTGGAAACCAGCTGCGCTGGCACATCTATCGCCTTGAGGATCGACTCGACTTCAGCACTATCCAGACCACCTCGAAAATCGACACTAGCCGGAGACTGCTGAAAAATCGTCGCATAGAAAACACACGCAGCTAGGTAGGCACCTTTCTCCGAAGGGTGACTACCATCACCTTTATACAGCGCTCTCCCCAGATCTGGATCAGCCTTCCTCACTTTAGCCCATGCATCGCCGACAGGAGAGAGTGTCGCATCACACCGCTTCGCCACACGACTATAATTCTCGCTCAGCGCTTTCTGCATCGACTTGTAGTCAGGGAACATATTAGGATTCATCTTATCCCCATCCCTCCTACCCCACGTCTGATAAAACACTGTCTGAGCACCACTCGCATCGATCACAGCGTCCAGCCCCTCTGCTGCAGATTCGAACTTCTTGGGAAAGATAGCTGGAGTCTGGCTTTGATCTTGGAGAACCACGAAGTCCCAATCCCCCTCCTTGATCCGCCGAATCGTCGATTCATTCTGCAGATGATATTCCAGCGTCTTACCTCCAGGTGTGATGAACTCCAACTCAGTAGAACCTCCCTGTGGTGAAGCCAAGATCAGCTTTTGTATGACTCCTCGAATCTGTCCCGTGTAACTGTTACCGATAAAAAGAATCCGAGTTCTATCTTGAGCATTGGCCGAAAACAGAACAGAACCTACCCCCAAGAAACAAAACAGGACCAGGAACTTCATTAATAACTTGAGCCAATTTGGGTGAAATAATCGATTCATACCACAATACCTTGTGAGAAGATTCTCACTGCAGCAACCACCTCGTCAAGTGGCGTAGCACTTAGCTTTCCAGCTCCACAAGACGGTGGGGCAGAGCTCTCAGAGACCGATTCTACAAAGCTACAAGAGCCTACCTCAAAGCTTTTGTTTCGTATCGCTTACACCCCAAAAAACCACGGCCACAGGAGACTCAGAGGCTCTAATAAAAATTTTCATTATCATATCTGCCATAGCTGTGGGATGTATGATGGCATACTTTGACCTACAATTACCGAATGCCTGATTCAACGACGACGACTTCGGGAAACTCCCGCTGGGTAGATCCATTCCTAGGGAATTTCACTAGAGAACTACCTGAACCTCAGGGAATAGCTAAAAAATGGTGGTGTGCCAAACCACCAGTGGGCAATACTCATCCAGGTGCGACTATGCCTTTCGGCATGGTGTCTGCATGCGCGTACTCAGGAGCATATGTCTCTGGCTACGGACAATACGATGTGTCGCTCACTGGCGAACCACCGCAATTGTATTTCGACCGACACGAAGCTTTGGGCATCGCTCACTTTCAACAGTCTGGCACTGGCCGGATACGCAGCTACTACAACTATCTGCTCACCACGCCACTGGTAGGCGACGGACTAGAAGGAGTGGGCAAACGCTACGGGCTGATCAATGAATCTGCAAAAGCCGGATACTACTCAGGTGAGTTTGAGGAGTCCGCAGTAAAATTTGAAGTGGCCTGTACGGAGAGAGCCGCTGTACATCGCTACCACTTCCCCAGCAACAAAACCGGCAAAGTAGCGATAGATCTATCCAATGGAGGTCTACGTATCGAAGGCATGGAGGTCTATCCAAATAAGGCCAACATGGAATTTCTAAGCCCAAGTGAATGCTGGGGCTCAGTGAGATTTGAAGGGGTGACCGTCTATTTCCGTATCCAAGTGGTGACACCCATCGCCGATAGCGGTTATTGGAAAAATGACGGTCAAAAGGTCGCCAACCGTATCGAATATTCTCTCAAGAAAAAAGTACGGAAATCGGAGGAGAGGTTTGGCTTATGGTTCGAGGCACAGGATCCGGGCCAACCGCTCGAGCTGCATATCGGCTTCTCGACACGCAATCTAGACCGCCCCGCAAAAGCTCTAGCAGATGTCGCAGAACTCGGATTCGACGGCGTAATCGAGCAGGCAACTGAGCGCTGGGACTCGGTACTCGATAAGATCGAAATCGAAGGTGCCTCCCCTGAGCAGCAGCAGCAGTTCTACACCGCCCTGTACCACGCCACTCTAAAACCCGCTAACTTTTACGATGAGAACCCCTTTACCAAAAAGGCAGGGCCATTCTTTTTCGATCTATCCACCTTGTGGGATCTGTATAAAACTCAACTGCCATTGGCCATGACACTCTGGCCGGAGTGGGGCAAAGATTTCGTCGAATTCCTTGTAGAGGTAGCGCAACGCGAAGGAGCCTTCCCAGTGAGTTACCTGATGAATAATTTACCAGAGTGCTTCGCCAAACAAGCTACAGGCCTATGCCATATGATCCTGACCGATGCCAAAAACCGCGGCATCGAAGGCGACTGGGAATCAGTCCTAAACCTACTTCACAAGACTAGCCTAGGATCGCTAGGTAGAGGTGGAAAATTTGAAGAATACGCCAACCACTCCATCGTCCAGCCTCTATCTCACACGTTAGATATCGCTTTTGCAAACTACTGTATCGCACAACTCGCAAAGATCGAAGGGAACGAACTCATCTACCGAGAAGCAATCGCCCTAGCAGACCACTGGCGAAACGCCTTCGCCCCCAATACAGGCCTTCTGAAAGAAGAATCCGACTACTATGAGGGAGAGAACTGGAATTATTCATTTCGCTTTATCCACGATATGGTTGGCAGGATCAAGCTAGCAGGTGGCGAAGATCAATTCGTGGCGCTGTTAGATAAGTTTTTTGGGTTTACTGCCCCTACTGAGGACGAAATCGTTCACCCCTTCGAGGGCCTAAACAATGAACCCGATATGGAAGCTCCTTATACCTATCTCTTTGCGGGCAGGCACGACCGCACCGCAGAAGTGATCCATCATGTCATGACCTACCAGTTCACCACTGGTAGAGGTGGTCTACCGGGAAATGAGGACTCGGGCGGCCTATCGAGTTGGTACGTTTGGAGCGCTATGGGTGTCTTCCCAGTCACAGGGCTACCCTTCATGTTAATCGGCACACCACTCTATCCAAAGTCAGTGATCAAGATGCGCGGCGGAGATTTTACTATTATCGCGCACAACCATGGAGCCGATCGCATTTACGTAAAAAGCGCTCTACTCAACGGATCACCATTAGATCGTTGCTACCTGAAAATCAGTGAGTTCAGTGCAGAAGCTATTCTTGAATTGAAGATGAGTGATACACCTAGTGAATGGGCCAAAGACACCCGCCCACCCTCGTTTATTTCTTAACCCCGAAATCCTCCTCAGCACCAGTCACAGGCCGCCACATCCACTTGGCACGCTTTATGCTTCCGACCTGTGTATGGTTTCCGAACTAGCACCCTTGTCGTCGATAGTCTCGAAGAGAAAAGAAGTAAAAAATTTGGTTATCATCGTAAGGGCAGACCCCATTATCTGCGGTCATTCCACTGAAGCGAGAAATCTAGCGGAGGCAGCGCTAAAGCTTGGCATAGAGACAGTACACATTGTCAGCTATCCTTTAGAAACTCTCCAATCCAGCGGCTTACCACTAAAACCACTCGAAACCGTATCGCCATACTCCGAGGGGATCGTAGTCGACCGACCAGAGCCTATAGGCGACTACAAAGTGCTCGACGGCAGGCTGAGCTACTCTATCAGTGGTAGAATCGTAGATCTACTGCATAAACTTCCAGGACACACGGTCGTGATGGATCTTTACCTTGTGCCACACGGTCAAATGGTCATCAATGCGGTAGAGAGTTTCAAGCAAATCCGTAACGAAGCCGATGTAACAACTATCGGTGAAGCCGTAGGTTCAGACATCACCAATGTGGTAAATAATGCACTAACAAACGGGCAACTAGGAGCCGCACAGATGGTCTTGTCGAATTACCTCGCACACGATGTGCCTGTAGCAGTGAGTCAGTATACCATCGACCAGATCGTGGAGGCCGGTGAAAAAGTGGATAATGAATTAGGCACAAACTTTGCCCAGCTGTTATCCGAAAGAGTGCAAATAAGCTTTCCCGCTATCGATACCGCAGCCTACACCAGCATCGAGACTCAGCCAGAGCTAATAGAGTCGACTTTGAGAGGCCGCAATTTAGATCAGGATGGATTCGTAATGTTTCTTTCTCGCATCGCTCCCGCAAAAGGGGTGGACGACCTCATCGCAGCCTACAGATCCAGTAAAATCTATGGCCGCAAGAAGCTCGTGATCTGTGGCAATGGCCCCATGAAAGAAGAAATCATCGAGATGTCGAAAAGCGATCCACACATCTGCGTTCTCGATGATGTAAGCGACGAAGAAAAAGGCATACTAATGCACGCCTGCTTGTGCTACTGCCTACCCAGCAAGCCAAAAATCGAATTTGTCGAAACATTTGGAATCGCTATTGCCGAAAAGATGCTCGCAGGCGGCTTAGGACCAGTGATCACCACTAGAACCGGCGGAATACCCGAAGCCACTGGAGGCAATTGCCTAGAGCATGACGCCGGTAATATCGATCAGTTGAGACAGTGCTTGGACAAGGCCCATTTCATATCAGATGATCAGCGCCGTGCCCTCAGTGACTCTGCTCGCGATTTTGCCTTACAATTTGATCGAGAAAACACTCTCAAAAAACTACTAGCCAAGGCCGACGTGATGACTCCATGCATCTAGTATCTATTACTGACTCACTCCCTTATGGTTCATAAATTCCCAGATCCGGTCGAGCCATGTGTAGCTACCGGTCCCCGGTGCGGCTTTTCTCTGAAAGCAGTGATTCCGCTGAGCTAGCGTATGGAGATCCGACTGAATACCCATACGGCGCATTTGCTCCCAGCATTTCACGGAATTCATCGGTGAATAGCCATCGGTATCGCCGTGGATAAATAGCGTAGGACAGGTATCTAGGTCGAAAGCGAATTCGGGAACTATTGTATCGGTATCATCATTACCGCCATTGGTATTCTTGCCATTCCCCCCATCGCTCAAGACGTAGGCAGGGTAGATAGCTATAGCCCACTGTACATTGCACGGTAGATTATCCAGATTCTCTACCGGCCAGTAGGAGCGCTGCCTCGAGCTGGTGGCACCCATCAGGGTGAGATGGCCGCCAGCAGACGATCCCATGATGCCGATGCGCTGAGGGTCGAGTCCTTTCGCCTCGGCCTGATGGCGCACCAGACGGATTGCTCGCTGCAGATCCTGCCAGGCAGTGGTGTGTTTGGCTAGTCCACCCTTTGGGCGTGGGGTGCGGTATTTGATCGTCACGACAGTCATCCCCTTAGCATTCAGATAGCGCCGCGCAGGAGCCACCTCGAAGCCATCGGGCTTATTACCACCGTAGCCACCGCCTGAGTAGATGATTTGGATGGCTTTTGTCTTGGTCTCTTTCGGTATATGCCACTCGAGGTAGGGCTCGCACTGGTGGTCCTGAGCATTTGGCATTCTCTTCTTGGGCCAGAGAGGGGCTTTCTCATGAGCGCCCCGGTCATCATCATGCGGGAAGCGTGTCATCAGATCGACTTCCTCTCCCAGACGGCCATCATAGTTCATCTGGCGGAAAAACTCGGTCACTCGGGCTAGCCAATGGTCATAGGCCGCACCCGCTTCACCTTTTTTGGCATCTCCCATAAAACCATGGCCTCGGTCGGCGAACAAATGCAGCTCTGCAGGTATATTCATACGCCGTAGCTGACGATAAATCTGAGTGGAACCTAGGGGCGAGTAATTGTCGGTGCCCCCGTGGAAAAGCGCCATCGGGCAGGTCTTTTCATCAAATTTGAATACATCGGTCAACGTCGCATCCGGTGCATCGCCACTTCGGGTATTCGGACCACTTAGCCCATCAGTCAGCGCGTAGGCGGTATAGATCGGCACCGCCCAATTGATATGGCAAGGAGTCTGATCGACCTCGTCCACCGCAGGATAGGCAGCTGTCTGCGAGCTAGTAGCTAGGAGCACCGTCAGGTGCCCTCCAGCCGAGAAGCCCAAGGCACCAATCTTTTCCGGATCGTATCCCCGCTGAGCAGCCTCTCTCCGCACCATACGCACCGCCCGCTGCCCATCCTGCCAAGCCGTCTGGTAGATCGGTAGGCCTTTGGGGCGTGGCGTGCGGTAGGTCAAGTTCACACAGACATAGCCCTGCTCGGTAAATTCTTTGGCCACCTGATCGATCCAATACTGATCGCAGCAATTCTGATAAGCGCCGCCAGATATCAGCAGCATACAGGCCCCATTCTTTTCCGCAGGTGCTGCATACCAGTCCAGATGCGGCATCCTATGGTCGTCAGCCTTATAACCAGCAGCTCTGGTCTCAGCCACCGTGGCCGCGATCTGGTCAGCTTGGAAGTCTGGAACCTTCCCCTCTGGCCACAAGGCTACGCGGTCACTAGCCAGCGCTAGTGTCGTCAGAGAGAAAAAAGCCGCAATCGTAAGAAGAGTCTTTATCATTTTGATGTTCACATAGAGCGAGAAAAGAGCCAGATCAAGAGACGAATAAAAGTAGGATGGGTTGCCTAACCCGTCCGCGAAGCCCATCAGCCGGAGCCTATGAAAAACGGGTTAGGCAACCCATACTACATACATAACCACCTCAAATCGCTAGCAAGCCATCATCACCCTCACTATTCCCAAAGCCACCCACATCCACATCATGAGCATGCAGCAGATCACGGTACAGATTGCACAAATGAGTGGGCTTCTCCGATACGACATGCCCCTGGTGCCGATACCCACCGCCGGCTACAATGGTCGGCAGGTTATTGCAGGTGTGTCTAGAGGCATCGCCAAAGCAACTGCCGATAACTACTGATGTATTATCGAGGAGAGTCCTCCCCTCCCCATCGTCGATCTGATCCATCTCGACCGTAAAGCGATTCAACTGCTTGATGATATCCTCCTCGACCCGAACCAACTTGCCAAGAACATCGGGTTTCCCATTGTGGTGTGACAAGGTATGCCACCCGCCAGAAGCACCTGGCACAGTAATCGCCCCATAGATCCAGTCTAGGGAGATAGTGATGACCCGTGTAGAATCAGTCTGAAACGCCAATTTAGCCAACTCGAACAGATTCCTCACCTTAGTGGAAAAGGCGTACTCTTGATCGTCGCTCAGCGTATTGACCACTTCTGACTTCTTCGCCTTTAGCCAAAACTCCTCATGCTGCAGCTGGGCCTCTAGCTCGGCAATCACGGTACGATAGGAGTCACTCCGCGCTGCGCTGCCGCCTTGCACCTTCATCTGCTCTAGGTCTCGGTACAAACTCTCAACAATAAGCTGGTCATTCTGTATCTGCTTCTTTTTGGCACTTAGATCTTCCTCGCCAAAAAGCTTGTCGAAAATAGCTACCTCGTCGTGCATTGGCGGTATAGCGACACCTCGCTCATTCCACGAACACCCCCAGCCTCGATCGTAGATGCTAAAGGATAGATAGGGAAACCGAGTGTCGCCACCGATCTCCCTGGCCAGCACCTGGTCGACCGATATGGTGTTGGTAAAGGTAGCTGACTCGGGGTAGGGCGCCCCCGTGAGAAAGGATTTCTCGGAGTCGTGATTACTCGTATCCATGCCAGGGTGGTATAGATTTTGATACACCGTCATCTTGTCGTGCATCTCCAGCCCCTGCAGGTAGTGAGAGCTGGCCAGGTCGCCTCTGACCTTCGGGAAGAAATTGGGCTCGTAGAAGCCGAGCGAATTGCAAATGAAGATGACCCGCTTCGGCGAGGTAGCCGTTTTAGGCTTTTCTACGGCACGTAAATCCAGCGAGTGCATTGCTAGCGGCAGAGCGGCACCATACTTTAGCAAGTCCCTACGTAGGATGGGTTGCCCAACCCGTCCGCGAAGCCCATCAGCCATTATTTCTTTCCTAGTGTCCATTTCTCGTTCCTTTCTCCGCAGCGATCGAATAAACCAAAACATCCGAAATCAAATCGCGCATACCATACCCGCCCTGATCCGCCGGTATCTTCGCAAGCAGATCCTGGCGCTGCGCTAGGTCTGGCTGATAGCCATTGATGTATTCAAAAAGTTTCTTGGCGATGTTGAACGCGATTCTCCTGTCCTGCTCCAGCAGTATAGACTTCAGCCCGAAGATATCCTCGAAAGGCTGACCAGCGATTTCGTTAGAGGCATCGACTGGACCGCCCAACTCAAAGAACCCCTGGTGGCGATAAGTAAAAGTATTGCGATGAGCTGTCTTGACTCGATATCGATCTCGCCACTGTCCTGTTGGGTCAAAGTTCTCCAGAGCAAACCCATAGGGATCGATGCTTTTGTGGCAGGCGTAGCAGGCTTTGGCCTCTCTGTGCTGCTCGATTTGTTCCTTTAGTGACAAGGCGTGCTCGCCATGCTCAGGCTCGATCGCCTCGACAGGCTCCGAGGGTGGGGATAGAGGCGTGCCGACTATGTTTTTCGAGATCCAGACACCGCGA
Organism: Verrucomicrobiota bacterium; assembly: GCA_020630975.1. Taxonomy (GTDB): domain Bacteria; phylum Verrucomicrobiota; class Verrucomicrobiia; order Verrucomicrobiales; family DEV007; genus Arctic95D-9. Next base: position 60,552 of record JAHDID010000028.1, read on the forward strand.
AGGATGGGCGAAGTCTCGTAGCCATCGGTGGTGACTTTCATGATGCTGCCCATGGTGAGCAGACCTCCACGCGGACTGTCGGGCGAGAAGGACACTTTGCGCAGCTGATGGCCATATACCCCATCGATACCGTAGTGCTGCGCCAGCCGCTGATTGAGAAAGGAATAGTCCGAGTCGATCAAATGACTGATGGGTTGGTTTTCCTGAATCAGGTGGTTCAGGTAGGCCAATGTCTCCCGGGGTAGGTAGTGGTCGAGTAGGTCATTGTATTTCGGGTATAGCTTTAGCGATGGAGCGACCGTTCGCCACGAGCGGAGATTCAGCCACTGATCGCAGAACGAGCGAACCATGCGCTGGCTTTTGGGATCGGCTAGCATGCGCTCGATCGCTTGGCGCTGAGAGGCCTCGGTATCGAGTCCACCCTCTCGCGCCACAGCGAGCAGATCGGTATCGGGCACCGATAGCCAGAGCGACCGGGCTAGCAGACTGGCTGCAGCATACGAGGGTGATGAGTGGTCGTTCGCGACCGTGAGAAAGCGCGGCGAACAGATAATAGCCTTGATCCCCTGGCGAGCTGCCTGTACGAGGTCCCCGTGTTCGGCGTACGCGGTGGCCGCTACCTGATGGTATGGTGCTAGCTGCTCGTCCAATAGCGATGCGGTAAATGCTCGCTCGGAGAGGCGGTGAATGACTTGCTGGAGAACATCATCGGGGTTGCCTCCGCTATCTACCGTGACTCTCGTCGTAGAGGTCGGATCAGTGGGCCGATCGGGTGCCGAGATAGGTAGACCATGAAAGGTAGAGGTATAGGCAGCCGGTGGCCACTGGGACTGCAGTGGTCCGCGAGCGGTTAGCTTTTCGATATAGATACCCTGCCGAGTATCCTTCTGCCGAAAGTTATGCTTCGAGTAGCAGTGCACAGATACATTCTCTCCAGGCTCTAGCCAGACCTTTATCGTATGTGAGCGAACGTCCGGACTGCCGATAGAGATGACTTGCATCAATGTTTGGGGCTGCGGCCGATCATCGGCGATGTAGTGTTTTCCTCGATACACAGATAGCGCGATATCCTCAGGAAAATCGCCCACCTTCGCGGCATCGAACGTCAACTCATACCAGCCCGATACGGGCGGCTCGAAGTGGTCGTAAAAGAAGGAGTAACTGTTACCATTATTAGCCCGAGTCCAGGAGAATAGGATACCATCGCGATAGGGACGGTGATAGATCTTGTAGGTCTTGTGACTCTCTTTGACCTGGCTGGTCTGCCAGTTCCCAGGATTCGGAAAACCATCTACTGGGAATGCCTGATCCAGCAATTCCTCGGCCACGGAGAAATACCCACTCAGCATCTCGCGGCTCATCTCGATCTCTCGGTCGGTGTCGAAATAACGCGAGCCCCGGTCTTCGGATAGTTTCGCCGTTAGATCGATCTCGGTGCCTAGTAGATCATTGATCGAGCGAACGAATTCGTGGCGACTGAGTCGACGAAAAGGCTTGGGAGCAGACTTTTTTTGCTTATCTGCCAGCCACTGCTGCACGAGTGCCTTTTCTTTAGCCGATGGTTGTTTTTTATTCGCTGGTGGCATTTTATCGTTCACCAGATTTTCATACATCAGTGTGTGTTTCGAGAGGTCGATCTCATCTAGGAAAGCGTACAGGTCAAAGTCACCCTCATTCGTATCCTCATCGTGGCAGTCCGCGCAGTAGTTTTCTAATATGAGCGTGGGGTCTACCTCCTCAGCGTTGAGTGTCGAGCAGCAGAGCGCCAGGCATAGGGCGAGTATACCGGAAAGGGCGGCTAATAGGCTCTGCGGACGGGTTAGGCAACCCTGCCTAACTATGTGGTTGGCGATTAAACTCATGACAGTCTCAGGATGGTTTCGGTGATCTGCTCTCCCGCAGCCTTGGCTAGCTCACCGGTTTTGCGAAACTGGGATTTCGGTAGGCGTTTGGCGGGACCTGTCACCCAGAGAGTACCTACCGCCTGTCCCTCGATGCCAAATATCGGTGCGGCGATGCAGTGGATACCTTCGTCGGCCTCGGCATAGTCGGTAGAGTAGCCTTGCTTGACGATTCGCTGGCACTCGTTTTCCAGCTCGGTCCGATCTGTTATAGTTTGGGCCGTGCATCTATCCAGTGCCATCGTAGCGATCGCCTCTGCTCGCTCAGCATCGGGTAGATGGGCGAGCAGTAGTTTGCCTGGCGCATTATTATACAGGGCAAAGCGCAACCCTAAATTGACGACGATTCGCAGGGCTTCCACCCCCTCGACCTGATCGATGATGACGCCCTCTCTCCCACTCAGCACTCCGAGCTGCACAGTCTGCCCCGTCTGCTCGCGCAGACTCTCCATAGCACCCCGCGATACCTCAGGTAGGCTCACGGCACCTGCAGAGCTAGGCGCCAGCTTCAGCCAGCGGCTAGTCAGACGAAACGCCAAAGTATCGGCATCGCGCGCTAGATAGCCGCGCGCCAGCAAGGTCTGCGTGATACGAAAAATGGCATTTTTCGGAGCATCTAGCGCTTTGCTCAGCTCAGATAGCGTCATCCCTGCGGGCTGGGTACTGAGCAGCTCCAACAGATCAAGACTGCGATCAAGCGCAGGAACGGAGCTAGTAGAATCGGCCATAATTTGGTTCTATTTTTAGAAAGCGTTTTACAGGTAAAACGCCATCGCCGAGATTGCAATGACTGAAAGCCGCCCAAAGCCCTCCTAAAATATCAGGATGGGGAGACTGCTCTTTTTTGAGAACTACAGCAAGGAATGAGTAAATGCTGGGCGGCAAGAGACCCGCACGGACATTCATCGGCACCGACCATCCCTTCGCCACCGACCAGGTGAATCCGCAGAAGTGCACTTTCTGCCGCGATAGACAATATCGATTCGGATGTCGTGCCAGTCGCCACCTTTAGGAAGCACCCCCTGACTAAATAAACAACTCCGGTCGCGCTTCGCCTCGGTTGGCCAAAGTAAATGGTCGGCCGCTAGCAGAATTTTCTTCCAGTCCAGGATCGATACCCATTCGCCAGGCGATGGTGGCATTGAAATCGGTGACGTCGACAATGCCTTCGTCTGCATAGACTCCGTCTTTACTAGTCGAGCCGTAGATCTGACCAGCTTTCACGCCTGCACCAGCCATGAGGCAGGTGAAGCCATCTGGGTGGTGGTCTCTGCCTACATTAGGGTTCACCTCTGGCTTCCTGCCAAACTCGGTCGAAACCACGACTAGGGTAGAATCGAGCAGCCCTTTCTGAGTCAGATGAGTCAGTAGGGAGGATAGACCGCTATCGAGCTTGTTGGCATTGGACGGCATGCGGCCATAGATATCGTCGTGGTAGTCCCAGCCTCCTAGGTTGACTTTGACGAAGCGCACTCCGCGCTCGACGAGGCGGCCTGCTAGCAGACAGCTGCGACTGAAATCGCTTTTATTGTACAGTTTAACGATGTTCGGATCTTCGCGATTCAGCTCAAAGGCGTCGATATCTGCGGAGTTCATGAACTTCAGCGCTCCTGAGTAGGTATCGATGTAGGACTGGGTATCTCTGGCTCCATACTTGCCTTGAAAGTCGCTGTTTAGGCTATCCAGGATGTTGAGACGCTTTTTGAAAGTGTCTCCTCCGATAGATGGGTCGCGCTTGGCGAAGTCGATACCTTGGCTGGGATTTTTGACAGGCAGGGCTGACCATTGGCCGGGGAAGAATCCAGCGGTACCGGATCGCCCCGAGCCGATGCTAACAAAGTTCGGCAGGCTGTCTTGCTGGGTCGTCAGGCTCTTGTTCACCCACGCCCCCAGCTCGGGATGTGTCACCGTAGCACGCGGGTTGTAGCTGGTGAGCATCTTGTAGGTGCCAGCAGGGTGAGCTCCCTGATTAGTCTTCATCGCATTTAGTACGAGCAGCTTGTCCATCTGCTGAGCCAGCTTGGGGTAGTAGTGACTGACTCGGATACCATCGGTATTACTGTTAATGATTTTCGACTTTCCCAGGACGGGGTTATCGACCTCAACATTGAAGCTATCGTACTGGCTCAAGCCTCCCGACAGAAAGATATAGATAACCGACTTTGCTTGGGCTGCTGCTTGCTCAGAGGCGGCAGTTGCATTCAAAAACGGTAATGACGCGCCGGTCATGCCGACTCGGTAGATAAAGTCTCTGCGGTCCATATGCTTATTGGGTTAAATTTATCATTTAATAAAATTGTCTACTAAGCCCATCAGATTCGTGTTTGTTAGTGTTCATTAGTGAAAATTAGTGTTAAAAGCTTCACAGACTAAGCCGTTTACATTCGACCTTATTACCAAAGTTAATCACCAATCCGGTTTTGTAGTTCGCAATTCGTAAATAGTTCAGCATTTGAGCAGTTTCCTTTTCGGTAATGGATTCCAAAGCTTTAATTTCCAATAAAATATTCAATTCAGGCAGAGTGATATCCGGGATGCAGTCTCCCACTGATTGGTTTTTGTAGAGTATTGGAAACGTCTGCTGCTGGACGACCTCAAATCCATTGTCGCGAAGCTCGATTGCCATAGCATTCTCATATGGCTTTTCCCTTAATCCAAAGCCCAATTCATTCTGGACTCTCATAGCACATCCAATGATTTCGTAAGTTCCGTCTTCTTTCCGAGTTTCCATGCGACTGATTTCAACACTAATCCGCTTCGCTCGACACAAATGAACACTAAACAACACTAATGTTTTGAGCCTTCGGCTCACTATACTTATTTACTAAATCTAAATTCGTTGGAGTTGATCAACGCCCATAGTATATCGTCAGGTTCATTTTCAAACAGTACCTTCTCTGACTCTTTGGGCATTCGGCTCAGTATCGCTTTCCACAGAGTAGTCATCTTCTCGGGCTTGGTGGTAGCCTGGCTCAACTTGCGCTTGATCAAGGTATCCTCTGGTGCTTCCAGACCATTCATCATGAATAAAATCTGTGGGATATTGGGCTCCAGGGTTGCATCATCGATCAATTCTCGATTGGATTTGCCCATCAGCATGGCTAGCCAGTGGTTCTTGTAATTCCTACCAAAGGTGGACACCCGCCACAATGCCTTGGGTCCCATCTGGCCATTTCGTTTCATTGCCTCCCGCTCTTCGCGGTTCTGAAATTCCTGGCGTCCTGGACCGCTGACAGAGTAGTCGACGAAGTCCTTCGCCGTCATGTCTTTCGACTTGTCATAAAAATGAGTGAAGCCATCCCAGCGAAACTTTGTCGCTACATATTTGTCGGGTGTAGGCGTCTTCAGACTGAGGAATGAATCGACCAGCACCTCTGCTGGTAGGCGCCGGACTATCGGGCCATCGAGGATATACGGTGGTGGTGTCGTAGTCAGGGCCAGGGCCTGGCTCTGGTAGGCACGACTATTGAAGAGAGCGCTCAGGAATAATTTGGTATCATACTGCGACACCTGCATGATGGAGATCAGCTTCTCGGTGAGCGCAGGATGTGCACCCATTTCTTCCTGCGTCAATCCACCGAGCTGACCGACCAGCTCAGACCCCATGATGCTATGCCACAGACGATTCACCGTCGCTTTGGTGAACATCGGATTGTCCGGCGATGTCATCCAGTCGGCCATGGCGCTGCGAGCACCGATCTCGGGGCCAAATTGTTTTTTCGACATCGATTGTAACTTCTCTTTGCTCACCTTGTAGCTCACCTCTGGCATATCGCCAAACAGCACATTGGCATCCATCACCTGGTGGGGCTCGCCATCCTTGTACTGGTAGTCGTGCGGCAGTCGCATGTAGCCGGTGCCATTGCCATAGATAGCGGCGTGCTTCACGCGGATGGACTCGCGGTAGACGATCCACTCGTCGAAGTCCCTATTCTTTAGGATGGCGCGATGCTTGGCGTATAGCTTTGCCTCCTCCTCGCGCAGTGGCTCGACCCGTAGGTGAGTCTTGGAGGTAAAGGCTGCCAACTGATAAAAATCCTGCTGCGTCCAGTCCTCATACGGGTGATTGTGACACTGCGCACACTCGATACTCATGCCGAGGAAGGTCTTCACCGAGTTGGCCAAGTGATCCAGAGGCATCGGCTCGCGAGCGTAAAAGCCGGTGGCACCATTGCCGGGTTTGTACAGGTCGCCACTGGCATTTACCAGCTCGTAAGCCATCTGGTCGTATGGCTTATTGCTACGCACCGATTCTTTGATCCATTCCGAGTAATTACCCGAGTGATGGAGTTTATCGCCGATGTCTTTGACTCGCAGCAGGTCGGCCCAGTAGTTATACCAGTGACTGTTGTAGCCTTTGGAGTGCAGCAGCTTGTCGATCAAGCGAGCACGCTTGTCAGACCTAGCGTCGGCGATAAAGCGATCTAGCTCGCCTATCGTCGGGATACGGCCGATGGCATCGAGGTAGATACGCCGACAAAAGGTGAAATCATCGATCTGAGGCCGCTGTGCCTGCCCCTTGAGTTTCAGCTCTGCGGCCACCACCTGATCGATCTCTAGAGCTAATTCCGAGACATTCACCTCAGGTGCCTGTGCAGACTGCCTCTCAGACTCACCGGCTGAGAGCGACAGCGTGAATGCTACTGCAGCCAGAAGAATCAGTGTTAAAATTGACAGCTTTTTATTAAAGTTCATAGAGGAAACAGAAGTTTCACCGACATATCTCCAGCCTCTAAAATCCTGTCGCTGTTTTATTTCCGCGAATACGGATAAAAACCTCGCCCTGAGAGAGCAAGGTCCTCACTGGTCTGTGCCAAGCTCTGCTTCGTGAACGACAGGCTCGGGGGCTAGAGCGACATTGCCACTGAGGGGGGGATAGAGAAGGATTGAATGTGGCAGCGAACGTCAAGAGAGTGGAAGCGGAGCCTATCCGCCGCTCCCCGCGCCAACCACCGCCCCGAGCCCGATGAAACTCTACTCGCTGATGCTCGCAACCACAGAAGAGGTGAATCACAGAGGCAATTGAATGTGGCCGCGAACGTCAAGAGAGTGGTGCGGAGCCTATCCGCCGCTACCCACGCCAACCACCGCCCCGAACCTGATGAAACTCTACTCGCTGATGCTCGCAACCACAGAAGAGGTGAATCACAGAGGCAATTGAATGTGGCCGCGAACGTCAAGAGAGTGGAAGCGGAGCCTATCCGCCGCTACCCACGCCAACCTCCGCCCCGAGCCCGATGAAACTCTACTCGCTGGTGCTCGCAGCCACAGAGGTGGGATCACATGGGGGAATTGAATGTGGCCGCGAACGTCAAGAGAGTGGAAGCGGAGCCTATCCGCCGCTACCCACGCCAACCACCACCTCGAAACCGATGAAACTCTACTCGCTGATGCTCGCAGCCACAGGCGGCGGCAGCGCTTTAATCGCGTGGGGATAGAGACACCGTCCGGCTACTTTTCATACTCAGTTTCATCGCCAGCTTTCCAGAGTACTTATCTCTAAGGCGAATAAGGAGAATCAAAAGTTGCGATCAGTTGATCGAGCTTGGGAAGTATTTCCTGATCTTCAGGCGAGACCAATTTCACCTCGATCTGAAAACCCTTGCCTGCCGGTAGATTGGCGAAAGATACCTTTGCGGGTTTGCGATCAACCTGTTTCGCGAAGCCTGGAATATAGGAGTAAGTCTCACGGGCGTCCTGCCACTCGGACCATTGATCGACCTGACCATCGCCATCCTGATCGACTCCGGCTCTGATTTTAGCCGTACCTACCCAGGGCCCATCGCTGACAAAGTCGGTCTCGGTCTGGGCGATCAGGTAAAACCTGCCATCGGCGAACATGATATCGGGGTCAGGATGGCCCGAGCCGATATGCCCGTAAAAGCGGAACGGTTGGTCGATATCTTCTGAAGTGAAGAGCGCTACGCTCATGCTGTTTCGGCCATGCTCGGCGTTGGCGGGATCGTAGTCGCCCACTAGGTAATATTGCCCACCTATGGCGATGGCGGCCCAATCGCCGAATGCATCTTGCCGCGGCTCGTGGATCTCATAGGTCACTACCTTTTCTTCACCCTTCCAATGGGGATGCTCAAAGGTGGCCTTCTTTCCTGTCGGCTTAGTGCGATAGTCCACAGCAGGCTCGAGAATTTTAAAGTCTGTAATACCGGTCTCGCTCACCATGTGGCTGGCCAGAGGAGAGTCCCAGGATCGCTTGGAGGCATCGATGGGCTGCCAGTTCTCCGAGATCATGTGGAACTTGCCCTCGAGGTCGCGGATCACACCGACGTCAGACCCTCCCCAGGGCGCGTCGAATGCGAGGCCCTTGTCTTCCCCGGCAACCCCATCGCGCAGATTGTGGTCAATGATGAGATGCGGGTCACGGTCGTTGGGCCGGTCGTAGTAGAAGTAGGTTTTCCCATCGGCATATTCCGCCGTAGTCACGGTCGGTGCCATGGCCGTCGGGCCGTAGTGGACCCAGTGGGTCATGTCGCGACTGTGCCAGGCGTGGCAGCCGCTTTTCCAAGCCCGTTTATGTGGGGCCTTACTGTAATCGCATTTCCATTCACTGAGTCGATACTGATTGGGAAACGGAGTCGTCACCAGTGTCTCGTCATATCCCTCGAGGGTGACTTCTTCCTCCACAAATCCCTCGAGCGAGAAGCCAAGCGGCGCTGGAGGCTTCCGGTTCTTTTTCTTAGCGTCTGCGACTTTAGCTTGATAGCCCGCCACAAGGTCCTCGGCCGACCGGTGCTGAGCGATTATCCAGTGATCATTGGGACCATGGCTGATCATCACTGGCGCATTCTTCATGTTAGGCTGGTATAGAGAATAGGGCTGCCAGTTCAGCCACTCGACACTTTGCCTGAGTTCGATGTCCTTTAGCTTGGTAGGATTCGGAAATTGCTTCACCTGACTGGTGAATGATACCTGTTGCTTCTCTGCAATGGCATGGTCATCCGCTATGCTGATACCATTGGTATCTGCGATAAAAGCCTGCCAATCTTCAGTCGTGGAGATTTCCCACTGAGGTTGAGGTTCGTCGGCGAATATGTAGGGAGTGAGCAAACACGCCCATAGTAGTTTGAATTTCATGTATAAGTTTAGAAATGGAAGAAATCGAATCTTGACCTCTCGAAATGAATTCTACGAAGCCTATCAGATTAGTTTTGTTTAGTGTTCATTGGTGAAAATTAGTGTTCCGAAAATTGACGCTTTTTTAACACTAATCCGTGAGGCTCTGAAACGAATGATCACAAATTAACACTAATGACTGGAGGCTTCGCCTCACTGTTAACTGGCCTAATAGTTGCTAAAGTTAGTTTTTGACCGCGGATGGACACAGATTGACACGGATGCAATAAGGGCGAAGCCATCCGTGTTCATCTGTTTCCATCCGTGGTTTCACCCCTTCATATCCATCCTTACTTGATAGCAATCACCTAAGAATTTTTACATGGATTTAAACGGATTGAACATGGATGACACGGATTATTTCTGCCCCCTTTGACTCGGTATATGTTTATCAATCATCGCCCTGTTTTGAAGTTCCTCTCGATTACCAACCGAAGTTACGGCCTACCATCTTCTGCGGGCTTCTCTCCCTTGATAAGCGCATAGCCCTGGCGCGCAAAACGCTGCCCGAGAATGATGTAACCCTCCGGCCTGTTGTAGTGAACCGCGTTTTCCATTTTTCCATCCTTCTCCCGATCATTTAGATCATCCACATCGACCCAGGCACCACTAGGATCTTCATTGACAATTTCCATCTGGATCTTTCGCATTGCCGCCCAACTCTCTTTCTTCTCACCAGCATCGCTTATGCGGCCGATCACGATGTTCATATCCGGGCGCTCCAGATCGCGGCGCAGTTTGGTTATCAATAGTTGCAGCGCATCCTTGTACGCCGCTTGCGCACCACCACTGGCATCGCGCTCACCCTGCATCCAGCAGAAAGTAACCGACGCAAACTTCGGGTGCTTCTTCAGCATCTCCTGATACTGATCCAGAATCGGCTGATAGAACTCGACCTTGCCATCC
>JAHDID010000029.1:0-61773 GCA_020630975.1 Verrucomicrobiota bacterium
AATAAACGCTACTTGAGCCAAAGACGTTTTACCGATTTAAAAGTTTAGATGGTCTGATATCAGCGATACTGCTTCGGGTCCTTAGGCAATCTAGAAGACCCTTCTATTAAGGTTTTTCGATTGTAAAGGAAGGACATTAAGGCCTATTGAGCACCTAGAGTGCACTAATCGTGAATCAGATATTACGATGTCATCGGACTACGATGGCGTAACAAAAGCTTCTAGCACCCCGCCGGGGTGCAGTTCTCCTTTTCTAACCATCCGGTGGCTGCGCTATGCTTGCCACCGGCTACTGTCTTTAAGTCCCTCTGGGACTAGCAGAGTCTCCGAAGAGACTAAAAGAGGGGCCATGGAATACACTCCAGAGCGGACTACGCCTGACACCCCACCCTGAAACAGTTGGCAGAAACGCCCCCCTTCCCTAACTAGGGACGATCGCATCGTGTTTTTTCAACTCCTCGTGGATCTTTTCTAGAGACACTTCTCCTGGCGTCGTGCCCTCTCTAGCAGCCAAGACTGCAGTGACAGCGGCAGCCTGGCCCATACCCATACTACTGGCCTGCACCCGCGCTGCGGAGTTGGCCAGGCGGTCACTGGAGACGCAGCGCCCTGCTACCATGATGTTTTTTGAGTCTTTCGGTATTAGGGCCCCACGTGGGATGGTCGGCACTTTGCCGTGGGCCAAATGCCTAGGTGTGACGCCATTTTTGTCGTGTAGGTCGATCGGGTAAAATGAGTAGCACAAGGCATCTTTGAACTTCCTGCCAGATGTGTAGTCATTTACCGTGATGATCGTCTCGCCTTTTATCCGATAGGTTTCGCGAGTAGCTGTCTCGGTCATCATGCGATCGATACTTACCTTTTCTCCTCCTGGAACGGTTTTGAAAAATTTGAGTAGCCTTAAAACACACTTACGACCGGCTAGATTGGTTTGGGTCTGGGTGGCGGCATTAGTAGAATCGGCACCGAAAATGTGATTGGAGTTGCCCCTGCCACTGCGGATGGGTTGCATGACGTTACCGCTCCAGGTATCACCTTTTTGCAGGGTTCCATTTTCGATGGCTTCATCGTACATCGTCTGAATGAGCTTGGCATTCTTTTTTACCACATCCATATCGAAACCTTTGAACACGACGACATGAGTGCCTGGCTGGCGGGTGTCCTCACGCATCCTCTCTAATCCGAGCATACCTACTACCGTAGCCCCACCAGTGCAGTCGATGATCTGCTTGCAGCGCAGCTGATACTGCACCCCCTGCCCCACGACATCTACTACCCATCCCGTGTCGGTTTCGGTGACTTTCTGCGGGAACTGGTAATAGGCCAGCGATACCCCAGCATCCAAACACGCCTCCTCAGCTAACAAGGAATACAGCTGGCCATTGAGACCCACGTGGTGTGGTACGTGAGATTTGTGCACTTTCCTAAAGTCCTGCAGCTTGCGGCCGTCGACTTCGACAGATTTAGCCACTAGCTCCCAGCCGATACCTGAGATGACCTGCCTACCCCAAGCATGAAACAGCCCCGGAAAGCAAACGCCCCCGGTCGTGGTGGTGCCACCCAGCTGAGAATTTCGCTCGAGCAAAACGGTCTTGGCACCCATGCGGCCCGCCTGTATCGCTGCTACGTGGCCAGCCGATCCACCGCCTACGACTAGTACATCGACGTCGAGAACATCTGGATGCTCCGGATCGACGGTGGGTAGATTCTGTGCGCTAGCTTTGTGTACTAGACCTGAGGCCGCGAGAATAGCGGTACCTGCGACTTGGCGTTTGATGTATTGGCGTCGATCCATGATGAAATACGTGTAATTGGTAAACTGTTATTTTTCTAGAAGCCTGATCCGGTCAAATTTAACCACTTGCTTTGGCTCATTCGACACAAAGCGGACGATCTTGAGCCCTGGCTGATCAAATTTCGCTGTGCCGAATGCGACATCCCGCAGTTCTGAGGATTCTTCCAAGGTGCCCACCGCCCGCATCGGATACCCTGTGTCGGCCTGTGCCGCATCGTTTTTCACATCGTCTACCAGCACAGTGCACTCTCCTGTCGCGGCCACCGTAGCTCCTAGCTGGTAGGCCCCAGCCGTCGGCACATCCAAGACGAAATCAATATAGCTCCCCTCTCCTGCGGCTAGGTCTGCACATAACACCTGCCCACCAGGGGCCGCGCCCTCATCTCTCAGATAGTGGCAATTGCCCCGCAGCTGGTAGTCAGCCGAGGTCTGAGTAGGGATCATCTCGGCCTCGATCCAGCCATCTTTCGGTAGTTTGGGATAGCGAAAAGATAGGTGCTTTTCCAGCCGCTTGATAACTTTGGCATATCGAGGGTCGGGTGCCAGATTTCGGTATTCATGAGGATCAATCGATAGCTGATATAGCTCAGTCTCGCCGGTAATCAGGCGAGTCATTCGGTAGTCATTATCCAGCACCGACTCAAAGAAGAGGCCATCCATCTGACTGGTCATCAGTACCGGTCGCTGCCACTCAGCATTGGCATCATTCAGCAGCGGTACTAGGCTATCGCCATCGAGTGTCTGAGGCGGACTCGGCAGCCCCAGCAGCTCGACCAGGGTGGGATACAGATCCAGCAACGATACCGATTTGCCACAGATTGCCCCCTGCGGCAGGCCGGGGCCGGCTATGATCAGATTGCTCCGCGACGAGTCGTACCAAGGTTTGATCTTCGACCACGCATACTTTTCGCCGAGCATGTAGCCATGATCGCTCCACAGCACGACGTAGCCCGTCTCGCCGTGTGGACTGGCATACCACGCATCCAATATCCTCCCCAGCTGCTCGTCGGCAAAAGTGACGCTGGCCAGATAGGCACGCACAAACTGTCGATCGATGCCCGTCTCCACCAACTTTTGGTGGTAGCCTTTGCCGAACTTCGCCTCAAAGCCAGCGAGCAATTTGAAACGCTCTGGCAGGTCATCTAGATCGTCCTCACGGCGCTCGGATAGCTGCAGCTCATCCAGAGGATATAGATCAAAATACTCCTGCGGCACCACCCATGGCACATGCGGTCGATAGATCCCTACCGAAAGAAACAGCGGCTCATTGGTAGCCTCTATGTGCTCGATCCCATGACTAGCAGCGAGGTAGTCCGGCATCTCCTCCGTCGGGACCGCCGCGACACCCCAGACTCCAGATGAGTTCAGCTTTACTCCGCTGCCTTTGATCGTTTTCACCGACTGCCCGATACGGATATAGCGATCAAACTCTGGGGTATCCCCTTTATGGAAGTTTTTAGCGATGCCGACACTTCGCCAGCCATTCTGCGAAAACAGCTTCGGCATGGTCACCGCCTCTGCCCCGGCATAGAATCGCCACGGATGCCTGCCGTTGTCATTGGAGACATTCCCAGTGCGCCACGGCGCGATGCCTGTGAAAAACGCTGGTCGAGAAGGCCCACACGATGGCGATGCGCAGATGGCATTGCTAAAAGTCACGCCACGCTCAGCGAGTTGCTTGATATTCGGCGATATCACCTGTGGATGCCCTTTCAGCACCTCGTTCCAGTCATTCCAGTCGTCGACATTGATGCATAAGACGCTGGGCGGGGCCGCACTGACTGACTGCAACCAAAGGCCGCATAGAATCATTAAACCTGCGATACGCTCCAACATCTGTCGTATATCTTACCGATTGAGGATAATCTGCCTATTTTCTTCTTCACAATCTACCATCCTAAAATCATAGGATAACCTGTTCACGCAACTGCCTCGGCCGAAAGTTATGGCTCAGCCTGCCGGGCGACAAGATGTCGCCCCTCCTTGAGAGAGCTAGACGCCCCCGATGGGAGCCGCGTCCCAACCTACTAGTAACAAGGAGGGGCTGCCTTTAGCTGCCCGGCAGGCTGAGCCAAAGAATCGAGCGCTTCGCTATAAGACTAAGACTCTCCTTGACCTCGAAAGACGTGCTGATCAAACCAACCCGGTCAGCGAGCCTGTGCTACTGCCAAACTGATCTCGCTCCAAGCCCATTTTCTGCAGCATACTTACGAATACATTGCACAGCGGCGCATTGATCTGATCGTTATACTTCAAGTGCTGGCCATGCTGAAAGCCGCCACCAGCTAGGATGACTGGTAGGTTGATATTGTTATGAATATTGGCATCGCCCATGTGGCAGCCGTAGAGCACCATGGTGTGATCGAGTAGCGATCCATCGTGTTCCTCCGTATCTTTGAGATCCTGTAGCAGCTCATTGAGCATCTCCATCTGCCCGGTCTCAATCTCGGCGAGCTGCTGCAGCTTTTGCTCATCTTTACCATGGTGAGACATATTGTGATAGCCACCTATCGAGCGCCCATCTGCGAGGTTCACCCCAGGTGTCGTCACACTACCGATAAACAACGTGATCACCCGCGACGAATCGGTCTGGAAAGCCAGCTTCGACATATCATTCATCATACGGATCATCTCGAAGAACTGCTTTTTATCACTAGGGTAGTCAGGCATCTCCTCGTCTACCTTAGGCTTAGGGCGCGCTTCCCAGGCTTGCGCCTCGGTCAGGCGCTTTTCCAGGCTACGCACTGCCGTCTGGTACTGATCGATCCGATCGCGATCGCTACCGCTGACTCGTCTGTTGAGATCTTTGGTCTGACCCATCACCACATCGAGAATGCTTCCCCGACGTTTGAGTCGTTCAACTTGCTCCTGCATGGCTTTCTGGTCGCCTTGCAGAAACATCTTTTTATAGAGGTCCGAGGCACTCTTTATCGTAGGTATCTCTACTCCCGCCTGGGTGTAGGATAGACTCCTCGGCGCATTGATGGATAGAGACAGTGAACGAAACCGGGTTTCATGCCCGACTTCATTGGCTATCATTTGATCTAGGGAAATGCTATTGCGAAAGCTGGCTCGACCAGGGTGTGGAGCCGATGTCAAAAAGGATTTATCTGCCCGGTGACCACCGTCGACTCCGGGGTGGGATAGACCACTAAATACCGTGAATTGCTCACGATGTGCAGCGATCTTTTCCAAGTAAGGTGAAAGTGTGTAATCGCGACCTTCACCCTTTGGAAAAAACAGTTTGGGGATGAAGCCTAGATCCTGATTGATGGCGATCATCCGCTGCGGCGAAGCCTGGGGAGTAGCGGTCGCGCCAAAGGCTTCTAGAGTCGGCAGGCCTAGGGTGACACCTGCGGCACGTAGGAAAGTTCTGCGGTTGGTTTTCATCATCTTATTTTCACTTCCTCAAAAATAACGGACTCTGCACGATCGCATGGATGATGCTGCGCGTACCGTACTCCGACTCTTTTGTCTCTTCTAAAATAGCATCCACCTCATCCCTATCTGCAAACCTTACCGGCGCGCCGGTGGCATAGATCACTAGCTGCTCGACCAGATTCCGAGCGATGGTCTCTTTATCCTCCAATAGCATTTTCTTAAACTCAATGATATCCCCAAACTCCCCGCCCTCATATAGATGCCCCGAGGCATCGACTGGCTGGCCGATATAGTGGACAAACTCATTACCACTCCTACCGATACCCTCGATACGCTGCGATCCCTCCCCGAGCGATCGGTAGTGGTCCCGCCACTGGCCCATCACATCGAAACTCTCCAGCGCAAAACCTGGCGGATCGATCTTTGCGTGACAGCTGGCGCAGCTGGCATCCTCGCGGTGTTTGGCTAGTAGCTCTCGGATGGTGGCCGCACCGCGTATATCGGGCTCCACGGCAGGCACCGATGGTGGCGGTGGCGAGGGATGATAGCCGAGAAACTTCTCCAATACATAGACACCACGCAGCACTGGTGAGGTGACCGTACCATTGGCCGTCACCTTCAGCACAGAGCCATGGGTCATCATACCGCCGTAGGGACTATGCGCAGGTAGTGAGGCGCGTCTAAACGCTGCTCCCTGCGGACCATCGACACCATAGTGTCTGGCTAGACGCTCATCGAGAAAGCTGTAGTCAGAATCGATGATATTCGCTGCGGGGCGATTGTTGACGACTAGGTCAGCGAAATACAATTGGGACTCCTTTACCATCGAATTGACCAGCCACCAATCGCCGGCGTACTCGGGATAGAGTTCTCTATCGGGATCGGTATCATTGATCTCGTCCAGCTTGAGCCAGGAGTTGAGAAACTCTCGCACAAAGCGGTCGAACTCTGGCTTGGCGATCAGGCGATCGACCTGCTGTCTCAGATTCTCGGGGCGATGCAGCGCTCCCTCGCGCGCCAAGCTACGCAGGGTATCATCGGGGAGCGATTCGCCGAGGAATAGAGATAGCCGCTCAGCTAGTGCATAGCCATCGAGGTCGCCTGGGCTACTGCACTGGAATAGAAACTCTGGCGAGGCGAGTACGGCTGAGTAGGCTGCGATCATTGCCTCGGTGAAGGTTGTTTCCTCCAGTAGGGTTTTAGCATATAGGTAAAAGCGATCGAACTCCTGCTCCGATACCGGGCGGCGATACGCACGCTCCATGAAGCCTGTGAGCAGCGAGGCGGCGTCTTTGTGCGGTTGATCCGATAGAGCTACCACATGCTTGCCGTGTCGCTCGAATGGCAGGTCTCCAAACAAAGCGTGATAGGACTCTGGTGGCCATGTCTCGACGATAGGCCCCTCCACTTCCATCCAATGAAAGGCGACACCGGGATAGCCATCGGGATCGATCTTTTGGATGGTATGTGGCATCGCAGGCACCATGGGCGACGGCAGGCGCATGCAGTCGAGCTTTACCATACCGCCTTCTTCTAGGAATCCCTCTAGTTCGTAAACCTCGGGCTCTCCCGGCGCAGCCTCGAAGGTACCGATAGGCAGCATGCTCAGGGTATTGGGTTCATACAGGGTGGATGAGTACACTTTCACCGGCTCGCTGCGCTTGCCCGGACTGATGCAATCATTCACAGGCGTAGGATATTTGCGCGAGGCATCTAGCACTAGATTGGGGTAGAAGCGTGGCTTTTTGCCCTGCCAATCGACATAGTCGGTATGCCGCACCACTGAGCGAGCTTTGAACCGGAATCGATAGTCACCGCGAACGGGTGCCTGGAAGTCATCGAACCCATAGTAAAATGGCGAGTAAGCTCCGCGAAAAATCGCGGTAGAGGTATCCTCGAAGTCAGCTGGTTGAGCCGCTCGATTGAGATCTTCGATAGGGACAAACTGTATGGCATCGGCGACCAGCCACTGATCGCCAGTGTCATCGACCAATGAGACCACGGCATCTTGCTCAAAGTGGAATCGCCCCAGTGGATTCCATAGCTCATCGATACTCGGCACCACCCGCTGGTCGACCGTCACCTCGGCCTGCCCTTTTGCGTGACTTATCACATAGGTGGCAGCTTTACTTAGGCCATCGCCCCCACCAAAGCTAGCCCGGACTTCATAGGTCCCCGGCTTGGGTAAAGCAGTCTGCCACGTGATCGAGTGCGCCCCTTTCCCCTTTGCATTGCCCAGGTAGTTTTTGCCGACACGATTAGTAAGGCGGGTCGATTTCCTCCACGGGCCGACTAACTTCGCTTGGTCATTATCGACGACGATACCGATAGGCTGTTTGGCCTTCTCACGATCTAGGCCATGTTTGACAAAGGAGGCCTTGTCATTGATCTCCAAACCATCCAGAGCCAACGAAAAGCGTGCCCAAGCGCGATTGCCACCTGCACCCCACATTCGTTTCTGCTCCCGCGCGTAAAGACGCTGAGATGTCGGCTCAGGCTTTTCCTCAGGGAAATCCAGCGCCCTCCGCAGCGAAAACTCAGCCACATCGAGGTAGGCATCAACCTGCACGTGTGACACATCGAGAGCCGTGCCGACTTTGGCAAAGCCGAGCACTTCGCCATCCAGAGGAATGCGATCGGCTATCTTCAGATAAGGGTCGTGTAGTAGATCCCGAAGTATATTCTCATACTCAAAGCGATTGATACGCCGAGACACCGAGCGGCCATATTCCCGTCCTTTGGCCTCCTGAGCGTGGGTGATTTCTCGAGACAGCTCTGCCAGCACAGCCGCTCGCTCAGCATCGCCCACCTTGTTCTTTTTCTTCGGCGGCATCTCGCCAGAGGCTATTTTATCATGCACTTTCACCCAGCGACTGCTGATGAAGGGATCGTCCAGATCCCAGTCGAGGCCAAACAGGTCGAGACCGCCTTCCGTTACCGTATCATCGTGGCAATCGGCACAGTGATTTTCGATGAATAGATCCAAAGACTCTGGCAGATCACCAGCACGGCCGATGCTAGCGACCAAGCTTAACCAAGCAACCATCAGGACCAAGGGCGCAGAGTTTGAAAATCGCAGGCTCATCATACTTTCTAACTAATTATCCAAGCCAGGCCAAAAACCTGCCTGAAAAAAGATGACGCAAGCAAGCAGTACCTAAGGAGCCGTCCCCTACCGATAGGAATCACAGTCAAATAAGCGAGGGTATGGGGTTCTGGGACTCCTAGGGCGAACGCTCACTCGCCATAACGAAGCCCTAAAAGCCCTGCCCCTGAGGAGGCAGATCACCTGCTATAAGGGCCATGATCTTAGCCGCTGGGATAGCGTAGCTTTTTGTGCGACCAGCTCGTGCTATATTGATCCCAATCACATTACCTCTGAGGTCGACTAAAGGACTTCCACACTGCTCTGGCCGGAGAGGGATATCAGTCTGAATGACTGAAGAAAAGCCCGTCGATCGATGGCTGACCTCCGTCCCCATGCGCTCCATCTCGGCCTGTCGTGGGCCTAGGTAGTGATTTTTGCGATCGTTGCGCTCCCGATCACCGAGCGTCACCACCCGGTCGGAAATCTCGCCATTGCGCAGATAGCTCACGCGCACCTGTTGGCCAGGCTTGGTACTACTGATGGCTCGGATCAGCTTATCCGGTGTGTCGCAGACGTAGCCATCGATACTGAGTATAACATCGCCTGCACGCACGCCGTATTTGGCTGCATTGCCACCCGGCATCACACCTTTCACCACCACCCCTCGGCTATGCGGCCCAGTCTCGATACCTAAAAATCCTTTGGTCTTACCAGATAAGTCTCGCGTCCGCACACTAACTACTCCCATAGCAAATGGCTCTACTGACGAACTCACCGCGCTCACCAAAGAACCTGGTGCAGGACTCCACGCGCTGCGATCCCACACGATTGGCTCCAGCTCCATACCGTTGACCAGCCTGATCAAAGCTAAATCATGCTCGCGGTAGCGCTGCACCACCGTAGCCCGATAGAGTCGATTTTTCGATACTAGCACCTGCAGCGGGCGGCTGGAGTGCCCCTCTATCTCGCTAGCTTTCGTGATGAGGTAGCCTCCTCGATGGACTGCGGTAGCCATACTCACCCATTCGTTACCTCGGAATACATAGTGGGCTGCATCAGTGGCTTTGACCTGAGATGGGCGAAAGGCGGCCAAGACTTCGCGATGAAAGACTTCGCTAACTAGCGCGGGTCTATCGGGATCGAACCGGTATGGATTGATAGCACGCGGTGGCAGGATAGATGCCAGCAGCTGCTGGAGCCGCCGCTGGCTGACTCGCTCGGTCTGGGTGAAACTCTTCAAGTATGTGGCCAACTCCTCGGAACCACCATACCGCTCTAGCTCGCCTGGCGTCATATAAAGAGCCCCAGTGCGCAGGGCTTCGTGGATCTTTTCATTGAATTCCTTCTGCCGGTCGGCACGCTGCTTGGCGGTGAGCGGGCGCCTTGATGGCGTAGCCGAGCCACCTGCTCCCAGCGACTTCGCTGAAACCAGCTCTAAAGATACTGCCGAGGGCAGTGCCGCACTGGACTTCACCGTGAGCTGGATGATCTCGCCTGGCTCATGTCTTTGAGCCATTTTGATGAATTGATCGACGTCCTTGACCGGCTTTCCCCCAAAAGCCACGATGATGTCGCCCGGCTTCAAGCCTGCTCGACTGGCAGGTGAGTCGGCTTTTACGCGTCTCACTGTCACACCTTTGGAGTCATCTCGATCGGTCAGTTGTGCACCTATCATGGGCCGATTGAGATTTGCCAAGAAGCCGCCTCCGAATCGTTTGCCCGCGAGCATACGGTCCCAGTTTTCGACAAAAGTTGAGATCGGCACATGATTGTTCTGCGATAGAGAATGCCCGATATTTGAGTGGATACCGATCACCCTGCCATGCAGGTCAAAGAGAGGACCGCCGGAATCACCACCGATGAGTGCTGAATTCGACATGATAAATCCATCCTCATCGATATCGATGACGCGCCCGAGCCTGACTGGTGGAGGCCTATCATACACGTAGCCACCTGAGTGCCCTAGAGCCACACACCACTGGTTTTTCTGCAGATTACTGGAGTCTCCTAGCTCAACATAGGGGTAACTGCGTCCCGTATCGTCGATCTGCACCATGCCTGCATCTCGCGAGAAGTCGAGGCCCAGCACACGCCCTGTCGCCCGCTCTCCATCAGGGAAGATCACTGCCACCTGCTGACCCATCTCCATCGTCACGTGAGCAGCAGTGAGGATGAGTCCCTGGGAGTTCACCACAACCCCACTGCCTATACCATCGCGACGGGATGTATTCAGTGGTGTGAGCGATACTGTGGCAGGGCTAGCCCGCCTAGCTACTTCCTGCACCCTTTGCTCAATAGCCGAGAGACTCTGTGTCGTGACCTGCCCCCTAGTATCCGGGTAGGCAACAGCGGTAAGCAGGAGCGACAGAGCAATCGACCAAAACACACGCATCACCTTCATGATTCGGCTATATTAACAGAATCGAAAAAAGAGGGCGACAAAAATGATCACTAGATTTTCGAAACGCAGGATACTCGCCTGGCACTGGACCGTCTACGCAGTCTTAGTAATGCTATTTTTTTGTATTGGCTGGATAGCTTATAGTGAGTATGTGGTACGCCGCTGGCAGACCTTTGGCAAAGCGATAGAGGCGGCTGGCGGCTCTGTCCACTGCCATGTGCGATCGGTCAGCTGGCTACCCGATGCCCCCATCCTAGGCCACTACCTCCCAGTGCCACTAGTGGAGGAGCCGTATATGGTAACGCTCAGCTATGACAGCCAGCTAGTTCCGGCAGAGCTGGCCTGGCTCAGGACTATTCCCTCGGTAAAAAGCCTGTCTCTAGGGACCCCACAAGTGGGAGATGACATGATCCCAATGCTAGCCACCTTTCGCCATCTGGAAAAGCTCGACCTGACAGGCACCGGACTCTCTGCTGACGGAGTGACAACCTTAGCCAAAGAGCTGCCTCAGCTAAAGGAGCTGGTGCATGAAAGTAGGAAGCCCTGAGGCAACTGGATAAGAACCGGTATGAGCTACGAAACTCGTGAATCCAACTGAAAGATCTGGCCAGACACATGCTCCATGTCGTGCAGGCAATGGATGAACTTTGCGGCATCCTCTACGGTATTGAACCGACCCAGTGCATGACGATCACGGATACGCTGTAAGGCTGAATCTGAAAGTCCAGCTGTCATCTTGGTCTCTAGAAAGCCCGGCAACACCGCATTCACACGAACATTGCGTTTACCATATTCTTTAGCGAGAGACTGGGTGAGCCCGATCACTCCGGCTTTGGCCGCGGCGTAGTTCGCCTGACCAATAGGCGGACTCTTCCCCGAAAAAGAGCCAATGTTTATGATGTGTCCCCCTGTCTTTCTCGGGAAAAGCCGCAACGCTGCCTGAGCACAGAGAAAAGCGCCTTTAAGACTGACATCGACAACGCGGTCCCAATCGCGCTCCGACATTTTGGCATGCACCACATCGACTGCGACACCTGCATTATTGACCAGCAGATCCACCGACTCTAGGGACTCAAAATAAGCCGATACTGACTCTGGTTTAGTGACGTCCAGATCCGCTCTTCCTGGAGACAGCACAGTGTGCCCTGACTCCTGAAAAGTCTTTACTATACCTGCGGCCAGATCCCCCTGCCCACCTGTGATGATTACTGTACTAGCGATGATTTTTCGGTGCTAGCGCTGATTCTTACTCTTGGCAGCTGATTTTTGCTCTTCCATGATCGCCCTTAGCTCTTCCATAGAAAGCAATTTCACCGGCTCAGGGATGTAAGGGGACAGAGTCACATCATCCTCTTCGTAAGCAATTTTGTTATGAGTCTGCCCACCGATGTACTTCAGCAGTGAAGGCACATCGAGACCATGGATATTCAGCGTTACTTTAGTCGCCTGAGCCTGCTGCACAGCCCCCTGGTAGACAAACTTGGGAGTGGATTTCTCATCCTCATCCATCAGATCAGCAGTCTGATCCTCCAGATAGGTGAGCACTTCACTGAGCGGAGCCTGATCGAACTTCACCTTAGGAATGATGATCTTTCTAAGCTTTGTCTCGAGCTCGCTGAGTTCCTCTGGCACGATCTTTTCGACCTGCCGGATCAACTCCTGAACCCCTGGCTCATTGATATTACCCCGCAAGATCGGCAGGGCTTTGTCATACTGCCCCGATGCGATGTAGGACTTAGCGAGGTCCATCGGCTTCGCCTTGGGGGCGTAGTCTGGAGCCACAGGTTCATCTGCGGCCGAGAGTGGGGTAAAAGCCGCCAATCCAATAACGGCCCAAAAGTGGTGCTGAATCTTCATGCTGTAGAGACTGCCGCGAAATCCGGCTTCTTAGAGTATAATCACTATAACTCTAAGAAGCATAAATGACAACGGGCTGTCTCAAGCAAACAGCGGCCGAACCTATGTGACTCGGCTCAGCACTAAAAGTGAAAGAAAACCTTTAGGCCTAGTTCTTAGCGAAGGGGTTGTATTCCTCCTTCGTAGGCGCCGCGACAGGGGCTGGCACGTAAGGCGAAACCATCACGGCATGTTTATCGTAGCGGATCTTACTGCGTGTTAAACTTCCAATATATTTTAGAATCTCAGGAGCAGTCAGGTTTTTTACCCTCAACGTCACAGTCGAAGATTCCGCCTGCTCTGAAGTCCCTGAATAGATGATATTAGGAGTGAACTCCCCATTGGTTAACTCAGTCGTGCGCTGCTGAATGTAAGTTAGAGCGTCATTTAATGGAACCGCATCAAAATTCACTTCTGGAAACATCACCTTAGCGAGCTGCCCCTCCAAACCAACACCTACATTTCCTTTAGCCAGTTCCTGATTGTAGACATATAAAAGTGCAGGCACACCCGGCCATCTTTTGTTCTTTTCTAGTAAATCTACGGCCTTCTGATTCTCACCTTGAGCCCAAAGCGCCTTTGCCATCGTCATCGGATTTCTACTCTGAGCAGAGGCTTCGGGAGAAAGGGCGACAAAGGCCAAGAAGGCGACCAACACAGCTAGGTAGTTTTGAATCTTCATATATTTGGGACTGCTACGTTTTCCAACTTATTAGACGAAAATACCAAAATCTCTAAGGAGTGTAAACCACAA
This sequence comes from Verrucomicrobiota bacterium, assembly GCA_020630975.1. GTDB lineage: Bacteria > Verrucomicrobiota > Verrucomicrobiia > Verrucomicrobiales > DEV007 > Arctic95D-9. The sequence goes on from JAHDID010000029.1 coordinate 13,316, forward strand.
TGCGTTCCGAACTTGGGGAGACAGCTCAAGATGACCACTTTTTTACGAGTAGACGTGTCAACCTGGGGTGATATGATCTCTATGCGAAACAACTCAAAACCCTAGGCAGACAGATGGCACACTTTACGACGACTGGTAGACTCTGCAGGCTATTGACCTGCCTGGGCATCGCTACCATTTCCATTCACTCCCTTTACGGCCAGCAAGGCGCCAGTGAATACCCCTACATCGATCCCACTGCTCGAGCCTCGGGCATGACGATCGGCATGGAAAACGGGGCGACCGGCCAATCCATCAACATGATGCAAGTGCGCGCTGCTGCCCACGATGCCGAGCGCGCAGCAGCAGCAGCAGCTATGGCGCGTAGCGCCAACGAGGCAATCGAGGAGCAACAGCTGTCTCGTGCACTGGAGAAAGCCCGTGAGACCAGACGCCAAAAGATGGCCGCCTCTGAGCAGCTGAAATGGAAGAAAGCCACTGCCTACAATGCGTACAACAAAGTCTCCTCTGGGCAGATGTCGAGCTGGAAGGACGACCAGGGCAACATCAAGATCGGTCGAGGTCTGCCATCAGACTTCGTGAGCTCTGTACGCAACCAACAACAAAAAGCCCAACAAGCAGCGGCTTCGACAGCAGAGAAAGCCAACAACGGCTTCAAACCACTCAAGAAAATCGGTGAAAAAATCGCCGACAATGATCCCTACCAGCAGACTGGACTGCGCGGGCCTCAGCCACTACCTCAGACGACGGTGCCGGCTCAGCAGACCATCGCCAATAGCGATCCGGAGGAGATGAAAGCAGGGCGACGCCTAATGCAAAAACTGACGCCTCCAAAACTGAAAGGCCCCAAACTCTCTTTCCCAAAACTCGGCAAGAAACCGACTGACGTGCCCCAGTTTACCCAAGGTCCTGCGGCTCCTGCCGCTGTACAAACTGCTGCCAATACAGCCGTAGCTGCTGCCACTGCACAGACGACCGCTCAAGCAGCGCCACCGGCCACAGCAATATCCGCTGCTAATAGTGCGGCACCAGCCGTGATCAAAACCTCTCGCTCAGCCGCAGCGATGCTAGGCGAGGCAGGGCAGCAGGCGACTAACGCCGCAGACAGCGCCATCGCCAATGCGACTCAGAGCGCCGATACTGCTGTACAGAAAAAAACCGGCGGACTTTTCGCCCTCGGTGGCCGCAAGATCTCGGCCAACTCACCGACAGCAGCTCCGCCAGGCCCACAGAAAAAATTATTCGGCGGCTTTGGTAAAAAGAAGAGCTCCTCTGTCGATACCAGCGCGCCTGTCAGCTCGGGGCTCTTCCCCTCTGCACCAGCTCCTACAGGTCCCACTCCAGGCCAGCCGGTAGCGATGAACACGTCTACTGCACCAGCGCCCACTAATACGCAGCCGCAGACCTCCAGCACGATGGCGATGCCCGGCACCACGCCACCACCAGCTACGAAAAAGAAATTCTCCTTTCCCACTCCAAAAATCGCAAACAAATCCAACGGCTCCACTGGCAAGAGCCTAGGCAGCCGCGGAGTCTCTGCCACGACTACCGTGAACCAACACGGCAACAACTACTACGTGGTCGAGTCGAATTCCCAATTCATCAAATACGGCGACAACGAGACTAGCACCTCCATCTCAGCTGTCGGTCCCGGCACGATCGTGATGATGACCAAACCCGGAGCCAACTACGCTACCGTGCAGCTACCCAATGGGGCCACGGGCAATATCGAGACCAAACACCTACGCGCCGCCTCCGGCACAGATGTCTCGGCCTTGTCTGGATCTCGCTAGGTAGCGCAAAACCACTCCCCTTTCTCACCCCTCTCAAATTCCATGAAACACACAGCCTACCTTTTCTCCATCATTACCCTAGTGGTCACTGGTCTCGCTACAGCTGGTGAGACGATCACTCTCAATGGCCAAACTATCCGCAACTGCGAGATTGTAGAACTAACTCGCGACGGCGTGGTCTACCAGTCTGGCGATACTGACGATCTACACGTGGTCCCTTGGGCCCAACTCACCGCTGTGCAGCAGGATGTGCTACGCAAACAACATAACAAAGCTCTGGTAAATGCCATCTGTGACGCACGCTATGTGAAAGGCAGCGTTTTCGAGGCGAATAAAGACGGTGTGATCGTACAAATCGACATCCCAGAAAGCGATGATGAAAAAGGTATCGAAGGCTACCGCAATGGAGCCAAGGTCCTGAAAGGCGGCTCCATCCTTGTCAGCGACTTACCCACTGATGTCCCACGCGGCTCAGGGGCACCGATCGAACTCATCCTCTACTACAAGGAAAAGTATGATTTCACACTAGGCCCACTTGGCTCCACCGAGGTCGAGCACCTCACCTATTCGCTGCCAGAGTGGTTCCAAGAAACTGACTGGAAAAACGCTGCTGGAGCTACCATGAAAGCTCGCCTCTTAGGTGTGAAAGGCGACAAAGCTCTCTTTCTCAAAGGCGGTCAGCGCATGCTGCTCAATCTGAGCCAGCTCGATGCCGCCAGCCAGACTAAAGCAAAAGAGATCCAGGCCAAACTCGCAGGGTATCCGGTGCCCTAGCCCGGATATTTCATACATTTTTCGTCGCGAGATGCAGCGAGCGGCATGCTACCGAGGCGCGCGCTGTTTTTTGTGCAGGGCTGTGTGGGTACACACTGCCCCAGCAAAAATCGAGCGGAACGAAGGTAGGATGCCGCGCAGCAAGTCGTAGCAGAAAAGTGTATGAATGAAATATCCGGGCTAGGTCGTGTAGTGAGACCCGCCCCTCAGTGAAAAAGGCCTGCTCTGAAGCAGTGACCACTTCCGATTTTTATTCTTCGTAGCGGTAGCTTTTCACTTTCTGCATCTCTGCCACATCCACAGGGGCATGACTCTGCACGATGTAAGGCTCACCATCGGCAGGATGAAACACAGTAAAAACCCGCTCCGAATGGAGGTCTGGTATCCTATCCTCCGAGATCAGAAGAGTCATCGTCTCTTGAGCGTAGACTTGCTGAGAAAAGTGCAGCCCACAGAACAGGTGCGCCTCCACTGCTATCGATATACCCACCCAGCCTTGCTGCAGATGAGCCGACTTCCTCAAATGCTCAGGCAGCTCCTCCGCGCTCACCCTACCAGCGTACTTACCATGGACGATAGCTTTTCGGATGTGATCTATCAAAAATTGCTCTTTCGGCTTTTGGTCGATCAATACTGTCCCGATGATAGGTGCTACAACCTTTGGCTCCTCAGATAGATGGAGTGGACTCACATCCTGACCTGAGCCCCTATCAAGACCAACAATCAGGAAAACGGCGATACAGAAAGTGGTAGTGGGAATTTTCATCTGTAGTAAGACACAAACCAGGACAAATAGTTCAACCTAAAGACGGCCAACCATTCGCCTCACCGCCAACTCTTCAGCATCGCTCAACTTCTGAACTCGCAGATCAATCGGAGCAAAAGCCCATCAGCCATCAAAATCAAATTCCCAGGGTGAGTGTCAGATACCACGATATGAGTCTCAGGATCATAGAATGCTAGATTTGACCTTCTTCGAAGAATAAACCGTTCTCTTCCGCCAACTTCCGGAAGATGGAAACTTCTTCTCCGTGATAGGTGTAGCCTCCCGAAAAGCGGCAAACTGTTTCACAGCGGCTTCGTAGCTCGTGAGCAAGTGCTTCGAGCGTGAACGACGGAGTTCCTCTGCTGTGACTGTCATAATTCATTGTCCTAACCTATCTCTGCCACCTTTCACACATTTTCCTCATCGAAATAATAGATCATTTTTGTTAACTTCAGGTGGGTTACCTCTGTTTGTTACCATGACACGCCTTTTCTACGCCGCCTTACTAGCAGCCAGCCTGTCGACTTTGTCCGCTGCCGATTTCTCTGAGGCGGACCGTCTATTCACGCTCAAAGTCGCGCCAATCTTCGCTGAGAAATGCCACGGCTGCCATGGCGAGAAGCTCAAAGGCGGCTACAGCATGCTCACCCGTGAGGAACTACTGATGGGCGGCGATGAGTGGCAGGAGGCAGTGCTCACACCCGGCGATGTGGCCAAAAGCTTCCTGGTAGATACCATCAAGTGGGCCGACCCCGACTGGGAGATGCCACCCAAGGAGAACGATCGCCTGAGCGCTGAGCAGATCGCCGATGTCGAGGCGTGGATCGAGGCCGGTGCCCCCTGGCCCGACGATGCCACTCAGCTAGCCATCCGTGAGGCCGAAAAAAACAAACTGGTAACCGACGAGGGCATGATCGTCGCTCACTCTGGCGGCCAGAGCGATGCCTGGACCTATCGCCGCTATCAGCCCGAGGATATCTGGGCCTTTCTACCCTACGATCAGCCAGAAATACCGGGTGAAGAGGGCAACCACCCGATCGATGCTTTCATCCAGAAGAAACTCGCCTCCGCCGAGGCCTCTCCGGCTGCCGAGGCCGATGCCCACACCCTACTTCGCAGGGCCAGCTATGGGCTGACCGGTCTGCCACCCACTCCCGAGCAGATCAGAGATTTCCAGAAAGCCTACACAGCCGATGCCGACGCAGCCTGGCAGCAGACCATCGATCGCCTACTGGCCAGCGATCACTACGGCGAGCGCTGGGCTCAGCACTGGCTAGATATCGCCCGCTACGCCGATACCGCCGGTTTTTCCAATGACTACGAGCGCTCGAATGCTTGGCGCTACCGCGACTATGTGATCCGCGCCTTCAATCAAGACAAACCCTACGACGACTTTGTGATCGAGCAGGTCGCGGGCGACGAGCTAGCCGACGACTCGCTACGCAGCCGCATCAAAGACTGGAATGCCTACCAGAAAGCTCGCGAGAAAGGCGATCAATACAACGACCAAGAGGCCGAGTGGCTAGTAGCTAGCTCCTTTCTACGCATGGGGCCCTGGGATTCGGCCATGGTCAAGACACCCGAGGCCCGCCAACTGTATGTCGACGATGTCATCAATGGTGTGGGGCAGACCTTTCTCGCCACCACCATGCGTTGCTTCAAGTGCCACGACCACAAATTCGACCCACTGCCAACTCGCGACTACTATGCGATGTATGCCGCATTCTCCGCGACTCAACTCGCCGAGCGGCCCGCTCCATTCACACCCGCCGAGCGGCTCGATGGATTCGACGACAGCCGCGAGCTAGCTCAGCAGTTGCTCGACTACGCCCATGCCGAGCGCCAAGCCCTCTATGACAAACGCGAAGCTGCGGCCAGAGCCTGGTATGCGGAAAACGGCACCGACTACGTCTCCCACGCCGACCGAAAAAAACTGCCCGACGAGGAGAAGCCACCGCGCCACGTAGGCCTGAGCCCCGAGGAGCAAGGCCAGCTGAAGGTGCGCGAGCAAGACCACTGGATCTGGACTCGCCGCATGGAGCGCTACCAGCCCATGGTGCAGACAGTCTACAATGGCCCCACTCCAAAGAGCATCTACCCACGGAAGCTGCGCATGAATGCCAAGGCCAATGTCAACTGGCGTCCCGACAGCCGCATCCTAGATGGTGGCTCGCTGGAAGCACCCGGCGAGAAAGTCGAGCCCGGTGTGCTCAGTGCACTTGGCGTGGAAACTGAGATACCCGATGCCCTGCATGGTCGCCGTCTGGCCGTGGCGAAGTGGATAGCCGATGAGAGAAATCCCATCACCGCTCGTGCCTTCGTCAATCGAGTCTGGCAGTATCACTTCGGCAAGCCGATCGCGGGCAATCCCAATAATTTCGGGGTAAAAGGTGCCAAACCCACTCACCCCGAGCTACTCGACTGGCTGGCAGCCGACTTCGTCGAGCACGGCTGGCAGATCAAGCGTCTGCACCGGCTGATCATGACCTCGGCTACCTACCGCCAGTCTGGCCAGCACCCACAGCGCTACGATCTGGAGACCAAAGATCCGAACAACGATCTACTCGCCTACTACCCCAATCGCCGTCTCTCGGCCGAGGAAGTGCGCGACAGCATGCTACAGATCACCGGCGAGCTGCAGACCGAGGGTGGTGGCCTACCCATCATGCCAGAGATGAATATGGAGGTGGCCCTGCAGCCAAGGATGATCCAGTTTTCCCTAGCACCAGCCTACCAGCCCTCCCCCACTCCAGAAGAGCGCAATCGCCGCAGCATCTACGCCTACCGGGTGCGCGGTCTGGCCAATCCATTCATGGAAACCTTTAACCGGCCTAACCCAAACGACTCCTGCGAGGAGCGCGATTCGGCAGCGGTATCGCCCCAGGCATTTACCCTGCTGAATAGCGATGTGATGACAGCTCGCTCCATTGCCTTCGCCCTGCGGGTCGCAGCAGATGCCGGAGCAGACAGCGCCGCACAAGTCAACCGCGCCATGCAACTCGGGCTAGGTCGCCTACCTAGTGATGCAGAGAGCGAAAAGCTAAGCGGCTATCTACAAGAGATGCGCAGCTACCATGCTGACGCCGCTCCCGAACGCAAAACCCACCCAACCTCGATCACTCGCGAACTGGTCGAGGAGTTCACTGGAGAGCCATTTACCTACACCGAGATTTTACCAGTTTTTGAAGACTACACCTACGACACACAGGCTGCGGATGTCGATGCCGATACCCGAGCGCTAGCGGACCTATGCCTGCTACTGTTCAATAGCCACGAGTTTATGTATATTTACTAACCCAATCTAACCAACTAATTACGCCATGATTTGTTCACGCCCAGAATCCACGCCACAGACTCGCCGCGAGCTGCTCTACGGCCTAGGTGCCACACTCGGCTCGGTCGCTATGACGGATATGTTCGCTGCGGAGACGCTGGCCAATCCCCTAGCGCCGCAGAAGCCGATGTTTCCCGCCAAGGCGAAGAATGTCATCATGCTATTCATGGAGGGTGGTCCGGGCCATATGGATACCTTTGACCCCAAGCCCAAGCTGAACGAGCTACACAAGACCGAATCCAAGAGCACCCGTAGTCTCGCCAATGGTTACAAGTTTTTCGTCGGCAGTCCTTTCAAGTTCGACAAAGTCGGCGATGCAGGCATCGAGATGTGCGATCAGTGGGAGTTCATGCGCGATCCCGAGGTGGCCAATGAGCTGTGCAACTATCGTGGCTGTCAGGCCGAGTCATTGAACCACCCCGAGGCACTCTTCCACATGAATACCGGCAGCCGTCTGGGGGCCGATCCATCGATCGGTGCTTGGGCCACCTACGGACTCGGCTCGATGAACCAAAACCTACCCGGCTATGTGGTAATGACCGAGATGGCGCTGCCCCAGGGAGGCTCACGCAATTGGTCGAATGGCTTCCTACCCGCCCACTACCAGGGCACTCGCCTACGCCCGACTGGCTCACCGATCCTCGATCTCCAGTCTCAGTCCTACAAGAGCCGCGAGCACCAGCGCCAGGCACTGGATACCCTAGGGTTCATGAATGCCCAGCACGCCGCCCGCCACCCCGAGCACGCAGATCTAGCGGCTCGCATGGAGAGCTACGAGCTAGCCTACCGCATGCAGATGGAGGTGCCCGAGGTCATGGACCTGCAGGGCGAGACCGAAAAGACCAAGGAGATGTACGGCATGAACCGCAAGGAAACCGCCAACTTCGGCAAGCAATGCCTGATGGCTCGCCGCCTAGTCGAAAAAGGCGTACGCTTTGTGCAGATCTTTTCCGGAGGCTGGGATAGCCACGACTACCTCGAGCGCGGCCACAGCTCGCGTATCCGCAGCGTCGACCAGCCCATGGCCGCGCTGATCAAAGATCTCAAAGCTCGTGGCATGCTAGAGGACACCCTAGTCATCTGGACCGGGGAGTTTGGCCGCACGCCCGACAACAACAAGCGCGGCGGTGTCTACTCCATCGGCCGAGGCCACAATGCCGACGCCATGACCATGCTCATGGCTGGCGGCGGGGTGAAGCCCGGCATCGTCGGCGCCACCGACGAGATCGGCGCCGAGGCAGTGGATGTGAAACACCCAATCCGAGACTTCCACGTGACCCTCCTGCACATGCTGGGACTAGATGACAACAAGCTCACCTACTTCCACGCTGGCCGCTACAAACAACTCAGCCAGTTTGGTGGAGAAGTGATAAAAGATATCATTGCCTAAGTTCCTCTAGGAACTCTAAATGCCTCTCCTCTAATTCAAAACTTACATATCGTCTTTCAAAGCCACACCTGGACTAGCCATACTTGTGATAGCCCATTTCCCGGCTTTTAATTCGTAGACAACTCTTATGCTATTATAATCAAATTTGGCACCTTTAGTAGTCCGATAAAAAGCGTCACTCTTGGGTAAGTAACCATAATACTTTACCAGCATTTTTTCGCCGTCTTTCGATATCTGCTCAACATATGCACCAGGGTTGTTCGTAATTTCGAGCCCTTGAAAAATTGAATCCGGCTGCTTTTTCGGGTCAGGCAGTGCTTCTACGGTTAACTGAGAGTCTTTGCCTAAACGAAACAATTGATATTTAGAACTCAAACGCCCTGTCTTCGCCCAAACCACAACTCTATCTGAACTTTGAAACCATTTGGCACCAACATTGGTTTCCGGACGCCCCAAAAGACCTCCCAGAGCAGAGACAGAAGACAGCCTTTGTATCACAGACAAAGTCTCTAAATCAACCAAGTAAGGACTATGATACGGCTCATCCACTTGATCGACAAACTCGTCAAGCTTTGTAGAAAGCACACAGATGACGTATCTTCCATCCGGAGAAACTCCACCCTCGACAGCTCGCAAACCGCGCTTAAGAGGCTCTGCACCTTCCCCAAAGCTAACGACTAGAAAATAGAGCAATGAGATGACGGAAAATTTCATCACATTGACTCTATCGCGCCCTACTCCCACTCGATACTCGCAGGCGGCTTAGTAGAGATATCATATAGCACACGATTCACGCCATCGACTTCGTTCAGGATTTTAGCCGAGATATCTCCAAGCACTTCGTAGGGCAACTGTGCCCACTCGGCGGTCATAGCATCCTCACTGGTCACGGCACGTAGGCTGAGGGCGAACTCGTAGCAGCGCTCGTCGCCTTTCACACCCACCGTCTTCACTGGGATAAGAGCGGCGTAGGCTTGCCAGACATTGTCGTATTGGCCGTGCTCATGCAGGCCATCGATGAAGATCTTGTCGGCCTCGCGGATGATCTTTAGGCGCTCCTCGGTGACTTCGCCGGGGCAGCGCACGGCTAGACCAGGACCTGGAAAGGGATGGCGATTGACCACTTTATCCGGCAGGCCGAGCACGTTACCTAGGGCACGCACTTCGTCTTTGAATAGCTCATCGAGCGGCTCTAGCACCCGGCCCTCAGACTTCAGCTCCATGATGCGGTCGACTCGGTTATGATGAGTCTTGATGGTCGAGGCGATCGAGCCACTGGTGGCGCTCTCGATCACATCGGGATAGAGGGTGCCCTGAGCGAGTAGCTCGACATCGTCGCCAACAGCATCGAAAAAGATATCCACAAACAGACGGCCGATGATACGGCGCTTCTCTTCGGGATCTGTCTTGCCTTTCAGAGCGGTGAGAAATTTCTCAGAGGCATCGATGGTCTCGATCTCGATGCCAAAGCTATCGAATAGAGCCTTCACCTCCGCAGCTTCATTCTGCCGGAGCAGACCGGTATCGACGAAGATATTCCGAGTATCGACTTTGGCCTCGTGTAGCAGAGCAGCCAGCACAGAGGAGTCGACTCCACCGGATACACCACAGACTACCTTGCGCCCGGCGACTTCCTCGCGCACGCGGCCTACGAGGTAGTCCTTGAAAGAATCGATGGCGAAGTGCGGCAGATCCTGCCCCAGCTCGACGAAATTTTTCAGTAGCGGGATACCCTCGGTCGAGTGAGTCACCTCAGGGTGAAACTGAATACCGAAAAACTGCTCGTCATACTGCAGGGCGACAGGCACGCCATCGTCATTGCGAGCGATCACCTTGGTGGTGTCGGTGAGATTCTCCACGGTATCGGAGTGGCTCATCCAGATCTGTGAGCTAGCGGATAGGCCCTGAAATAGCGGACAGCTATCGCTAGGATCGATATTCAGAGCCGCTGGGCCAAACTCGCGCTTGTTCCCCGGAGCCACGGTGCCGCCGAACTTTTGATTGAGCAGCTGCATGCCATAGCACACGCCGAGCACTGGCACGCCCATACCACACAAGTAGTCAAAATCGATATCCGGAGCCCCCTCCTCCAAAGTGGAGCGCGGTCCGCCAGATAAGATGACGACGGCGGGATTCCCCGTCTGGTCTAGCTCGCTGGGCTGGAAAAGGCGGCTGTAGTAGCCCAGCTCGCGGATACGACGCACGATGAGCTGAGTGTACTGGGAGCCAAAATCAATAACGGCAATGGGATCGCGATCCATTTTCTCTCGAACAAAAAAAGGTGAGTAAAAGTAGTAGTAGGAGCAGTGGTATGTGGTCTAGCTCGACTGCTGGTAGTTCACAGGCTCCTCAGTGATGGTGATGTCGTGTGCGTGGCTTTCCTTCAGGCCACCTGGTGTGATGCGCACGAAGGTAGCCTTCTCTCGCAGCTCGGCCAGCGAATTCGCGCCGACATAGCCCATACCACTGCGCAGACCGCCCAGTAGCTGGAAAATCGTGTCGCTCAGTGGGCCACGGTAGGGCACCCGAGCTTCGACTCCCTCGGCGACGAGTTTGCCAGACGAGTTTTGCCCATAGCGATCGCCAGAGCCTTTACGCATGGCCTTCAGAGAGCCCATGCCGCGGTATTCTTTCCAAGTACGGCCCTGGTAGTTCACGATAGCACCGGGGCTTTCTTTACAGCCTGCCAGCAGCGAACCGAGCATGACTAGATCGGCACCGGCAGCCATGGCCTTCACGATATCTCCTGAGTAGCGGATACCGCCATCGGCGATGGTCGCGACGCCCCGCTCTCGGCACACTTTAGACACGGTCTGAATCGCGGTGAACTGCGGCACACCGACCCCTGCGATGACTCGAGTCGTACAGATAGATCCAGGGCCCACGCCCACTTTTACCGCACAGGCACCGGCATCGATCAGGTCGTTGGCACCTTGTTCGGTCACCACATTACCAGCCACCACAGTCACGCCATAGTCGCTACGTAGCTTGCTGACGACTTCCATCACCTTGGTGGTGTGACCAGTGGCAGCATCGATAAAGACGGCATCGGCACCGGCTTCGATCACGCCCTGGGCTCGGTCGAAAGTATCTTCGCCCACACCGATAGCAGCGCCCACGCGCAGCTGGCCGTTGGGATCTTTAGCTGCGTTTAGAAATTTCTGACGATTCTCGATATCCTGCGCCGTGATCATACCGGCCAGACGTCCCTCAGCATCTAGGAGAGGCAGCTTCTCGATACGGCCATCGTGGAGGATGCGGCGAGCATCGCTCATCTTGGTGTCGATCGGGGCTGTCACCAGCTTCTCCTGCGGTGTCATCACCGATGAGACGAGAGCCGATGTATCCTCGACATACCAGATGTCGCGACTAGTGACCATACCGACCAGACGACGATCGTCATCGACCACGGGAAAGCCATTCACACCCAGCTCATCCATGATCGCCTGCAGATCGGCCAGCGTGATGTCGGCACGCACGGTAAAAGGATCGGGGATCACGGTATTCTCAGCTCTCTTCACCCTAGCGACCATCTCGACCTGGTCAGCGATCGGCATATTTCGGTGGATCACACCGATACCACCCTGCCGAGCCAGAGCCGTGGCGAGAGTCTCCTCAGTGACGGTATCCATCGCGGAAGACACGACCGGGACTGTCAGCGGTATGTCGCTAGTCAGATGCGTGGAGATATCGACTTCTGCTGGCAATACCGCGCTGTGCTGCGGCACCATGAGAACGTCGTCGAAACTGAGACCAAGAGGTAGTTCACCCATAGAAACTATTTAGGAAGATCGAAGCAATGATCAAGTGAAAGTTGCGACAAAGAAGGGTGCAATTGACGGTTTCAGTAATTGGAGGTATTCTCAATTACAGTCATGACAGGATACACGACAGAAGATGATCGCTTGGCTACAGTTCGAGCGATGCGTCGGCTAAGGGAGGAGATTGAAGAGAATCCCGAAGTGGCACGCGAATTTCTGGAGTTAATGAATAAGTGCCGCCCCGAGCCAGACCCCCTGACTCCGAGACAGAGGTACGAGCGCATGATGGAGCGGGTGAGGGTGCGCAACGCCGAGTTGTACGGTGAAGAATGAAACAGAAAGTAGCCACGAATCCCGGCTACATCCTCGGCTACCATGGCTGCGATCGAGCTTTCGCTGATCGAGTGTTAGTTGGAGATGCCACCATCACCCCTAGCCGCAATGTCTATGATTGGTTGGGACATGGTATTTATTTCTGGGAAGACGACCCTACTCGAGCTATGGAGTGGGCTATTGAAAAATCCAAGCACACGGATGCGTCTCTTTTTGAGCCCTATGTTTTGGGTGCCGTCATCGACTTAGGAGCCTGTTTGAGCTTATGGAGGCGATCCGACTTTCAGTTAATCAGGGATGGTTACAACACCTTACGATCTGTTTTTCAGGCCAGCGGTGAAAAACTACCAACCAATAGTAGCGGCAAGGATAGACTCCGTCGCGAATTGGACTGTGCTGTGATTCAGTCTGTTCACGCCACGCGCGAACGGGATGGCTTACCTGCTTTTGATACGGTACGAGGCATGTTTCAAGAGGGAGCCGAACCATATCCGACCGCAGGATTTCGAGAGAGAAATCATATTCAAATCTGTGTGCGTGATCCTCGGTGCATAAAAGGCTATTTCCTACCTCTGACCGAAAGTAAGTAATCTTTTCAGCCATGCGCACAGCCCTAGTACAATCCGACATCCTCTGGGAAGACAAAGTGGCCAACTTTGACCGCGTGCGGGACTATCTGGCCGACACCTCTGCCGACCTCATCGTGCTACCCGAGCTATTTGCCACAGGCTTCACCATGGCTGCGGCCGAGATCGCCGAGCCTGATCTAGGCCAGACCGAGAGCTTTCTGATAGCGCTCGCAAAGGAAAAAGGCGCCCACGTGATAGGCGGGCTCGCCAAAATCGCCCCAAATGGTGAGGGAAAGCCAAAAAATTGTGCCGTCCTAGCGACTCCATCTGGCGAGATCGCCTGCCGCTACGAAAAGATTCACCCCTTTTCCTACGGCGACGAGCAACTCCATTACGCCGCAGGCAGCCAGGTGCAATGCACCTCGATAGGAGATTGGCAGGTATGCCCGACGGTGTGCTACGATCTGCGCTTCCCCGAGCTCTATCGAGCAGGCACAGCCCTAGCGGCGCAGCTACTCATAGCCATCGCCAACTGGCCTGCCAAGCGCCGTGAGCACTGGCGCACCCTGCTGCAAGCCCGAGCCATCGAGAACCAAGCCTACGTCATCGGGGTGAACCGCTGCGGCGCGGACCCCAATCTCGACTACGCCGGCGACTCTCTGGCAATCGATCCGCAGGGGACGATCATAGCCGATGCAGGCTGCGACGCCGGAGTCGTGACCGCTGACCTCAACTTGACCGAGGTTTTAGATTGGCGCGATCAGTTCCCTGCACTTAGGGACAGACGGGATAGTCTGTTCCGAAAATGAAACTCTTTTTGATACTCGCGATCACCGCTCTCGGACTCCCTGCTGCCGCCCAAGACACTTGGAAAAAGCACACCATCCAGCGGCCTATCCTCAGCAAGATCCACTCCGCCGTGGCCTGCGACTGGACTGGGGATGGCCAGATCGATGTGATGAGCAGCCATAGCGGCGCCGTCCACCTATACATGGGCCCTGACTGGCAGTCGGTGAAGGTCTTTGATCACGCCGATGCCACCTCTCGCAATAAAGTCCGCTCGGCCTGCATCCACTCCTGTCTGATGGATGTGGATGGCGATGGCGATCAGGATTTCGTCGGATCGAGCAATACGGTATTCTGGCTGGAATGCCCCGACGATCCGACCACACCGTGGACTTACCGCACGGTCGACGATGAGATCCTCGGCACCCACTGCCTGATCACTGACGATGTGGATAGCGATGGAAAGCTGGACCTGATCGCCAATTCCGGCCGCGCCAAAGGCACCGACTACCCCAATAGCATCGCCTGGCTCACTCCTCCTGCCCAGCCTCACTCCAGCTCTGCCTGGCCACGGCATATCTTTGCTGCAGGCGATGCACCCGGCGGCTCGCACTACACCGGTATCGGCGATCTCGATGGCGATGGTCGGCCAGACATCGCCTGCGGTGCCAAGGGTGGTAGCGGCTTCCCAGGGGGCGAATGGTTTGCCTGGTGGCAGCAGCCCCAAGACCCCACCCAGACTTGGAAAAAGCATCTGCTCTCGGATGCCGAGCCTGGTGCGTCGAATATCCTGCCAGCCGATCTCGATGCCGATGGGCACATGGATCTCTTTGCCACTCGCGGCCACGGTGCTGGTGTGCTCTGGTTTCGAGGACCCGATTTCGAGAAAATCGAAATCGACCCCGAGATCGCCTACCCGCACTCGCTGGCCCTAGCCGACCTCGATGCCGATGGCGATACCGATGCCATCACCTGCGGCAAAGAGGCCGATGGCATCGCCACATGGTACGAAAATAATGGCAAAGGCAGCTTCACCAAACGTGTGATAGGTATCGACCAGGGATCCTACGATACCCGTACCATCGATATGGATGGCGATGGCGATCTCGATGTGCTGATCGCCGGTCAGGCCAGCCAAAACATCGTCTGGTACGAGAATGAACTAAAATAATAAGCAACCGAATGAAACTCACACCTCACGCGCAAAAGCTAGCCGACGAATGGCTAGCCGAGGGCTACAACGACCTCGACGAGCTAGCCGAGATCCTGGGTATCGCGCGAGGCGGTATCGGTGCCGAGGCCCAGGGCCACTGCTATCGCCGTATCAATGACGATGAATTCGCCCCTGCCGACCTCGAGGACCTGATCGACGATGATGACCGACTCGCCCAACTGATCGACGGCACCGCCACCGTGACCGAGGAGGAGATGGAGATCTGGCGGCAAGCTCAGCGCGAGGCTCAGGATGCGACTCGATTCTTCATCTGGAAAGTACCCTTCACCCGCGAGGAGCTGTACATGATCACCATCCATCGAAAGAATGGCTACCTCGACCGAGCAGATGGCTTATTCCACTCGGCTGAGGCTACCGAGCCGTATGGCGATGTGGTCTACGATGGCTAACCCCTGAAAAAACTCATGAAAGTCACCTACATCACAGCCGGAGCAGGCGGCATGTACTGTGGCAGCTGCATGCGCGACAATGCCCTCGTAGCCGAGCTACAGGACATGGGATGGGATATATCGCTACTCCCCCTATACACTCCCATCCGCACCGACGATGAAGACCGCTCCATCGATCGAGTCTTCTTCGGCGGGGTGAATGTCTACCTGCAGCAAAAGGTGCCCATCTTTCGCCATCTCCCCGGTCTACTCGATAGATGGATCGATAGCCCCAAATTTCTCAAACGTGTCGCCTCTGGCAATATCTCTACCGATGCCGCTGAGCTCGGAGAGATGACACTATCCATGGCCAAAGGCGAAGATGGCTACCAAAAGCGTGAAGTAAAGAAACTCATCCACTGGCTGAAGGAGACCGAAAAACCCGACCTCATCTGCCTGACCAATCTACTCGTCGGCGGCTCCATCCCAGCGCTAAAACGCGAACTGGATATCCCCATCCTCGTGACCCTACAGGGCGACGATGTCTTTCTCGACGAGCTCACCGAGCCATGGCACACCAAGATCCTCGACCAGATGAAAGCGCTGGCACAGCTGGCAGATGGTTTCATTACCTTTTCCAGCTACTACCGAGACCGCATGTGCGATCTACTAGAGATCGCGCCCGAGCGCTTTCACCTCACTCCTCTGGGCATCAATGTATCTGAGTACGATGGCGTCTGGCAGGCTCGACAGCAGCGTGAGACTCATGGAAAAACTATCGGCTACTTCGCTCGCATCTGCCCGGAAAAAGGCTTCGACCTGATCATCAGCGCATTTCTAAAACTAGCTGATCAAGACCCCGATTATCAGCTCATCACCGGAGGTTGGCTATCCGCCAAAGACGAAGCTTTCTTCAGCGACCAGATCGCACGCCTAGAGGCCGCGGGTCTATCAGATCGCTTCACCCACCTCGGATCGACCGACCACTCTGGCAAGTTGGATTTCTTTCAGACGATCGACGTCTTTTGCGTGCCAGCCCGCTTTGTCGAGCCCAAAGGCCTCTACCTACTCGAGGCGATGGCATGTGGCATACCCGTAGTAGCCCCCGATCGAGGTGCCTTCCCAGAGATCATAAATAGCAGCTCCGGAGGCAGCCTCTTCACCCATGGCGATACCGATCACCTAGCTACCCAGCTAGCCGCAACCGACAGCACTGCAGGCCCCCGAGGCAGAGACTGGGTCGAGCAGCACGGCAATCGCCGCGCCATGGCCGAAGCGACTGCGATAGCTTTTGAGAAGCTCAAATAACCCTCAATTCAATAGGGTACAGTTTTCATTCAATAGGGTACAATCCCCCTATCATTCGCCGCAAAAGGCATTGATGTAGGCGCGGCATAGCTGGATGGTGGCCTCTATCCCGCGCTTGTGAGTGCGCTCGGTGCTGTGCGAGGCAGCGACACCTGGGCCGATCAGAGCGACGCGGAAATCATTGCCCGCACTGAGAGCGGCAGACCCATCGCTGCCGTAAAATGGATACACATCCTGAGCAAAGGGGATATGCCTATCCATGGCCAATGATACGAGGCGACGGCGCATCTCGTAGTCGTAGGGCCCCGTGCTATCTTTCGCGCAGATCGAGCACGCCTCCTCGCTGCCCTCGCAGGGAGCGCCGAGCACTCCCATATCGATGACCAGTAGCTCCTCTATCGTATCGGAAAATCCACAGGCCCCACCGTGACCGACCTCTTCGTAGTTGGAGAAATACAGCTCCACCGGCACCTGCTTATCGGCCAACTGGCGAGCCAGCTCGATCAGGATCAAGCAACCCGCTTTATTATCGAGAAATCGCGATTTGATGAACCCGCTCTCCAGCTCCTGATAGCGCGTATCTAGGCAAATATAGTCGCCATTCTGTATTCCCAGCTCTGCGACGTCGTCGTAGGAGTAAACCCTCTCGTCCAGGCGCACGTGCATATTGTGCAGGCCACGGATAGTCGTGTCCTTTTCCCGATTGGCATGGGTAGAGGGATTGTTCAGCAGGATCGTCCCAGTATAGCGGCGCCCCTCCAGCGTCTCGATGGTCACATACTCCCCTTCCGCCCCAGTCAGCGATAGCCCCCCGATCAGGGTAAATCGGATCGTTCCATCGCCATTGATGCCCGACACCATCGCACCGAGAGTATCGACATGCGCTGCGATCGCCAGCCGCGGGCTATCTGAGAATCGACAGGCTACAGCGCCTTTGTTTGACCGGTAGGGTGCCACGCCCAGCTCATCTAGACGTGCATGGATGTAGTCACTGGCGGCCTGAGTCTTGCCAGAAGGAGAATCGATCGCGATCAGGTCGCGAAGTATGGCGTAGTCAGTCATCGCAGGACACCAGACATCGCGCAGACAGCGATTCAAGAAAAAGTGTGCTGCCATTTCGCGGTGATTGGGGTTATCCTTAGCAGCTCTAGAGATATGGTTCGTGCTTTCCAGGTTTTCGTGGTGATCTTTTGGCTCTTCGCCACCGGCTGGCTCATCAAGACAGTGATGACTCCGCCCGATGCCGGTCTTTCAGAAATCGATCCCCGCCGCCCCTTGGAGGCTTTCTTCGCCTGGAATGATAACACACGGATGACCGTGCTCGAACATGGCGATAAAATCGGTGAGCTGAGGGTGACGGCGGCCGATCGCGATGCAGAAAATCCAGCCGAAATCTCTCTATCCGGTAATGTCTTCGGTGATAAATACCCGGGACTGAAGGGAGCCATCTTTCGTATGACCCAGAGTATCAGCGAAGATTACTCGATACTCGGTGGCTCCTTCCTGATGCGCCTCCCATCCAGCGACATGACGATCCGCGCTGTGATGGATGAGCAAAAGCAAACCATGGAAGCTGAGCTGCTGGTATCCGGGGCGTCGATGTTCAAATACAACAGCGCAAAAGACGGCAAAATCGACCCCAACGCTATAGCCATGGTGAAATCCAATCCCATGCTCAGCAGCATGATCGAAGAAGCTGGCGGCCAGGAATCTCTCGACTGGGAGATCCACTCCTACCGAGGACAGAGAATCTTTCACGGCAAGCCCCTCCCCGTCTACCTGATGAAGCTGCGCCTCCCCCAACTCGGCGAAGACTCGATACGCTTCTACCTGAGCGAGGCTGGCGAGCCTCTGCTAATCGAAACTGACTTTGGCATAGCAGCGGTCTCTGAGATGCTGCAGCCACCTAAGAAAAAGAAACCACAGGCCCAACCGCTACCGTGAGGTGATGGCCGTAAGCACTCGGGCGGCCTCCACAGCGGCCTTCACATGGTGGACACGGTAGATCTGGGCACCCGACGATATCCCCCTGGCCAAACAAGCAATCGTGCCGCTATCGCGATCCACCGGGTCGGGCAGATCGAGCACATCTCCGATCACAGTCTTTCTCGAAATCGGCAACAACACAGGCAACCCAAAGCGGTGCAAGCGCTCGATATCTCGATAGATCTTCAGATTATCATCCTTTTGCTTGGCAAAATCGATACCGGGATCGATCACGATCTGGCTATCGCTCAGGCCTGCCTGGCGAGCTAAGGCGATCTTCTCCTCGAAGAACTCCTCCATCGCCTGCCAGACATCCACATAGCTCTGCGAGGTGTGCGCCACCTTCGGCAGGCCGACGGTGTGCATGATCAGCAGAGGGCAGCCATGCTGGGCACACAAGTCTGCATTGGTCGAGTCTGGCAAACCACTGATATCATTGATCAAATCAACCTGCCCGGTCTTTAAGACAGCCTCGATCACCTCTGGTCGCCACGTATTGATCGACAATAGTGGCGGGAATAGCTGTTCCTCATACTTTGGCTCCAGCCCCTCACTAATGGATGGCCACTTCTCGATGAAGGGCAGAAGGCGATCGATCTCCTCCTGTATCGCTATTGCCTCACGATTGGTTCGAGCGCTCTCGCCACCCACATCGATGATATCCGCACCATCGGCTACAAATTGCCGAGCTTGCCCAAAGGCTTTATCCACCTCCAGCGTGCCATCTCCCGAAAAGGAATCGTCATTGATATTGACGATTCCCATGATTCTCGGGCGATCATAGGGCACATCGGTGTAAGGTATAGGCGGCATGGGTAATGATATGAATCGACGGCAAAACTACTCCTTTGCCTCAGCTTTATTCTGCGCAGTCAGCTTCCTGCGCAACTCCTTGTTCTCCGAATAAATCTTTTCGATGATGTCATTCAAACGCTCCAACTCTAGGCGCATAGCGGCAATGTCTTTAGATGATTGAGCCTCCAATTGACGCTGTTTCTGATCTCGGCGCACCTCGCTGGGAGTTCGCAAATCAGGAAGAGGAGGAAGCTCAATCAGATCCCCATCTACATCGAGCAGGTGTTTATCATCAGATAGGCTTTTATCATCGAATAATCTTTCATCACTGAGAGGAATGAACTCCGAACTACCGGAAGTGCGAGAATCCTGCGCTACCAAAACTCCAATTAGGGAAAAGAACACAAAAATAGGAAAAACCTTCATAACTTGAAGCTACTCAAAAGCATAACAGACCTCAAGCGCTATCGCGGAGTCGATCTGCTTCACGAATACCGCGACGCACTTCCTCCGGATTGGAAAAATCCCTAAAAACCAAATTGAGCCCCAATTCGCGAAGTTCTTCACTCCTCCTACCGATACCTATCATCGGTATCCCCAGCCGCTCACATGCTTGCACATCCCATGGAGCATCACCAAAATATACAGCCGAAGATAATTCGTATCCTGACCGTTTTGCGGCCAATGGAATAATATCTCTCCGCCTCGGCGTATCGCTAGATGTAGCATGCGGAAACTGTTGCATATCAATACCACAACATTCCAACTTAAACTCTGCTTCAGTATCATAGCCTCCCGTAGCAAACGCTACCGTCACAGCCGAGTCCGCTGATAATTGAGAAATGAGCTCTACAGCTCCTGCAATAGGACTAAAATCACCCGGAAACTTGGGTTTTTCCGCCCGCAACAAATCGACAAATCGATCACGAAACACCACCTCTTTGGATTCGATTTCTGCACTCGATCCGATTACCGAACGAACAATCCCTGAACTAGTTGGCTCATCAAAAGCTGCCCAATCCAATGTATCCAGCGACACACCAAACACCTCCTTAAATGCTTGAGCGTAACACCGCCCCTCCACATCCTGCGTATCGCATACCGTTCCGTCTATATCGAATATTACCAAAGAATCCATAAACTAGCATACGTCCTATAGCAATTGGCGCACCCGACACAATACTACCGCTCCCCAAACAAAAAAAGACTGAGGCCGTTTCCAGCCTCAGTCTTGAAAAGTATCTTTATCTCAAAAAGAGACAATCGATAGGAGATCAGATCCTACTGATCGGCACGGCTGACGAAGCGGCAGCGGACACCGAGCTTGTTGGAAGCTAGGCGGAGTGCCTCTTTGGCAGCAGACTCAGGCACACCTGAGATCTCGAACATCATGGTGCCTGGACGAACCACTGCTACCCATGCGTCGACAGGACCCTTACCTTTACCCATACGAGTCTCAGGTGGACGAGCTGTGATCGACTTGTGAGGAAAGACTCGGATCCAGACTTTGCCTTTACGTTTGAGGTAACGGTTGATGGAAATACGACAGGCCTCAATCTGTCGGTTGGTGATCCAGCCTCGGCCGAGGCACTGGAGACCATACTCCCCAAAGCTCACTTCCGTACCACGCTGGGCATTGCCCGCACGGCTTCCGCGCTGTGTTTTGCGGAACTTGGTTCTTTTTGGCATCAATGGCATAACTGACGTCCTCCTTTACTTAAAATTTAATTGGTTGGTTTTAGATGCTAGAGCGCCAGGCTCTAGACTTAAGATTTAATCTACTCGCTGGCTGGTGCAGCGTCTGCAGCTGGTGCAGGTGCGGACTCGGCTGGCTTACTATCACCACTAGGAGCACCGCCTCGATCACCTCTAGGGCCACCACGACGATCTCCGCCGCCGCGACGATCTCCACCACCACGGCGATCTCCACCGCCACCACGACGATCTCCACCACGACCTCCGCGTCCACGACGCTGGCCCTGGCCTTGACCACCTTTGGCCTCGATGTCCTCTGGCTTATTAAGCCATACCTTAACGCCGATGATACCCCAAACGGTCTCACCCTCGGCGAATCCATAATGGATAGGCACACGCAGTGTCTGAAGAGGCACTTTGCCCTGACGATAATTCTCACAACGGGCGATATCTGCACCCTGAAGACGACCGGCACAACGAATACGGATACCCTCCGCACCGAAGTCCATGGCCGTCTGGATGGCCCGTTTCATAGCACGACGGAAGTTGACCCGGCGCTCGAGCTGGGTGGCTACCTGTGCTGCGATCCACTGAGCATCGAGCTCTGGCTGGCGGATCTCATGAATGTCGATTTTGACCTGGCTACCGGAGCATAGCTTGGAGATGTGATTCGTCATCACCTCGATCTCTGCACCACGCTTACCGATGATCAGACCTGGACGAGAAGTGTGAAGTGTGACTCGCACACTGTTCCACGCACGCTCGATCACGATGCGTGAGACGGCACCTTTCTGCAGGCGATTGTCTAGGTAGCGGCGGATCCGAAGATCTTCGTGCAGCTGGTCGGCATACTCTTTAGGTGAGGCATACCACTTCGACTCCCAGTCTTTATTGACTGCTAGTCGAAACCCCACTGGATGAACTTTCTGTCCCATATCGTTTTTACTTTTTCTTTAAATTGATTAGCTGGCCAGCATTAGTCTTTGCGCTTCTCTGGCGATACATCGATGCGCTTGGCCTTATCATTCTCCTCCACCTCGTCGGTCAGCACCACACGGATGTGAGCTGTGCGCTTGCGGATACCGGATGCGCTACCACGAGCACGAGGCTTGAATCGCTTGAAAGTAGGACCTTCACCGACTGTCGCTTCCTTCACGATCAGGCGATCCACATCCAGCTCGAAGTTGTGCTCAGCATCAGCGAGAGCAGTCTTCATGGTTTTCTCGAAGAGCTCTGCTCCCTTGCGTGGTGTGAACGCAAGAATGTCGAGTGCTTCATTCACAGGCAAACCCTGAATTTCACGCGCAACGTCCCGTGCTTTGCGAGCCGAGATCCTGGCAAACTTGTAAGTCGATACGACGTCCATTTTTTCCTTCTTTCGTTAGTTTTATAAATTGGTCTGTGTCGCTAGGGGGCTGATACGATCGCCCACCTGAACGGCTGCGCCACTACCGACGCTACTCTGGAGCAATGCTCCGGAAATGTTTTGGCGCACATCCACGATGAGCGCGGTAAAAAGTGTCTGATCATCACGATCGATAGTGATCGGTGTGCCCACTCGCACACCGGAATCACGCCCCGCATCGAGCACCACTAGTCCTATCTGTGGATCGACACTGATGACCTGTGATTTCTCTAGTCGACGGGTAACCTGAGCGGCGCGATTACCGGCTTCTGACAAGCTTTCGCCCGCCTTAGCCAAGGCCTGCTGAGCCTTCTCGCGCTGAGCCTCAGCAGCCTCTGGAGTCGCCACTAGGTAACTCAAAAAAGCTTCGCTCAACTGGTGCAGAGCCACTCGCTTCTGCTGCTCTTCCTGTCGGTAAATATCCAAGTCGCGCACCGCCTTGAGCAGGCGCTGTTCGAGACCATCTCGCCCAGGGCGGAGCAAATCGATACCGAGTGCCTCGAGGCGCTCATTGGCTTGGTCAGCTGCCTGCTGGGTCTGGGCCGCCTGCCGAGTTAACTCCACGTTCCGAGCCTCGGCTTCGGCCAGCTTCTGCTGCGACATCTGCAGCATCGCCTTCAGCTCCTGCACAGCTGCAGTCTGCTGCTGAGACGATGCCAGTCCCAAACCAAACAGCAGAGTCAGCGCCACACAGACATAAGCGCCCAACGACTGCACCTGAACGGGGCAGCTAGCTGGTATGACAGCGCTATGTCGATTGAATGGCATCTCTGAATCCCTACTGTTTCGGTATCAAATGGATTAACCCTTGATCTTCGGATTGTGGCCGCTGTGACCTTTGAACTCACGAGTCATCGAGAACTCACCGAGTTTGTGGCCAACCATGTTCTCCGTGACGAAGACGGACTTAAACTCTTTCCCGTTGTGCACGAGGAAAGTGTGTCCGACGAAGTCTGGGGTGATCATTGACCGACGAGACCATGTCTTGATTGGCTTTTTCTTGCCGCTCTCGTTCATGTCGTCGATTTTGATCAACAACTTCTCCTCGACGTAAGGACCTTTTTTTAGCGATCTAGGCATAACTAGTTTGTTTAGCTGTTAGTAAAATAAAGTGATTAGCGACGGCGTTTCTTGTTCTTGCGACGCTCGACGATGAAGGCATTTGACGGCTTGTACTTCTTGCGAGTCTTCTGGCCTTTCACATGTCCCCATGGTGACTTCAGGTGCTGACGACCACCACCAGACTTTGATTTACCCTCACCACCACCGTTCGGGTGATCGACAGGGTTCATACACATACCACGCACTGTCGGGCGGATACCGCGCCAACGTGTGCGGCCAGCTTTACCACTGACCTGGTTCATGTGCTCGTGGTTGCCGACGATGCCGACAGTTGCCACACACTTGGCATTGATCTTGCGGATCTCACCAGAAGGCATCTTGACGAGAGCATAGCCGCCATCGCGGTTGCTCAGCATACAGCTCTGTCCCGCACTACGTGCGACCTGACCACCCTGACCAGGCTTCAGCTCCACATTGTGGATGGAAGTACCTGTAGGGATTTTTGACAGAGGCAATGTGCAGCCCGGCTTGATCGGAGCACTCTCGCCAGAGGACACTTTGTCTCCATCAGACAGACCACGAGGGGCCAAGATGTATGACTTAGTGCCGTCCTCATACTGCACTAGAGCAATACGAGCCGTGCGATTTGGATCGTACTCGATACCGATGACGGTAGCTTCGCCCTGCTTGGAGCGCTTGAAGTCGATGAGACGATACTTACGCTTGTGGCCACCACCACGGTGACGACAGGTGATACGGCCCTGATTGTTACGTCCGCCAGACTTTTTGATCGGACGGCAGAGGCTCTTCTCAGGAGTGCTCTTGGTGATCTCGGCGAAATCCGGCAATTGCTTGTACCGGTTCGACGGGGTCAGTGGTCTAAATGTTTTTAGTGGCATGGTTCTCTACCCTTTCTAAAAATTGGTTCGTTGTTTCGGTGGGGTTAGGCGAGCTCGATCTCCTCACCCTCTGCTAGGCGCACAAAAGCTTTTTTCCACTTCTTAGTGCGGCCAAAATCTGCGCGACGCTCGCGCTTCTTCTTACCCTGGTAGTTCGCTGTGCGGACAGCCTCGACTTTCTTGCCGAAGAGCTGCTCCACTGCCTTGCGAATCTCCACCTTGGTCGCGTCTGGATTCACTTTGAATACATACTCGTTGTTTGTCTCGGTGAGGATCGTTGCTTTCTCACTGAGCTGGATCGTATCGATCACTTGAAACATGTCTTTCATATCTCTCGTTCGTCGTGGTTGGTAGTTAGTATTGTTCTATCTATATCGACTAGCGAGCGGTACGTGCTGCCAGAGTGCTCATCGCCTCCTCGACGATGACGATCTTGTTATAGTGGAGTAGGTGCTCGGTGTTCAACTCGCTAGCCGTCATAAGAAGGACGGACTGGACGTTGCGACCGGAGCGATAAGTCTCTTCGCTGAACTCGTTAGCCACGATGAGCACTTTCTTAGCGTCACCAGTGAGGCCTGTTACTTCCTTCATGAAAGACTTAGTCTTGCCATCTTCTACAGCGAATGAACCTGTAGACAGGACATCGCCATCATTGATGCGCACAGTGAGTGCTTTTGAGAAAGCGAGTCGCTTGATGCCCTTAGGCACTTTCTTCGAGTAGTCACGTGGACGTGGACCGAAGACGACACCACCTCCACGGTGGACTGGAGATGCATTACCACCCTGACGTGCGCGGCCGGTGCCCTTCTGACGGAAAGGCTTCTTACCGGTAGCGGCTACCTCACCACGAGTCTTGGTGTTTGCAGAACCTGTGCGGCGGTTTGCCTGGTAGGCGACGATCACATCGTGCACTGCCTGACCACCGACCTCGGCATCCTCTACGAGTTGGATGTCTGCCTTTTGGGCGTCTGCGATACTGATACTTTTAGCTGCCATTTTCTTGTAGCGGTTAATTGTTAGCGTTTAGCTCTTTGCCTCTTGGGTTCTTAGCTTTCTGCTGATTCTTCAGACGCCTCCTCTGCGGCGGGCTCTTCCTTTTGCTTCGGTGTGAGATCCTGAGGAGCATGCTCATGCTTCACCGCTGGGCGAATCACGAGATAACCTCCCTTGGCTCCCGGGACAGCACCACTGATAAGGATCACATTGTCCTCTGGGCGCTTTTTAACAACCTTCAAATTCTGCACTGTCTTACGGTAGTTACCGTGGCGACCAGGCATTTCACAGTTCTTCCAGATACGGCCTGGAGTGGTACCAGCACCCACACCACCTGGACGACGGTGCATCATGTGACCGTGCGACTGTGGCTGACCTGCGAAATTGAATCGCTTCACGACACCCTGGAAACCTTTACCCTTGGAAGTGCCGATCACGTCGACCCACTGACCTTCCTCGAAGATATCCATACCTGGGTGCTCAGAATCACCTGGGAGTTGCTCGTCGCTATCGAGACGAAACTCGAGAGTCTTGCGCTTTGGAGAAGCACCGTGCTTCTTGCTGTGACCTAGCTGAGCAGAGTTCAAACGGTGCTCTTTCTGATCGTCGTAAGCCACCTGCACTGCAGTGTAACCATCGCTCTCAGTGCTCTTCTGCTGGACGAATTCATTGTTGCTGACATCTACGACTGTCACGGCGATTGATTTGCCGTCCTCGTCGAAGATACGAGTCATGCCTACTTTTTTACCTATTAATCCGATCATGGCTTATGGCCTTTCTATGGTTCGGGTTGCGGTTGAGTTACTTAAAATGGAAAGAATCTAAATCTTAATCGTGATGTCTACACCAGCTGGTAGATTCAGCTTTTTCAGCTCATCCACCGTGCGCGCTGTCGGCTCTACGATCTCCAGCAGACGCTTGTGCGTGCGGATCTCGAACTGCTCAGCTGACTTCTTATTCACGTGAGGTGAGCGGTTCACACTGAACTTCTCGATACGTGTCGGCAGAGGGATCGGGCCAGATACCCGGGCACCAGTGCGCTTAGCTGTGTCGACGATGTCTACTGTCGATTTATCGAGTAGGCGAGAGTCATATGCCCGGAGGCGGATTCTGATACTTTGGTTCATCTCAGTGTGGTTGTTACCGTTATTTTCTTAAAATTGGTTGTTTAGTACATTTGCTCCTTTAGGCGGGCCATCTCATTGGCAGGCACCTCTTCGAAGCATTTGGGTTCCATTGAAAAACTTGCACGACCTTTCGATAGGCTGCGCATATCTGTGGAGTAGCCAAACATAGGACCGAGGGGCACCTCTGCCTTTATCTGACTAAAACCGTTGCGTGAGTCGATCTCGCTGATCTGCCCGCGGCGGCGGTTCAAATCGCCGATGATGTCACCCTGATACTCTTCAGGGGTATCGACATCGACCGTCATGATCGGCTCGAGTAAAATAGAAGCGCCTTGCTCATAAGCATTGCGCATAGCCAGCACCGTAGCGGTCTTAAATGACTGCTCGCTGCTATCAGTCTCGTGGGAGCTACCACCAGTCAATGTCACATGCACATCGATGACAGGATAACCCATCAGCACACCATTGATGGCAGCCTCGCGCACTCCCTGCATGACTGACTCGTGATAAATCTTAGGCACATCACTATGGTCAATCTTGTTATCGATAGTAATACCCTCACCACGCTGATTGGGTGAAAGATTGAGTGTGACGTGAGCATACTGCCCTTTGCCAGCCACCTCTTTGTCGATGATCAACTTCCCTTCACCCTTGGCATCCGTGGTAATCGTCTCGCGATAGGCGATCTGCGGCTTACCTGCATTCGACTGCACGGAAAACTCAAGCTCCATGCGCGAGCGGATGATCTCCAAATGCAGCTCACCCATACCTGCGATAATGGTCTGGCCGGTCTCTTCGTCGGTAGATACTGTGAAAGTAGGATCTTCGTCGGAAAGACGGGCCAAAGCATCAGACATCTTGTCGGAATCCGCTGTCGTCTTGGGCTCGACCGCCATAGAGATAACTGGATCCGGAAACGCAGGCGGCTCGAGCATGATATCGAAACCATCCGCATGAATCGTGTCGCCAGTGCGGACATTTTTCATACCGACCACAGCAGCGATATCCCCTGCATAACAGGTATCGACATCCTTGTGATCGCTCGCCTGGATCTGAATGACACGCCCGATGCGAGTCTTCTTACCAGTGCGAGAATTGATGATCTGATCGCCCTTGGAAATGGTTCCGGAGTAAACGCGAATAAAGACCAGCTTACCCACATACTTATCCGACCAAAGCTTAAACACTAGCGCACAGGTCTTACCCATATCGCTAGCAGGCGCCTCGACTAGATCAGTGCTTTCTGCATCCTTGGTACCGACAGCTGCACGAGCATCAATCGGGCTAGGCAGATAATCGATCACCGCATCAAGCAAACCCTGAACCCCTTTGTTCTTAAAAGCAGAACCACCGACAACAGGAATCAACTTATTCGCTACAGTCGCGCGACGCAAAGCCGCCTTGATATCTTCGCTAGTAATCTCCTCCTCATCGAGGAATTTCATACCTAGCTCATCATCAGCATCGACTAGAGCCTCGATCAGACTCTCACGAGCCGATTCAGCGACTTCAAGCTGATCTGGAGTCAACTCACCTAGCTCGTAAGTCGAGCCGAGCAGATCACTATCAGAATAAGTAACCGAGCGGAGATTGACCACATCGATCTGACCTGACAAATCATCTTCAGACCCGATCGGGATCAACACAGGAACGGCGTTCGCCTTGAGCTTCTCGCGCACATCCTCGACGACTGCCTGAAAGTCGGCACCCGTGCGATCCATCTTATTCACAAAGATGATGCGCGGCACCTCATACTTATCAGCCTGCCGCCAAACTGTCTCTGACTGAGGCTGCACACCAGCCACACCACAAAAGACAACCACCACTCCATCGAGCACTCGCAACGAGCGCTCAACTTCTGCGGTAAAATCGACGTGACCCGGAGTATCGATGATATTCACCCGCTGATCTTGGCCGGTGAAATTCTTTACTACCGCCTCTTCTTCCAACTGCTTCCACGTACAGGTGACAGCTGCAGAGGTAATAGTGATCCCCCTATCCTGCTCTTGCTGCATCCAGTCCGTAGTGGCCTGGCCATCATGCACCTCACCGAGCTTGTGGATCATACCTGTATAAAACAGGATCCGCTCAGTCAGGGTTGTCTTTCCAGCATCGATGTGCGCCGCAATCCCGATATTTCGGGTGCGTTCCAATGGATACTCCCGATTAGGGGAGTTATGGACGGGCGCACTCATCTTGAGAGTTCGGTCAAAAGACTTCGGATGCTGAAGAGCAGCAGTCAGAGATAGGAGAGAGCTAAAGTTCGATTACCAACGGAAATGAGCAAAGGCACGGTTTGCCTGAGCCATCTTGTGAGTTTCGTCGCGCTTACGGATCACAGCACCCTGGTTGGTAGCTGCATCCTTGATCTCGTTAGACAGAGCGACGTGCATCGGAGTACCACGCTTACCGCGTGCTGCATTCACAATCCAACGCATAGCCAGCGACTCTTGACGCTCAGCTGTCACTTCGAGAGGCACCTGATAGGTAGCACCACCGACACGACGGCTTTTCACCTCGACGCGAGGCTTAGCATTCTCAATCGCACGATTGAGCACCTCTAGAGGATCGACAGACTCGCCGCCCTCGTTTGCTCGATCGATAGCAGCGTAGACAATACGCTCTGCCAGGGCCTTCTTACCCTGTGACATCACCTTAGAGATAAGGCTAGCGACCAGCGCACTATCATAGCGCGGGTCATGCTTCTCTGGTCTTGTATAGACTCTTTTTCTTCGGGACATAGGATTATTTCAGTAAAATCTGTAAACATTCGTATCGCCGAAGACTAATAATAGAACTGACCCATCAGGGCCGCCATTACTAGCCCTTCGGTCGTTTCGCACCGTATTTGGAGCGAGCTTGCTTTCTGTTCTCAACGCCCAAGGTATCGAGAGCACCACGAACGACGTGGTAACGAACACCTGGCAAATCTTTCACACGACCACCGCGAACTAGGACGATGGAGTGCTCTTGGAGATTGTGACCCTCACCACCGATGTAGGCGATGACTTCCTGACCATTGGTCAGACGGACCTTAGCAACCTTACGCAAAGCTGAGTTCGGCTTCTTAGGAGTCCTGGTGTAAACCTGCAGACAAACCCCACGACGCTGAGGACACTTGTCCAGTGCTGGCGACTTGGATTTGAAAGGCTTATCCTTTCTTCCTTTACGAACGAGTTGGTTAATAGTTGGCATACGTCTCCGTTGCTAAGTTTTAAAATTGTTATCGCGGAATCTCACTCAATCACCCTCGAGGGTAGCTAAGCACTGCTGGGCCTTCATATTTCATCGACCAAACAACCTTCCCATTGGATCCCGCAGGAGGGAAGGGCGGGGAATATAACGGGAAGCTTTGAGAGGGCAACCGGAAATTTTTGAGATTTTTAAACTAGCCCTCGCCTTGTTATGGAAATAATAAAAAACACCGCGAATTCGCTTAGGGAAAGCCTTTCCAGCAGGCAGGTAATTAGCAACAGCCTTGGCTGCGTAACTTAACCAAACAGAGCTTACACTATTAATAAGTGCCGCCATGGCAATATGACACCCTCCCATAAAGAACTTTGAGTGGGGGATGGGCCGGAGGGGGACTCCGGCCCACCCAGGATGCAAATCCTGACTTCGGGGATTTTAATTCTTGGGGATTTCACAAAACATTAAGGAGGGAATAACAGCCTAACCGTCTTGTTATTCTCTATTGGATGATGTGAGCGAATATGTGACCAAAAAATGAATAAAATTCAAAAATTAGCACAAGTCGCTTAAAATCAACAGCTCTAAACCAGCATCTTCAACACCTCTCCAGCGACCTGCTGGGGCGAGATACTGGTCATACAGCGAAAATCGATCGGACAATCGCGCTTAAAACAGGGGCTGCAGTCAGCTTTCTCCAGAATGATCCGATGCTGATCCCCAACCGGGCTCGAAAGATTAGGATCCGTCGAACCAAAAATACCCACTGTGGGAACGCCTAGCGCCGCAGCCAGATGCATCGTCCCAGTGTCATTACTGATCACCAGATGACATGTCTTGAGCTTATCCACCAGCTCTCCCACCGTCGTCTTTCCTGCCAGATTCTCCACAGGACCATCTACCCATTCCTCCAGCTGCTCGCCAAGCCCCCGCTCAGCTGGGCTACCGACGATGACTGGGGTCACCTCCTGACCAGACAAGCCCTCGCGAACCAGACCGATCATATCTCGAAATCTTTCCAACGGCCAGCGCTTGGCCTCCCCATACTCCGCTCCTGGACAGATACCGATGCGCACTTCCCGCATACTCGCCACGATCGGCTGTGGAGGCTGCGAAACAAGAAGCAGCTTATCTCGGTCCGACACATCAGCACCCAAGTGCTCAGCGATACGCAGATAGCGTTCTAGATGGTGCATAGGTGGCTCACTAGGCGGAGCAGGCACTACCCCCTTCAGCCAAATCTTGCGCAAATGACCGGCATAGCCGTAGACCGCTGGGATACCCGCCATGACCATCTCTAGCGCAGAGCTAGTCGAATTGGGCAGCAGTATCGCTGCCTCATAGCTCTGCTGCTGAGACCGAATGAGCCCAGCTACGACGTGAGGCTTCTGCCTACCTGGGATGGCGATCACCTCCCCGATCTCGGGCTGGCGACTCCATAGTGGCCGCAAATTTTCTCGACAAAGGATCGTCAGCTCGACATGATCCGGCAGGCTAGCTCGGATGGCACGAATCGCCGGGATCGACATACAGGCATCGCCCAGCGGATTGGGCGATCGGATGATGATGCGAGACGGGAACTCTGCAGAAGAGTCTCCCTGAGGAGCAAAAAGCTCTACCGCTCTCCCTCCAAAGACATGGCCGATCGATCGAATCGACGCGATAAGGACGCAAACGAGAGCCTGAGTGAGCTGGCCGAATGAATGATCCTTCACGCCAGCTCCGAGACTAAATCAAACTCTCCTCTTTTACCCCTTTTAAAAGGCTTACTCCTGGGTAGCAGGCTCGTCAGCAGGAGCTGCATCCTCCGTAGTCGCCGCAGCAGGCGCTGGCGCAGGTGCATCCTCTGTAGCTGCTGCAGGAGCTGGAGCTGGTGCATCTGGCTGAGCGTCGTCTAGCACTGGCGGCAGCACTGGTGCTGGCTCATCCTGCTCGTCCACTTGCTCTAGCACATCGTTAGCGGCTGACTTGGTGAACTCGCGAGACTTGACCATGGCCAGACCGATCGACGAGGCAAAAAAGATGATCGCCAGATAAGTCGTGATCTTCTGGAGCACATCCGTCGTGTGAGCACCCAGTGCAGAATCGAATGCGCCACCGCCAAATGCTGCCCCCAAGCCCTCTTGCTTGGGACGCTGCACCAGCACCACTAAAACAATAAGGATGCTGACAAGGATGATGATCGCTGTTAAAAGAACCGATAGTATGGGTGTGATCTCCATTAGGCGCGGAATATGCGGCATCGTATCTAGGTTGTAAAGGCACAGAGTCGCACGAATTTATAATTTTTACCGATGGGACCAAACCAAGCAGATCTCAGCGAAATCGAGGGGGCGGTGCATGCGATCACCTTTCACAACGACGAGAATGGCTATTCCATCTTTCAGGCACAGACCTCTGAGTCGATCAATGCCACCACGGTTTTGGGCGTTTTACCAGCCATTACCATAGGAGAAAGCTTCAAAGCCAAGGGCGAATGGCATGACAACCCAAAGTTTGGCAAACAGTTCAAAGCCACCCACATCTACCCCCAGCCACCGCAGACAGCCAAGGCAGTGGAGCAATTCCTCTCCAGCGGCCTGATCGATGGTATCGGCAAGCTGTACGCCAAACGGATCGTCGCCAAGTTTGGCAAGGAGACCCTCGACATCATCGAAAATCACTCTCAGAAGCTCGAGCAAGTCGAAGGCATCGGTAAAAAGCGACGCCTGGAGATAAAGAACTCATGGATCCAGAAAAAGGCCGTGCGCGAGATCATGCTGTTTCTCCACGGCCACGGCCTATCTCCCAGCCAGGCCAATCGACTGTACAAAGAGTATGGCGATCGCGCCACCCACATCCTGAGGCAGAACCCCTATCAACTCGTGGCCGACCTGCCGGGAGTCGGTTTCAAAACGGCCGATGACATCGCACGGAAAATGGGCCAGGCCGACAACTCTCCCAAGCGCGTCGCCGCTGGTCTGCACCACATCGTAGAAGTCGCCGCTGGCAAAGGCCACTGCTGCCTGCCACAGGAGCGCCTGATCTCCGAGACGACTGCTATCCTACAGACCGAGCCGGAGCTGGTCCAGACCACTCTGGCCGAGCTACTGCGCGACGAGCAGCTAGTCGCCGAGGGCGAGATGATCTACGGGCTAGACTGCTACCGAGCGGAGTGCCAGGTGGCAGATATCCTGCGCAGTATGTGCGACCAGCCAGCCAGGCACGCCGATCTCGATGCCGAGAAAGCGATCGCTCACTTTCAGGAGAAAAACCAAATCCAACTCGGCAACGAACAGGCTCAGGCAGTCGCCGGAGCCCTACGCCATAGGAGCTACATCATCACTGGTGGCCCCGGCGTGGGCAAGACGACCATCCTCAATGCCATTCTACAGATCCTCACCAGCGCCACCGTACGCACCGTGCTCTGCGCTCCGACTGGCCGAGCCGCCAAACGCCTGAGCGATAGCACAGGGCGGGAGGCATCTACCATCCATCGCCTACTTGAGTTTCAGCCTGGCGGTGGCTTTGCCAAAAATCGCACCGCCAGACTCGAGGGCGATCTCTTCGTAGTCGACGAGGCATCGATGATCGATATCCACCTGATGGCGAGCTTTCTCGATGCGCTACCGGACAAAGCCCACATCATACTGGTGGGCGATGTCGACCAGCTGCCATCGGTGGGTCCCGGCACCGTACTGCGCGATCTGATCGAGAGCGCAGCCATACCCGTAGCCCGCCTGACCGAGATCTACCGCCAAGCAGCGACCAGCCTGATCGTAGGCGCCGCACACCAGATCAATGCAGGGAACATGCCCACCGTTGAGAATGCTGCCGATAGCGATTTCTTTTTCTTCGAACGCCAGAGCGGTCAATCGATCATCGACACCCTGCAGACCCTCATCCAGCAGAGAATCCCACAAAAATTTGGTCTACATCCGCGCGACGATATCCAAGTGCTCACGCCGATGAATCGCAATACCCTGGGCACGAAATCTCTAAACGAGCAGCTACAGGCTGCGACCAACCCAGAAGACAGCTTCAAACCCCAGATCGAGCGCTACGGCCGTATCTACCGAACGGGAGATAAAGTCATCCAGACCAAGAACAACTACGACAACGAGGTATTCAATGGCGACATCGGCCACATCGCCGAGATCACTCCCGATCCTGCGAAAGTGATCGTACACTTCGAGGGCAATCGCGAGGTATCCTACGACCCCAATGAACTCGATGAGCTACAACTAGCCTACGCCATCACCATCCACAAAAGCCAGGGCAGCGAATTCCCCGCCGTGATCGTCCCGCTAGCCAGCGAGCAATACATCCTACTGCAGCGAAACCTCATCTACACCGCCATCACTCGCGGCAAAAAACTAGTGATCCTAGTCGGCGAAAAACGCGCCCTCAGCACAGCCGTCAACAACGCCGACAGCCTAAAACGCTGGACCGGACTGAGTGGGCGGCTTTCGGACTGATTTTACCCCAAATTCAATAGGGTACAATTTTCATTCAATAGGGTACAAATCTCAGCATCCCCCATTCAGCCGGGCCGGTGAAATCGCAGAATCACTGGCGAGTCTCCGGCTCTTTGATTGATTGGAGAGCGGGAAGGCAATCAATCCCTACACCTTGTACTTCGGAAAATCGCCCACTTTAGAGCAGGCGACCTGCTCCATGACCTGCTGTAGCTGACGCTTGAGCATGGTCATAGTGTGCGGACCGCCTTCGCGCCCGAGGGCTCCGATACCATACATAAAGGATCTACCCAGAAAGGTGAAGTCAGCACCTGATGCTAGCGATGCCGCCACATCTGGACCAGAGCGGATACCGCTATCCATCATCACCTTGATCTTATCACCAAACTCCGCGGCCAGCTGTGGTAGCGGCTCGATGGTCGACTGACCACAGTCGAGCTGACGGCCACCATGATTCGAGGCGATGATGCCATCGACACCGATATCCACGACCCGTGCGCAGTCCTCTGGAGTGACGATGCCTTTTACCACGATCTTGCCTTTCCACTGATCGCGGATGGCCTTGATCTTGTCCTCCGTCAGTCGCCCAGAGAATGTCTTGTTCATGAATAGACCGAGATGCTTCATGCTCATTCCGCTAGGGATGTAGGGCTTCATCGTCTTAAACTCTGGCGCTCCATGAAACAGCTGGCTAAACGACCAGGTCGGGTGTGTGCACATCTGAAAGATGTTTCGCAGCGTCATCTGAGGCGGGATCGACAGGCCGTTTTTGATCTCCTTTGGTCGGTAGGCAAAGGTCGGCGTATCGGCTAGCAGCACCAGCACCTCGCAGCCAGCATCCTCGGCTCGCTTCAGCAGCTTGTCGCGCAGCTCATCTTCGGCTGGGTGATAGAGCTGAAACCAAAAGCGCCCTTCGGTGATCTTGGAGATCTTTTCGATACTAGCTGTACCGACTGTGCTCAGGATGAATGGCAGATTGTGCCCGTGAGCGGCCTCGGCGAGATACTCGCATGCCCCCGGCCACATCAGCCCCTGCAGGCCGATGGGTGCCACGCCAAATGGTGCCGCCCAGGTCTGGCCGAAAAGCTCAGTCGTCAGATCAGCCCCTGCGTAGTCGCCGATGTAGCTCGGCCGCAGCTCCACTTCGCGGATGGCATCGGTGTTCTTCTTCAGGTTCACCTCCGAGTAGCAGCCGCCATCGAGGTAATCGAAGGCAAAGCCCGGCATACGGCGTCTAGCTCGAGCACGCAGGTGCTCTACGGATGGGTAGCGTGAATCAAAAGTCTCTGTCATCGGTTCTTAGGCACTTTGCGAGTTTTTAGGAGATACGCCACGGCTTTCGTGCCGAGAGGCATTTTTTCGGTTTGCTCTCGAAGAAAAAGAATTACCGTTTCTCTTACCTCAACTGTTTCTTAAATTTCTTCTCAAATGGCTCAGACAATCGATTTGATCGGCATCGGCTCTCCAGTGGTGGATCTACTAGCAAGCGTGGACGACGCCTTCGTCGAAGCCCTAGAAGGCGGTAAAGGCGGCATGGAGCTCGTCGACGCCATCCAGCTGGAGGAGCTCGTCTCCACCCTCGACTCGGAGCCCGATGTGGCCCCAGGCGGCAGCGCTGGCAATACCGCCTACGCCGCAGCCAGACTCGGCACCAAGACTTCTTTCATCGGTAAGCTCGGCGATTGCGAAGCCGGCACCTTCTACCGCGAACGCTTCGAGAGCATCGGCGCCGATGTGACGCGTTTCAAAATCGGCGATGTGCCCAATGCCCGCTGCCTATCCATGGTCACGCCCGACTCCGAGCGCACCATGCGTACCGATCTCGGCGCAGCGATGACGCTGACTCCCGAGGAGATCACTGTGGCCGACTTCGAGGGCGCACGCCACGTGCACATGGAAGGCTACTTGGCTTTCAACCGCGATCTGATGGAGCATGTGCTGAAGTGCGCCAAGGAAGCCGGCTGCACGACTAGCTTCGATATGGCCAGTTTTGAGGTGGTCAAAGCCTCCGAGGATGTCCTTGAGGGCTGGCTACGCGACTACATCGATATCGTCTTTGCCAACGAGGACGAGGCCTCCGCCTTCTTCCCGGACATGGGCGAGGACTACCAGGGCATGGCCAAGGCATTTGCCCAGCTGTGCGACGTAGCCGCTGTGAAGCTGGGCAAAGACGGCTCACTCGTCGCTCAGGGCGATGAAGTGACTTTCGTCGATCCCGTGGTGGTGGACAAAGCCGTCGACACCACTGGCGCTGGCGACTACTGGGCCGGTGGCTTCCTCACCGCTTGGCTACAGGGCAAGCCACTCGCCGAGTGCGGCCACTACGGCTCGGTGCTCGGTGCCGAGGTCGTCCAGGTGATGGGCGCCTCACTGGCAGAGGAGCGCTGGACGGCGCTCAATGAGCAACTGTAGCCTCAGCTACAGCCGCTAGCACACATGCACAACCGGCCTATGCACCAGGTCGGTTGGCTTCGATAAACGCTTTCGGATCGTGATAGTGCGCGAAGGTTTTAGGGAACAAATCGCGCCGCATACCGATCTTTAGATTCTTTCGGATTTCAAAGTGTAGGTGCGCCGTGTACATATCCTCAGGCCCTCTACCGATCGCACCGATCTGCTGCCCACGGCTCACCACATCTCCTTTATTCACCTCGAATTTTTGGAGATGAGCATAGCAGGCATCGATGATCTTCGTATCTCCTGCTTCATCCACATAGCTATGCCGAGTGATTACCACATTGCCCCAGCCTCGCTTATAGTCCTCTGCCAGCACGACTACCCCATCCCCGATGGCGTACACAGGATCACCTAGATCCGTATTTCCACCACCGATGCCATTCCAGTCGTCACCTAGGTGACCACCCTCACTGAACTCTCGATACACAAAATAGCCCTCAGCATCGCCCTGCCCCATACCGACTGGATAGTCAAAGCCATCCGCTATCGGGACAGTCACCTGCTTCGGCGCCGTCGCCTCCGCATCACCTTTTCCCGCCTGCTGCTGACCTTTGAGAAAAAGCACTATACCCTCAGCTATTCCCTTGGCCAATTTGCCTCGCCACTCTGGGTCGTTCACTTTCACAGCATCGGCATTATTGCTCAGATAGCCGCATTCGATGAGTGCCACTGGTACTTCCACGCCTTCAAATACTTTGAATCTCGCACTACCCTCTTTTCGGATTCTCGCATTGACCGATGCTGCAGCTTCCTTGATCACACTAGCTCCCAATCTATAGGAATCGAAGTCATCTCGATCGACGGGGCAATACACCTCCATCCCACGGGATTTTCGACTTTGGGACGAGTTGAAATGTATACTCACATAAGCCTGACAAGACTTCTGATTGGACACATTTGACCGGTCTTCTAATGGCACAAAGTAATCACCATCTCGAGTGAGCACAGCTGTCACACCTTTTTGTCGAAGTGCCTCCTGCACCTGCTTGGCGACATCCAAATTATAATCTTTCTCTACCCCAAATGGATTTCTCGCCCCAGGATCGTGCCCGCCATGTCCAGGATCGAGCACCACCACACCATCCACAGCCACTGTCGCCCCTGAATCTTCACTCACCTCTGCCGGGTCATTTTGAGCCGTCAGAATACCTCCTACAGAAGCCGAAACAAAAATCAGAACCAGCAAGTATTTCCAAACAAAAGGCATTTGTCGCCGGTTCGCGATAGATAATACCCGACGGCGCAGAGCACTCTGACTATGGCTAAAGCCAACAAATCCCAAAGCCAATCCGCCGACAGGCTGAGCATCTAGCTTGAGTAACGTTTTACCATAGAGAGACCGACGCTCGGGAGATTCTTCACATATCACACTAGCATCACAGGCCATCTCGCGGTCCGCTCTTATCCGAAAAAATGCCCACCAGTACAAAGGATTGAACCAATGCAAAGCGAGTAGCAAACAAAGCACGGCGTTTACCGACAAATCATGCCGCCGCAGGTGCATCAACTCATGACGTATGACAAACTCCTGCTCATCCACACTCAAAGTCTGAGCAAACCCCTCACTGAGCAAAATCACCGGTCTAAATAACCCACAGACTGCTGGGCTCTGTACCCGACTGGAACACAAAACCCCAGGCACACGCCGGAGCCGCATACCCATAGCCAATCGCTGCACCCTATCGATCACCGCGCCATCCACCTCGATAGCCGTCGCGCGAATCCTCCTAACCGAAACAGCAAAAGAGAGCCCAATGACACCTAGAACTAGCACCACACCGACTCCCCATACCCAAAACGCCAGCTGAAGCCACGACCCATCGGAGACTGATGATTCCTGCCCCAGCCCTCCATCCGGTATAGCAGGCAGAGGCCTATCCATAGCTGAACCCAATGCCGCATCTGCCACGCCCACCCGATCCACAGGATAGAACGAGATATCCATAGTCGATATCGAATCCACAGGCAAAACCGGCAGCTTTGGTACCAGTAAAACGACCAATACCGCAGCCCAGATCCCATAGTTCCAACTTGCTGATATCCTGCCCCGCAATAGCCACTGGACCGCCAGCACCAATAGTATCAATACAGATGCGCTAACGGTAGAATTGAGCACATGCTCGAATAGTGAGTTTATCATCTTTATTCCCCTTTCCTTTCGACCGACTCATCGAGTATTTTCTTTAGCTCCTCCACCTCTGCCGCCGTCAGATTCGACTGACTGGCAAAGTGGGCCAGCAAAGGTTTCGCCGCGCCGCCAAATACCCTACCGAGAAACGACTCCCCCTCGGCCTGCACCGACACATCGCGTGAGATCGCTGGCTCATAGGTGCGCACACCAGAGGTATTCTTATCTGTCGAAAGCGCCTCTTTGTCCACCAGCCTCGATAGCAGTGTACGTACCGTATTGTCTGCCCAGTCACGCGTCGGTCGCAGCGCCTTGATCACTTCTCCAGCTGTCTTCGGTGCCGCCTCCCAGAGCACCTCCATCACAGCCCATTCCGATTCTGAAATATCAGTTTTCCTCATCACGAGATCATTACTACAGTTGTAGTGACACACAGTCAACTACATTTGTAGTAATACAGCTGTAATGACTAGCTATCCAGCTCCTAAAAATCCATCTCCATCTGCAGCTCTGCCTCCTCGGGAGCAAAGCGCACGCCGGCACCGATCAGGCGAACCGCTTTGCCATCGCCACGGCCCCAGGCCTCGACGAGTAGTTTATTAAAATCAGACTCCTGTACCTGGGCCATGGGTTGCTGCGCGCTGGTGATGGAGAAATCCTCAAACTTCAGCTTGATGAAGCCTTCTCGGATCGTGCGGTCGGTGTGTTTCTGCAAATCCTCGATCAGCTCAGCTAGCAGAGGGCCCAGCTTGTCCAGCCCCTGGTCGACATGCTCGAGGTTTTCGCGATAGGTGCGCTCGTTGCTCACCGATTTTCGCTCGCGATGCGGGTTCACCGCACGCTCATCGATACCACGGCTCAGCCGATAGAGCACACTGCCAAATTTGCCAAAATGCCGATGCAGATCGATCTCGCTCCACTGCTGCAGATCACCACAGGTCTGCACCCCCAACCGGTGGATCTTCTCCGCCGTGCGCTTGCCGACGCCCCAGATTTTCTCCACCGGGAGAGCCTCGACAAAGGCAGGTATCGCATCGGGCGTCACCTCGTACTGTCCATCGGGTTTCTCCCAATCGCTGGCCACTTTGGCGAGAAACTTATTCGGCGCGATACCAGCCGAAGCCGCCAGCCCCGTCGTCTCGCGAATGCGCGCGCGCACCTCTGCGGCGATATAGGCGGCCTCGGAATGGAGATGACTGACATCGAGGTAAGCCTCGTCCAGCGAGAGCGGCTCGATGAGCTCGGTGAACTGAGCAAAGATCTCGCGAATCCGCGCTGACTCCTGCCGATACAAGTCAAACCGCACCGGCAGCAGCACCAGGTGAGGACACAACCGCAGCGCCTGAAACGCTGGCATAGCCGAGCGGCAGCCATACTCGCGAGCCGCGTAGTTGCACGTGGTCAGCACCCCGCGCTGACTGCCACCGACAGCGACTGGCTGACCCGCCAGCTCCGGACGCTCGCGCATCTCGATCGCCGCGTAGAAACAATCCATGTCCACATGGATGATCTTGCGAGGCCGGACCGGCGTCTCCTCCATAGGCGGGTTTTACTTTTTCTTTTTACCCCGAGCTGGCGCCTTTGCCAGCTCAGCGATCTTGTCACGATCGACCTCCCCAGAGAGGTAGCCGAGACCGACGAGAAAGGCATCCACCTTTACCAGCGTATCGCTGAAACAATCGCCAGCTTTGCCCCGATTGAAGAAACCGTGCGGCTGCCCATCATAGACGTGCAACTCGGACTCCACCCCCACGGCCTGCATGTCATCGCGAAATTTCTCGGCCGTCGATACTGGGATCAGAGGGTCCTCAGAACCGAGGAACACGATCGCTGGTGGATCGTCTTTGGAAATATTGTGAGCTGGCGAGATCCCTGGATACCACTGCTTGATCCGAGCATAGCCATAGCCTTTCTCACCATTGTCATACACCGGATTGAAAAGCAGCAGCGCCACTGGCTTGGACGATATCGATGTATCTTCGCCCTCAGCCTCAAAGCCCTCACACATCCCTGTAGCGGCTGCCACATGCCCCCCTGCCGAGCCACCGCCAGCCATCACCTTGGCGGGATCGATACCCAGACGCTTAGCATTTTCGCGGATCCACCGGACCGCCGATTTGCCATCTTCCACACAGCTATTGGGATCGACTTTCTGGCGACTTTTCACCCGATAATCGGCGACAAAAGCCACAATACCACGCGAGGCCAGGTAGCGACTGTGAGGCTCGAACTGACTCGGAGTGCCTCCATTCCACCCGCCTCCGAAAAAGAAAACCACCGCAGGACGCTGGTCGGCTGCTGGATCATGCCCCTCTGGGTCAAATCGATAGATATACAGATCGTCACCCGAAGCTTTCTTGTAAACCTCAGCCACTGCGCCATCGAAACTTAGCTTGGGCGCCTCAGCCAATGCCGAGCCGACGGTGATGGCGAAAAGAGCCAATACTGCAAAAATCCTGTGAGTCATCTTCATATCTGCCCGTAGCATAGCTCAGCGTAGCGACATGCTATCGACCTATTTGCGCACCCCTGGGACACGGCCATAGCCGATCAGATTCTGGTGATCACCAGTGCGTAGCTCGTGGATATCGACACCGCCGCCATTGAGCCCTCGCAAGCGCTTACTCCGAGCACCAAACATGTGCAACTTGCCATCGGGTGCCTCCCCCAGATAGATCATCACGTGCGAGACCTTGTGCCCCGAGTCATAAGTGCCGCCCCAAAAGATCAGATCGCCCTGCTCCAGCTTGCTCGCCTGAATCTCGCGGCCTCTACGCAGCCGGCTGTTCTTTTTCACCCACTCGTATTGGGCGAAACTAGTGCGCGGCACATTCTGCACACCAGACTTGGACAGCAGGTACTGGATACTGCCCGAGCAATCCATGCCGCCATCCTCTGGCTTGCTCCCGCCAAAGACATACGGCAGCCTCAGGCGCGAGATTTTGCGCGCATTCTGCTGAATTTTACCAACCGATGCCGTGCTCGGGCTACTACTCGTCGCCGACCGATCCGGCACCGCCTCGCGACGCGACGACGCACACGATACTACGACCACAGCCAGAGCCAACACTGCTATCCATCCCCATCTTTTCATGCCTAATCAGAAACGGCCCGATACCGCCTCAGCTTAGAGTCTCTTTAGCCTAGCGTGGCCTGAGACGGAGCATAGCAACACTACCCTTCTCGGGTGTGGAGCTGGGATCGATCTCCCACAAGAGCGCGTGATTGGATTTGTCGTGTATGCCTGGCAGACACAGCAATTCATCGCCAAAAGTCGCCAGAGAAATCACATGCCCACTGGCATCACACGCATAGCGCGACCGGTCGCCATCGGCCCCACTCAACACGGAGCCAGCAAAGGTGAACACGGCTGACAACTGAGCGATCGAATCCCGATCTACGTTGCGCTTAACGAAACGACTAAGCGGCAGCTCCACCTCCTGCCCCTCGGAATCGGTCAGGACTACACTCACTCCCACTCGAGAACCAGATGGAGGCACATCCACCCAGCCCCCACCATCCTCAGGAGCCAGTCTCGCCTTTCGCGCAGGACTGCCAGGCTTGGCTTTCAGCAGCAGCAGACAGGCATGGATG
This sequence comes from Verrucomicrobiota bacterium, assembly GCA_020630975.1. GTDB lineage: Bacteria > Verrucomicrobiota > Verrucomicrobiia > Verrucomicrobiales > DEV007 > Arctic95D-9. Next base: position 55,519 of record JAHDID010000029.1, read on the forward strand.
TGCGACGGAGTGGCACGAGTCGACAGCAAAGACTCGTGCTCCTTCGTCCCCTCTAGACAAACGACCATCTCTAGCGGACCACGATTGAGACAAAATTTCGCTTCGATATCGACACTCATCTTACTGGCATTCAGTGTGATATGAGGCAAATCCAACTTCTGAAATGCTCGCTCAATGGCTGATGGAGTGTCAGGCGATGCCTTTCCCTGCTGCGCAGGCGGATTCGCTTGGAGCAGGATTGATCCAAAACCAAAAGCGGTTACGCTAAGAAAGACTGAGATCTTTGCCATCGATCAAAAGCCTAGCGCCGATCGTAGCAACTATCCACAGCCCCTTCCGCCTTCACACAACCGTTTTAGCCCAAAATTAGTTTGTTTAAGTCCGCTGTTTTCGCTGTCTGTATGCTGCCGCTGTCTCTGGCCTGCGCAGCCCCACCAGATCTCACCCTCGGAGAGGCGATCCCCTCCGATCTCGATACCACCATCAATCTCGGTGCCACCGGCATGCGTGGCTGGGTCTACTACCAAAAACTGGACACCTCGGAGAGTCGCCAGATCGAGGTACGCGAAGTCGAGGCAGGCTCGCCAGCAGATGGCATCATCCAGGTGAGCGATCTCATCCTCGGCGCCAGTGGCGATGGCTCTAGCCCGACTCACTTCTCTGCCGACGCGAGGAAAAGCCTAGCCGCAGCCATAGCAGCTGCCGAGGCACGCACCCCGGCTACACTCCGGCTCATCCGCTGGCGCAGCGGCACGGAGAGCACGGTAGACATCCCTCTACGCACGCTGGGGGCCTACAGCGCCACCGCACCGTACGATTGCCCCAAGTCCGCCCAGATCCTGCGCGAGGGCATCGATTACCATTTCCAAAACGAAACCGCTGGCCGCTACTCCTTTGGCACCCTGGCGCTGCTAGCCGCTCAGGATGCGACCAATCCCGATAGCCCGCTCTATCTGCAGCGAGCACAGACCGAGGCCAGAGCGCTGATCCCTACGGCTGAAAAAATGGCCCAGATGGTATCTGACCAGGCCGAGCTAGCTCACCCCACGCCATGGGAGAGAGGCCATGTGCTGATCGTGCTGGCCGAATATTACCTAAAAACTCAAGATGCTCAGGTACTGCCAGCGATCGAGGCCTATGCTCAAAACATCGCCCGCAATACCAGCTACTTCGGTGCGGTAGGCAATTCCTTCGCCGGTAAGAATATCGATGGCTCGCTAAACGGCCCGCTCAATCGCGGCTACGGTGCAGTCAATTCTGTGGGTTTGCCATGTTACTTTGGCCTACTGCTGGCACAGGAGTGCGGCATCAGCACGCCAGAGATCACCGCCACGATCGCTCGGTCGACACGTTTTTTCTCCTACTATGCCTTTCGCGGAGCGATCCCCTATGGAGAACACATCCCGTATGAAGCCGGACATGAGAGTAATGGTAAAAGCGGACTGGGAGCGCTGGCACTAGCGAAAGTCGCCAATAAAGAAAACGAGGTGAAATTCTTTACCCAGATGGCTATCGCCTCTGGCTACAATGAGCGAGAGAATGGCCACACCGGCTCGTTCTTCAACTTCCTCTGGGCACCCCTAGGTGCCAATACGGGTGGCGATGCGGCGGCGGCGGCCTACTTTCAGGAAGTCAGCTGGCTACTGGATCTCAACCGCAAATGGGATGGTAGCTTCGCCTACGATTCCTATACCGAAAACCGCGCCCCTAATGGTGAGGAATACTACGACTTCCGCATGAGTACAGCGCTACTGCTGACCTATGCCCTACCACTCCGCCAGCTCTACATCACCGGTCGCGATAGAGATAACCAGACACAACTGACAGCAGATCAGATACAGGCCGCGCTCGATGCCGGGCGATACGATGCCGCCACCCGCACCACCAATCAACTGGTAGACGATCTAGGCAGCTGGTCGCCCAAAGCCCAAGACAAGGCTGCGACTGAGCTAGGCACACGCATCATCGATCAGACTACTATCGATACCATCGAGTCGATGGCTCTAGATCAGTCTGGCTCGGCCCGCCACGGTGCCTGCCGCGCCCTGGGCGAGATCGCCGACACCAGTAAGGCGGCGACACTGGTGGAGCTACTCGACGATCCCGAAAATCACGTGAGATACCTAGCCGCCGATGCCTTTAGGAAATACCCACAATCGGCTAGGCTAGAGCATCGCGATATCATACTGAGCCTACTCGCCTCGCAGGCACGCCCCTACGAGCCAGTGGTCGAGGAGGACCCGCTACACTTCGCCTTTGGAGAGTTGGCCAAGCTGGTATTCTACTCGGGCAACGCTTTTGGGGACAAGGGCATCATCCCCGGCGATCTGGATGGTGTCGATCGTCACCTGCTGTATCCAGCGATCCGAGCTGTGGCAAACAATCCACTGGGTTTCACTCGGTCTACGCTGAGCGGGGTCATGGACCATCTCACCGAGGAGGATGTCGATGCGCTCGCAGATGTCATCGTAGATGCAGCTCGCTACCAGGCTCCAGGGGATCGTATGTTTGGCCTAGGGGTTCAGAAAAAAGGCGTCGAGATCCTGCAGAAATACAACATCGCCGAGGGTATACCCATCGCCATGGAGATAGGTGCCGCCGAGGAGAATGGCTGGGGTGGCTTCCGCGACTCCATGCTCACTCACCTGAAAAACTATGCCGGATCGACCACGCTGGTCCAGCCCGATCCCGATATCGAAGGGTTTTGTCAGCAAGTGCTAAACGACTACAACAACAGCATCGCCCAGGAGATACTGGATGCCATCGCTGCAGACAGCACCCCTGACACCCCTCGCCCGCTGAAAACGCTATCTCTAGTCACCGCCACCCCCGATGACTTTTCTCTACCTAGCAAATCCACCGCGATCAAGATAACTGCCAGCGATCTGGCCCAGGGCGATAGCCAATACACCTGGCGAAAGATAAGCGGTCCGGGCGAAGTTTTTGTCACCCAGACCTCGCCAGATATCGCCACGGACTTCACCTTTATCTTCGACAATCAACCAGGAGTCTACGAGCTAGAGGTAGTCATGTCGGACAGCCGCGCTCTCACCGAGCAAAGCCAGCGACTATCGGTGACACTGCGCAATCCCGATGGATCGCTCCCCACCAATCAGCCACCCGTGGCAAACAACCAATCTCTCACCACGGCACTCAATAGCCCTACACCCATCACACTCGATGTGACCGACCCAGAGGGCGAATTGCTAAACTACACATTCACCAGCTCTCCTAGCCATGGGCAGCTATCTGGTAGTGCACCTCATCTGGTTTACCTACCCGATCCGGGATTCTCCGGTAGCGATAGCTTTAGCTATGAGGCACGCGACAGCGCATCTGGAGTGGGTAGTGCCACCGTCACTATCACAGTCTCTAGCAGCGGCGGGCTGGCAGTAGGTATCTATGAGCCATTTGACTACTCGGCTGGCGCCATACATGGGCAGTCTGGCTCAGCCGAAGTCGGCCTGATAGGTAGCTGGACTGCCGATCCTGAAAACTTCGTCACCGCCACATCTCTGAGCCACGGATCGCTGCCGACCATGGGTGGCAAGCTATCGGATACCAGAGCTGGTGGCAATCGCTACGGCGGCACCCGGGCGATCTCAGAGGATGCGCTGAAAAATCAGGGACTCCTAGTTGATGGACGGACCCTGTGGTTCAGCCTGCAGCTCGGCTACGATACTGGAGGCAATACCACCAATGCAGCCCTCGCTGTGGCATTGGCGACCGATACCTTTAACCAAGGCCGGACTGACTACTGGATCAATGACGACGGCGATCAACTAGGCGAAGGCATCGGGGTATTCCTAGGCAGGCGCGACGGCCAAAATGGCAGAGTACTAGCAGTGGAGTATCGAGACCTATCTGCTGGCGACGGTCTCGATGGCACCGTCGAGGGCACGAAGGAAAGCGGTGCCCAGCTCTATGGAACAGGAGAGTCGGGCCTGATCGTCGGAAAGATCGTCTGGGGAGCGGATCAGGATACGGTGGAGATCTACCAGCCGGGGACCGATCTGATCCTACCACAGTCTCCGATATCTGTGCTTCAGGCCGATGTCGACCAATCAAAGTTCGACACGCTTACCTATCGCTGGGGCGACAGGGTTATGTTCGACGAAGTGCGATTTGGCGGCACCTACCAGAGCGTGATCAGCGGCACTGTGCCCTACAGCACCGACAATGACGCCCCATCAGTAGATCCGATGACTTTCTATATACCACCCACTCCTACGGCAGGTGGTACCGGCATCACCATGACGGCTACTCCGGCCTATGATATCAATGATGTGGAGTACTACTTCACCGCTACCTCGGGAGGCGGCACAGATAGCGGCTGGCAGGATAGCCATGTGTATACTGATACGAGTATATCGGCAGGCACCGTCTATGGCTACACAGTCAAAGCGCGGGACAAGTCTCCGGCTCAGAATGAAACAGCTCCCTCAGCGGAGGCGACGGCTACGCTTCCTTCTTTGGTCACTACACCCGATGTCATCGGTCTCACCGAGCATGCAGCCGAGTCCTACCTGGCCCATCTGACTTTGATCAAAGGTGCTATCAATTACCAATTCAATACCACTGTACCCACAGGCTACGTGCTAGAGCAGACGCCGGCAGCAGGTTCCCTACTAGCTCAGGGTGCCAGCGTAGCGCTGACTGTCGCTACTGGTATCGAGTCTGCCGACTATATCGACTGGCGCGATCTCTACCCCACAGCCGACCTCTCTCTACCGACTGCCGATTTTGACAATGATGGACTAACCAATGAGTACGAGTGGATCTGGGGGCTCGACCCGACCGACTCCAGCACCGTAGGCCCGATCGTCTCATTCGTCCCACCCAAGCTAGTCTACCAGCGCCGCGACCCTGCCCTGACTGGCAAATCTGCTACCCTAATGAATTCCGAGACCATGGAAGAAAGTTCCTGGTCGACCGTCGCCAATCCCTACGAGTCAGTCCTAGCCACGAATTCTCAGCAGATGCAGCAGGTAGAGGTCACCCTCGATCCCGCACTGCTGAACAAAAATAAGATGTTTTTCAGGATGGTCGTGGAATAAAGTGATCGATGCTACGCGAGATCATCCGAGCACTTTTCCCTCACTACGGCACATTCACCAAAATCGAAACCTCTCCGGCCAAACCCGGAGAATTCGATGAGTCTTGGGTGGCTAGACTGGAAGATGCCTTGTTTTTAAACCATGCCGAGGTAGCGGAATTCGCCGAGACCATCAGCAGCGAGAAAGATCGATTCGCTTTTCTCACTCGATCCGTATTGGAGTGGGTCTACCGCTATGCCCAGGGTATGGATAGTCCCTACGAGATCGTCAGGTCGAGTCGATTCGTCGTCATGGCACCAGAAGGTTTAGCCAAAGAACTGGCTGTTGATTGCGAATCCATCGCGAGGCAAGTCGATCAATTTTTGCTCAACGTGGCGGCCGAGCCTCGCCCCTATCCCGTAGCGATATTGGCTTTTAGAGACGAAGTGTCCTACTACAACTACACCGCAGCCTTTCACGATGAAGAAACCACCGAAGTGGCATTATCGGGTGGCACATTTTTCGGCGGCGATAGGAACCACCACATCGTTCTAAATAGTAATTTCTCTGCCCGCGAGATTCATTTAAATCCAACCCTCGCGCATGAGCTATCCCACTGCGCTATGGCTCACCTCGAGCTACCCGCTTGGATCGACGAGGGCATCACACAAAATATCGAGGAAGCCATAACTGGCGTCCCTTACGAGGAAGTGCTGACTCTCCGCGAGCGCCCCAAACTGAACCGAGAAGCCTGGACACCAGAGACCATTCAGTATCTCTGGACGGGCGGAGCCTTCTTTATCCCCGAGCTGCAGGAGTACGCCTATTACTTCTCTCGTGTATTGATCAACCTAATCAAGTGCGAACTCTGCCAGCAGCCTCAAGAGTTCGCCGACTTCGTCCTACAGGTCGACCCCGCTGATGCAGGCGATGCGGTTTTTCGCGCGATATTCGGCCAGGGACTAGGCGTTCTGATCGAGGAGGTCCTAGGCGGCAACGCTGAAGACTGGCAGCCCAAACCCGAAAGCTGGAACCAAGACCTGAGCGATCCGTGCAACTAATACTCGCGACACTATCGTATGTGACGCGCCAGGGGACACAGCTACTCCGCCTCAGCCAAGCTTCTTTCCACGTCAGCTACTTGTCGATTTGTGATTTCCGCTATCTCACTAGCTGACATGCCATGCCTAGACATCATCAGTATCACATCGAGCTGCCC
>JAHDID010000029.1:61873-70410 GCA_020630975.1 Verrucomicrobiota bacterium
TGTTCGATACAAAGTTGTTCGGTATCTGTGATGTACGCCATTGCTCTCTCCTCCTCAAATCTTACGACTCTTTCCCGAAAGGTCAATGTCAGCTCACGGGGGAGCATCATCATCCAAGCGAGCAGGCGGTAGGCTGCACGGATTTCGTCTTTCGAAAACCCATGGGAGTAAAGGGTTCTGAGCATCTGCCAGCGAACCTCAAATCTCTCCTGTGGTTTACCACTGGTTTGCAGCGCTGCTATCTGCGCTTTGGCCGCTATCGCGGGTAGAGAGTAGTCTGCCTCAAATGCTGACAGCTGTTCAAGCAGCTTGCAGGTAGGAAACTCGAAATGAATGCAGCACCCTAGGCTCTCGTGCCGGTAGCTGCTAGGGTGCCAGCCTCGGTCCAGATCGGCGAGCACGACCAACGACACGACCTCGTGCCTCCAGCCCCGGTGGATCGTATGATTGTAGTGGTAGATACGTTCTGCAAAACCATCCTCGCGAAAGCTTTGAATCTCCAAATGCAGGAGAAGCCACTGCTCTCTCCCATCTATTTGGTACACTTTGACTAACTTATCGACTCGCTGCTCGCTGCTGCTGCCCTCTGGTAGTAGCTCATGCAACTCTTGATCGAAAAACTCGACAGGCTCGGCCCAATCCACCTCTCGATGTATGGCGGGGAAGAATAGTTGCAGACAGTCAGCCAAATGCTGCTCGATTAGCTCTTTCCACGCTCCATCGTAGTCAGATTTGGTAGATTCATCTACAGCCATGCCGAAAAACTGCCACGGTAGCGCACAGATGCGAGCCGCAATTATAGCAAGCTGAAACGTTGCCACCCGGAAAGGCAGCAGTAATTTGGAGGATCATGCCCTGGTTCCGATTTTTGCCGATCTATTTGTTTTTCCTCCTAGACTGCGTGCAAGCCAGCGACCAATGGCTCGACTACCCCGGCTACGACATACCTGGCTATGGGCGAAAGGTCGTGCTGATCAGCGGCTGCCAGGAGTATCGCTCCGAGGAAACACTACCGCAGCTGGCACGGATGCTGGCACAGCATCACGGCTTTGATTGTCGGGTGTTGTTCACCCAGGACCCGGCGAACCCTGGCGTGATCGATCCCGAGCACGCCGGACACATCCCAGGACTAGAGGCGCTGGAGACGGCGGATCTCTTGATCATTTCCGCGCGCTTTCTCAATCTGCCAGACGAGCAGATGCAACAGATCGACGACTACCTGCGCTCGGGGCGCCCGGTGCTGGGCCTGCGCACGAGTAATCACGGATTCCACATACCTGCTGGCGAAAAGTGGGCGCACTACGACTGGCAGTATGAAGGTAACAAGACTGGCTGGCACGGTGGCTTTGGGCAGGTGGTGTTTGGCGGAAAATTCATCGATCACCACGGCCACAAAAATCACAACTCCACTCGCGGCATCCTAGCCGAGGGAGTGGCCGATCTACCAGTGATGCAGGGGCTGGACGATACCAATATCTGGGGGCCGACCTTCGTCTACGGCATCAATACCCCGCTGCGCGAGGGCTGCGAGGTGCTGGTGTGGGGACAGGTGCTAGAGGGCATGGAGCCAGACTCCGCCCCCCTAGGCCCCGGCCCCTACGAGCACTCACCCAAGTCTCTCGCACTAGATGCCGGCGGCAAAAACGATCCGATGATGCCGCTGGCCTGGACCACCGAGTATCGCCTGCCCGGCGGTCGCAGAGGCGTGTCTTTCCACACCACGCTGGGAGCCTCGCAGGATTTCGAAAGCGAAGGTGTGCGCCGCCTGATCGTGAATGGCGTCTACTACCTGATCGGTATCAACCCTAAGCAAGGTGGCACCCAGGTCGATCTGATCGGCGACTATGAGACGACCGATTTTGAGTTTCGCCGCGGCGCCTACTGGCAGCAGCGCGGGCTGCGAGTCGATAGCTTTGCCCACGAGATCCAGCCCAAATCGATCGACGAACCACTCAAAACCTACCTAAACCCCAACTATGGTCGCGACGACAAGCTATACGCCGGGCACCCCGTAAACCGCTTTCGCTTCTACGACTTCTACACCCGCCAGGCCGAGGCCATGCTTGACCTACCTGTCGATGAGCGGCCAGATATTTACCCCGACTTTCCGGGACTAGATGGCAGTCACTTCGGCCATTGGGGAGCCTACCACAAAAATTCTTTCGATGACCAGCGCCACAACTCCGCCGCGATATCCAGCGCCGTGGCCGCCGCCTACAATCCCCATGGCGTGAGAAAGCGGGAGAAATACGCACGCACGATCGCTTTTCGTCTACCGGGTGGTGGCGATATCTCGGCGGTGTTTGATACCGATTCGCTACAATGGATCGATTTTTGGAAAGGAGACTTTGTCCGATTTCACCCACACCGCTGGGGACTAGGCCATGGCATGTGGCCGAAGGGAGAAAGGCTAGTGGAATGGAAGAAGCCAATGCCTGAGAAACATCCGGATGGGGAGTTTTTGGGGTATTACCAGGTAGGGGATCGGAATTGGGTAGAATATCGGATCGGAGAAAACGTTGTCCGTGAATCTCTGAGTATAAACACGAAAATATTAGAAAATGGGAGCATTCTTAATAGGCATTTCGATAAGTTTAATAACAAGCACCAGATAGCGAAATCCCTCGAAGTAAATGGTGTCGCAGTTTACAATGAATGGGATAGCTCATTTAAGCACAACCAACACTTCGGTCCAGACCTCTGGCCCTGGGTATTCAAAACCAAAGGCACCCTAGCAGCCAACCAACAAGACGGCTACGCGCACGACACCATCCCCGTGCCACACCAAAATCCCTACGGCGCACCGATGCTGCTAGCAGGCATAGGCTTTTTCTCCAATGGCCGAGCAGCTGTATCGACGATGTTTGGCGACGTCTGGATCGTGGATGGCCTCGATGACACACTCGAAAACGTGACCTGGAAGCGCTATGCCACTGGGCTAAACCACGCCCTAGGCTGCGAGGTGATCGACGACAAGGTGATCGTGCTCGGACGCGACCGGCTGACTCGCCTGCACGACTACAATGACGATGGCTGCGCTGACTACTACGAAAACTACTCAGAGGCATTTGAGCCAAGCCACGGCGGTCATTCGTTTTACGTAGGACTACAGAAAGATCGCCAGGACAATCTCTACTTCACCGCATCGACCCGCACCGTGCGTGTCGACGCCGGCGGCAAGACCGCTACCTACCTAAACGAAGGCGGCCAACGCAATCCCAATGGCGTGGGCGCGAGTCTCGATGGCATCGTGCTGACCAGCGCCAACGAAGGCGATTGGAATCCCGCCTCACTCATCTGGGAGGTGCAGGATGGCGACTTCTGCGGGCGCAATGCCAAGCCCGACGGCCCCGGCATCGCCATGCCGATGGCATTCGTCCCGCGCGGTATCGATAACTCGACTGGTAGCCAGATCTTTGTCGAAGACGATCGCTGGGGCATGCGCCCAGGCACTGTCATCTCCACTTCGTTTGGATCGGGCACCATCTATGGACTGCTACGCGATACCCACTGGGATGAGCGCACACAGGGTGCGGTTTTTCCTCTACCATTCGACTTCGCCAGCGGCACACACCGCGCGAAATTCGCCCCACACGATGGCCAGCTCTACCTGATCGGCGCCGATGGTTGGGGCAACTATGCGACCAACGATGGCTGTCTCGACCGCCTGCGCTACACCGGCAAAAAGCTTAACTACCCCGCCGCCTGGCGCGCCCATCAAAATGGCCTAGTACTCGATCTGCACAGCCCCATCGATCCCGCCAGCGTGAAGCCGGAGAACTTCCTTCTGCAGCAGTGGCACTACCAATTCTCCGAGGCCTACGGCTGCAATGAGCTGAGCCTAAAATCCCCCGGTGCCGCAGGTCACGATCCGGTAGAGCTAGCCGCAGTCTCGCTGAGCGACGATGGCACCCGCCTCTACCTCTCGATACCCGAGATCCACCCGATCGAGTGCCTACACGTGCACGCCCGTCTGACCGACAGCGCTGGCGAAGCTTTTCTTCTCGATACCTTTCACACCCTGCTACATCTAGATAGCCCACACCCACAGCTGGCCACCCGCACCACCGATCTAGCCAGCGATACGCTAGAGCTAGACGTAAAATTCGTCCTAGGCGGCCGCGATCTACCCTGGACTCGCAATCGCTTCCCCGAAGGCACCAGCCCCAAGGTGATCGATATCGAAAGTCTAGCCGGACTGAAATTCGACAAAACCCTGATCGAAGCCAAAGCCGGCGAGCCACTGCAGATCAACTTCAAAAATGTCGACCCACTCATGCCGCACAACCTCGTCTTTGTGAAACCCGGCCAGGGACAGACGATCGGCCTAGCCTCGAATGCCCTACTAGCCAAAGGCTCTGCCGGAGCCGCTGAAAAACACTACGTGCCCGAGAGCGAAGACGTCCTATTTCACACTAGTGTACTGGTGCACAACCGCCGTCAGAGTCTGTATGTGCACGCCCCCACCGAGCCCGGCGACTACCCCTATCTCTGCACCTTTCCCGGCCACTGGGGTGTCATGCAGGGGATCCTGCGGGTGAATCCATAAACCCGGGAGCACCGACGTCCTCGTCGGCTTCACCAAGTAGGCCACGCTAGCAATGAAGCCGACGGGGACATCGGCGCTCCCAGAGCCTGCCCCCGACTTTCATTTACCCAGCACTACTAACTATGATAGGCTATTGGCCATGTCGTATCGGCTAGCCCTCCTCTATCTTGCCTTCACTTCCCTGAGCGCTTGGTCCACCGCTGGAGACTTTCGCCTCCACAGCATCACATGGCCATCCGAGCACACCTCAACCCCACCAGAGCTAGACCAAAACCAACAGCGCTTCCTCCCACTCATCGAGGCCGCACTGCACCATAGCACAGAGAGTTCAGTCATGAGCATGAGCGGTATAGGCGCATCGATGCTAGGCCTAGATAGCGATCGCGCGACGAAGCTGCAGCACCAGCTGGTGAATTACTATCAACACATGGCACAGGACCCAGGCTATGCCGATATGCCCTCTGCACTCGCCTACAGCTGGTCCACCACCCGCCCTACCAAAGGATTAGCCACAGTCTACCTACCCACCAAACCCGTTGGCACGATTGTTTTCCTTCATGGGTTTGGTGGCAGCTTTCAGTTTGCTATCCATTTCCTGACTCGATGCTTTCCCGACCATGTGTTGATCGCCCCAGCATGGGGCATATCCAGCACCCATATCCCTAGCAGGTATATCGACGAAGCGATCCACGCCAGCCAAAAACAGCTCGGAGTCCCTTTCGATACGCCGCCCATTTTGATAGGTCTATCCGCAGGCGGCAGTGGAGGCTTTTTGGAATACTGCCGCCGCCCTACTAGGTGGAAAGGCCTGATCAGCATCGCCAGCCCTGCACCACTTGAGCAGATCAGACACCAGCCCCCTCATGCAGGTCAAATCTATGTATTAGCCGGTGGAGAGGAGTATTGGGCACAGCCCGGTGGGGCTCTAGAGCAAACAGATCGGGTATTCGGTAGTAAATTGAGGCGAATCGGCTCCTACCAATCAAAAACAATCGCTGGAGCCGATCACTTTTTCCTCCTGTCTCACCCCAAACAATCACGGCAAATCCTACAAAGCTGGATGAGAGCCCTATCTCACCGCAAATAGCCCATTGTACCCTATTGAATAAATATTGTACCCTATTGAATTTCAGTTACTTTGATCGCCCCCTACTGAACACCACAAGAATGCGGCAGCAAGCGTCAGCGAGTGGACCACAGAGCATCCAGCCTGTGCCTGTGCCTCTGCAAAATCACCAAACCGATGAAACTCTACTCGCTGACGCTCGCAGCCACATCCATTTCATTGATTACCCCATCGAGCTAGACCGCCATTCACGACGCTTTCTGTAGGCGAGCTTTATCGATCTCTTGGGCGCGCCTCTCACCAGCCGGGGTAATCTTGAAAATCTTGCGCTTACGAATCTTGCCCTCTCCAAACTCGCCAGCCTCTTTGATGAAACCATCGCGTTTGTCAGCCGTCAGCTGGAGAGTGCGAGAGACATTCACGCTGCGATCGGGATCGAGATGCTCGATGATCTCTGAGACATCACCAGTGACGAAGTCTTTCTTGCCGTAGTTATTCACATAATACCAAGCCGACCACAACACGAGCTCCTGGTCCTGAGCATCAGCAAAGTCGTAGGATTTCGACAAATCTGACAACTCGACCTCTGTATTATTCGTGAACTTTCCGTTTATCACATTGGCTCCGCTGGCAGCATCGCCATTGAGGTATTCTGCAAAGATGTCGCTACTCGGCAACTCAGCCAAAAGCCGCTCTGAATCCTCAATCTCCATGGAGCTCAATGCATCGACCAGCTCCTTCAGATTCTTCGATTGCTCCTTAGACTTGGACAGCTCGACCTGTGATCGCAGCATATTGAAGACGAGCTGCACCACAGCCTCCTGCACGTCGCCCTCAGGCTCCGCAGCGACAATCTGAAGAAAGGGCGAAGTCGCTCTCTCTTTCTTCAGTTTCCACTGAGCTTTCTCTTGGGCTGTTTCTGGCATTTCTAAAAATACTTTACCTAAGTTGATGATTCAATAATATTAAAATAAAAACAAAATACAGATCAAAAGTATCAACCCAGAGTCTCAATCTCAATGATTTTCTCCTATTTTCAGCTAAAACCCACCGAGATACATCTAAAGAGCTTAATTAGTTAAAGAAAAATACATAATTAATTAAAAACAGGCTTGCTAAATTTTAATTTTATCGGTAGTAACAAGGCATGAACACGAACAACCTCGCCCGTTTCCGAGGGAAAACTTCTTTGGTTTGCCCTCCCTCTTTCAGCCTGATCATCGTCCTTATAACGCTAGGACTGGCTTCTTTGTTAAGTATTTTTGGCTCAAACTTTATACATGAGTCGTACAAGCTTAGCATTTCCGAAATTACACCTGAAATATCAGCCCAGTGTCAGTTCCAGCTAAAAAGAGACGCTCTATGGGTCCGCAATCGCCCATCGCTGTCAGGGACCCAAAACATCCGCGGCTCGATCAATGGCGAGGACAGTACGCTAGAAGTGATCGGTGCGCCGATCTATGTTGCTGATCACCACTGGGTGAAAGTACGCCGCTCGGGCTGGGTAGTCGCTCGCTCTGGTGAGCGCGAGTACCTGCGCCGAGTCGGCCCACGACGCTGGAAAGTGAACCCCGACCACGAATACATGACTCTCCGAGGCGGTCTATCGACTAGCAGCCCTGAGCTAGGACGGCTGTTCTCTTTCTCCGGGCATTCCTATCGCGCCAAACAGACCAAAACCATCGGTGCAAAACTATGGATACAGGTGGATCTAGAGGGCTACTGCCCATGCTACAGTCACGTGGAGGAGTTCATCGCCGCCTATCACCAGCGGCCAGTCGCTCCCTCCTCTTTCGATCGGGATCTCGAGCGCGAAGCTGACCTCGACAATCCTGACCATGTGATAGCCTGCGGCAAAGGACGGCTGAATCTGCATGTCGGCAAGACTCGCAATAGTCTCTACGAAGCTGCGCTGGCTAGACGCGAGATCCCCATCAGCAATGATACTAACTACGGAGCGAAGAATCCTCTGATCGTAGTAGGCGCACAGCTACGCTATCGGCCCGAGGTATTTCACTGGGCACAGTGGGTGGTGGACGAGGCGGCCAAAGCCCAGACCCAAGCGACTGGTGTGCCGGTAAGAGGCGAGGTGCGGGTGAGTGGAAAGGTGGATCTGACCATCGGAGGCAAAACCTATCGAGCCAACAAGCGGGGCATCAGCTCGTGCCTGCATATGGAGCTCTACTCGGTGAACATATTACCTCATGTGGACTACTGGATCAGCCCTGCTGGCCTAGCGGAGCAGGAGCGTCTATTTCGCGGCTTTGCCAATGGCGTGAAAAGCCCAGTCCACCTATTCCACCCACACAGTGGTGCTGGTAATGGCGTAGGAAGTGGTGCCGCCCATGCCGGCAACTCGGAGGTGAGCCTATCGGAACTGCTGTTTGCCAGTATGGTGGCCGACTTTGGCGCAAAACACCGCGATCTCGAGACCGCAAAAAAGGAGACGGCTTTTTTCCAAAAACCAGGCGACCTCATCGCCAAGCTCGAGGGTGTAGCCGCGATAGCGATGACACCCCAGGGAGACTTGTACCAAGGAGCGCCTGAGTTCTTCGGGCTGAATCCTAAGGCTAACTCCGATATCTGGCCGCGCCTCTCCCAGGTGCTACGCGAAGAGGGCGTGCGTGTCGGTAGGCGCCTCGCGTGGGAGTACATCGCCGGTCTAGCAACGGCCGATGGCTTTCGCTCTGCGATCCGCGAAGTCGATGAGGTCCTGGTAGGCCTCCACCATCACCGTGGACGACTGGGAGCGATAGAGGTGCTACAGCGATTCCTCGACTCGCCCGAGACCTCGGTAGCCAGCCTCATCGCTGCCATGGAGGCAAGGCTCCTACGATCCCACACCTGGCAACGCGACTGGATGTGGGCCCGCCTCTGGCAAGAGCGCCACCGCCACGAACCCAGACTCGGCATACCGAGAAA
>JAHDID010000030.1 GCA_020630975.1 Verrucomicrobiota bacterium
TACCGCTTCCGGAGGTGACAGTGTTGTTTCCGTCGCCCGTGGATACACTGTTATTACCGTCTCCGGTATCTACAGTGTTGTCACCGTCTCCGGTGCTGACGGAGTCATCCCCGCCACCTGAGGTCACGCTATTGTCGCCGTCGCCAGTGGACACATTGTTATCACCTTCGCCTGCATCGACAGTGTTGTTACCACTGCCTGCATCGATGGCATCATTGCCGCCACCCGACGTCACATTGTCGTCACCTGCGCCTGCACTGACGGTGTTATTACCATCACCGACATTCAAATCATCGCTACCGGAGCCGCTGGTCACTTCGTCGGATCCAGATCCTGTATTCACGGCATTGTCACCATCGCCGGTGTCGATCGTATTGTCACCGTTCCCAGTGTTGATCGTGTCATTGCCGCTGCCAGAGGTGACATCATTGTTCCCGTCACCTGTCGACACGGTGTTATCACCATCGCCAGTATCAACGGTGTTATCACCATCGCCGGTGGTGATAGAATCATTACCACCACCAGAAGTGACGTCATTGTTGCCATCGCCAGTTGAAACATTGTTATCGCCATCTCCTGCGTCGACCGTGTTGTTGCCGCTACCAGCATCGATGGCGTCATTGCCGCCACCCGAAGTCACGTTGTCATCGCCAGCGCCTGCACTCACGGTGTTGTTACCATCGCCAACATTGAGGTCGTCGCTACCAGAGCCACTGGTCACCTCATCGGAGCCAGATCCTGTGTTTACGGCATTATCACCATCGCCTGTATCAATGGTATTGTCGCCGTTTCCGGTGTTAATGGTATCATTGCCGCTACCAGATGTGACATCGTTATTGCCGTCACCTGTTGATACAGTGTTATCACCTTCACCAGTGTCGACTGTGTTGTCGCCGTCACCAGTGCTGACTGAGTCGTTACCACTACCGGAAGTGACTTCGTTATTACCGTCGCCTGTGGATACGCTGTTATCGCCATCACCGGTATCGACCGTGTTGTTGCCATCCCCGGTACTGACTGAGTCATTGCCGCCGCCAGAAGTGACTTCGTTGTCACCATCGCCCGTGGATACGCTATTGTTACCCTCACCAGTGTCGACGGTATTGTCACCATCACCTGTGCTAACCGAGTCATTACCGCTGCCCGAAGTCACTTCGTTGTTGCCATCTCCTGTGGACACGCTGTTATCGCCTTCTCCAGTATTGACTGTGTTGTTACCATCGCCGGCCTCCACGGAGTCATTGCCGCTGCCAGAGGTGACGTTGTTATTTCCTTCTCCAGCGCTCACGGTATTATCACCATCGCCGACATTTAGATTGTCATCACCAGAACCGCTGGTCACCTCATCGGATCCTGACCCTGTGTTCACAGCATTATCGCCATCGCCGGTATCAATGGTGTTATCGCCATCGCCGGTGCTAATGGTGTCATTGCCGCTACCAGAGGTGACATCGTTGTTACCGTCACCTGTTGATACAGTGTTATCACCTTCACCAGTGTCGACAGTATTGTCGCCGTCACCTGTACTGACTGAGTCGTTGCCACTGCCGGAGGTAACTTCGTTGTTACCATCGCCGGTGGACACACTGTTGTCGCCGTCTCCAGTATCGACTGTATTGTCGCCATCGCCTGTGCTAACTGAGTCGTTACCGCCGCCTGAGGTCACTTCGTTGTTACCGTCGCCGGTAGACACGCTGTTGTCGCCGTCTCCAGTGTCGACAGTGTTGTCACCGTCACCTGCATTCACGGAGTCATTACCACTTCCCGAGGTGACGTTGTTATTTCCTTCTCCAGCGCTCACGGTATTATCACCATCGCCGACATCGAGATTGTCATCACCAGAACCGCTGGTCACCTCATCGGAACCAGATCCTGTGTTCACCGCATTGTCGCCGTCACCGGTGTCGATGCTGTTATCGCCATCACCTGTGCTAATGGTGTCGTTGCCACTGCCCGAAGTCACTTCGTTATTACCATCGCCTGTAGAAACGCTATTATCGCCCTCACCAGTATCAACAGTGTTGTCGCCATCGCCGGTGCTGACTGAGTCATTGCCACTGCCGGAGGTCACTTCGTTGTTACCATCACCAGTGGATACACTGTTGTCACCTTCACCAGTGTTGACAGTATTGTCGCCGTCGCCTGCATTGACCGAGTCGTTACCACTGCCCGAGGTGACGTTGTTATTTCCTTCGCCAGCACTCACAGTGTTGTCGCCATCCCCTACATTGAGGTTATCGTCACCGGAACCACTGGTCACTTCATCGGATCCAGATCCTGAGTTTACCGCGTTGTCGCCGTCACCTGTGTTAATGTTATTGTCACCGTCACCTGTATTGACGGTATCATTTCCTTCTCCTGCGGCGACACTGTTATCACCATTTCCTAGCGATACATTATTGTCGCCATCGCCCGCATCGATCTCATTGTCGCCGCTGCCGACTGAAATATTATCGTTCCCCCCGCCAGAGGTTACTAAGTTATCGCCTTCACCTGCATCGACTGAGTTGTCCCCATCGCCTACATTGAAGGCATCATTTCCAGAACCACCACTGACCTGATCAGCTCCACCACCAGTGGTTATGCTGTTGTCACCGTCACCTGCATCGATTGTGTTCTGACCATTCCCTGTTGTCAGAATCACATCATTTCCGCCACCTGTTGCGACATTGTTATTACCTGCCCCCGCATCGATGTTGTTGTTTCCCCCAGTGGAACGAATCGCATCATCGCCTGACCCTGCGAAGATATTGTCATTTCCGGAGCCGGTGTTCACCTGGTTATTTCCCTCACCAGCAGTGATGGTGTTGTCTCCCGATTTGGCATTGATGATGTCATTTCCCGATCCACCACTGTAAATGCCCGCGGCCTCCTGAGAGCCACTCGAATCTCCGCCCATAGAAGACGGCATCGTTGGCGTTCCTCCAGCAGAACTTTTGCCACTTGATCCTGTGGAATCTTCGGTATTCAGATAGTCCACATTGACCATTCGCATCAGCGTAAGGCCGTTGCTTTCCAGTAGCTTGCCAAGGCCTACGCCTTCTTCACCGTCACCTTCAGATACTTCCTCTTCGTCAGCCTGCAGTGTCGCCGTTATCGGATCTGCCTGAGAATCAGTGTTGGAGAAAAAGTTCTCTAGACGAATCTCATTACCAGTGGGCAACACGATGATTAGATCGGAACCTTCAGGCCTAAAGTCTGCCTTGATAGGTTCGCCTTCTTCATTGACGACTTGCACGTCATCACCAGGGAGAACCGGAATCGAGTTGTTGAAGTCTTCGTCGAGCTCAAAGCTCACGGATGAGCCATCGGGGCGGGAGATTAGAAGTTGGGTCATTATAGGGTGGGAAAATTTTATGGAAAATATAACCCTAACTCCAAATAAATCCTTATTTTTATCAAAATTATAACATTTATATTATCAGAAGTGCGTCACTACTTGGATAGTTTGCTTCTTCTTGAGAGAATTAATCCGGTTTTTTTGGTTGTGAGAATTGACGTGTGACTGTTCGTCTATAATTCAGACTGTCCTGTGTAATTTTCTAATTCACTAGGCAGCGTAGCCTCTGTCCAGACTTCAAAAGACGGCTCATTGCCGCCGTGAGATGGAGCGGAACTTTCGCTAGATGGCTCGTCGAGATTGTAAGTGTTCCCATCGTTACCAACCACGATTAGCTCCTCTTCTTCGATTAGTTCGTCGAAAGCAAATTCTGCATCGGCTGCTACGCCTGTCGAACCATCATGATAGCTGACCTGAGATTCGCCATGTACCGTGACATCGCCGTTCGCTGCTTGATACGACATGCCATCGGAAATTAGTCCGATCGATTCGATTCCGGCATCTCTCAGGGAAACCATCTCTCCTTCACCTACTAGTCCATCCCCATTTTCATCCTGCCATAACTTGAACTGATCAAACGAGTCATCCTCTTCTGAAAGGACACCGTCGTTGTTTGAATCAAATGCCTCTCGAAGACCTTCCATATCTGTAGCAGACTCATTTTTGCTGTAATCTGCGAAGGCAAACTCGCTTCTACCATCCACATCATTGTTGTTATTGGCATCGTAGATCAAGACTGCGTCATCATTGGCAGCCCACGCCGTCTGCTCTTTCTGACCATCGTCATCGACATCGATAACGACCCCTTCATCGACGGATTTAAACTCAACCCCATCTCCATCCATATCGATAACGATAGGTGGCAAGGTATTACCGTAGTCGATAGACAGCGCTAGCGGAGCGGAGTCGGCCAATCCGTCATTGACTACCACTTGGATATTTCGCAGACCGTTGACTGTAGAAGCCGAGGTGAAAGACATACCATCCAAAACGGCCTGGTAGTTGGCTACAGATGTGCCCCCCGTGATGGTGAGCTCGAAATTACCTCCAGATTGGTCGATCATAGTGGTGAGTCCTGCTGGGAGGAGGCCGCCTATCGCCAGAAGATCTTCTGGTTGAGCATTGGTCAATGTGACCTTCATCGAGTGTAGAATACCACTATCCTCTACGATCTGCACACCGTAGTCGGAGAAGTAGATCGGATTGACACCCTGGAGCGACACGGAGTCAAGGAGATTGCCTGCCCCAGGGGAGGCGGATACACCTGCGCTCTGGAAGGCGACATAAGTCGTCTCCTGACCCGCCGGAATACCGACAGTTGATGAGTATTGAGTCCAATCGAAGAGACCGTCAGTATTTGTGAGGAGCACTTCGGTAAAGCCGAGAGCCAGTAGGTCCTCCACATCACTTGGGCTGCTCTTGTCGGGTGGAGCTGTGGAGCCGATCAACACGCGGATCTGCTCAGTGTTCACCAAGCGCTGAGCGTGCTGCAAATTGATCGATAGCGCGCTCATGCCAGTGGTGTCTACTGCTTGCCAAAGTGTTGCCACTTCAGAATTATTGAGCTCTGCGTAGTAGCCACCATCATGCGCTTGGAAAGAACCCAAGTGGTTATTGGCTTGGATTTCGATGTAACCTGTAGAATCTGTTGTATTCCAACCATCGATTAGATCTTCTTGATAAGGTGCCCAAGCTCCCGCAGCATGGTTCGGGCCAACTTCGAAACTGGGATTGACTGCTGTATTAGTGCCTAGTGGGGTACCGATTTGGCTGTTAGTCGGAGTCAGTTCAGCTGCCTGATCAATAGTGATAAAGGCCTTAGCCGTATCACTATTCACTCCATCTGTTACTGTATACTCGAAATGTTGATTGGACGCGCTAGAGGCGGTATCAACATCCGCTGCAATTGTTATCGTTCCATTATCAGGCCCCACATGGGTGATACCAAAACTGGTTCCAGTTACCGTGACTGTTCTTTGATCAGCCACATCAGGCTTACCCTCGACAATCACGTCGACACCGTCGACCTTTAGAGTGAAGGCCTCATCAGCTGCGAGGTAGTCAATTGTGAACTGCACTGTCACGGGTTGATCAAAGTCGAGTGTCATCTCACGACCGGCACCAATATGCCACCAGTCGCTGTTCTGGATACTGAGATCGGTATTCCATGTGCGGGAATACTGGTCATTCATCATACCTCCGACTTTGACGGTGATATCTCCGCCGCCACTGCTGCCAGGGAGAATGGTGGTATAGTCTGAGAGTTGATTCTCCCGCGCACTCATACGGACAAAGTTTGGATCTGGTGGTGTGAAATTAGGGTCAGCTTCAAACGTGTAACTGCCATCTGCAAGAACGGTCAGGTCTCCACCGGCCATTGTAACAGTCTGCCCGACAGTGTAGGACGTTCCTCCGACATTAAAGCCTGTTACACTACTGACATCTCGATCAACGCCAGCCCCATTGTCGTCGTCTACGAGATTGCCAGAGATCAAGGTGCCGCTGCTGACAGATATGGCGTCATCGCTAGCCTCGAGGATATCAGTTAGGCGAATCACCACGTCCTCCTCGTAGAATAAGCCGCCATCATCAGTCACACGTAGCTTAAGAGTATGTGAAGTCGCTGTCTCATAGTCGAGCGAAGCTGTAGGCAGTAATCTTAACTCATTGCCGACCACCTCGAAAATACCATCATTGGCAATCACATTACCTCCAGCATCCAAAAGCTCGAAAGTGGCGCCATCGCCAACATCAGGATCGTTGCTCGTTAGCTGAGCCACCACAGATCCACTGTCTAGGGTTTCGTCGACAGCAGACTTCCATGTCTCAAAGCGGAATGACTTACTTCCAGACTCTAGACCTGCATAGTAATAGGTGAAAACGATAGTGCCGTCAGCATTTTGAGCTCCGCGGATGTGAGTGCTTCGACCGTCTTCTGGCCCAATCTGGAATTGCTCACCGACTTCGTTTCCAAATCGATCATATTCCTGTCCGAATGACTTATGAGAATCGGCATGATCGTGATAGGAATGCCAAACCACAATGAAACCGCCATCATTTAGGTCGATCACTTGTTGCAGATCTTGATCTCGATCCGATGTGGTATTCACCTTTGTCTCGATTCCAATTTTATTATTATCCGAATCAAAGCGCTGCATAAAAACGCCATGTCCGTTACCATCTGAGCTGGTGTAGACGACGACATAGCCTCCATCACTTAGCTCAGTCACGCTGGGAGCAACCTGATGGTCTCCGGTTGCCGTATTGATTCGCCACTCATCACCCACTTTC
Organism: Verrucomicrobiota bacterium; assembly: GCA_020630975.1. Classification (GTDB taxonomy): domain Bacteria; phylum Verrucomicrobiota; class Verrucomicrobiia; order Verrucomicrobiales; family DEV007; genus Arctic95D-9. The sequence continues at coordinate 6,632 of JAHDID010000030.1, forward strand.
GTCCCATCAGAAGCGAATTTTTGACCGTAAATTTCATAACCGCTTACATGGTGGCCCTGCCAAAAAATCATGTAACTACCATCTGCGAACCCGTGAACATCCGGATGTAGATTATGATTGGTCTGAGTTGTATTCACCTGGGTTACTTCACCAATCTTGATTCCATTGGAGTCAAATCGCTGCTGCACGACCTGCCAATAACCATTCACTCCCATATCTGAAGCGGTAAACGCCACGACATAACTGCCATCCTGGAACACTTCCACCTCTGGATAGCGGTCATTCGATGTGGTTAATCCAGCATTCAAGCGGGTTCGCCCTCCCAGAACCTGGTGATTTGTGTCAAAACGCTGCACCCAGACTGAATTGTTGTCGTGCGAGACCACAAGGTATCCACCATCTGGGAGAGAGGCACCTTTTACTCCATAATTAGTTCCCCCGATGGTCACGTCGCGCTCCTCAATCAACTCGCCATCCTTATCGAGAAGCTGGCGTCTTATTATCGAGCCATTGCCTCTAACAACCACGAATGTTCCGTCCTCAAGGGGGATAACGAACGAAGCATCACCTCCAGCAACTGCCAGTTGGTCTACAGGGTCGGCCACTAGGTTCCCATTTAAATCGAAGATCTTGTGAAATGTGCCACCCGCTTCGTCATCGCGCCCCACAAGAACTAAGTTGCCATTACTCAGTTGTGCAGAAAGATCGTGAATCGTGTATTGATTTCCTGCATCTACCAGTATGTCAACCTCGTCCCCGACTTTGTCACCATTCACATCAAAGCGCTGGCCTTTCACATCATTTCCAACGGTGTAGGAGACAAAGAAGCCGCCATCATCGAGCTCGAAGGTGTGATGATAACGAGTGTAAGTCGTACCATCGCTCAAAATGATATTGGACTCGACGATGTTACCATTCGGATCAATGATGGTTCCAACAATATCATCAATTCCATCGTCAAAATAAGACACAAGGATATTTCCGTTTCCTAAGGCGATGGCTTGGTTGTCGTGCTGGTGGCTAGATGTGGTTCCATTAACGAGAATTTCACCAGTCAGAGGATTACCATTGATATCAAGAATCCGGCCGGACACTCCCCAGCCACTGGTATCCAGTTCGCGGCTGTAAGTGTCGAACGCGACGAAAATATTGCCATTATCCAATTCAACAACTTGAGCAAAGTCTCGACCTTGTTGATAATAACGGTGCTCAGCCACATGGAATGCAGGTGTCAGTACGGTTCCATCATTGTTGTAGATGGTCACGGTCACATCGTGATCAAAACTCTCGAAACCTTCTGTAACAGGCTTTCTCATTGTCAGGGCGAATCTACCTCCGGAGAGTGCCGTGACCTGAGCGAAGCCTCCACTACCACTTGTCGTCCCTTCTATGAGGTCAGCCCGAGTCGCCCCTTTCACTACATCAAGATTTTGATCAATAATCGTAAACGAAGCGGTATCACGTGTCCCATACCAATGAGACATACCGACCACGATGTTGCCATCATCAAGCAAGTCAAAACTCACCCCTCCACGAGAGTAGATCACCGCTTCCCGATCTCCGATGGTAGTTCCATCTTCAGCGTAACGTTGAGCCTTCACCCAACCATCTTGAGGATCACGTATGAAGACAAAATAGTCACCCGTACCGTCATCAGTTGGAATAACATGCGTGTAAGCATTGTGGGCTGAGCCCGCAGCCGCGTATGTCAGAATTTTGCTCTCGTCGGACCGATCTTGCGCACTACTAAGACTCGCGTGAATGTCAGTCGGGGCCTGATTGGTGTCCTGAACATTGATCTGAATCACTTCAGTGTATTTTAATCCCTGAGAATCAGTCACTTCAATCGTAATATCATGGCTCGGCCTGTGACTATAATTGACTTCATATCCAGCTTTTACTGCGATCTGGTTTCCATTTACAATCTCAAAAATATCCAAACTCCCCTCGGTATCTTTGATCGCATAGGTGTGCGAATCATCGGTATCAATATCCTCAACCGAAAGCGTACCGACGATAGCTCCGTCTGCTGCTCCTTCCACAACCGTAGCGGTAGTATCATCATCTGTGGAGTTATCTCCATCGTCGATAAATAGATTCGTTGGAAAGTCTTGCCCACCATTGATCACGATCGTGATAGTATCTTCCAAGGTGAGTCCACCCTGGTCGGTAATACGCACCACGATGTCGTACTCCTGAGTGAATTGCGCTAGATTTGTGAAGCTCTCACCGGTTCTCAGGACTACCGTGTTTCCCACGATGTCAAATTTTCCAGTGGGGTCTGAGACAAGTTCGTAGGTGTGATTATCCCCCTCATCAATGTCATCGCTACTGAGCGACGCTACTACAACGGGTCCGACCACTTCTTCTGCGGGAGCCTGCTCGTAGAAGCGGAACTTTGCTCCATTCTGGCTTGAATCTTGGTTCTCATAGCTCCAGCCAAAGACCACATTGCCGTTTGCCAACTGGGATACGGATGGATCATAATTCCGGTCTACATCAGGATTATCAGGGTCGTCAGGCAGAAGGTTTACGAGGAAGCGACCTGCTCGAACTGTGCCATCTTCATTGAAACGCTGTCCATAAATATAGCGCACATTCTGGCTCACATCGACATCCTCCCATGTCACCATGTAGCCTCCATCTTGAAGCGCCGTCATCGTCGCATGCTCAACGTCATCGCCCGACGGAGTAATCGTAGAGGTGCCGAGTGAATTACCCGCTGCGTCGAAGCGCTCGATCACAGTGCCTAGCGCCCCATCGCTAAGGGTGACAAACCCACCATTAACTAGGCCAATAAGCCCCTCAATTTCATCTTGCCCGACGATGCTTACTGCTACCCCAGGGACTCCATTTGAATCATATTTGATATAGGTGGGGGCCTCCCCCTCGGTCCAACCGATGACAAATCCACCATCGCTTGTTCCAGAAATGTGTAGTTCCGAATCAACATCGATATTGCCGTTGACGAGCACTTCGCCGCCGACCTGTGTGCCGTCATCAGCGTAGCGCTGGTAGGAGATTGACTGCGAGTCAGTCTGCCAGGCCACCACATAGCCGCCATCCGCTAGTCCAGTGATCGCTGGTGTGCCTTGGGCTCCTGCTGTGGTTGAGTTTGCTATTACATTCCCCCCTAGGGCAGCGCCACTGCCAGCGTAGCGCTGGACATAGATGTCGCCATCACTGACGAAAGCTACCACTCCACCTCCATCGACGAGTCTAGCTGCACTAGGATCACCTTGGTCACCTACCGTATCCGTGCTCACAGCGAATGCGCTGCCTACTTTTTCACCCTCTACGTCGTAGAGTTGACCACGTAGGGCGGTCCCGCTGCCATCTATCCCAGTCGATTGCCAGAATGTGTAATAGCTACCATCTGCTAGACCGAGGACCTCCGTTCCAAAGTCTCCATCGTTGGCAAAAGATTGAGTGTACTGCAGGGCGCTCCGTCGAGTCGCCACTCCTTTCACACTAGCATCGTGATCCTCCCATGCGTAAACACCCCAGTTGTTGAACAGTCGAATATAGGTGGCATCCGAGTGAGTTCCACTGCTATGGGAGGGTGTGCTAACGCCGCTAATGAAGCCATCGGGAAAGATGCCGAAGTGACGGAAATTTCCTTCCCCAGTATCGCCATATTCTGGGTTGAAAATCACATCCACGCGCCCATCGTTGTAGATGTGAAGATCTGACACGACAGGATCTCCTCCGATATCTGGGATTTCTGTGGATCCCGTTAATGAGACACCGTTCTCATCGAAATCATGGTAGTTTAATGCCTTGGCGCCTGCTTCTTCAGATGACCATACCACAGCCACGTTTCCATTTGAGCGGCGGATGATATGGGCATTATCATGGCTGCCGACCGCGTCATTGACTTGCTGTGCGGCGACTAAACTAGCTCCGTCGGCACCGAAAAACTCGACAAAAACATTATTGCTAGACTCCGTCAGCACAGCAAAGCCATCTCCAGCGGCTGTGACTTGAGAATTCGCATCTGCCGCACCAAGATCCAAAAGGCTAGACTGGGCTGTCATGCTAGAATCAAAAATCTGGCCTTCGACTCGACCGGTGTCTTCGTTCAGCCAGGTAATAACGACATTACCATCTGTAAGTCTTTCGATATCTACGTTACTCTTTTGTGAGGCCCCCAAATCAATATCGCCTGCGTCGGTCAGGGCAGTACCATCACCATTGATCTGAGCTATATTCACATCGCCTGACTCAGTGATGTACGCCACTAAAGTGTCCCCATTCGTCAGTCGAGCGGTTTCTGGTCTTTCTGCACCTATCTTCGGTTGATCTTCAGGCGCCACATTAAGTGTGATTGGGTCGCCGGCGATACGAGAGTCGTGATCGAATTTTTGCATATGGAGTTTGGGAACGCCATCGACTCCGATATTTGTACTCAGCTGGACATAGAAATTAGCAGGTAAGGCAACCAATGCTGGAGCGCCTCCCCATGTGAGACCAGTAGCAGACTCTGTCTGCACATCTGCCCCGCCTAGCTCACCCTCACGGGAGATAATGAAACTCTGAGGCGCTTCATTCAGATCAGTGACTTGCACTTGGAATACCTTATCAAAAATACCTCCGTTGCCGTCATCAACGCGAATTTTCACATCGTGAAACTCTCGGATTTCGTGATTCAGATCGACGCCATCTTTTACCACCAGTGCTGGATTACCATCGCTATCAGTGCCCACTTCAAACCAATGAAACTCTGATGGATCGTCCTCTATGACCATATAGGTGTGAGTATCAGCACCGTCCACGTCCTCGACCCCTGTCAGTGTACCGACCACTGCACCTGACTGAGCGTTGACAGTCAGATTCTCATCGACCGAAATACTGTGAGCCACATCAGAACTAAGCTGGAGGTCGTAGTTGCCAGCGCGATCGATCATCACACCGCTGCTATCGACGTTACCTTGCCAGTTGATAACCAGACCAGACTCAGCTTCTGGATTTGCTAGTAGTACTCCGCTGTTGTCCTGAATCTGCTGATCTGTTCGGGCGTAATCGAAAACTCGCACCTCGGTGATCTGGCCTTGAAAGGCTTGTAGGGGATCAAAGCCCCCGCCTACGGCATCCTGCTCCTGACCAAGAACTAAGGCACCTCCAGGCTCTAAGCTAGAGGTAGGTCCTGCAATAGTAGATCTCAGCGCTCCATTCAGATAAGTCTTTATCTCACCTGTGCCTTCATCCCAAGTTAGAGAAATGTCTTCGTTATTTCCAGTGAACACCTCTGACTTAAGAATGCCAGTGTAGTAGAACCCGCCATTAAAGTGCAGTCTTATGTCTGGGCCATTGGCAAACAACAACATCTCATTGTGATTTGACTCTACTGCATAAGAAATCAGAACAGAAACCGAACTGGCTTGATCGAAATCTGCGGAAACTCTCATCTCCAGAGTCAATGCAGAGGCTGGCATGAGGTCGACATTATTGGCTATACCAACCTGGGTATCCCCAGATCCATCAAAGCCAATACTAGTAGCCTCCCCTGCGATGGTAAAACCAGTCGGAGCATCATTATCGCCAGTAATGGTCACAATCACATTCTCGACATCAGTCGCCCCATTGTCATCAGTGATGGTTACTACGATCTGGTCGGTCACAGTTTCGCCTTCGGCTAAATTTTGAACGCTGGATTGAGCATTATCCAGTTGGTATGACCACTCGCCATCAGCATTCACATTGAAACTCCCATATCCGTTGTCTCCGGCCTGATCGCTTATGACACTCCATGAACCGGTCGAGGTATCATCGATATCGGTGAACGATAGCTGACCAGTGGATACAAGGGTGCTATCTTCGCCTACCGCACCACTACCAGCGCCGGCGACAGGAGCATCATTAGTGCCGGTGATGGTCACATCGATCACTGTCGTGTCGGTAGCGCCATTATCATCGGTCACGGTAACTGTGATTTGATCCAGTAGAGTTTCGCCTGCATTCAGTGCCTGCACAGAAGAGTGCCCGTTAGCGAGGTTGTAGGTCCACGCGCCACCCGAAGTGAGGTCGAAAGTACCGTATCCACTATCACCTGACGCAGCACTCAAGGCTGTCCACGTCGCTATGGCAGTGGTGTCGGTGTCTATCGAGGTCACCGATCCACTAGCCGCCACAGTAGTCTCCTCTGTGACATTGCCTGCCGCTCCTGTTGCCACTGGGGTATCATTAGTTCCAGTGATGGTCACATCGATCACTGTCGTGTCGGTGGCGCCATTATCATCGGTCACGGTTACCGTGATTTGATCCATCAAAGTCTCCCCGGTATTGAGAGCCTGTACGGAAGCGTGTGAGTTGGTAAGGTGGTAAGTCCAAGCCCCTGCCGTAGTTAGATGGAAATTACCGTACCCATTATCGCTAGCCGCCGCACTGAGAGCCGTCCACGTCGTGGTGGAGCCATCGTCGATATCGGTTGCTGAGACGGTGCCGGTGGTCGTTGTGACACTTTCCTCTGTCACACTGCTGGTCGCACCAGTCGCTACCGGCCCATCGTTCTGGCCGACGATTGTTACGGTCACTGTCGATGTATCCGAATTGCCGTGATCATCAGTCACCACATAGCTAAAGGTGTCGGTTACCTCGACTCCTGGTTGTAGATTTTCGAATTGTCCATTGGTGTCGTAGGAGATTGTGCCATCGCCATTGTTGGTCACTGTGCCAACTGGATCGGTCACAGAAGTGATCGTCAGGGTGTCAGTATCGAGTTTTACATCATTGGCTAGCACGCTGATCGATATAGAGTCATCTTCTGAGACAGCAGCCTGATCATCGGACGCAACGGGGTCGGTGATTTGTTCGTAGGTGAGAGTGGTATCGGTGAAAGTGTACTCCTCCACTCCAGATATACGATCTGAACCATCTGGGCTGCCAGGGCGATTATCTGTAATCGTCAGGGAACCATCGGAATGCTCAGTGAAGGTGTAGTCGGTGGATAGGCCGGTGTAGACCACCCGGTCCTGACCAGTGCCGCCTTCGATGGTGTCATTTCCACCACCTGCAGCGATAGTATCGTTTCCGGCTCCCGCGTCGACGGAATCTGCGCCCCCGCCAGTGTCAATGGTGTCCGCCCCAGATCCAGTCGTGACCGTATCGGTACCGCCACCAGAGGTTATGGTGTTGTTACCATCGCCGGTGTTTATCGTATTGTTTCCTGCACCAGCATTTACGGTGTTGTTACCGCTGCCAGTTTCGATGGAATCATTGCCACTGCCGGAGGTGATACTGTCATTGCCAGCGCCTGCACTTACGGTGTTATTACCATCGCCCACATTCAGATTATCATCGCCGCTACCGCTGGACACGCTATCGGCACCCGATCCCGAGGTGACGGAGTTATTACCATCGCCGGTATTGATGGTGTTGTCACCATCGCCGGTAGTGACCGTATCATCGCCGCCACTTGCGGTGACCGTATTATTCCCGTCGCCCGTGGAAATAGTGTTGTCGCCTGCACCTGCATTGACCGTGTTATTGCCGCTACCGGCATCAATGGAGTCGCTACCGCTGCCGGAGGTGACATTGTCGTCTCCAGCACCAGCGCTGACGGTGTTATTGCCATCTCCTACGTTCAGGTCGTCATTGCCTGTGCCGCTGGTCACGCTGTCGGCTCCAGTGCCGGTGGTTACGGAGTTATTACCATCTCCGGTATTGACGGTGTTGTCACCATCTCCGGTGGTGACAGTATCGTCGCCGCTCCCGCTTGTGACCGTGTTGTTGCCGTCGCCAGTGGACACCGTGTTGTCTCCTGTACCTGCATTGACCGTGTTATTGCCGCTACCGGCGTTGATCGAGTCGCTGCCGCTGCCTGATGTGACGTTATCATCTCCCGCGCCAGCGCTGACGGTGTTATTACCATCGCCTACGTTTAGGTTGTCATTACCCGTTCCACTGGTCACGCTGTCGGCGCCCGTGCCAGAGGTCACGGAGTTATTTCCGTCTCCGGTATTGATAGTGTTGTTACCATCGCCTGTGGTGACGGTATCGTCGCCGCCTCCGCTTGTGATGCTGTTGTCGCCGTCGCCAGTGGAGATTGTGTTGTCGCCTGCGCCTGCATCGACTGTGTTGTTGCCGCTGCCAGCATCGATTGAGTCACTGCCACTACCGGAGGAGACATTGTCATCTCCCGCGCCAGCGCTGACAGTGTTGTTGCCATCGCCTACGTTGAGATCGTCATTGCCCGCCCCACTGGTCACACTGTCCGATCCTGTTCCGGAGATCACGGAGTTATCACCTTCGCCAGCGTTGACGGTATTGTTTCCGCTACCGGCATCGATCGAATCACTGCCGCTGCCGGAGGTGACGTTGTCGTTTCCAGCGCCCGCGCTGACGGTGTTATTGCCATCACCTACGTTCAGGTTGTCGCTACCAGAGCCGCTGGTCACACTGTCGGCACCTGCCCCCGAGGTGACCGAGTTGTTGCCTTCGCCGGCGTTGATGACATTGTCGCCATCTCCCGTGGTGACAGTGTCGTCGCCAGTGCCCGAGGTTACGTTATTGTTGCCATCACCAGTGGCGATATTGTTGTCGCCAGCACCAGCGTCTACGGTGTTATTACCACTGCCTGCATCGATCGAATCATTGCCGCTTCCTGATGTCACATTATCATCACCAGCACCAGCAGCTACCGTGTTATTGCCATCGCCTACATTTAGGTCATCACTGCCTGAGCCGCTGGTGACCTGGTCTGCGCCTGACCCTGTGTTTACTGAATTGTCACCATCTCCGGTATTGATGGTATTATCGCCATCCCCAGTAGTGACGGTGTCGTTACCACTACCTGCTGAGACATCGTTGTCGCCGCCACCTGTGGCGATGGTGTTATTGCCTTCGCCGGCATCTACCGTGTTGTTTCCCTCGCCGGTATCGACGGAGTCATTACCGGTGCCAGAGGTGATATTGTCGTTTCCGGAGCCAGCGCTCACGGTGTTGTTGCCGTCACCTACACTGAGGTTATCGCTGCCAGAGCCACTGGTTACATTGTCAGATCCGGCACCCGCATTGACTGCGTTGTTGCCATCTCCTGTGATGATGGTGTTATCACCATCTCCTGTGTTCACGGTATCATTGCCGGCACCAGAGGTGATGTTATTATTACCATTACCAGTGGATATATCGTTATCACCTTCGCCAGCGCTGACCGTATTATTTCCGCTGCCAGCATCGATTGAGTCATTACCTCCACCTGATGTGACGTTATCGTCTCCTGCACCGGCGCTTACGATATTATTACCTTCTCCGACATTGAGATAGTCACTGCCAGATCCACTGGTCACATTATCGGCGCCTGATCCTGATGTGACCGAGTTATTGCCATCTCCGGTATTGATGGTGTTATCGCCATTGCCTGTGTTGATGGTGTCATCGCCGGTGCCGGAGGTTACATTATTGTTGCCATCACCAGTGGCGATATTGTTGTCGCCGGCGCCAGCGTCTACGGTGTTATTGCCGCTACCGGCATTGATCGAGTCATTACCGCCGCCGGAGGTTACGCTGTCGCTTCCGGCGCCTGCTGTTACGGTGTTGTCACCATCGCCTACATTGAGATCGTCACTACCAGATCCGCTGGTTACTTGGTCAGCGCCTGCTCCGGAATTGACCGCATTGTCACCATCTCCGGTATTGATGGTGTTATTACCATCTCCAGTGGTGATGGTGTCATTACCACTACCTGCTGAGACATCATTATTGCCACCACCTGTGGCGATATTGTTATTACCTTCGCCTGCATCCACTGTGTTGTTGCCCTCGCCGGTATTGACGGAGTCATTGCCGGTGCCAGAGGTGATACTGTCATTACCTGCGCCCGCACTCACGGTGTTATTGCCTTCTCCGACATTGAGATTGTCGCTACCGGAGCCACTGGTCACATTGTCTGCGCCTGTTCCCGTGTTTACCGCATTATCGCCATCACCTGTGTCGATCGTGTTGTCGCCACCGCCGGTGTTAATGGTGTCATTACCGCTGCCAGATGACAGGTTGTTGTCACCGTCTCCGGTAGAAATATTGTTATTGCCGTCTCCCGCGTCGACCGTGTTGTTGCCGCTACCCGCATCGACGGAGTCATTGCCCGTGCCGGAGGTGATATTGTCGTTGCCAGCGCCAGCGCTTACCGTGTTGTTGCCGTCGCCTACGTTGAGATCGTCACTGCCAGATCCGCTGGTTACTTGGTCGGCGCCTGCTCCTGCATTGACTTCATTGTCACCATCTCCTGTATTGATGGTGTTGTTTCCATCCCCAGTGTTAATGGTGTCGTCGCCAGTGCCGGAGGTTAGACTGTTGTCACCATCCCCAGTAGCGATGCTGTTATCCCCCTCTCCGGCATTGACGGTATTATTACCGCTGCCTGCGTCCACGGAGTCATTTCCAGACCCAGAGGTCACGCTGTCGTCTCCAGCGCCTGCGCTCACGGTATTATTGCCGCTGCCTACGTCGAGATTGTCACTGCCGGAGCCACTGGTTACGTTGTCTGCGCCAGACCCAGTGTTGACGGCATTGTCACCATCTCCTGTGTCGATGGTGTTGTCGCCATCGCCTGTATTGATGGTGTCATTGCCACCTCCCGAGGTAACGCTATTGTCGCCATCGCCGGTCAAAACATTGTTATCTCCCGCACCGGCGTTTACTGTGTTGTCGCCGCTGCCGACGTCTACCGAGTCGTTACCGCTACCTGAAGTGACGTTGTCATTTCCGGCACCTGCACTGACTGTATTTTCACCATCGCCCACATTGAGGTTGTCGCTGCCGGAGCCGCTTGTGATCTGGTCTGCTCCGGCGCCTGAGTTGACGGCATTATCTCCGTCTCCGGTATTGATCGTGTTGTCACCATCGCCAGTGTTGATCGTGTCATTACCACTACCAGAGGTCACGTCATTGTTGCCATCACCAGTTGAGACTGCGTTGTCTCCTTGCCCGGTGTTGATGGTGTTGTCACCGTCACCAGTGTCGATGGTATCATCGCCACCGCCGGATGTTAGACTATTATCACCATCGCCTGCAGAGACATTGTTGTCACCATCTCCAGCATCGACTGTGTTATTGCCGGTGCCAGCATCTACGGAATCATTACCGCTACCCGAGGTTACATTATCATCTCCAGCGCCAGCACTTACGGTGTTGTTGCCATTGCCAACGTCTAGGTCATCGCTGCCAGATCCACTGGTTACGTTATCAGCGCCAGCGCCTGTGTTCACGGCATTGTTACCCTCGCCAGTGTCGATGGTATTGTCTCCATCGCCGGTGTTGATGGTGTCATTGCCACTGCCAGAGGTCACGTCATTATTGCCATCACCAGTTGAGACTGTGTTGTCACCTTGTCCGGTGTTGATAGTGTTGTCGCCGTCACCAGTGTCGATGGTATCATCGCCACCGCCGGATGTTAGACTATTATCACCATCGCCTGCAGAGACATTGTTGTCACCATCTCCAGCATCGACTGTGTTATTGCCGGTGCCAGCATCTACGGAATCATTACCGCTACCCGAGGTTACATTATCATCTCCAGCGCCAGCACTTACGGTGTTGTTGCCATTGCCAACGTCTAGGTCATCGCTGCCAGATCCACTGGTTACGTTATCAGCGCCAGCGCCTGTGTTCACGGCATTGTTACCCTCGCCAGTGTCGATGGTATTGTCTCCATCGCCGGTGTTGATGGTGTCATTGCCACTGCCAGAGGTCACGTCATTATTGCCATCACCAGTTGAGACTGTGTTGTCACCATCTCCAGCGTTGACGGTGTTATTGCCGGTACCAGCATCTACGGAATCATTACCGCTGCCCGAGGTCACGTTATCGTCTCCAGCGCCAGCACTTACGGTGTTATCGCCATTGCCGACATCCAGGTTATCGCTGCCGGATCCGCTGGTTACGTTATCAGCGCCAGCGCCTGTGTTCACGGCATTGTTACCCTCGCCAGTGTCGATGGTGTTGTCTCCATCGCCAGTGTTGATCGTGTCGTCCCCGGTCCCTGAGGTGACATTGTTATTACCGTCTCCGGTGGATACACTATTATCACCATCACCGGTGTCGACGGTGTTGTCGCCGTCACCTGTGTCGACCGAGTCATCGCCAACTCCTGCGGTTACATTGTTATTGCCGTCTCCTGTGGAAATACTGTTGTTGCCATCACCTGCATCTACGGTGTTGTTGCCGCTTCCTGCATCGAGAGAGTCGTTTCCTGCGCCTGCAGAGACATTGTCATCTCCTGCGCCTGCGCTTACCGTGTTATTTCCGTCGCCTACATTGAGATCATCGCTCCCAGAGCCGCTGGTGACCTCGTCTGAGCCAGAGCCTGCCGTGACAGCATTGTCGCCATCTCCAGTGTTGATCGTATTATCACCGTCGCCGGTGTTGATAGTGTCGTTTCCGGTGCCTGAGGTGAGAGTGTTATTGCCGTCGCCTGTGGAAACACTGTTATTACCATCACCAGCATCGACCGTATTGTCTCCACTACCAGTATCGAGAGAATCGTTTCCAGAGCCGGAGTTGATGTTATCATTTCCAGCACCTGCACTCACCGTGTTATCACCATCGCCGACATTAAGATCATCGCTGCCCGAACCACTGGTGACTTGATCGGATCCAGATCCTGAATTGACGGCATTATCTCCTTCGCCAGTGTCGATCGTATTGTCACCATCTCCAGTGGTGACTGTGTCGTTACCGCTGCCTGATGAAACATCGTTATTACCATCACCTGTAGAGACATTGTTGTTGCCCTCGCCGGTATCGATCGTGTTATCACCGTCACCAGTGGCGATGGAGTCGTCCCCTGTGCCAGAAGTGACATCGTTATTACCGTCGCCGGTGTTGATGGTGTTGTCGCCTTCGCCTGCGTCTACGGTGTTGTTGCCGCTACCCGCATCTACGGAGTCATTTCCGGTGCCAGCTGTTACATTGTTATTGCCCTCGCCAGCGCTGACTGTGTTATCGCCATTACCAACATTCAGGTTGTCATCACCCGCTCCGCTGGTGATCTGGTCGGATCCGGAACCTGAATTCACAGCATTATTGCCATCGCCAGTGTCGATTGTATTATCACCATCACCAGTGTTGATGGTGTCATCACCAGTGCCAGATGTTACGTTGTTGTCTCCATCGCCTGTCGCTACACTGTTATTACCGTCGCCAGTATCGATGCTGTTATTTCCTTCCCCTACATTGACAGAATCATTGCCGCCGCCAGACGTTACGGTGTTATCACCTTCTCCTGCGTCCACAGTATTATTACCATCTCCGACATTGAGTTCGTCATCTCCAGATCCGCTGGTGACTTGATCAGACCCAGCACCAGAGTTGACCGCGTTGTTACCATCGCCGGTATTGATGGTGTTATCGCCATCGCCGGTATTGACTGTATCATCTCCGGTTCCAGAAGTTACTTCATTGTTACCATCACCAGTCGTTACACTATTATCGCCCTCGCCAGTGTTTACGGTATTGTTACCATCACCTGTCGATACCGAGTCGTCACCGCTTCCTGAGCTTACGTCGTTATCACCGTTGCCGGTGGTTACACTGTTATCACCTTCGCCGGTGTCGACTGTGTTATTACCATCGCCTGCATTTACGGAGTCGTTTCCCTCTCCGGCGGTTACATTGTTATCACCATCTCCTGCGTCGACCGTGTTATTGCCGTCACCCACGTTTAGATTGTCGTCGCCTGAGCCGCTAGTGATTTGATCCGCCCCGGAACCTGAGTTGACGGCGTTATTGCCATCACCTGTGTTGATGGTGTTGTCTCCATCGCCGGTGTTGACTGTATCATCACCTGTCCCGGCAGTGACATTGTTATCACCATCGCCGATAGCGATATTGTTAGCACCATCGCCTGCATCGATTTCATTGTCGCCGCCGCCACCGACGATGTTATCATTTCCGCCACCAGACACCACTTGGTTATCACCCTCGCCTGCGTCCACCGTGTTGTCGCCGTCCCCTACATTAAAAGCATCATTACCCGAGCCCCCTGTGACCTCATCCGCACCACCTCCTGTGGTGACACTATTATCGCCATCACCAGCGTTGATCGTGTTTTGGCCATTTCCAGTGGTGAGAATGGCGTCATTTCCTCCTCCTGTGACGACATCATTATTACCGCCACCGGCGTCGATATTGTTGTTTCCTCCCGCGGAGGTGATAGCGTCGTTTCCAGATCCTGCGAAGATGTTATCGTTTCCAGATCCAGTGGTTACCTGATTATTCCCCTCGCCTGCCGTAATGGTGTTATCGCCTGTTTGGGCGTTGATGATATCATTACCATTGCCGCCGGAGTAAATGCCTGCAGCCTCCTGTGCTGCAGTGGCATCGCCACCACCACCTGCTCCCATACTGGGTGGTGCCGAACTACCGCTACCAGAACTGAGACCGTCTATTGAGTTTCCGAAGTTGAGATAGTCAGTATTGACCATCCGCATCAGTGACACACCGCCATCTGGAGTCGACCCGCCGACACTTGATTGAGAGGCTTCTGACGGTTCCTCGGACTCTTCGTTGGCTTGAAGTGTGGCTGTGATAGGATCGAGTTGGGACTCGATATCTGTGAAGAATCCCTCCAGTCGGATCTCGTTTCCAGTAGGTAGGATGATGACTAGATCGTTGCCATCATTGCGGAATTCGGCTTGCACCAACTCACCCTCTTCGTCGACAACTTGAATGTCGTCGCCAGGTAAAACTGGCACCGAATTGTTAAAGTATTCGTCTATTTCAACAGTGACGGAGGATCCGTCAGGGCGGGAGATCAGGAGTTGTTTCATTTTTGGGAGTTTGTTAAAAATATAAACCCTCCTGTTATTAATGAAATATATTTATGGAAATTATAAATTATTCCATAAATCAATATTTTAGAGTCATATCTGAGAAGAGTTGCGCGATTGAAAGTTAGTTTCTCTAGCTGGAGAATTCGGGCTTTTTTGAGACAGTATTGTTTTCCCAAACCGATAGAAATCTGTAACAGTGACGAAGGTTTGAGAGTGACTACATCTGGCTATTTGATCTTGATCTCGTTTTTGGCGTCTATGGTACCGGCAGCGGATTCGGTCCAAGACTCCACTGGTACAAGCTTTCGTCTGATCGAAGGAGGGCGGTACATCAGAGGCTTCGATGGCAGGGAGAACCAACTGCAAGAGGACTTCCCTGTATCAATTGTGGGTCAATATTTCGGAAATGCCGAAACCCCTGCTCATGCCTGCTGGCTGACCAAGCCTTTCTATTTCGCTGAGACAGAAGTCACAGTTGCGCAGTTTCGCGCATTTGTGAAAGAGACGGGCTATCAGACCTCTGCTGAGCAAAAGCTGACTGAAATGGTGGGATGGGCACCGACTCCAGAAGATGAGCCTTTGTACAAAAGTTTCGATTTTCAGCGCAGCTCAGATTCATCCTGGAAAGACCCCGGTTTTCCCCAGGAGGATGATCATCCTGTCGTAGGTGTGAGCTATCTCGATGCCAAAGCCTACTGCCAATGGCTGACAAAACGTGAAGAGGTGGTGTACCGACTGCCGACCGAGGCGGAGTGGGAGTATGTGTGCCGAGCTGGCTCAAAGACTCACTTTTCGTTTGGAGATAAGCCGAACGAAATCATCCACCGGCATGGAAATGTGGGCAATGTGGAGCTGGAAAAGCATCGCAAGCACAGTGTCGAGCGACAATGGCTGTTGGATTGGGATCGCGCCAGTGGTGATGGCCATGTTTTCACCGCTCCGGTAGGGAGCTATGAGCCCAATGGGTATGGTATAAAAGACATGCACGGAAATGTCTGGGAGTGGTGTGAGGATCTTTGGCTGGATACGGTCTACAATGATTTCGGAGCGGATACCCGTTTTTTGCCACGGAAAACAGCGATCGATCCGGTGAACCTTGATCAGCCTCAGACGGATACCAATGAGTTTCGGGTGATTCGGGGTGGTAGTTGGTACAATGGCCCGATCATCTGTCGCTCGTCGAACCGAACTGGCTGGGATGCCGATGATGCCGCTTGTTACGTGGGGTTTCGCGTGGTCCGGGAGGCGAACCCCGAAATCTCTACCCAGACGCGGAAGGCATCGGACCGAGAGCAAGCCGCGCTAAAGCGAGTCGCTGAGAATGGTGGCACGTTTTCGACCAATGATAGGCTGACCTTGAAACTGACGTTTTCGGGAGAGGCGTTTGACGAGTCCGTCTTAGATGATGTCCGGTATCTACCTGAAGTGATCGAGCTGAGGCTGAGCCAATGCGGAGTCATCTCGCAAAAGGGGATCGAGGCGATCTCGCGTCTAGATGGATTGATGGGTCTCGAGTTTGAAACCAAACTGGATACCGAAGGTATTGATTTTTCAGCCTTATCTCGACTGCCATCACTAAAATCGATTCATCTACCGAGACAATCACCTATACAGGATGCGCACCTGCTCCAGATCGCACAGATCACCACGCTGGAGTCTCTAAAACTATACGGCACAGATGGCGGTGTGTCTGATGATGGATTGTCTGCTCTAGCAGCCTGCGCTGAGTTGCAGTTATTGCATGCTTATGAAACTCACAGTGAAGGGCGTTTTCTAGCGGCGCTGAAGTCACTACCGCTGACCTCTCTGGAGCTGACCAAGCCTTATCGGAGTAATTCACCACTCGCGGATGAATATTTGGCCGCTTTAGGAGAGTTTCCGTCATTGCAGAATCTGCGATTGCATTCCGCTACTGAAATAACTAAAAAAACAGTCGATGTGATTGGAGGGTTGCCAGTCTTACGCACTTTAGCGCTGGATGGTTGCACAGGTATCGAGACAGGTGGTTTTGCAGGATTGGGGAATGCGCATGCACTGTATTCACTTAACCTACTACTAACCCAAGCAGGTGATAGCGATCTGCAGGCGCTGGGGCAGTTGCCACTATTGGCCAGGCTGTCTATGGGGTCGAAGCACATCACTGATGCAGGCGCTGTGCAGGTGGCGAATATGCTACCGATGGAATATCTATCAATCAATCGATCTCAAATTTCGGATGATGGATTGGTGTATTTTTCTAGGATCCCTCGATTGAAGCAGCTGCATCTGCAGTCCAGCAAGCTAAATGGTGATGGTGCCAAAGTGTTTATCCCTATGCCTAACCTAGGTGATCTGAAAATCATTTCACCATTACTCACTGATGTGGTGTTTGAGCATCTATCCCGTTGTAAGTCTGTTCAGAAATTGCGCTTTGTCGAGCGTGGTCAAAGACCGCCAGTTGCAATTTCCAATGCAGGCATCGCAGCGCTCGAGAAAGCTCATTGGCTGAAAGAGATCTGGCTGCCTAGAAATGATACTGGGGTGACAGAAGAGGCGATTAAACGTTTGGACGACGCAATGCCAAAAACAGGAGTGATAGCTTATACGGTAGATTGGGATAGAGGGGAGTCGGATGATGACTAGGATTTGTATTTACTACTTAGGGCTAGTTTTTGCGATACAGCTCTCGTGGGGGTATGAGATGCTAGATTCATCTATCCATGTGGATGCGGTAAAACCGTTTCTGGAAAAGCACTGCATCCACTGCCATGGCCCGGAGAAACAGAAAGGCAAGCTGCGCCTAGATGATCTGGCTGGCGACTTTTTAGACTCTGAGTCGGCCGGGAAATGGATAGAAGTGATGGATAACATCAACCTAGGCGATATGCCTCCAGAGGACGAGCCAGTACCAGATGCCACTGAGATCGAGACGGTATCGCGATGGATTGCTGCAGAGTTGCGCCATGCTCAAGCCTACGCCCAGAGCACGGGCGGCCGTGTGCTGATGCGCCGACTGAATCGCACGGAGTATGCCAATACCGTTCAGGATCTACTGGGCGTGGTGTTTCCACCCAATCAAAGCCCGCTCGATCTCTTGCCGCCGGACGGTACGGTAGATGGCTTTGATAAGGTGAGTAAAGGACTGCTGCTGGACCCTTCTCTGATGGAGCAGTATTTCGATGTGGCAGCTGCGATAGCCGATCTCGCCGTCGTCGAGGGGCCCCCGCCGGTGCCGACTCGTCGCAATCGGATGGAGTATGAAGATATCGATGGCGGTATCGCCTACATCAAAAAGAACCGCAGCGTGATCGTGCGTGAAGATGGGCTGATCTCCATGAATAGCAGTATGCGAACCAACCAAAAGGTGCGCCACCCCTGGAGTGATCAGTTATTCCCCATACCAGGTAGGTATACCATCAGGCTGAGACTAGGTGCCGATCTGCGGGAGAGCGAGCAGCCACTGTTTGTGAAGATGGAGCGAACCGGATCGGGCGAAGTGATAAATCAGAAAATTGAGGGTTCGATCGATCAACCCGAGATCATTGAGGTGACCCGAGACTTTGAGACCAAGGGCGGATCAGAATTATCGGTATCGATCGGCAATCGTACAGAATTCCAAAGGGTGAATTATTACTTCGCCGACCTGCGCACCAAGTCTCAGGAAGCGAGTAAAGCGGGTGATCGCAAGTTGGCAGGTCGGTACCGAGCACAGATGATGGCCGAGGGCATGATCAGCCAGTCGCGCCCGCATCCAGACACTCGCACGACCGATCATATACCGCGTGTGTTTTTTGATTGGGTGGAGGTAGAGGGGCCGCTGTATGAGCAGTGGCCGCCACGCAGTACGGAGATTATCTTCCATCGCGGAGTTGGCGATGAGTCTTTGTACACGACCGAGTATTTGCAGGAGATTTTCTCGCGGCTACTACCGAGGGCTTTTCGGCGAGATGTCGATGCGAGTGAGGTCGCGAACATCGTAGGCATCGCCACCGCCGAGCTAGCTGCTGGCGAGAGCTTTCCGACAGCTGTGGAGGCAGGTATCACTGCGATGCTGTGCTCGCCTGCTTTTCTGCTGTTAAATGAGCCCTCCCAAGACGATGCGCCCCGCCGTGTGACGAATGATGAACTGGCGACGAGGCTGAGCTACTTTCTATGGAATAGTATGCCCGACTCTGAACTGACTGAGGCAGACTTGGGTACTGCCGATCAGATTCTAGCCCAGGTGGAGCGAATGCTGCGCTCGCCGAAGGCTGAGCAATTGATTACTGGGTTTGGGGCACAGTGGCTGAAAGCGCATGAGTTTGATCGCTTCTCAGTGGATAGAAATCTGTATCGCGACTATTACTCGGTGGAGAATACAGGACTAAACGAAGCGATCAATGCGGAGCCGCTGGCGGTATTTCGTGAGATCCTGCAGACGCATGGCTCAGTGCTCGATCTACTGAGTAGCGACTGGACGATGGCTAATGAACCACTCGCGCGGCACTATGGGATAGAGGGTGTAAAAGGCACCCAGTTTCAGCGAGTGGCTCTACCGGCGGACTCTCGGCGCGGAGGGCTGGTGACGATGGCGGCGGTGCACAAATGGGGCAGCGATGGAAACCGAACCAAGCCGGTGGAACGGGGCAAATACATACTGGAGGTTTTGTTCAACGATCCGCCTGACCCACCTCCGCCTAATGTGGGAGAAGTCGAGCCCAATGTATCTGGCGAACTACTCACGGTGCGACAGCGGCTCGATCATCACCGTACTATCGAGAGCTGCGCAGCCTGTCATAGACGGATCGATCCGTATGGGCTAGCGCTGGAAAATTACAATGTGATCGGTAAATGGCGTACCAAGCAAGATGGCGAGCGCGGCTGGTGGCCAGACTCTGCGGTGATCGATGCGAGTGGCACCATGCCCAATGGCACGAAGTTCACAGACATCGATGAGTTTCGTACCGCTCTGTTGGATCAGTCCGACCGCTTTCTGCGTGGATTGGCTGAAAAGATGCTGACTTATGCCCTCGGACGTACGGTAGAGCCCAGTGATCGTGGGCTGATCGATAGTCTGGTGGCAGATATGCGGGCTCAGGGGTATAGCCTGAATGCCCTGATCAAAGGTATCGCGACTAGCGAAGCCTTTACGACTAAGTGAATTTCCAGTATTGGTATAGATGTAAAGTTTTTGATTCGATCATGAATATTCAAACCCGAACACCACTATCTCGGCGCGCTTTACTCAGAGGGGCTGGCGGAGCGATGGGGTTGCCGTTTTTGGAGGCAATGATGCCGACTTCGGTTCGAGCGGCCTCTGCGGGAGCTGGTGGCACAGGTATTCCCAAACGCCTGGGGCTCTTCTATTTCGGCACTGGGATGAATATGCGCGACTTTGAGCCAGTCGATACTGGCGTGGATTACACCCTGTCGCCGACGCTTAAGACTTTGGCTCGTCACAAAGAAGATTTCTCTGTGCTATCGGGGACTTATCTCGAGCATGGTGGTGGGCACCATGGTGATTACACCTTCTCTACTGGTGTGAAAGCTCGCGATGGAGGCACGATAAAAAATTCCATCTCGATGGATCAGGTAGCGGCGGAGCACATGGGTAGAGACACGCGATTCCCTTCGCTACAGCTATGTATCCGTAGGGGGACAGGCTATGGTAGCAATATGCGCACTCTGTCGTGGAATCGAAATGGTGTGCCGCTGGCTGCCGAGAATGATCCACACGTACTCTTCAATCGTCTTTTTCGCTCGGACAGCGCAGAGGAAAGCGAGCTCCGGCAGGCAGGCTTTCGCCGTCGCCGCAGTATCCTAGACGTGGTGATGGATGACGCCAAGCGACTGGGAAGACAGGTCGGAAAGCAGGATCAAGAAAAACTGGATGAGTACCTGCAGTCCGTGCGGGAGGTGGAGAAGCAGCTAGAGCGAAATCGCGAATGGGCGGTGAAGCCCAAGCCGGAAATCGATACCAAGGGTATGAGCGACTTTTCTGAAAGCTACAAGCCAGAGATGCCTGCAGATCAATTCCGGTATGAGACTTACGCCAAGATGATGTACGATTTGATCACGCTGGCTTATGAGAGCGATTCGACTCGTGTCATCAGTTATGTGGTGCGTCAGGAGAGTGCGGGAGGTACTTTCCCTGAGTTTGGAGTTTCTAAAGGGTTTCACGAGCTGACTCACCATGGTAACGACCCCAAGAATTTGGCGGAACTCACCAAGGTGGATCAGATCTACTTTGGTCATTGGGCCTATTTCATCGATCGACTAAAAGCCTCCAAGCAAATCGATGGGTCTAGCTTGCTCGATCATTGTTTACTTGGTTTTTCCAGCGGTATGGGCATCGGGCACTCCAAAGATCGTCTGCCGACTTGTTTGTTTGGCGGAAAGAAAGTTGGTATCAAACACCAAGGGCATTTGAAGTTGCCAGATCAGACGCCTCTGTCCGGTCTATGGCACACCATGCTGGATCGACTGGATGTGCCGACTGGAGAGCAGTTCCAGGATTCGCATGGGGTGATTAGTGAGTTGGTTGGGTGATTTTGCCCGACTGTACCCTATTGAGTGAAAATTGTACCCTATTGAATTTGGCCTTTAAAGAGGAGGATAGAACACCTCCTATGTTTTTTCCCAAAGCTTTAGACTGAGTGAACTGCTAATGGAAAGAAGTAAGTAACCAACCAAATCAGCCAGCAGCCAACGAGAGCTAGTGCGGGGCCATCATTGGTGTGAGGACTGACCGCCTCTGCCACCGTCATCGATATAGGTAGGATACCAATAAGAATCCAGAAAGCGGTAGGATCCAATTGCTCGCGAAAAATAAAGAGAGTGATAATAGAAACCACAAACACTGCAGCGCTACCCTCTAGTGACCTCTCGAAATTACCATTCCAAAACTTGCCATTATACCAAAGCGATCGGGTACGGTACTTGTGTTTACCAAAACGAATACCTACTGGCTCGGCCAAGCCGTCGCCAAATTCATTGATCAGCTGAGGGATCATAATCAAGAGAGCTTCTTTACCAAATATGCAGATGAAAGGTAGATAAACGATGAAGCGCAAAACATCCTCAAGTACATCGAAACGCAAAGTGTAGGGCCGGTCTTCCAGACGGTCCCATGCGAGAAAGGCTCTCTTCAGAATGGGCACCTTTCTACGGATGACATTCCATTCAGTGACGATGGTTTTCAGTACATCCAGACTGGTCAGCATGACCACTGCTATGATTGAGCTATTACCACCTTTCTCTAATCCAAATATACCGACTAGCATCAGAGGGATGACGTAGGATTTCAGTTTGCGCCAGGGACGAAGTGCTAGCTTGCGCACGTAGTTGATCTTGATGTTGAACCGAAGTATCGCCCACGAGAAAATAAGTTTGCCGGCGATCTCTACAAAGATCCAAGCGACGAACAGTGCATAGGTGTAGCCACTGATAGGCGCAGCTATGCCGAGTGCTTGCAGACAGGCGATAGTAGCCACCACTACAGCTGCCATACTAGCTGCCCATGCGACGAAGCGATTTTCGCCGGACCAGTTGTAATGTGGATTTTCCAGTCCGTAAGGATCGGCATGTAAAGCGGCAAAATAGGTCTCCCGAGAGGCGTGAACTGCCATGGGGGATTCTGGATCGGGTTCTGCGTTAGTCTGCGATAGGGAGTCGGCTCTTAATACCATTGGTAAATCAATCAGGGGTTAGATCTCCTATCACTCTCTTCATTTCACCAGATATTTCAAATTTATTTTTAAAAAATAAGTCTTAAATATTATAATTTACGGATAATTCACTAAAACAAATCTGAAAATTTAAAATTTAAAATTTACCCCATCTCAAAGCGGGAAGGATGGGGCTGTGATGGCGTTTTTTTAAAACAAACCACTGAGCGATTGGACTCAATTTTGCAGAAGGATGTAGATGTGGTTATGAGTTTCA
The DNA here is from genome assembly GCA_020630975.1 of Verrucomicrobiota bacterium. Lineage (GTDB taxonomy): Bacteria > Verrucomicrobiota > Verrucomicrobiia > Verrucomicrobiales > DEV007 > Arctic95D-9. The sequence continues at coordinate 29,302 of JAHDID010000030.1, forward strand.
TCTACCCAGACTTTGGGTTGCCACAGGGCCCCTGAAGTGTCGCTCTCCCATCCAGAAGTGATGGCGGAAGGCTGGAACCACGTGTGAAACTGAAATCGATGACTAGGCACTGTGGCGACTTGATCCCTATCGAGTCGGATCCAGTCTGGCGGGAGGCGATTCAGATGAGAGGCCGCTTGTGCTTTCAGATCGCCAGTAGGATAGGTGTACCGGCAAATCGAGCAGCCGCCCTGCCAATAGAGATCGTAGGCGTAGTGGACATCCTCAGCTTTCGAGGGCAGATCGAATGGCGAGTCTCTAGCTAGCTGCCGAGAGACTCCCTCCTGCAGACCTGTGTGGCGATCATTCAGTCCTCTACTCCAAAGACAGCCAACCACAAAAAAGCCACTGCATAGCAGCGCCATCAAGACTGCGGCTACACCTAAAGTGATCTGGGCCCAGCGTCTCATCTGCTGAAGCGGAATGTAGCGGCCCTATCAGCTAAACTCGAGTGCGAAAAACGGATTGTGGCGACGCTCTTCACCGACGCTGGTAAACGGACCATGCCCCGGACAGAGGATTGTATCTTCAGCTAAAGGCTTAAGGATACGGTCAAGATTATTCTGCCAGGCATCGGCAAAGGAGACGATGCCACCGCCCATGGAGCCGGCGAAAATCGCATCGCCCACCACAGCGACAGGGCGGCGGAGACCCTCGATCACATAAGTCGTACCACCTACCGAATGCCCACTAGTGGTACGAGCCTCGATCTGGAGACCGCCGACACTCCAAGTCGCACCATCGGCGAATTTCTCAGTGCCGGGCCAAGGCTCAGCCTCATTGCAGTAGACTGGAGGATCGCCGAGAGCCTCGCGTAGCTTAGCGAGATCGGCGATGTGATCATTGTGCGTGTGGGTGAGAAAGATGGCCTCTACCTCCACACCATAGTCGCGAGCTTGTTTGACTAGCGACGAGCTATCGGTGCCTGTGTCGAAGGCAGCAGCTTTGCCCGAGTCTTTGTCCCAGATTAGGTAGGCATTTACGCGCATATCGCGATAGGGAGTATTGTGCTGGCCGAGTCCATCTATGGATACCATACGCGGGTACCACGACTTCGAGGCCGCATTGACGAGAGCATCGGGATGCAATCCTAGTGCCTTGGCGACCTTGGGCAGAGCCCCTTCATCGCAAAACTCGCCACGGCAGAGCCTAGCCAGGACATCGGCAGGCTCTCCAGTACGGGCAGCCAGGTCGGCCTCGGTGATGCCACGACCACGCATGGTCTTGGCGATGATGTCTTCGAAAAAGTCTTCTATCGGGATCATGTGATGATTTGATCCAACCTAGGGCTGAGGGTGCCACCAGCAAGTGGGACTTTTGTTGTAGGCCTAATAGGTCATATAAGGCCTATCAGTGAGAAGATGAGATATTTGGGGCGATTGCCTTAAAAGAGAAAATCGCGGCCCGAGCACCTGCCAATGACTCGGACCGCGACTACCCTCAACTCAGGGAAAGATGTCTTTCTAAAAAATACCCAGCCAGGCAATTCTCAAAAAACATGCTCTCCCTAATCCTTACTGACAAAGTTTCGACCGCCTGTTTGTGTTGGTAAAATCTCTAAAAATAAGCTCTGGGGTGAGCTTTTCGGAAAGTATGACTGCTGTCCCTCACCGATAATAAAGTTTACTAAATATCCAGCGAATCGCAAATCATTTTTAAAACTTTTTTCACAATTTAATTATCAATTGTGAAAAAACCGTGAGAAAGACGGTGTTTTGCTGGGGTTTAGCTGTGAAGAAATAAAAGCCAGCTACAGCAGAATTCTTGTTTTTTAAAATAAACTACCTCCGAGACGAGGTAGTCCAGCGATGAAAAGTTCATCACTCCATTTTTTCACACTCTGAGAGGCGGAGCAGAGGAGGAAGCGCGACTAAGCAGCTCCATTCACTGCACAAACATAAATTGCTGCGTATTCAGCAGTGCCCAGACGATACCATGGTAGGCATCGTCGCCTTCTCTGGCGACTTCGGCGCGGACTAGCTCCATCTCAGTCTCGGTAGGTTGGCGCGTGAGCATAGCCTGAAAGATGATACGAGTCTTTTCCTCGAGATCTGTAGCTTGATCGAGACGCTTGCCCAAGCCGGAGTAGACATTGGTGAGGGAGTCTACCATCTGACCATTGAGCAGATTGAGAGCCTGAGGCACCGATGCGTGATCGGCAGCATTCTCGATGACTTCACGATCGGATTGGCCAAAGTCGCGCAGGAAGTGACCGCGGCGCGAGGGGCTCTCGAGGGCTGATGCGCGAGCCATGCCCTGGATCAGCCGAGTGTAGACCTGGTAGTTTGTCTTTTGCTCGCGTGCCCAGGCTCTTTTAGCATTGGCCTGCTGCTTTTTATTGAGGTTGGGATCTGGCTGATAACTAGCTTTAGCGATTTCAGGCTTGGGCAGCTTTAGCATGACTTCGCGGAGATCATCATCCCCAGCATCCTCTTCGGCACCCAGCATAGACGTGGCCATCTGATCGGGAGCCGTATCAGCCAGGCCCATGGCGAGCAGCAGATCATCGCCATCTACTTTCTCCTGCAGATGAGTGTAAGCGACTTCGGAGATGCGCTGGGTCAACTCTCGTTTGCTACTGCGCAGTTCATTTTTTAGCTCTTGCATCTTTTTTTGATCACCAGCCTCCTGCGCTTTGAGCAGGCGCTCGCGGTTGCGATTGTCGGCCTCGCGGCGCTGGGTCACCAGTGGCGCTAGCTCTTTGACCATGGCGTAGAATTCATCAAAAGGACGCTCCTCCAGGCTGCGATAGATCTTCTCGACCTTGTCGATACTGCTGATTTGCCCCTTCAGTCGAGGCTCATAACTATCGGCAGATGGGATGGCTAGGGTCACCAGCGAGTCCCAGATTTGCTCGGCGCTCATACGCCGCAGGGTAGGTCCGGCAAAGTAGTAGGGCGCACCTAGTGGGACCTCGCCTGTGTGGGCGTGGCGCTGGTAGGTCTCCGTATTATAGAGGACTTTTTGAAACTCGCGCACGTCGTAGTCGAGCTCCACCATCAGACCCATCAGATAGTCGAGCAGTTCTGGATTGGTGATCGGTGTGTGATCGGTGAGATCGTCGACTGGCTCGAAAATACCTAGGCCGAAGACCTCTTTCCACAGGCGATTCACGATGACTTTGGTGAAGTTAGGGTTATCAGACGAGGTCATCCATTCGCCGTAGGCCTCGATCTTGGAGTCGTCGATCTCATCCTGATCGATGTGCTCGCCAAACATCACCGCGGGCAGGACTTCGGACTCTGGCTCGGCATCGCTATACTGGTAATCATGCGGCAGCTTCGAGTTGCGATCGCGGTCTTCGACACTGGAGTACTGAAGGGGATCGTACAGCTCGCTGAGCAGCTCACGCGATGCGGCAAATGTCTCGCTATGCTTTTGCTCGGCCTTGCGGGCGGCAGCCGCTACTTTTAGAAAGCGGGCTTTAGTCAGGCCGATCTGCTCGTGTGGAGTGAGCCTCACCTTGCGCTTTTTCGTCCGGACACGGCCTTTTTTATCTACCTCTTCGACTGGTTCAGGGATTTCTGTCTTTGCAGGGTAGTTCTTCTCATAGTTATCGAAAGCTCGCCCACTGAGGTAGGGGAATTTTTCTAGACCAGTCATCTCCTTAGCCTTGGCTTGGTAGATAGCCATACCCTCCTCGCGTTGCTCTTTACCGACTAGCTTCTTCATCGGTGAATTGTAGCCACTGGCATGGATGCCGTAGCTGAAGGACGCCATGCTGTAGTAGTCCATCTGGGTCCACTTATCGAAAGGGTGATCGTGACACTGGGCGCACTCCAGTCGAGTGCCGAGAAAGATGCGCACAGTGTTCGACATATTATCCAGCGGCATGCCTCGGTCGCGGAAGTAGTAGCCTGTGGCACCATTGTCCCAAAAATTACCAGTGGCTGTCACGAGATCGTAGACGATCTCATCATAGGGTCGGTTTTCGCGGATCTGCTCTTTGATCCACAGCTGGTAGGCTGCGCCGACAGTGCCCGATGGCTGACCATTCAGTCTTAGTAAGTCCGCCCAGAAGTGGTAAAAACTCGAGACATGCGCCTCGCTATCGAGCAGCTCTTCGATCAAGCGTTCGCGCTTTTGCTCATAGCTATCGGTGTGAAATGCCTCCGCCTCCTCGATGGTAGGGATACGGCCGGCTATGCTCAGATACGTGCGCCGCAGAAAAGTGTCGTCCGAAATCGAATCGTAGGGTTTCAGCCCCTGCTCGGTAAGCTTGGCGGCGACCAGTTCATCGATCCTCTCAGACGGGGTAGCACCCCACGAGATCGAAAGGCCTAACAGGGTGCAGATGAATGTGATAGCGATCGATCTCATAACAACTGACAGAATGAGCTGTAATGAACGAACTGTAAAGTCCACGGTGACGTGATCTAGTGTGGATGGTGATGCTGTGGCTGAAGTCCCCCGGTATTTAGAATACACCGCTCCCAGTGAGTAAAAAGACTATGCTGAGCCGCATGCAATGATAAGATCCGCTATATGCCAAGTAAGATAACGAGCAAATCACCTAGGATATGCGGTGCCATTGGATCGATCATGGGGCTTATCGCTCTCACCGCAGCTTTTCTATCACCATCTATTGCCTCTGTTATTGATCCTCCACCACGCCCGGCAGAAGAAGCCACCATTGATTTTGCAACCAAGCTATACGAGGCCGCAAAAGCTAAAGCCGAAAACCGCGACTATGTTAGTTCAGCTCCTGCTCAACCAGCTCCATCTCGGTTTCTTTTCCCCGTGATCATATCACTAGGAATGATAGCTGCTGCGATGGGACTGATCGGATTACTTCGCGACGAAAACCGACTGTTTTCAGGAGGTGCTATCGCTTTGGGAGTCGGCGCGGCAACTGTTCAGTTTTCGCTATTACTGCTAGCCTTGATCTTCTTCTTATTAGTGTTGTTTATCATCGCTTCGGTTTTAGGACTGTTGGGCTGAAGCGGCATCAAACTGACCGGCCATGCTAAAAAAGCTCCTCGTGATAGTTGGGTGGTACTTGTTGCTTTCGTCAGGTCTCACTTATGGGCTTTACAGGAATTACGTAAATGGCTTGGAGCGCACTCTTCTTCCTCTAGCAGACGATCCCGTGGCTGTTCATGAAAATCTACTGGCTTACATTCCAAAGTCCCAACCACACGATGCATTGAGATATCTTCCACCTACAGGCTGGATTTTGAATATGAGATTAACAGGACTCCATAGAAATATTGCTTGGTCTGCTGCTCAGGAAGTAAAGGAACCTAGCCTTAATTACAGAGAAAAGCTGGAAGCCATATTTGATTTCACCCACTAATCAAATCCCACGATTTTGGCGATGAGGTATCCTTTACGATTCGTGGGGGCTCATGTCTTGGCAAGAGACCAGATCGAAGTGATCTCTGCTGGGCCTGATAGGCTCACCACACCGAAGATGATGTGCGATCAAAGGATTTTCGACAAGGCGTGAGCCAGCCTCAGGAAAGGTGAGTTGATGCGATTAAGATCCTGTTTTGAGACCCTATTGAATCTTTTTTGTACCCTATTGAATCGGCTCGGGATAGTAGTCCCCTGTGACCACTGACACACTCCAAAGCCTCGACAAGCAGCACCTCTGGCACCCGTTCACGCAGATGGCGGACTGGTGCGCCCCAGATCATGAGCCGCTCGTGCTGGTGGGCGGTAGGGGCGCTCATTTGATCGACTCCGATGGCCGCGAGTACTTGGATGGCAACAGCTCGATCTGGACGAATATCCATGGTCACCGGCACCCGCGTATCACAGCTGCTATCCAGGCGCAAGCCGCTGAGCTAGCCCACTGCTCAGCCCTGGGTTTTACCAATGCACCAGCCGCTCAGCTAGGCGAGCGGCTCTGCGGGCTGCTGCCAGACAGTGGTCTGAGCCGGGTGTTTTACTCGGACAATGGCTCCACCTCGATCGAGTGCGCCTGCAAGATGGCGATCCAATACCGGCAGCTGGTAGGTGAGCCGCAGCGGCAGCGCTTTCTGTGCTTTGAGCGGGCCTACCATGGGGACACGGCAGGGGCTGGCTCGCTGGGAGCGATACCGGCCTTCAAAGGCCGCTTTCACGGCATGGGATTCGATGCGGTGGCGATACCTGATATCGATGCGCTCAGCACAGTCGACCCTACCGAGATCACAGCCGTGTGCATCGAGCCGCTCATCCAGGGGGCTGCTGGTATGCGCGACTGGCCGAGCGGCATGCTCACCGAGCTGCGGGCTTGGTGCGATGAGCACGATGTGTTTTTGATACTCGACGAGGTGATGACCGGCTTTGGTCGTACGGGGCAGATGTTTGCCTGCCAGCACGAGGGCGTCGTGCCGGATTTTCTCTGTCTGGCCAAGGGGCTCACTGGCGGCTATCTGCCGCTAGCCGCTACGCTGACTAGCGATCGGGTTTTCTCTGCCTTTCTCGGCGGCTATGATGAGACTTTTTTCTACGGCCACAGCTACTGTGCCAATCCGATCGGCTGTGCAGCGGCTCTGGCGAGTCTCGATGTGTTTCAGGAGGAAGCTGTGCTAGAAGGGCTACCGGCTAAGATCACTCGCCTAGAGCGAGCGTTGGCCGAGCACTTTGGCAGTCGAGAGCAGACTCGCGAGATCCGCCAGGTGGGAATGATCGCAGGTATCGAGATCGACCCGATAGAGGGGCTGGCCTTCACTGGAGCCGAGGTCTGCCTAGCGGCGCGGCGCCACGGTCTGCTGACACGTCCGGTGCGCGATACGCTGGTGCTCATGCCGCCGCTCTGCTCCACCGAGAGCGAGATCGAGCAGATGGCAGCCGCTCTCGCTGCAGGTCTGGATGACTGTGCTAGCGGCTAGTGCATAAAAAAAGCGCACTGGATACCAGCGCGCTTGATGAGGTTGAAAATTTGAGGGGACGGAGATCTAGAGCGATCTCCATCGCTGCAAAGAAAGGAACTGGCTTAGAGCGAGTTCTTCAGAGCTGAAGAAGGCTTGAAAGCAACAGTCTTGGAAGCCGGAATATCAATTGGCTCTTTAGTCTTTGGGTTGATACCCTTACGAGCGGCACGGTGGCGCACCTCGAAAGTACCGAAACCAATCAACTGCACGGAACCGTCCTTCTGGACGCCAGAGGAAATGGCTTCAAGGACTGCGGCTACGGCTTCCTCAGCTGCCTTTTTAGTGGCGTCGTCACCGAGGGCGTTCTGGACTGCTTCTACGAGTTCTCCTTTATTCATCGAAGACTCATTACTCCTCAGCGCTTTAGCCGTAAAGCGTTTTTTCACCGTCATTTTCGCTTGAAATCTAGTGTTAATGCAGTCTGAGAGAGTTGCCCAAAACTCGATTACCGCATTTTTCTCATGGTTTGTACACACTTATCCACCTCGCCATCCATCGATCCCACAGCCTATGTGGCACCCGGCGCCACTCTGCTGGGCGATGTCTCTCTAGGGCCTGAAAGCAGCGTCTGGTACCAGACAGTGCTGCGCGCCGATATCGAGAAAATCCAAATAGGGACAGGCAGCAATATACAGGATGGCACTGTGATTCATATGGCATCGGATCGTGGCACTATCGTCGGCGACTATGTGACCGTCGGCCACAAAGCGCTGCTACATGCTTGTACGATAGGAGATGAGACACTCATCGGTATGGGGGCGATCGTCATGGACGAGGCCGAGATCGGCGCGCAGTGCATCGTCGGTGCTGGCTCGGTAGTGACGCGCGGCTTCGTAGCCCCGGCCGGCAGCCTAGTGCTCGGCTCTCCTGCAAAGGTGGTGCGGCCTCTCTCGCAGGGGGAGCGCGATGATCTGAAAGGCTGGGCACTAAAATACATCCAGGTCGCCAAAGAGCACCGCGAGCACTGGGCAGATGCTGTGGAATCGGGTCAGGCAAATAGCTAAGAATCTCTGTGGGAAAAAGCTGCGAGTGCGCTATCTTCCCACCTTACTTCACTCTCACATGGATAAACCCGTCGTCGAAGTGGAGGTGCGCAATGTGCTTCCTACCAGTGCTGGATCAGCCGTGTTCCTCGGGAACTCGGAGAAGGTCTTCGTGATCTACGTGGACCACGCTGTGGGCTCGGCGATCAATATGTTTCTCCTCGGCACGCCCAAGCCGCGTCCTCAGACACACGACCTCTTTGCCGATGTGCTCAGCGGTCTCGGAGCTAAAGTGAGCCGCATCGTGATCTGTGACTTTGCGGATACAGTCTACTACGCCCGCCTCTTCATCGAGGCTGAGAATGAGGTGATGAACGCGAAAAAGATCGTCGAGATCGATGCCCGCCCCAGCGACAGTATCGCCATGGCCGTGCAGCAGCGCGCGCCGATCTACGTAGCCCGCCACGTGTGGGATGGCGTGGAGGACATGTCCATCGTGCTAAAGAAGATGGAAGAGGGCAATGCCGAAGATCATCCTGATCTACCGGGGATGTAGACTCAGGAAAGTAGCGCTTCTACTGCTGCGTGGGTAGTTGATGGGCAGATTGGGATCTGCCTCTACCATCCTTCAGCGAGTGTAAAGTTGTAGTGGAACTCCCCAGAGTTCCAATCGCAAGGTCTTTGCCAGAGCTACCTCTCTACGAGAACTCAGTATTCTTACCAGGCTCGGTCTCGTAGACTAGCTCGCGGCGCTCGTCGATGTACTCTTTGATCACTTTGGACTCGAAGCGGATGTAGATCGGGTCGTCTTGAAACATCTTGAGCTTTTCGAGATTTTCGAAATCTGCGGAAAGGAAAAACGCGAAGGCGTTGTTGGCATCGATATTGCGACCTGAGCGAAAGTTGTGCGCCTCAGCAGTCTTGTGGAAGCAAGAGCGGCTCTCGCGGATCATGGATTCCAGCACATCATCTGGTGTGCCGGGCTTCAGCTTGTAGAGCGATATATAGTGGACCATCTACGGTTTGGTGGATTGGATTGGTGTTGTGAAAAAATAAGAAGGGGCTTTTTCACAGCTCGCGACTCTAGCTGCGCCACTCTAGAGCCCCTTTCTTCAGGGCGTAGAGATAGGCAAAAAACAGGATGCCGACGAAGCCTAGCATCGACCAGAAAAATACGGTAGCTCCCTCGCCGATCTGCTCGCGGAAGACAGCCGCCCATGGATAGAGGAAGACGACCTCGATATCGAACAGGACGAAGAGCATCGCGACCAGATAGAACTTCACACTGAAGCGAGCCTGACCTGAGCCGATAGGATTCATGCCGCACTCGTAGGCCGAGTCTTTCACTTTGTTTCTGAGAGCGCGCTTACCCAAGACCACACTAGCAATGAGTGTAGCGACGGCAAAGCCGGTCGCGATGATGACCTGGATGAAAACTGGAATGAATTCTTGCAGCATGACTGAGGCTAAATTGAGATCTCCTAAAAATAAAAAACCGGTAGCCGGGACTGACTCCCTAACTACCGGTTAGATTAAAGCTTAACTTGGGTTCGTCTAGAGAGAATAACTTATGCGGTCGATTCTCGGGATGGGTAAATCAGGGGTTAGGCAGCCACACGCTAGGAAGCCTGCTGGGGACTGGCGGCTTCGGAAATATTTTCCAATCCGCGATACTCTTTACCGTTCTTCTCCACGAGGCCTCGAGTCACGAGGTTCTGGAGCTTCTCATAGGCACGAAGTCGGAGCATTTCCTCTCCACCGCTTACAGCGTTTCTTGCCTTCAAATTTTCATAGACTACTTCGAAGAGCTCATTGAATCCGAAGGTCTGTTGGTCGGCGAGCACGGTGACGAGCTCGTCAGTTACGTGGTCTGGCACCCGTCTTGAGAATCGTGTTCTACGTGTGGTTGACATCCTTGGAGTGTACCACCTCAGAGGCCTGATGGAAAGCTTTTTTAGAAATGAAATTTCGAAGCTGAGATTTTGTTCAACTTTGCGAAATTTCCTCTGCATCATAGCCGTAGTCGCTAAGGCACTGAAGAACAAAGGATTTGAGGTCTGGTCGACTAACATGATTCGAAATCATCATCTGACAGCAGTGGGTATATCCGGCAATACTATTAAAATTTCTTCGAGAAATTTTATGATCCGTCAGCCAATTATCGAACCCCAATAGGGCAAAAATCCAGTCATCCAAGGCATAATCCGACTCATCGACCAGCTCGACGAAGCTGCCCAAATCGACCTCATCGCATCGCGAGACGAAGTCGGCGAAGGTCTCCGCCAACGACGGATCGGATATGTGCGCCAAAAGATCGGCCAAAGACAGGCTGGGTGGTGGTGACTGGTCCATCAGATATTGATTACGACTCTAGCCTAGATCTCGTTGACCGCACCCCATTCAGTGAGGCACTGTACAGAGAGATGTCACCTTCTGCCAAAAGTCAGCTCTTTCGCAACCTCTCGAAATACGTCCAGACCGGTATGGGGCTGGAAAAAGCCTGCGACTCGCTGCTCACGCACGATCGCATCTCCGGCACCGAGAGACGCATCTACCAGTCCATCTCCCACGGGATCTCCCACGGCCAATCGATAGCCGACGCCATGGTGAACTCGGCCGAACTGGACGAGATCGATTACCAGATGCTGGAGGCGGCAGAAAAAGGCGGGCGCCTCGATCTGGGGCTGAACCATCTATCCGCCTACTACCAGCGCCTGGAACGCACTCGCAAACGCATCCGCAAAGGCCTGACCTATCCGGTGGTGCTGTTTCACCTGGCTCTGATCATCACGACTCTAGTCACAGCTGTGTTTTCGCGCTTTACCCTGGAAGGCCCGACGGAGTCTTTTCTTTCTGCTGTTTTGAAAGCAGCCGTGTGGCCTGTGCTGTTTTACGTGGTCGTAGTGGTGGTAGTGGTTGTCCTGTTTCGGATGAGCAAGATCGCTCGCCATCTACCGGGACCCGATCGACTGCTGGGTATGATCCCTATCCTCGGCAAAGCACGCCGCTATGCGGCGCTGGAGCGTTTCACCAGTGTGTTTGAGATCTTCCTGCTGGCGGGTCTGAAGATGGATGGCGCCTTTCAAGGTGGGGGAAATGCCTCAAACAGCGGCTTGATCAAACACGCCGCGGCTAAAGGCGCGAAGAGTGCCGCTGCCGGAGAGCTGATCTCTGGGACCTTTATGAAGGAGAAAGCCGCTTTTCCCACCGACTTTGCCATGGGAGTCGCCACTGCCGAGCAGACGGGCACGCTGGATGTGGAGATGAGCCGCTGGCGGCAGATCTACTCGGACTCGGTGGCCGATGCCATGGACCAGCTAGCCGAGTGGACCCCTAAGATCGTCTACTATTTCACGGTCTTTCTAGTGGCTGCGATGATCATCCGGGCTGCGCTCTCATACATGACCATGGTGAATGGATTGATGAATTCTTTCTAAAATTTTATATTTATTATAATTTTTATAGATTTAACAGCTTAGTTGGGTTTTATTTACAGCCTGACTATGGATCTGGGATCTGACACGACACACAGAGATTTAGCTACCGCCGCCAAACTGATCTTCGCAAGAAACGGATACTCCCTCGCCGAGGCTGCTGCCGAGGTGTGCGATTTTTGCGTCTACCGCCCCCAGAAGCCGATGGCAGGCGTGACATGTCTATTTCAAGGAGCAGGCGTCTCGACGATGGACGCTATGGAAGCCATCAAAGCCGCCGCTGCAGGCGGTCTGACCGAGCTGTACCTCATCACGCAGAGTACCTTTCAGCCCGGTGTGCAGCAGGTGATCAATGCCACACACACGGGGCCACACGTGACATTGGTCGACATCGACGACTTGCAAGAAGCACTTAGCTTTGTACCACGACTGTTGACGAGGCTAGGCATCGTGCCAGCAGCGAGCACTCAGCTATCACCTGCCCTATCCGATCAGCCAGTAGCCGCACAGATAGCCCGAAAGCCATGGGCCCTGCCGGTAGCCCTAGCAGCTGTGCTATGTCTGATGGCCTCTAGCGCTATCATCACCGCTGTATCGATGTCGCGTGGTAGCGATATCGAAGCCACGGTCGTGAGCCAGGAGACTCGCGATCGCAAAAATGCGCAGACCATCGCCTCCGTCTACGGAGCTGCCAAAGCCGCCGGTCTAGATTTCGCAGCAGCTGATCGACCATTGAGTGATGTGGTGCATGCGATCACCGAGGGCGACCGTGTCTCGGCAGCCGGCCCGATGAAAGGCGTCACTTTTCGCGCACACGGCATCGACAAAGGGCAAGCCTCGGCAGCCGCTCGCTACCTAGAGCTCAGCGAGACAGGCGATCTCTTCTACGTCGACAAGTCGGAAGACCAACCAGCTACCGAGGCATCACCCGCCGAAACTCTATCGACTCCATCTACCCAGCAGCAGAGCGAAAGCCTTGGCAGCGCCGTCCAGCCCGATGCTGATACCCTGCCTATCGAGCTACCTCGCGAGCTGATCTACAGTCTCACCGAGACCGAGGCAGAAAACATCACCTCCCTGCTGAACCAAGCCAAGGAGCGTGAGAATATCGACTTTCTCCAGATGGCCAGTGGCGACAAAGATCGCGCTGTAGAGATGTTGCTTTCGAACATGAAGTCGATCCGAGTCGAGGATGGCTCTTCTGCCAAGCAGCAGAAGTCTATCGAATCGGTCGAGCCTTTCCTACCGATGATCGTAGCCTTTATCACCGTAGATGGCGGCAAGTTCCAAGTCGAAGCCAGCGACGAGGCTCTGGCACGAGGCTACCGCCTGTATCGCGAAAAATTGGCTGCTCAGGCAGACTGATGGACTTCTTTGCCAATCAAGAGTCGAGTCGCAAGGCTACCCGAAATCTGACAACCCTTTATGTCATCGCCACCGCTGCTACAGCGGTGGGTTTTGGTGCTGTATGTGGAAAAACCAGTCAATGGTTTGGTTGCCCTATTCATCAAGAGATCGGGCTATTGAGCGCAGCGGCCGTCCTGATCACGATCCTGAGCGCTACCATCCACAAGGCGCTACAATGGAAGAAACGCGGTGGCGAAGCTCTGGCCAGCGAAATCGGCGGCAAACGACTGGTAGGAACACAGACCGATACCAATATCCTTAAACTTCTCAACACGGTAGAAGAGATGGCCATCTCTTCGGGTATACCGGCCCCCGTCGTTTATCTCCTCGAGAATGAAAGTTGTATCAATTCCTTCGTGGTCGGCCAAGAGCCGAGCGATGCCATATTGTATGTGACCCGCGGAGCGATCGATGACTTATCTCGAGATGAACTACAGGGTATGGTAGCTCACGAGTATGGTCACATAGCCAACGGCGATTTAGCGATCACAGCTCGAGTGATCTCTTTGGTACACGGTTACCTAGCCATACCTCATCTTTTGATAAAGATCATCTGCCCGAAAACTTCCAGTTCCGGCACCCGCGACACCCACGGTTGTAATTGCTTACCACTGATTTTGTTTTCGGGGGTATTCCTCGTCAGCGGGGCAGGTCTGATAGCGGTAATCTTGATCTCCTCTCTGATCACACGGCAGCGAGACTACCTAGCCGATGCCTCTGCTATCCAGTTCACCCGCCATCCACTGGGATTGGCGAGCACGCTGAAGAAAATATCTACCCAAGAGAAATCTGATATCGAGCAAGATCTGCCTTTTGGCTGCACCATGTTTGTATTTGGGGCGGAGACAGATTGCGTCGTGAAGTCGCATCTCTCCCCCGAGGAGCGTCTCCAAAAGGTATATCCCGAGTGGGTTAGCGATCTGGCTCCAGAGCGCACGGTTGCCAGTCAGTCATCAGCCCCAGCCGCCCAAACCACGCCGCCGCCACTACCACAGACAGGTCACGCACCTCCACTAGAGATGCCAGCCCCTACCATCGCGACTCATCATGGGCTACCCCCTGTCTGGATCGAAGCGACGCGTGATACAGTCAATGCCGGCACATTGATATTAGCGCTATTGCTCTCGACCGACGAGAAATGGACCGAAGCGCAGATGGCAGAAATCAGCCGCATAGATCCCAGCATGCCAGATCGCGTCAGCGAGGTGGCTACTGCCATCGCGTCGCTCCCATCCGCGTCCAAGCTAGCCCTGGCCAATCTCTCCATCCCTGCCCTGCGCGAGATCGGCAAGGACGATTACATCCGATTCCGCAGCCTCGCGGAGAGACTAATCGCTAGCGATGGTAGGGTCGACCTGTTCGAATTAGCCGTGAGCAAAATCTTTACCCACAGCCTAGACGGCTACTACAAAACAGGAGCCTCAAAGTCGATCAAGTACCACCGGGTCGATCAAATAAAACAGGAGGCCTCACTACTGATCAGCCTGCTGGCCTCCCGCACCGCTGGGGGCACACTAGAGGTAGATACCTCTCTATTCTCCACAGGAGACAGCCATTTTCAGCAGCTGTGCCACGGCGAGCTAGTCTCTATGCCTGTGCATGAGACGACCACCCAAGACATCAGTGACGCTATCGATAAGATCGAGCTGGCCTCACCCAAGCTAAAGAGCGCCATCTTTGCCTCTTGCCAGAAGACCCTGCAGGCAGACCCGCAATCACACAATAACAAAGCCGAGCTGATCTATGCACTAGCTGGTGCTATCGATTGTCCGATAGCGCTGGGCTTGGCTGGGTAGCCCCTGGCTCTAGTGTCTGAGCGTCATCGACATGAGTAGGCTCACCACCTGCTCGATATCGTGCCGGGTCTTCAGTTCGCTGATGTGAGCTTTCTTCAGCACGATGGGCAGCAGTGGCCCCATCAGCTTTTTGAAAGATGCGATCTCGTAGGCTAGCGAGTGATCCTCGCCATTGGCAGATCCCTCTAGTGATAGCTTATCGATCGTCTCCAGCAGCTGCAGCGATAGCTGGGCGATACTGGCGGACTTGGTGTAGTTGAGCCGATCAGGTGTGTCAGTGGGCTGGTGGTAGTGCGCCCACATGCCACAGGAGCAAAAGAGGTAGGGCACCCCATTTTCACGAAACACACCATGATCGCTCATATCGCCGACGTAGCGATTCAGCGTGGCACCGATCTTGATGCCCTTCGGCGCGTCGCTCTGTGCGAGAGTGGTCGACAGCTGTGGATGACTCTCTGCTCCCATGATGAATAGCGCCTCTTTGAGAAACGACACCGAGACATCCTGATTGCCCAGCGGTAGCGAGACATCGTGCCCGATCAGATCGTGGATCAGGGCAAAGTGCACACCCCGCTCGTCGAGCTGCTCGTGGTAGAAGCGGCGGCTACCCATATTGGGGCCGCAGAAAAAGGGCGGCTCCTCAGCGTCGAATATGGCGATGATCACATCTCGATCCAGCGGCTCTTCGGCCTCCCCCAGCACACGGGCTACCTCCAGACACACGGCCACTGCCACGCCATTGTCATCGGCACAGGGCGCGCAGATCACGCTATCGTAGTGGGCACCGATCAGCAGCGGGCTCAGGCTGGAGTCTTTGCCCGGCACCACGCCAGCGAAGTTGATGAACGAAAGCCCGCCACCCTCATACGGGAGATCATAGCTATCACCTCGGTAGGGCACACAGCCCACCTCCTGCAGACGCCTGCGGACGAAATCCTCCGCTGTACGATGTCCCACTGTGTTGACCTTTCGCCCCTCAGGCAGGCACAGATCATAGGTGTCTCTTTTGATGTTTGCGGTCTGAATGTTGTTTTTCGGATTCCCATCCGAGCGAAGCAGATTTAGAGTCTTTGCAATCATAACGCTTTTTATTGTAACGATTGCAATGTAATTTGCAACAATATTTCTGATGTCCACTGATAACCAACCCTTTAGACTCCCCGAGTCGGCCCTGGAGGAGCTCGAAATCGTCGAGAACTACGAGTGGGGCGAGGGCGTCACGCTGACGGCGCTGCTCGACTGGATCAAGCTGGTCGAGGACAAGTACCGGCCTCTACAAGTCGACTCCCGCTCCAGCGCCAACTTCACCGAGCGCTCCTTTCGCCACTACCAGACCATGGGCTGCATCGATCCACCCGATCGTATCGGCAAACGAGCCATGTACGGCTATCGCCAATACCTGCAGGCCCTAGTCATCCGCAAGCTGCTCTGGGAGCGCATCCCCTCCGACAAGATCGCCAACCAGATGGCCGGCCGATCGAACCAAGAGTACAAGCAGATCCTCTTCCGCGGCGTCGACATCGTCGACGAATCCGGCAGCATCATCGCCACAGAGGCAATCGCCCGGCCAGTCCAGGCACCTCGGTCAGGTGTGTGGACCCGCCATGTGATCGATAGTGGTATCGAGCTGCATCTCGGCACAGATCGAGAGAAGATGACTGCGGCTGAGATCAAGCAAGTTCTGGGCGAAGTGGAGCGCTGTTTGAAGGGCGGATAGATGGGTCGTGTGATTCATACCTCCTATATCCCATAAAATTTCCTAGCGTGTGGGTGAATATAATTGTTAGACTTCACCTGGTTATGAATGACGAAGAAACCGAAGACTACTTTACATCAAGACAAGTAGCATTAGAGGAAATATTTGGTCCTATGGATGATACGGTGAAGCATGCTCTCATTCCGTTTGACTTTGGTCAGGAAATGGGAGGAGGGCCACATCTATATTTATATTCCAATCATATTAGTGGTACTATTTGTACAACCGCAGGAATGATCGGAACCCCACAAAAACAAAGTGACGCGGGGAATTTCGAATTAATGATGGCATTCCCCCCTGGATGTGAAACAAAGTTTGGCGAAAATCTTATTTTTCAGATGGCATATTATCCTCAGGAAGCCTCTCTGAATTCAGGGCAAACAATGGGGTTGCCCCCACAAATGACTGAGGGCACTAATATTGATTCTATTATTTTCGATTGCTACCGTCGCTTTAAGGTAGGAAATATTGAGGCGGGTTTGATGTTAGTGGTAGGTATATCAAAGGCGGAGCTTGAATTCAAGATGGAGCACTCGGGGAGCGCTTTGATACAGCTTTTGAAAGATAATGGAGTCTATCCTTATACTGATCTAAATCGTCAGTCGCTTATCTGATCGGGAAGGATTGTCGTAACACCAAAGTCTGATTAACAAGACGTAAGTAAAATTAATCGAATGCGACCGTTTTATATGTATATGAAAATTCCCATTCTCGATATCCTGCCTTCCATTCAGTAATCATGAGGAGATGTGTTTAGGTTCTTCAAATCATATTCTCAAGAAGATGCGATTTAACAACAAGCCTCAGCCAGCGAAACCCGAAGATCTCAAAAAGTGGGAAGAGTATTTTGGTGTTGTAATGCCAACTCAACTTCGGAAATTGCTGGTGAAAACAGATGGTCCTATTCTGTATCGAGATGACACTCAGAAGGAATTGCAATTTTTGGGAGCTGCCGATTCTATTGACTCTTATGAGGCATATGGTTTCGATAGGTATCTACCGGATTGTATTCCTGTTTCGCTAGATGGCGGTGGCATTTTTGCTGTTTATCGAGTTCGAGAGAACTCTGTTTCTGGTATTTGGGCGGTATCGGCCGGAGCTTTGGACTGGAACGAAGCTACCTATCTATGTAACGATCTTCACGCTCTTATCGAGTTAGAATATTCGATCGATTCCCACATCAATAAACAAGATTCACCTGCTAAAACTGACAATCTATAATGACAGGATCTACTCTTTACCTCGATCGTCTTGACTCAGAAGAAATTCACTCGTCGCTCAAATCAAAGGCATGGGTTTTCTCCACCGATGATTGGGAGACGGCTGAGATTGAAGGCAACGAGTTTGATTTCTCATTTTTCATTCATCTGCGAGATGGAATTTATGGGCCCAAGGAGCGAGATATTCTATACAAGGTAGGAAAAAGTCTACAGTGGATGGATAACTTAATTGTTTCATCGTGCATAGAAGAGATGAAGAGAACCAAGCTTGATAAGGTTAATTTTGAAAACCAGCTCTCTGTTGTGGAGATTTCTCAGAATCAGTTAGTAACTCTTTCCTATGTCGGTGCGGTAGTAAATACGGAGTGGGAAGAACAATTCTCTCTAGATGAAGGCGGAAATTGGAAGCACTTGGGGAACCCGCACAGAAACTGATATTTCCTAGAGACGCTACCTGAGCCGGTAGGTTGGATTTCCCAAGGAAACGGAATGGTGCTCAATTTAATGCCCCAAACTGGCCGCTCAGCCTGCCGGGCGACGAGACGTACGCCCCTCCTTGAATGCTCAGCACTGTTGAAACCTATACCGCATTTAGGTGACTCCCGCGCTTTACCTCAACTCTGCGGATTGTACCCTATTGAATAAAAATTGTACCCTATTGAATTCACCCTACTGCGAAAGCATCTCCTTCATTTCTTTAAAGAAACTGGCGGCGTAGTCTTCGTCGATGGGTTGTTCGGCTAGCTTTTCGTAGGGGATTTCCTCTACTTCGACTTTGTCCATCTCTTTGAAAAAGCTACTCGGCATGCAGGGGATCTTGTCGCCCCACTTTTTGCGGGTGTGACACCAGGAGATTGTCAGTTTTTCTTTGGCTCGGGTGATGGCGACGTAGAGGATGCGGCGCTCCTCGTCTTTGGTGCCTTCGTCGACGGAGCGGGAGTGGGGTAGGATACCCTCCTCCATACCGATGATGTGGCAGACGGGGAATTCCAGCCCTTTGGAGGCATGCATGGTGATCAGTGACACGCCGTTGCCGCCATCTTTGTCATCTTCCTTGTCGGAGGCGAGAGAGCAACTATCGAGAAATTTGCGTAGGTTTTTACCACGCTTGGCGCGGAAGTCGTACATGGAGTCGACTAGCTCCTGTACATTCTCACGGCGCTTGATGGCTTCATCCTCTTTCTTGCAGGTACGCTTGAGGTACTCATCAAACTCGATCTCGGCGATGAGATCTTCGGTGAGGGTGGCGTAGTTGCCGGTGCGAGTGTTGGCGACATCGGCGTAGCGATGGATCATCTCGGTGAATGTCTCCAGCGAGTTGCGCGCGCGCGATGAGCACATATCGAGGAAGCCCTCCTCCTGGATCGCATCGAAGATGCTGACATTGTGCTCGATGCTGTACTGCGTGGCATGCTCGACGGTGCCAGCACCGATACCGCGTGGCGGGGTGTTGAAAATACGCAGCAGCGAGACGTCGTCGTCGGGGTTTACCAATACATTCAGGTAGGAGATCAGATCTTTGATCTCGCGCTTGTCGTAGAAGCTCTGGCCACCGATGACACGGTAGGGGATCTCATTTTCGCGCAGTTGGTTTTCCATCACCCGGCTCTGGGTGTTGGTGCGGAAAAGGATGGCGAAGTCTTCCCACTGGCGATTCTGCATGCGGTGCTCCTCCATGATCTCGCCGATCACCCACTCGGCCTCGGTCTCGGCATCGGGCATGGCGGAGATACGGATCAGGTCGCCATCGCCCTGGCTGGACCAGAGGGTCTTTTCGCGGCGATCGAGATTGTGGCGGATCACGCTGTTGGCCAGACGGAGGATGCGGTTCCGCGAGCGGTAGTTTTCCTCCAGCTTTACGATCTGGGGATTGGGGTAAAAGCGTTCGAAATCGAGAATATTGGTGATGTCGGCCCCGCGCCAGCCGTAGATGGACTGATCGTCATCGCCGACCACGCAGATGTTGTTCTCTTGGTTCACTACCAGCTTGAGCAGCTGCATCTGCAGATTGTTGGTGTCTTGAAACTCATCCACCATCACGAAGCGGAAGCGGCGCTGCCACATCATGCGGATGTCCTCGTGCTCGTTGAGCACTTTCACCGCTAGGATCATGAGATCGTCGAAGTCGACGGCATTGAATGTCTTCAGCTCCTGCTGGTAGGCCGTGTAGATCTCAGAGATCAGGCTATTGGGATCATCGCTTACGGTGGTGCCAGTGTTTTTCGCATTCGAGATCAGCGAGTTGGCCATCCGTGCATCCATATTTTCATCCTTGGCCGCCTTGCGCAGGATGATCTGCTTGAGCAGGGCGATCTGGTCGCCCTGGGTGTAGATGGAGAAATTTTTCTTGTACCCGAGCCGCTCGATACAGGTCCTGAGAATGCGCACGCACAGACTGTGAAAGGTACAGATCATCACATCCTGCGCCATATTGCCCTCGACCATGTCGTTGACGCGCTCGTGCATCTCCGCAGCAGCCTTGTTGGTAAAGGTCACCGCGAGGATCTGCTTGGCAGGGATGCCGTTGTACAGCATACCGGCGATGCGTGTGGTCACCACACGGGTCTTGCCAGTGCCGGCTCCAGCCAGGATCAGCAGGGGACCATAGTTGTGCTCGGCAGCTGTGCGTTGAGGTTCATTAAGCCCATTGAAGCCCAGATTCATAAACGGCAGATAGCTAGCAGCCTAGCCTATTTTATCAAGCGGAGGTTGAAAGGATAGCGGTAGGCTTCGCCATTCTTTGCAGCGAGAGAGCCTTGAATGCAGAAAATGAGATTGGCGATGGCAGCAGTAGCTGTGATGCACCAAGCGAAACAAGCGGCCACTCCAGCGGCTGCAGAGACGATGATGACGATCGCAGTGATGATGCTGAAGTTTAGCGTCTCGCGGGAGTGCTCATCCACATAGGGGCTCTCACCCTTTTTCAGGAGATATACAGCCAGTGGGCCCAGCACATAGCCGATACCGGGCAAAATGAAGATACCAGCCAGACTGGAGATGTGACCGAGCATCGCCCATGTCTTTTCGTCTTTCTCCGACATGCTGCCCTGTCCCATCGCTGGGAAGTGCATCCGACTGCCTCTGGATGATTGATCGGAGGTGGGAGCGGCAGAGGGATTGGTGGGTTGTTTGGGCTCGGACTGTGGCTGTTCTGGTTGAGAATCTGACATAGAATTTACGTGCTTAAGTTTTGTTAATTCCTATTTACGCAAACTTCAAGCCTCAGCACTATTACAAATAATCGGTAGGATCGTAGTGACCGGCTATCTCAAAGGCCTCGCGCCGCTCGACACAGGTGCCGCACACACCGCAGTGTTTTTCTTGCCCTTTGTAGCAGGACCAGGTCTGGGCGAAATCGACGCCCAGCTCCACACCGCGAGCCGCGATGTCCTCTTTGCGGATGTGTACGAATGGGCGCAGCAGCTGGATCTCGGCATAGGTACCGGCTCGGATCGCCTCGGCCATGGGATCCATAAAGGTATCGCGGCAGTCGGGATAGATGGCATGATCGCCGCTGTGAGCGGCTATCACCACCCCCTCGGCCTCCTGGCTCTCGGCAAAGCCCGCTGCGATCGATAGCATGATGCCATTGCGAAATGGCACCACGGTCTGCTTCATATTCTCCGCCTCGTAGTGCCCCTCGGGTATATCGCCCCCAGAGCAGAGCAGATCGCTGGCGAAGTACTGGTCCATGAAGCCCAGCGGGATCGTGGTGTGTGGGATGCCCAGCTGCTGGCAGTGCCACTCCGCGTAGGGGATCTCGCGGTGGTTGTGCTTTGAGCCGTAGTCGAAGCTAAGTCCCGCTACCACTTCGTGCTCGGCCTGCGCGTCGTATAGCGCCACCACCGAGTCCATGCCTCCGCTGACTAGGACGATTACTTTCATCAGCCTACTCCGGATAGCTCGCCTCAGCCGTGAGCTGGATGCCGCCTCGCGGTGAAAACTTACCGCGTACGGTCATGCTGCGAGGCTGTGTGGCTCCAGAGAGATCATCGAGGATGCGGTTTACCACGTCTTCGTTAAAGGCCTCGGTGTTTCGCCATGAGGCGAGGTAAAACTTGAGCGACTTGGTCTCCACGCAGAGTTGATCGGGGATGTAGGTGATCTTCAGGTGCGCCGAGTCGGGCTGGCCTGTCACCGGGCACAGCGAGCTAAACTCGGGAAAATCCAACTCGATGGTGTAGTCGCGGTGCGCATTGCGATTGGGGAATACCTCCAGCTCAGCCTCATCCGGATGGGTGGGCAGGCGGTTCTCGCTGCGGCCGAGCAGTGTCAGGTCATCGGTAGTGGAGAGATCACTCATAAAGAAAGGACAATACGAAAGGCGGGGACTATCGGGCTAACTAGGAATTTTTCACACAGATTTCACAGGAGCCTCATCAGGATTTCAAATCTGAGAACGAGGCTGCAAGTATGATCCGTTCCTATTCTGCTGAATTCGTCTACTTTTCTCTCCGTCAGGCCTGGGCCTGCCTGTTTGCGGCGCTGATGCTGCTGGGGCTTATCCTCACGCGGGATAGCTCACTGCTGCCGGCGATCTCGCGCAGCGATCTGCTGTTCCTCTACGCCATCGGCATCCAGGGGTTACTGATCGTCTGCCGCATGGAGCATCGCAGAGAGATCGGTATGATCGTCGTTTTTCACATCCTAGCGACGCTTATGGAATGGTTCAAAACTTCGCCAGCTATCGGCTCCTGGCACTACCCTGCCGATGGCTCGATCTTCCGTGTGCTGGGAGTACCGCTGTATGCGGGGTTTCTCTACAGCGCGGTGGGTAGCTACATTGCCCGCGCTTGGCGGCTGCTGGATTTCCGCTTCACGAATTACCCTCCGGTCATGGCGACTCTGGTACTGGCGGCAATCGCCTACCTCAACTTTTTCACCCATCACTTCATCTACGACATGCGCTGGATTCTGATCGCGGCTTCGCTCGTGTTATTCGGTCGCTGCCAGGTCCACTTCCGCACAGGCCGCCAACACCGCCGGATGCCGATCGTTCTCGGCTTTTTCCTAGTCGCCTTTGTAATTTGGATCGCGGAAAACATCGGCACCTATGCCAAAGCTTGGGCTTACCCCAACCAAGAAACCAACTGGGAGCTCGTGCACTGGGGCAAATGCACCGCGTGGTATCTGCTGATGATGCTTAGCTTTGTGCTGGTGTCGTTGATCAATCGAAAGTCGCTGAGATCCTAAAAATGAACCGCATCAAGATCTGCACACTGGTCACATCGATGGTTGCAACTTCGGCTTCTCTTGCTGGAGGAGGGCCATACCCATTACTGGACTTCTCAAGACCGAGTAAAGGGACAAGTGGTATCGGTGAGATTTCGAATAAAATGACTCTCTTCTACGGTGGGGAATTCTGGATCTCACCTATACCGGGATTCGAGACTTACCAGAAGGAATATCTGCTCATCACTGCGATGGTTTTGAGCATCACATTATACAAACACCGCCGCTTCCTTTCTCGAAAATCTACTGCGCAGTGATCTGTATCGCCGTTTGCGTGCCCGCAGGCCCAGGGAATGTCGCTGTGGCGCTGGTGTAGGGTGCGCTGGCGGTGGTCTGGACTTGCATGATGTATTGGGTGGTGCGGGCCACGAAAGTCGCCGTCTGGCCATTCACCGTCACAGCAGTGGGGATGACATTGATGGGTGGCGGTGGCGGCGATGTGCCAAATTCCAAGTCGAGCGTGACAGTGCTGCCACCAGTATTACCACCCGAACCGCCTGAAAATCCGCTCGAGTCGTAGCTGGCCAGGCTACTCAGATTGACTTGATAGAATTGTTTATCATCACTATTGATCCGACCGGAGTCGACCACTGACTCACTGAGATCATCTGCGACCACTGAAGTGAGATTTCCCCACGTCTCCTGATCTTCGGAGTTTTGCACAGTGTAGTTACCACCCTCCACTGAGCTCCAGGTCAGCGTAACATCGCCACTACCCGCATCTGCCACAATACTGGTTTCGATTTCTTTATTTGGACCTCCTTCGAAATACACCTCCGCACCTGCGGGGACTGAAGTGGCTGTGCTGCCTGACGGGCTACCATAAAACGTCCGCCCTAGGATATAGGGAAATGCCGGGGTGCCATCGGTTTCTATGGTGATGAAATAAGCATACACACCATCTGGGAACTCTGGTGTCTTGCATTGACGGCCATTGTAGATGTCTAGATCGAAATCAGTCCCCAAGGTATCCCCAGTATCGCCGCGATACTCGTAGTCCTCTAGGTAGTGTCCCACTGGATACTGGGCGCTCACACTGGGGCCGTACTCGCTGGTCAGCAGACTGAGGGTGCGCCCCTCTAGTGTATTCGTCCACTGCGGCAGAGTCGTGCGAGTGGTGATGGAGCGCCTCTGATAGCCGCTGATCATCCGGCGGACTGTGCCGCCAGCCACATCGGGATCATCATAGCCGTAGGGTCCATACACTGGGTAGCCATCGCGTGCCCAGCCTAGGATCGGCGAATGCTGACCATTGAAGTTTTCGGTGTAGCTATTGGTAGCGACCGTGTAGTCCACGCTATCACCTAGGAGATGCCGCAGCCCAGGACAGTTGGCATGGTAGTGATGAGTGCCCCCTGCCTGATGAGCAAAGGCGGGATCGAAGGTGATGCCCTCATTAATGTAGGCATCTCGATTCCACACACCGTCGCCTCTAGCTCCGCCACCCGGACTGCCATCTGTGCCAGAGGAATTGATGTAGGAAAAGGTGTCGCGATTGTCGAACATCGACACACCATCGACAAAGAAGCCGATCGCCCCCGCTCCAGTGGCTGTCTTGCTAACTGGAGGTGTGGTCGGTGTGCGCGGGATGCGGTAGATGATCGCCTGATTCGATGGGTAATTGGGAAACAGCTGGGTATCGGCCTCGTTGCCATACCAGGGGCCCATGATGTGGAAAGGCAGATTCGTGGTGCGAATGTAGATATCCGTAGCGGTGTAGCTGATCTGGCTGACACCGGCGTAGGTCGGTAGCGACTGCACCCCCTCGCCGCGGCTCCAGGTGGTTACCGAGGATTGCGAATTTTGAGTGGCCGTGGTGGTGTAGATCCGAGCGTACTTCCCCGACAGATCCGTGAACCACGATGTCAGAATAGGCTCGGCCCACGCCTGAGATCCGATGAGAAAGACTGCGACTAGTGAGAAAACAAAACGGTTCATGATTGAGTTCATCGTGAGGTCCACTATCCCCCACCAACTTAAAGCCCAAGTTAAGAAACGAGATTCTTTATGAAAAGAATTTCTTCATCCCGAGTTTAGGTTTCTCCACTAGACTAGTGTCATGCGAGTACTGGTGGTAGAGGACGAGCCTGATCTGCGCAGCGCACTGATCCTAGCGCTGCGCGACGAGGGCTATGCGGTGGACGAGGCAGCCGATGGCATCGAGGGTCTGGAGAAAGCCGAGGACTGGGACTACGACGCTATCGTGCTAGATCTGATGCTGCCTGGTATGAATGGCTTCGAGCTGCTGCGTGACCTGCGCAAGACCAAGCAAACGCCGGTGCTCATCCTGACCGCTCGCGAGTCGGCCGAGGATAACATACGCGGCCTCGATCTCGGTGCCGATGACTATGTGAAAAAACCCTTCGAGCTAGAGGTGATGCTAGCTCGACTACGCGCCCTGATCCGCCGCTCTGCCGGCCACGGTAGCAATGAAGTGACCATCGGCGACATCGAGGTCGACCTAAACGCTCGCGTCGTAAAGAAATCTGGCAAGACCATACAGTTGACGGCCAAGGAGTTGATGCTGGTCGAATTCCTCGTGCAACACCGTGGCCGCTGGATCTCGCGCACTCAGCTGTATGATCATCTCTTCGACGAGATGGCATCTACGGCATCGAATCTGCTCGACGTCCATGTCTCCCGAGTGCGCAAGAAGCTGGGCTCCGACTTTATCCAGACTCGTCGAGGCGTCGGCTACAGCATCGATCCCAGAGGATAATAAAAGATGACCCACTTTCGACACACCCTGCGCTGGCGGATCCAGCTATGGCACGGCCTCCTGCTCGCCACCGTAGTGGCCGGATGCTGCTACGCGATGTGGAAAGCCGACTCGGCGCAGCGGCTACAGAATGCCCGCTCCGAGCTGCGCGCCCAAGTGATAACGGTGGTGCGCAGTATGCCGCCGCCTCGCCCTCCTGGCTCGGGGCCACCACCCGATGCGCGCACCGGCACTCGCACTGAACGAATGACAGCGCGCCTCAACGGCTACAGCGAGGCCATCACCGAAGCGGATAGCAGCAAGCAGCTCTACTACGTGGTCTGGCATGAACGCGACCAAACGATATCGAAGTCGCAATACACCCCGGAAGGGATCCAGTGCCCTGAGGTGGATCGAGATAGCGATGCCGGCACCATGGAGCGCACCACTAGTGAGGCGATCGAGGCTTTTTTCATCACACCTACCTTGGACTGTTTTTTGGTGGGCCGCTCTCTCCAGCCGCTGCGAGAGGCGGATCGTACCACTGCGATCCGCTTAGCCGCTATCGGTGCCGCTGTGATCGTATGCGGGCTGCTGGTCGGCTGGTGGATCACTGGTCAGGCGCTGCGTCCGATCGGCGAGATCGCCGAGACAGCTCGACACATCGCCCAAGGCGACCTGAGCGATCGCATACCCGAGCACAAAGGCGGCTCTGAGATCGATCAACTGAGCGGCGTGCTCAATGAGACCTTTGACAAACTGGAGAGCGCCTTTGAGCAGCAGCAGCAGTTCACCGCCGATGCCGCTCACGAGCTACGCACACCGATCTCGGTGATCCTGACTCAGGCGCAGACCGCCCTCAACCGAGAGCGCGAGCCAGCCTTTTACCAAGAAGTCCTCGGAGCCTGCGTGAATGCCGCACGGCGTCTGCAGCGGCTCTCGGAGAATCTCCTGCAGCTATCTGCTTTTGATAATAAGTCGAGCGCCTCTGCGCCTCGCGAGAGGTGTGATCTAGCAGCGATCATCGAGGTGGCCGCCGATCAATTGCAGCCACTAGCCGCCAAGCGCCGCATAGCTATCTGCAATGAAGCCGCTGAAACCATCGTCCAAGCCGATCGCGATGCGATCGAGCAAGTCGCTGTGAACCTACTCGCCAACGCCGTGCAATACAGCGACGATGACCAATCGGTGACCATCCGCTGCGGTAGAGATGCCGACGAAGTCGCTTATCTTACCGTGTTAGATCGCGGAGCTGGGATCGCCGAGGCGGAATTGCCGCACTTATTTGATCGCTTTTACCGGGCCGAGTACTCCCGAGATCGTCATCGAGGTGGTGCCGGACTCGGGTTGGCGATATGTCAGCAGATCGCTGATAATCATGGTGCAACGCTAGAAGTCGAGAGCCAAGTGGGAGAGGGTAGCCAGTTCACTCTGCGATTTGCTCGCGATAAGTCAGCCTAAACAGCCGCCTTTCCATTTGTGATTCGGGTAGTTCGGTAGCAAATTGGCCGTCGTGTTCCAGATCATTTTCAACGAAATCAGTGCCGCAGAGATTTCTCAGCTACCAACCCTCTCTCAGTTGGAGTTGCTGAATGAATTCCAGGTCAGCCATGACGACCTCGAAAACCTCAGCGAGGAAGATAACGATGAGGCCCCATTCGGTGCTATCGATCGTGAAGGCAAAAAGCTGTATCGCTTCCGTGCCAACGACTTGAGAATTTACTTCGAAGTCGTCGAGGGTAGCGATGCTGTCGTGGTGCACCGCGTACTCAACCGCAACACCTTTGCCGACTTCCTATTCCGCGCTACGAGCCTGTCCGTGGAGGATGACGATCTGAAAAACTCCAAGCACTTTTGGGAGCTGATCGAGGAAGGGCAAAACGCCCGAAAAGTCTAGATCAGTAGATTCGACTTCAGTCGAATCATTTTCGGAGCGCTGGAGACGCAGTCAGTCCAAGCCTATGGGGCCGACTACGATCCTAAGTTTACACAAAAAAAACGGCGGCATCCGCCACCGTCTTTTTTAGATGTGATGAATATAAGAAAAAGACTTAGTGATCGCACTCGTGGCAACCCACGTCGCCACCCCACTGCCAAGTGAACTGCAGCCATGCGGCATGCTCGGTCTGCAGCGCATCGCTCTGGATGTAGTCATACTGCACGCGAGCTTTGATTCGGTTGTTTGCACCGAGGTGAGTCGTAAGAGCAGGTGAGAAACGGTGGATGTCCGAAGTCTCGAATAGCTCAGTGCCCTTTGCCCAGTCGTGGCGGAATGACAGAGTGCTGACATTGCTGAGACCGTAGTGAAGGCTGGTCGAAAGACCGTGGTCGAAGATATTCACCACTGTAGGAGCTTCTTCCTCGTGATCTTCACCTTCTTCCTCCTCTTCTTCGTGCTCCTCGTGCTCGGCGAGACCATTTACGTCGCGGCCGATCCACTCTGTGCGCACCATGAAGGCACCCTCGGCAAATTCGGTGCCTCCGCCGTGGTCGTGACCATTCCAGATCTTCTGAGCGCCCAGAGAGTAAACATAAGTGGTGTCATTGAAACCATTCTCACCGAAAGCCAAACCAGCATTCAGAGTCAGTGAGTCATCTCCTGGGAAAGAATACTTCACGTCAGCAGAGACGACATAGTCATCAAAGTTGGCTCCATCGGCCTCGACGTGCTCGCCTTCCTCTTCTTCGCCGTGCTCTTCCTCCTCATGCTCATGAGCATGGGTGACGACACCACCACCACCGATGGTGATGACCATGTCCTCATTGGGGACATTGATGATGATTTCTCCACCCTGGGTGATCAGCTCACCTTCGTTAAGGAAGCGAGTGTTGCTGATATTCTGGTTCACATAATCCCAGCTATGTAGGTGGCGCTTGTTTTGCCAGCCTATTGTGTTGAAAAACTGACCTCCACCAATCTTGATGTTGTCATTCACGTGGTAGTGCAAATAAGCCTCCTCAAGGCGTGCCTCCCACTCATCAGCGCCTTGCGTACCAGTTCCTGTTACCAGACCTGTGACGACATCATTAAAATTAAGGTCTAGAGAAAGCTCTAGCTGCTGAATACCAATATCATTCTGCGGGTCATGATCTGTGTTCGCTAAGTCGGTAGCATTGGCGCCATTTTCGAGCCAACCACCTGTACCGATCACGTAAAGAGTCGGGTAGATGAAACCACCGACATTCACGCCCTCACCAGTGAGGTAGTTCACTTCAGTAGCGTCGTACTCGAAGACTTCCTCAGACTCCTGAGCAGTCGCTAGTGATAATCCTGCGAAGATCGCTCCGCAGAAAAATAATTGGCTAAGAGTTTTCATATTCAATCGTGGTCAATAAAGTGCAATTAGCTTGCATTTAAAGTTGGCTCCTATCGAAATCAAGGGCATAATGCAAAAATATTGCATTAAGTTCCCTTAACCATTCTCATCCATATCCATGAAAACTTTCCTCATCGCAGCTCTCTGCCTGCTCTCACTGATCGCAGCACCGCTCGCTCACGCTGGTACCGTGGTGTACACCGCCACCATGTCTGGCATCGACTGCAATGGCTGCAAAAAGACTATCTCCAAGTCGCTGGCCAGGATCAAAGGCGTGCAAAAGATCCAGATCGTAAAAGTCGGCAACGACCGCCATCGACTAACGGTCCACACCGATGGCACCAACCCGATCTCGATGTCGCGAGCTCAAAGCGCCATCCGCGGGGCGGAGCACTACAAAATCCTCAGCTGGTCGAAGTAGGGGGCTTAATCGCTCAAAGCGAAACTCGTTGAGTTTTTCCAGGTGAATCCTCGGCATGAGCGGCGTAGTCTCCCGGCATGTCGAGCACACCCACTAGCACTGGCACCACTGGTATCTGTTATCTCGTAGGCGCAGGCCCTGGCGATCCGGGCCTGATGACCATACGCGGCAAGGAATGCATCGAGGCAGCCGATGTGGTCGTCTACGACTACCTGTCGAATCCCGACTTTCTCAAATGGGCCAAGCCAGAGGCCGAACTGATCTACGCTGGCAAGAAAGCCGCTGACCACGCCATACCGCAGGGCGGCATCAATGAGCTGCTGGTGCAGAAAGCCAAAGAGGGCAAAACTGTCTGCCGACTAAAGGGCGGCGATCCGCTCATGTTTGGCCGTGGCGGCGAGGAGGCCGAAGAGCTGGTCGAGGCAGGCGTGAAGTTCGAGTTTGTCCCAGGCATCAGCTCCACCATCGCCGGTCCCGCCTATGCTGGTATCCCCGTGACGCATCGCGATCACTGCTCGCAGCTGACCATCTTTACCGGGCACGAGGATCCGACCAAGGAAGAATCTTCCATCGACTACGCTCACATCGCCAACACACCTGGGACTAAGGTGATGCTGATGGGCGTGCAGCGGCTGCCGATCATCACCAGCCGTCTGATCGAGGGCGGCGGCGATCCTGAGTTTCCTGTGGCCCTAGTCCGCTGGGCGACCACTGGCCAGCAAAAGACCATCACCGGCACCCTAGCGACCATCGCCGAGGTCGCAGAGAAGGCCGAATTCAAAGCCCCTGCTGTAGCCATCTTTGGCGGCGTGGTCGGCTGCCGCGAGCAGCTCAATTGGTTTGAAGATAGGCCGCTACGCGGCAAACGAGTCGTCGTGACCCGCACTCGCCCACAGGCCAGCCAGCTCTCCCGTCAGCTGCGCGATCTCGGTGCCGATGTGCTCGAGATGCCGACCATCCGCATCGAGCAGCCCGACGAGGACGACATGCGCGACTTTGCCAAAATGGTCGTCGATGCCCACACCTACGAGTGGCTCATCTTCACCAGCCCCAATGCTGTGGAGTGTTTCTTCGAGGCTTTCTACAAAGTGCGCACAGACGCCCGCGAGATCGGCGGCTGCCGCATCGCCGCCGTCGGCCCCGGCACCAAAGCCAAGCTAGCCGAGTACCATATGGCCACCGATCTGATGCCCGAGGTACACGTGGCCGAGGAGCTAGCCGCTGCCTTTGAGAATGAAGAGCTAGCCGGCTCCATCGAGAATAGCACCATGCTCTGGGTCCGCCCCAAAGAAACTCGCGACGTACTTTTCCACCGCCTGAATGCCGCTGGCGCCATCATCGATCAAGCCATCGCCTACAAGACGGTGCCCGAGACCGACGATCCTACCGGCGCTGTGAAACGCTACAAAGAAGAAGGCGCCGACATCATCACCTTCACCAGCGCCTCCACTTACGAGTGCTTTTGCGAGATGGGTCTAGAGATACCCAAAGAAACGCAGATCGCCAGCATCGGCCCCGTCACCTCAGAAGCGATTCGCGAAGGTGGCCACATCCCAGGAGTCGAAGCGCGTCCCTACACGATACCTGGTCTGGTGGAGGCGGTGCGGAAGTTGGTGTGATAGCGGTCTGGTGAGGGTCCCCGAAACCCGATGAAACGCTACTCGCTGGCGCTTGCCGCCACTTTTTTGGGAGATTCACCCATTACCTCCCCAAGGGATTTGATCAGCTCCGCTAGTTGCTTGATTCAACTCGCCACTTGGTTCCTTGAGAATGATTGACGATCAAAATGTAATCTGTTCAGAATAGGCGCATTCCCTCCTCCCGCGGCCTCATCGGACCAACAGCTCGTTTAAATTGCCTTGAATAAGCGAATCCCTACCAATTTCTGGATAAACTTCCTGATGACCGCTAGCCTGGCGTTATGTCTATTTGCCTGTAAGGATCAGGCTGAAGTTCGTGATCTTGATAGTGATGAACCTAGGGTGCAAGCCCAGACCGAAGCTAAGCGGCCATTCGCAATTATAGGTATTGAACCCTTAACCTCAGTTCCTCCTCAGGTAGCAGGAAACGAAAATATCACTCAAGCGTGGCAGATTAATTTGGATTCACTTCCTGCTACGGAGGGCTCATTTAATCTTGAGTTTATGTCAGAGCCTGGCGGCCGTTCAGGAGTGTCTGGTGTCGAATTCTATGCACCAGGCTCTATTATTATTGGGCATGCGTTTGAGGATGATCAAGTCAGCGAAACATGGTCGCTATATGCGATTCAAGAGAATGGTAACAGATCGGATCGATCACAAATCCAGGCTGAAGCCTTTGCTAAACATACCCAATCAGCCCAGGTGGGATATAAATCTTTCGAGCATCACTTTCCTTTTGAACAAGAAGAAGGTGGAGAGAAAATCCTAATTCGAGAATCGGTCAGTAAAACAAATCCCGATGATGTGTACAGAACTTGGATTAAATTACGCAAAAAAGTTATTCATTAACCAAGCCTACCCCTAAACCACCTATTTCTGCCCAAGAAACCCTTGCTGCTAAAACTCACCCCGAAGATACGCCTTCCTGGTATCGCGATCGAATTTCTCTATCGAGTAGCGCAGCATCGTGCGGGGCATTTCGGAGTAGTGCATATTCAGGAAATGGATGAGCTCATCTTCATCGCGTTTGCCCATCTCGCGCAGCATCCAGCCAGTGGCTTTGTGGATTAGGTCGTGCTCGTGACTGAGGAACTGGCGGCATAGCTTTTTTAGCATGCGGAAGTCGTCGGCTTTGATAAGCATCCAGCAGGCGACTACCGAGACCCGCTCTCGCCAGAGGTGACCGGAATCAGCTAGCTCTTGCAGTATCGATTGATCTCGTTGCCCGACCAGCGAGGCACCGAGTATCTTGTGCGCTGAGCTGTCGACGAGATCCCAATTGTTCACGTAGTCGAGGTGCTCGAGATAGTCCGTCACGACTTGGTCTCTATCGATGTTTCGCTCATATCGAGACACTAGGATAAAGAGGGCCGTGAGTCGACACTCGTGTATGGGATCGCGCAGTAGCTTGAGCACCTCGGCTCTAGGCAGGTCGCGACACGCCTTGGCGATCTGGCGCTGCTCGGGCACCGAGACCACAAAGAAATCATCGCCCTCTCCATAGCCGCCGGGTGTCGCGCGGTAGAATGCTTTGAACTTCGCCACGGCTCTAGGTTTCCCCAGCGCCTTCAGTTCGGCCTTCACGTCTTTCGCAGTTTGCATCATCAGCAGTCGAGTCGACAGTCTCGTACCTATGTGGAGGCGCATCGCTTGGCTACTACTTTTCGTCGCAGGTCTGGGCTACTTGCTAGGTCAGGCCATACTAGAAAAGCGTCTCGAGCACCGCTCTGGCGATATGCTGCTGACGGTACAGGCAGCGCTGCAGGACTATCACGTCGCACAGGAGCGCTACATCCCGCGAGCTGAGCTGAGCGGCACCCAGCTGATCACCGTGCTGGCTGATTTTGAATATCTCACTGAGCTACCCCTCAATCCCTGGACCGGTGAAACCTGGCGCCTAGATGGCGAAGAACCCGATCATCTCGTTTATCGCACCGATCCCAATTTTGAAACCTACTCCCTCAGCACCACTGATCCCAAGACAGGAAAAACCCTGCTGGAGCTCGATAGCGAGGCCAATCATTCGCTAGAGTGAGCAGTGCCATCAGGAGAAAAATGTGGCGGCGAGCACCTAGCGAGTGGCCCCGCAGAGGTATTGGCGGCTACCTAGGGGCAGAGACTCAAGCAGCGGGAGGCGTTGATTGAGGATTCCTGATTAGTGAGTTTTGATTTTTGAATTTCTGCCATTGGCGCTCCGAGAATCATTCGAAACCGCAACCACACTTCGGCGCCGAACCTGAGCCAAATCAATATTCAAAAATCCAACTCGTCATTCTCTATTCCACTCAACCCAAGCCGAAACAGCCCCTAGCCTGATGAAGCTCTACTCGCTGATGCTCGCCGCCACTTTTGGGTGAAATCATCGGATTTCCAAAAGGAAAGAAATGTGGCGGCGAGCGCCTAGCGAGTGGCCCACGGAGGGATCGGCGGCTACCTAGGAGCAGAAGCTCAAGCAATGGGAAGAGCTGATTGAGGATTCCTGATTAGTGAGTTTTGATTTTTGAATTTCTGCCAGTGGCGCTCTGAGAATCATTCGAAACCGCAAGCACCCTTGGGCGCCGAACCTGAGCCAAATCAATATTCAAAAATCCAACTCGTCATTCTCTATTCCACTCAACCCAAGCCGAAACAGCCCCTAGCCTGATGAAGCTCTACTCGCTGATGCTCGCCGCCACTTTTGGGTGAAATCATCGGATTTCCAAAAGGAAAGAAATGTGGCGGCGAGCGCCTAGCGAGTGGCCCCACGGAGGGATCGGCCACTACCTAGGAGCAGAAGCTCAAGCAGTGGGAAGAGCTGATTTAGGATTCCTGATTGTTGAGGTTTGATTTTTGAATTTCTCCGAGTGTCGCCCCTAGCCCGACGAAAGCTCCATTCGCCGCCACTATCCCTAAATGAATCAATAAAAAAGGGACACCGGTGTTGCCTGACCGGTGCCCCTCCCCTTAGGTTTCCTTACTACTCTACCCACGACCAGTGGATAAATTCTTTGGTTTTCCGCTCCCGAATCGAAAAAGAAAGTGTGTGTGTCTGTATTCGAGTCTCTGGGTGCGATGGTGACAAATCTTTGGGCTTTAGTTGGAGCTGACGTCTCCTACCGCGCCTACTGCGGTGCTGATGAGGTAGGAGAGATCCACCTCATTTCGGCGGTAGGCACCGTGGACCTTGGCGTGAATCAGCTCGAGAGAGAGCTCGATCAGGCTCATGGCTTGCTTCTCATCGCAGTCGAGCGTGGTCTGCAGACTGGAGCCGAGGCGCTCGCGTAGCTCAGTCATCTCGCCATCGACGCGGTAATTGCGAATGAGGATGACTGATAGCTCGCGGCAAAATTTCATCAGCCCTTTACCGTTGCCCTCGGCGAAGATGCGATTTTTCAGATCTTCCTCGGTGCAGCCTGTGCGGTGTGCCGGAGCCGAGGCGGCCTCCTCTGCTGCTGGCTGCTGCTGTGGCAGACGATTGAACTTGGCTTCTGGAGCAGTGGTGTTAGTAGTTTGGGGCGCGAGAGTGGCGGTGTTAGTAGGTGCAGTCATTTTCATCTGAGAACAGATTACTGCAGGGGGTGGGACATCTGCGGACTGTCATTTAGGAAATCTTAATTATTTCCGAGTTTTTTCTCCGAGAGGGGCAGAAAAAAGGCCCGCTAGCTGATGCTAGCAGGCCTGAGAAAGTCCGAAAAAGATCAAACAATCGTCCTAGAACTCGTGCTTGATAGACAGTGTTGCGTTAATTGGTGCGCCGACAGTAACCTGATCATCATCGTGGTTATGTGGATAGTAATCGGTGTCGAAAAGGTTCTCCACATTGAGTTGGAGGCGAGTTTGGTCTGAGAGCTTGTAGAATGCTGCAGCATCCACACGTGTGTACTCTGGCAGAATTGCGTCATTACCCTTGCCAATAGTTTCCGCTCTGTGCACAACACCAAGACCTAAGCCGAGGTTATCGGTAAGCTGGTACTTATTCCAGATTGAAAACATATGATTGGGAACTTCGGCAACAATACCGTCTCCATCATCAAAGTTGGTAAAACCGATAGCCATGAACCAGTCATCTGTAAGGCGGCCCGTCAAATCGACCTCAAAACCCTTGATCTCTGCCTCAACTCGGTTAACAACACCGCTTGTTGATGTGAGATTGCTGAACTCAGATTGAAAATAAGAAGCCCTAAGTGCTAGATCCTCCGTAAGCGCAGCATTAAAGCCGAACTCTAGGTTCGTATACTCATCGGGATCAATGTCTGCACCAGCCTCTGCATACTGTTCGCCATTCTGAGGAACAAAAGTCTCACTGTATGAACCATAGAGTGAGACATCCTGAATGGGGGAGTAAACACCTCCGATACGTGGGGAGAAATAGCTGTTACTAACATTTGCTGTCTCGTCATTTGAACCATCAAAGCCTGATGCATCGAACTCCCATGAGTCGAATCGACCGCCAAGAACAAGTTGGAGATCTTCATTCAACTGGATCTCATCCTGTAAGTAGAACGAATAGATAGATACATCGTTCTGAGTGTTGTCATGTATATCAGTTAGCGGAATTGTTCCAGTAGTCGTTCCATCTGTAGCAACACGGTTACTCATTGAAAATGTGGAACCAATAAACGAATTGGGCCCTCCAATAATCGAACCATCTTGATTTCTGAAATTATCATTCTGATTCGAAATATACTCGGCGCCTAGCAATAGTGTGTGGCCAATATCTCCAGTCTGAAGTTCACCCACAAGATCAGCATTTAAACCAATGCGCTCGCGTTGAGTCCCATCTACATAACCATCGATAACGACGGAGTTAGCATCAGAGCCGTTTTTTGCGTAGTAGTTCTCATACCGCTTATCATAGTTGCCATATGAAATAGCAGCACGACCTGTCCATGAGTCATTGATCTCATGGGTAACGATTGCTCGCAAAACGTGAGCTTCGAAATTAGCCTCGTTAAGCTCAGAGTCTCCAAATACAACATTTCTTAGGGATGAGATAGGTGCCCCATTTGAATCAGTCGGAATACCGCGATCGATGAAACGGTCATCTTTTAAGAACTCATAAGATAGATCTAAACGAGTATCTGGGCTCAATTCCATAGCAAACGTAGGATTTATGCCATAACGGGTCCCATCAAAGAAATCACGATGATTGTTGAGCTCTTCAAAATAGGCATTCAAACGCAATGCGCCAGATCCGGCAGTTGGGGCGTTATAATCAACCTCAGCACCATAACCGCCAAAGGAATCAACCTTGGCCCCAATTGAACCAAAGGTGGTCCCAAACTCAGGTTTCTTTGTTACACGATTGATAACACCACCTCCAACACCACGACCGAATAGGAGAGCATCACTTCCGCGTAGAACTTCAACGCGCTCTAGGTTGTAAAAAGGACGAAAATACTGAACGTCATCACGAAAACCATCCTGGTAGAAGCTGCCAGTTGTCCTCAAACCACGCATAGTGACAGCATCACGATGTCCCTCACCCTGAGACATGGTAAATCCAGGTGTGTAGTCAATAATATCTTCAACACTAGAGAACCCCTGATCTTCTAGGCGCTGTTCTGTAAACACGGTTACGGCTTTCGGGATATCCTGAAGGGGTGTCCCAGTGCGGAAAGCAGAAATGTCGTCGACAATCAATGGGTCGTTAATTGAGATAACCGGGGCAGGTGCTTCTACAACAACAGGTGCCGGCGCTGGCGCGGGGGCAGGTGTGGGTGCTGGAGCAGGCACAGGTGGTGGAGTCGGAGCAGGGGCCGGCGGCGGCGTGTAAACAGGAGCTGGTGGCGGTGTGGGTGTCGGTACTGGAGCGGGAGCCGCAGACTCCACTACGGTCTCAGTGAGTGTGCCCAAATCTTGGCCAAGAGCTTCCCAGCTAAAGGAGATCCCTACGACACCTGTCGCACAGGCTACCAATTGTCGTGTCAGTCTATTGTTGAGTCTCATCATGTAAAAGCCATTATTGAGATCGAATCTCAATACAGTTAAGGCGACTACCTTGAAGAGATCAGAGCACAATTCAAACCTTATTTGGAGCTGTTTTTGGTGTTTCTAGTTGCAGAGAATTCAGCAAATCCAAATATCTGACCTGACGGCAAGCGAGTGTTGGGTATCGGGCTACTTCAAAAAGCACGTGATTTGATTGCTTTTGAGTGAATGGAGCATGAAATACTTCCTTCAATAAATACCTATGCTACCTAGTCGACTTTGACTAAATATGGCGACCCGTACGGGACTCGAACCCGTGTTGCCGCCGTGAAAGGGCGGAGTCCTAGACCGCTAGACGAACGGGTCGTAAAGCGAGCGGAAATATGGGCTCTAATTCCCGTTTGGCAACTAGAAAAAGAATAAGTTTTTTCTAGTGGCTAATTTTGGGCTGTCCCACACACTTACCGTCATGCCCACCCTTTCAGCTATCAACCTGCCTGACTCAGTTATTACCGATGTTGTTTTACTCGCGATCGGTCTCTATGCGCTCTATCTCGGTGCCGAGTGGCTAGTGAATAGCGCAGCCAAAATTTCGTTAAAATTCGGCATCTCTCCGCTGGCCGTCGGCCTCACAGTGGTGGCTTTTGGCACCAGCGCCCCAGAGCTGTTTGTGAGTCTAAACTTTAATGCCAAAGGGCAACCCGACATGTCGCTGGGCAATGTGGTCGGCTCGAATATCTGTAATATCGGGCTGGTACTGGGAATCAGCGCTTTCATCGCATCGCTCGCAGTGAAACGATCGCTACTCGTGCGAGATATGAGCGTGCTGGTGGGGGCCAGCGCTCTGTTCGTCTTCTTCCTGCGCGACAAGCAGTTCTCGCAGGTCGAAGGAATCATCATGTTTGTCCTCGTGCTGGCCTACACCATCTTCCGACTGAGCACATCAAAGTCCGAAGCACCTAGCGAGGAAGTCGGCAGCAAAGAGGACGCCATGAAGGCTTCAGTTTTTGCCTTGGCGGGTATGGTGTTGGCTGGCCTAGTGGTGCTCTATATTGGGTCTGTGGCACTGGAGACCGGCGGCGTGTCTCTGGCGGAGCGATTTAATGTACCAGGGGGTATCATCGCTCTCACAGTGATCGCATTCAGCACATCGGTACCAGAGTTAGCCACATCGATCGTGGCCTGTATCAAGAAGGAGGGCGACTTCATCACAGGCAATATCATCGGCTCCTGCCTGTTCAATCTTCTGTGCGTGATCGGAGTGACCGCTATGGTCAAACCTGTGGTAGTCGAAAACATCGAGTATCTCGATCTATTCGTGATGCTAGCCTTCACCCTAGTCCTCGTGCCGATCATGGGCTCGAGAAGCCTGATCTCGCGCTGGGAGGGAACGACACTACTGATCGGCTATGTCTGCTACTGCGTGTATCTGTGGTATGCCCGTATCGGCGTGGCAGTAGCCTAACGAAGAATACCCTTATGGCATTCCCCAGTTTGGAAGCCAGCTGATGGCCCGGTGGAATAGGTAAAGTTGGCGGGACGTTTCCACCACCCTACTAGGGTGGGGTAATGCTAATAGATTACCGTCCCGGGGTTACATCCCGAGCTATCAGCTTCTAGCCCCTCTGGGGCTCGGCGGAGGGGGGATCAGTCCCGGAGGGACTCAAAGATGGTAGCCGGTGGCAAGCATAGCGCAGCCACCAGATATGGCAGAGGTAACACTACACCCCAGCGGGGTGCTAGAACTCATGATTAACTCCTACACTCCACAAGCCGACACGCCGAAGCTATGTTGAAGCCTGAATCTAGCCCACACCTTTCAGCCGAGCCATCATGTCGAGCTTATCCTCGGCACGCATGAGCGCTTCGCCCACTAGCACGGCATCGGCGCCCCAGTTTTTCACACGGGCTGCATCTTGAGCCGTGTGGATACCGCTCTCACTGACTAGGATGCAGTCTGAGCCGACTTCCTCGCTAAGCGCTTCGGTCGTTTCCAGAGCGACCTCGAAGGTGCGCAGATTACGATTGTTCACGCCGATGATTTTTGCATCGGTCTCCAGCGCACGATCCATTTCCTCGAGATCGTGCACCTCTACGAGTACATCGAGATTGCAGAGCTCAGCCACATTGAGCAGGTGAATCAGTTCATCTTGCTCGAGAGCGGCTACGATCAGTAGGATAGCATCGGCCCCAGCCACCACAGCCTCATAGATCTGTGCCTCGTGGATAATGAAGTCTTTGCGCAGGATCGGTAGCTCCACCTCGTCGCGGATCTTCTGCAGATAGGAGAGATGCCCCTGAAAGTAATTCTCGTCGGTCAGCACAGACAGAGCATCCGCCCCTGCCTCCTCATAGTCGACAGCGATACGCACGGGATCAAAGTCCTCACAGATCGTGCCGGCAGAGGGCGAGGCTTTTTTCACCTCGGCTATGATCGACATCGGATAGACACCGTAGCCCTCGTCCATCTCCTGATCACGCTGACCGCTGCCGAGCGCTGTGAAAAAGGAGCGAAAATCTTTTCGCTCTTCAGCTTGGGCCTTGAAATCCTCTAGCTGAGGTAGCAGGGCTTCGACCTCGCGCTGCTTGTCCGCGAGGATTTCATCGAGTTTATTTCCAAAGTGTCGCATCGAATAAAAGGAATCGTCAGAACCTTTACGCCACTGCGAAATAGGAGCCACAAAATTCCGATGATTTTTTACCTTGAATAAATCCTTTTTGGGTACACCTTTACGCTCGCTCGGGAGAACGGCTGATGCCTGACTCACGAATGCGGGTGTAGCTCAGGGGTAGAGCGCAACCTTGCCAAGGTTGATGTCGTGAGTTC
>JAHDID010000102.1 GCA_020630975.1 Verrucomicrobiota bacterium
CGCCACCAGACACGCTATCGTCGCCGTTACCGCCTTCGGTGCTGTCATCGCCGTTGCCGCCGTCTACAGTATCGTTACCTTCGCCGCCAGATGTGGTGTCGTTGCCTTCGCCACCAGACACGCTATCGTCGCCGTTACCGCCTTCGGTACTATCATCGCCGTTGCCGCCGTCTACCGTGTCGTTGCCTTCGCCACCAGATGTGGTGTCGTTACCTTCGCCACCAGACACGCTATCGTCGCCGTTGCCACCTTCAGTACTATCGTCACCGTTGCCGCCATCTACAGTATCGTTACCTTCGCCGCCAGATGTGGTGTCGTTGCCTGCGCCACCAGACACGCTATCGTCGCCGTTGCCGCCTTCGGTGCTGTCATCGCCGTTGCCGCCATCTACAGTATCATCGCCTTCGCCTCCGTCAGTCGTGTCATTACCTGCTCCACCAGTCGTCGAATCGTTGCCTTCGCCGCCAGTCACGGAATCATCGCCTTCGCCGCCGTCTACAGTGTCATCGCCTGCTCCGCCGTCAGTTGAGTCATTACCTTCACCTCCAGTCGTCGAGTCGTCGCCTTCGCCTCCAGTCACGGAATCATCGCCTTCGCCTCCGCCGACTGTATCATCGCCAGTTCCGCCTGAAGTACTGTCATCTCCCTCACCGCCAGTCACGCTATCATCGCCTTCGCCTCCGTCTACCGTATCATTACCTGATCCACCATCGACGGTATCATCGCCTTCGCCACCGGTAGCACTATCGTCGCCTGCACCGCCGGTCACACTGTCGTCACCCTCGCCACCATCTACAGTATCACTGCCATCACCGCCACCGACGCTATCATCTCCATCCCCTCCTAAGACACTATCATCGCCCGCGCCTCCATCGACGCTATCATCGCCGTCTCCGCCCAAAGCCGTATCATTACCGGCTCCACCGAGCACTACGTCATTTCCGGCGCCACCATCGATACTATCATCACCATCGCCTCCATCTACGATATCGTCTCCTAATCCTCCATCGAGTGTGTCACTACCGGCTCCGCCAGAGATCGAATCATCTCCTAGTCCTCCAACAAGACTATCTGGCCCTGCACCACCTATAAGTACTTGGCTAGCAAAGGGATCAAATGGCGGTTCTGCCCCCCCACCACTACCGGCAGAGGGAGCCCCCCCACTGCTAACAGGCGAATTGCTAGGCACAGCTGTGCCAGAGGTGATCTCTGACTCACGAATTAGGGAAAAGCCACTGCCACCTGTTGTAGCGCCACCGCCGACTTCGCCACTATCACCACCACCGCTTTCACCAGCACTATCGACCACCTCCTCGAAACCTTGAGCATTTGGCACCAATGACACCTCAATAGGCTGACCTACTGGCAAAATCTGACCATTCTGATCATTCACCTCAAGACTGCCCAGCTCCAGACCTACCATTGTTAGGAAGTAACCTTCTATCACGACCACTTCTCCAGTCGGATAGGTGATAACTAAGTTTGCTCCATCTTGTGAAAGCTCTGCCTCGGAAGGGTTGCCCTCTTCATCGACGAGGAAAATCATTTGGCCATCCTGGA
This sequence comes from Verrucomicrobiota bacterium, assembly GCA_020630975.1. Classification (GTDB taxonomy): domain Bacteria; phylum Verrucomicrobiota; class Verrucomicrobiia; order Verrucomicrobiales; family DEV007; genus Arctic95D-9. The sequence continues at coordinate 1,561 of JAHDID010000102.1, forward strand.
CATCTAGGGTGAGTCCATCTTTCACAATACTCTGGGAGGGAACGCCTTCTGCGGAGGCTACGACAATCAAATTCGTCATCTTGGTGGGATTTTTTAGGGATTATAAGGGGTTAAAATGCAGTTAATTGTAACACACAGGACTTATTATGGAAATTATTTATTATAAATTTAAATAAGGTTTTTAATTATAAAATATCGAAAAATAACATTCACTTTTGATTATTTTTACCGTTCCTTCCACAAACTGGGAAGCGTTGAACAGAAGCAGATTAAACGGTCAGTCTGGAGTCCGAACCCGTTTGCTGATTTTCATCCAAATGGGCCGTATCACTCCATCTAGTGATCTGCCAGCCGCGCGAGGAATGCTCGGCGATACAAAGGGCCGTATTTCCCACCTGTAGGCGCCAAAGACCATCCTGAGGCCCCCTAATATGAAATGAGCTACGCCACGGATCGTGCCTCCATGGCTCGTAGACCAAGCCGCCCCCCTATATACTTCCCTGGGATGCTATTAAATCATCATCTGACGAACTCGCAGGCATGGCACCACCATCAATCGCATCCACCGCCCCCGAGCTCTGCGCAGGAGCCGGCGCCTCGTCATCGATCACTACCGTCTGACCATCACCTGTCTCGATCTCGATTGGCAACTCGTCCTCTCCGACTAACTCGCGGAAGTCAAACTCGGCGTCCGCAGCCGTTCCAGTCGATCCATCACTGTAAGTGACCTCGGCTTCGCCATGCACATAGACATCGCCATCCGCTGCACTATAGCTCTCGCCATCGCTGACTAGGCCGATCGATTCGATTCCCGCTTCCTCCAGACTGATCATCTCGCCGTCGCCGACCAGACCATCACCGTCGGCATCCTGCCAGAGTTTGAACTCACCGAACTGCTCATCCTCTGCCGAGAGGATACCATCATTATTGGTATCAAAGCCAGCTCGCAGGCCATCCAAATCAGTCGCATCGGGATCATCGCTGTAATCTGCGAAGGCAAACTCACTACGACCGTCGACATCGTTGTTGCCATTGGCATCGTGGATCAAGACCGCATCATCTTCGTCAGCCCACGCCGTTTGCTCTTGGACGCCATCGTTATCGACATCCATCAGAATACCATCGTCCACCGAATCAAACTCAACGCCGTCACCATCCAGATCGACCACTACGGGTGGCGTACTAGTAGCAGCGACAACCACATCAGCAGACTCAACTCCTGACGTAAAGGCACTCGGCTCTGCACTCAAGTCGAACATAGTGCCTTCTTGGCCAACCGTAGACCCGACTTCATCCCAAGCATGGAAATCAATACTCGGGCTATCTACCGCCACTCCGTATTTATCGCTTAGGTATGAATTAATCTCCTGAACATCGGTATCGTTCAATACACGGTTAAACACCATAAATTCTGCTACTTTACCATTAAACGGGCCAGAGTCACCATCCCAACCCAACCAGAGGTTGGGCGTAGCATTCGTCGCATCTGATTGGTCTGTGAACGTAGTTACTACTTCACCATTAAACCTGACTGTTGATCCGTTCGTAGGTCCCACATTCACTCCTCCAGACACATTACCGTCATAAGAGACCATCACAAGCTTCGGCACTCCGACTTCCTCGGCGTCTTCCACTAGGATACCACCTGACGCTCCTCCGAGCGACACAAGACCATCGTTGGCATCAGCTCCACCGAACCCAGAATGAGCACCAGGGGAAAAGAAACGATCCCAAGAACCATTGTCATTACCAAACAAAGCATTCCAACTCGACAATGCATTTGCCTCATACACCGCGACTATCGTTACATCTTCCATCGATCCAGCCCTAACATCAATCGGTGTCTGGAACGCTCCATTCGAAAACTCCAACGCTGGCTCGCCATCTATTCCACTAGATTGATAGGTCGGGCCAGTCCCATACTGAACTGTAGCGTGATTCCCATTTCCTGATCGATCTGTCCATGACGTGATCACATCGCCATCGTTAGCGGTCAAATCGGAGGCTGAATACCACGCCTGCAAGCCGGAAACACCAGAGACTGTAGACTCAGTAATAGGATCTCCATTCGAATCTGCGTTGATATAACCTGGATCAGGAACAAAACGAATTAGGTCATCAGCCTTGAGAAGTAATGAAGAAGAATCCGATACCGCACCAATGGCTGTATAGCTCCCTCCCCCGTCAGTAGAATACTCCCAAGTTCCATTCGAATCGCCAGAAAGCCCACTAATCGCAATCCCGCCCCACCCATCCGGTTGCGCTACCAGCTCGGTTGACTGACCGTGATTCTCTAATAGGGTGGAGACTAAGGTGCCTGAAGGGTCAGTCGAACCCGCTGTAGTAGGAACCAAATCATTATTCGCTGTGGCACCACCCACGACACTATACGGATCTGAAGCAACATCAGACAAACTAACTCCTCCACCAGCTCCGATCGGCACACCATTCGCATCAACTGCACCATCCCAGTGCCCGTCATTATCCGCGTCTACGCCACCAGCTTCGACTACATCGTATATCCCACCACCATCAGAATCAGTATCAAGATCATTAGTGATCCCATCTCCATCTACATCTTGATTCCGAACCGTCCCTCCGAGCAAACTCCAAAAGGTTCCTCCCTGAGAAAAGTTATAAAGCCCAAAGCTGCCATCTGGAAAGACACCGGACATATCAAATTCGAGAACCCCATCGACATAAACTTGAAACCCAGAACTCGGATCATAATTAAGTTCAATCTCATAAGTCTCGCCAGCCAACCAACCTGTGCTGCCCAGAGTATTAGCACGCGCTAGCTCATTGACGACACCGCTATGATTCCAAAGATCCGAATCAATAGCAGACTGCCCTGTTGGAATCGGTCCAGTCACACGACTTACAGCCAAACCGGTGGTATTTCCTTGCGACCAATCAAATAGTAGCCAGTCGGCGTCACTCGCAGTATTCTCACCAGGCTCGTAACCAACCGCAAAGCCTATAAAATCATTATCCCCAACCCCAGCTCGGACACCCATTTCAAAATTGATTGTCCCTGGAAATGAAAGATTTGTTACATAAACAGCGGGATCCGCATTAACGCCCTGCTCTAAAGAACGGCCATCTGCAGATAGCTGCCATGAGGGATTCGCATGACCAGAATCATTTACCAAAATATCCGCACCCTGAAGACTAAACTCGACAGCGGTCTGGACGTCACGCTCCACCGTATCTAGAATACCATCATTGTCATCATCCAAATCATAAAGATTAACCAGATTATCACCATCGGTATCTGCACCAATCGCAATAGGAGTCGTTCGCACCACATCACCAAAATCATTAGCAGCTGTAATCACCAGACGCTGCCCGGCATAATTGCCATTCAATGTTCCAGAGATCAAACCGGTTTCATCATTGATCGTAAGACCAATCTCATGCAACTCCGACGTCCCACCTGGACCAATATATGGAGCCACAGTACCATCACCTAACACCACATTGGCATGATAGTGAAGCGTATCACTGGCAGGAGATTCAAACAAAACACTCGCGTCATAATTGATCGAACCCGAATCAGGAATATACTGCTCTCTAAACTGCCCTTCCGGAATAAGGTTAGAGGCATCGATTGTCTGCCATGGCTCGAAATTGGTTCCATCCTCGCTGAAGCGACTACGCGCTTCGAATATATCAGCTCCACCTCGCTCAAAAAATCTGATCTCAAAGGCGTACACATCACCTGCAGTGACGAACACTTTTCCTGGAGAATAGTTCGGATCACTGCTTCCATCAGGATAGAAAGCAGAGGTGTCGTGCGCCTCTTCAAGTACATCAAGTAAAAGTGCGTTATTAGCGCTATCTGTCTTAATCGGTACCAAATCGGACATATACTGAGTTGGTGCCATTAACACACGACCACCATCATCTACTAATCCAACACCTGGATCAGTCGTAAACTCATAATAGCCCGTCTTTTGAGCGACGAAGTAACCTGTATAAGTGTCGCCATACCCCTCACCATCCGAATGCGGCGTGATGAGACCATTCCCGTCTGCATAATCTTCGACAGTAATAGTCGGTGTCGTATCCCAACCATCACCTACCGCTCCAGTGTTTTCCGTCCCGGAGGTCGGATCATTCAAAAAGTCCGCACCATCGTTGTTACTAACTCCGCTATAACGATTAAACTCAAGTCCACCTAAAGTAGCAGGATCGTACACCGAATTCAGCTGAGGAACCTCGTGTGCCGTGTAGTAAATTCCAGAGGTCTGCACCACACTATCTACATCCCCATCGTTGACTGTAACTTCAATATTTCTGCTTCCCGACACCGTCGATGTCGAAGCAAACTGAACAGCCTCTAAGATAGCTTGGTAATCTGCTTTGCTAGCGGTCCCGGTAATATCTAAGATAAGGCTAGCTCCGGACTGACTCACTGCGGACGTAACGCCTGCAGGCAAACTACTGGAATCAACAATCAGGCTATCACCACTCACACTATTTGTGATCACAATCCGAGCAGACTCGATATTCTCATCATCCACGTCTACCAGAGAACTGGAGTCAATATCGATAGTGGTCGGTAAGACTACATTGAAAGCCACTGAATCCATGTAGTTACCATATCCACCTGACCCTCCATAACTTGCAAAGGCAAAGATGGTTTGATCTTGCCCTTCAGGGATGGTGTAGAGCCCCTCGTACACGACCCAGCCATCAGCTGGCGCACCAGTAGCAGTAAGAAGCAGCGACTGGTAGCCGTCTCCAGCTAAGTCTTCGACTTCGGTGCTAGTTAACTTATCCTCGGGAGGAGTAGTGCCCACAAAGAGCTCCACCTGTTCCGCTGAAGAGCCCCGCTGCCTGTGCGCAAAACTAAACTTAACTGTATCGCCAGGATCAGCATTAACTTCCTGCCAAAGAGTAGACACCTGATTTGCATTGAACTCGATGTACCAATCGCCCTCGTGAGCAGCGCCCAGACTACCACCTGTGTAAATCAGGTCCATGCTCGAATCACTTGCAGTGGTATTCCAACCGACCACACCTGATTCATTAACCACGGCGCCCCAAACCCCATTGTATGTGGCCGTATGGTTCTCAAAACTCGGATTCACAGCTGTGTTCACTGAGTGAGCCGCATTCTCAATCACTGCAGCTCGCACTTCATTGAATGTGAAATAGTTATTACCACTACCATTCGAGTCGTGGCCTGTCACGCGAATGTCAGTTATCACACTTCCTTCAGGAACCACCCCTGTTGAATTCACTCTCAAGAAATAGCTGGTCTCATTTATCGAAAGACCTTCCTGAATACCCAACACATTTCCTGAAGCGTCTAAAAATTCGATATCGAAATTATCATCTCGATTATCGTATAGCGAGTCGGTTCTCCCATAGATATCAAATACAAAATCCTTACCTGCTGTCACAGTCTGAGCTTCGTCTAAAGTGAACATGCCCACCACTGAGGTGCCATTCGCAGCGCTAAACATCAGACTGTCTCCGTGATTAAACTGCCCAGCCGGTGACGACGCTGTTGGATTAAGCGGATCATACGCGAAACTATCGTCAAACGCCTTCTCAGTCGTAGTGATAATCGTCCCGCTCACTGGAGCAAAACTCATTCCCACTTCAGTGAACGCAGGAGCCAAAGAAAGCTCAGGCGCGTCATTGGCTCCGGCTATCGTCACCGAAATCTGCTCCACACGAGACTGACCAGAGCTATCCGTCCCTGAGACCGACAACGTATCAATCAATTGATCACCCACATTAAGGCCATCTACTGCCACATTGGAATCATCAACCGTATAGGTCCAATTCCCTGCACTATCCAAACTGAAACTGCCATAGCCATTAGCACCAGGCTGAGCAGCTACTGGGGTCCACGACGCACTTAAGGTCGCTTCATGAGTATAACTCAAGGCCCCAGAAGCCGCCACTCCTGAATCTTCAGCAACATCGCCGCTGCTACCAATCAGTTTTGGTGCTATATAAGGATTACTAGGTCCACCAGAACGATCCACCCCTCCGGCAGCACCAATCGGAACTCCATTCGCATCTACCGCGCCATCCCACTCGCCATCTCCATCAGCATCGGTTCCGCCAACTTCAAGCACATCGCTCACACCTCCACCGTCTGAGTCCGAATCCAACGAGTTAAGAATACCGTCATTATCTATATCGTTATCATAGATCGAGGTAACGGCTACATCGACACCATCTGGTGCCCACGAAGCGGCTCCACTGCTAGCTGTAACCGTCAAAGTTGAACCCACAGGTGGTTCCTCGTCGAGAAAGGCATAAAAAGCATTCCACGCCTGGGGAACACCGAACATATCATACAACGCGATAGTCAACGCCTCATAATCCGTGACACCATCTGACAAAGTGATCTGATCCGAGGCCACCACGACATAGGTGTTACCATCATCCCCCTGAATGGTTTGCCCAGTGTTAAAAGTTCCCAATAAGGTAGTCACGTCGCCAACCGCGTCGATGACCAGCTCGCGGGTGCCTAGCAGTGTAAAACTCGTACCTATATTATCAGCATCGTCCCAGTACAAGCCCACATCGACACCATCAAATTCAGACCGATCAGTTCGAATAGTGGCACCTCGAAGAACAATCTTATCTTCAAAGTTTTCAACTGTGTCTAAAATACCATCATTATCGTCGTCCAGATCATCCGAATCCTTGACGCCATCACCATCATAATCGTGAATATAATCGATGGTAGTCGTAGAAATGGCTGAGTCTACATCGCCATCATTAACTGTCACATTTATGGTTCTCGCACCTTCTACTGCTGAATTTGATACGAACAAAATGCTATCGATCAACGTTGCGTAATCAGATTTAGACGCCACACCGGTGATGTCAATCGTGATAGTGGCCCCGCTATTAGTCACCGTGCTAGTGACACCTGCTGGCAGGACCGCATCCAGTATCAGACCATCTCCGTCCTCTGCATTGGTTAGTATCACCTGAGCAGACTCTAGGTTCGCATCATCAATGTCGGAAATCTGTGCTGATACCGTAGACAAATCGACATCCTCTGAGCGCACCACATCAAAAGACACCGAGTCCATAAAATTACCCGCCGCCACACTAGCACCGCCCATACTCTCAAACGCGAAGTAAGTGTCAACCTGTCCAGAAGGCACTTCATACAAGCCTTCGTAGATAACCCAGCCGCCTCCAGGACCAGTAGTTGTACTAGTGAGTAACAGTGATTGAAAGCCCTCTGCTAGCAAATCGACTGCATCTCCCGACGCTGTCTTATCGATTGGTGCAGTCGTTCCGACAAATAGCTCGACCTGCTCACTCGTCAAATCTCGCTGGGCGTGAGCGAAACGAAACCGAACAATATCACCTGGCTCAACGTTAGGCTTTTGCCAGAGCACAGATGCCTCCGTGGCATTAAATTCAACATAGTAGCCACCACTCTGAGCCGAAGTGTTAAATGCACCACTTTCGTGAATCTGCATCACTCCATCGCTCGCATTGGTATTCCATCCGTTGATATCACCCTCGTCCACGTAGTAAATATTAGAACCAGTGTAAACGCCACCTGAAGTATGCTGAGATGGATCAAAATCTTCAAAACCGGGGTTGATAGCCGCGAACTTCACACTAGCGGTGCCTGAAAGTGCTTCAGTATCCACTGTTGGAGCATCATTAGTGCCATTAACAGTAACAGTGATAGTTTCTGTATCTGTAACACCTGCGGAGTCTGTTACTGTGACCGTAAAAACATCAGTGGCAGGATTATCGACATTGAGTGCCTGCACCGATGATAGCGCTTGATTCACGGTGTAAGTCCACACGCCATCAGCATTCAACACCAAGTCTCCATAACTCCCAACTGCATTATCAGTCGACCACGTGGCAGTATCGTGCGCGTCGACATCTGTACTAGTGAGACTACCGACAACATTGCTGGATAAAATATTGCCACTATCAGTCGCTAGCACAGGACCATCTGCTGTACCTTCCAAGTCGATCGTAACTGCCGCAGACAGAGTGTCATACTGAATACCATCATACACGTTCAACAGTAAATTGCTACCTAGCGCGAACTCAGCGGGATCCGCTGAACTGTAGTGCCCAGCCCCTGCAGAACCTCCTAAACTACCATCGTAGATCGCACCAATACCACCATTATTCCCTCCTGACCAGTCCAGAATATCACCTGTGGCCTGATCGATATCTACCACCGTCCCGTTGACAAATAGTCCCATCGTATCAGTCTGAGGATCTACTGTAACAAAAACCTGGGTCTGCTCTGCGGCCGTCAAGGTATGGCGAAGCTGTATCGCCTCAGCTGCTCCCGACGCCACCTGAAACACCAATTGGTCACCATCTAGAACCAATGCAAAACCTCTACCAGATCCACCGGTCTCGAACAACACTTCAGTGCCTACCAGATCAGTTGGTTCAAACTCGAATTCAATCGTCATTGGATCACTAGGCGACACATAATGATCGAACTGAAAACCACCCACACTAGTGCTACTGGCAACCAATGGCACATCGGTTGTCCCTACGATTGGTAGGTGACCAGTAAAAATCTCAAAATCGAACTCCTCTGTTACCCGTTGACCAATCCCCAGCGTGCTAGACGCTGCAGGATCCATTGCATAGCTGTAGGAGCCATCTGAATTAACGGTGAGCGTACCATAACTGCCGAGTATGTCACTACCCGATCCAGCAACGGGCACATCGCCTGGGTTGACGGAGCCATCGAATGGCGAAGCAGTAGTCGATGCGGCTGTGATTCGAGAAAATGCATTGGCATCAAACTCCAAAGCGGTACCACCGCCTGAAACCTGCGTGTCTACCACATCATTGGCACCAGTAATGGTGATGGTAACTGTCTCAGTACCAGTCGCACCAGCCGCATCAGTCACCGTCATCATGAAGACCTCAGTAACCACATCGCCAGCATCCAACTCGTCGACAGCAGTGGCTGTATCGTCTAAGGAATAAGTCCACTCACCGCTAACTGAGTCGATAGAGATCGAACCATAAGCTCCGGTAGCATCACCGCTCCAGGCGGCAGTGTCAACCAGATCAACATCGCTAGCAACCATAGTATTATTAGCCACGAGGGTGCCTGCTATCACACCAGCATTGTCCGCACCAGTTTCAACGACTGTAGCCGAGTCTGGCCCATCGATGACGGGTGCATCGTTGGTACCATTGATGGTAATATCAATGGTGACTGTATCAGATGCGCCCTGGTCGTCAGTGACCGTGACTGTGATCTGATCGGTCAAGGTATCTCCAACATTCAGCGACTGAACAGAGGCATGAGCGTTGTTCAGGTTGTAGGTCCAGTTGCCGGCTGCATCCAGATCGTAGGTGCCGTAACCATTATCTCCTGCCTGGCTACTGAGAACCGTCCACGTAGCAGTAGCAGTGGCGTCGACATCCGTCGATGTGACGGCTCCCGTGACTGACAGAACTGACTCTTCAGTCGTGCTTCCGGCATCACCGGTCGCCACGGGGGCATCATTGCTGCCTGCAATAGTAATGTCTATCGTCGTAGTAGCTGCGGCGCCCTGATCATCTGTCACTGTCACTGTGACCTGGTCTGTCAATGTCTCGCCTACATTCAAAGCCTGAACGGAGGCATGAGCGTTATTCAGGTTGTAAGTCCAGTTACCCGAGGCGTCCAAATCGTATGTGCCGTAGCCATTATCTCCTGCCTGACTACTAAGGACCGTCCACGTAGCAGTAGCAGTGGCGTCGACATCCGTCGATGTGACGGCTCCCGTGACTGACAGAACTGTCTCTTCTGTCGTAGTCGCACTGTCACCTGTCGGCACAGGCACATCATTGGTACCTGTGATTGTGATGTCGATGACTGCGGTATCGGTCGCACCATTGTCATCTGTGACAGTCACGGTGATCTGATCGGTCAGTGTCTCGCCGACATTCAGTCCCTGCACGGAGGCATGAGCATTGGTCAGGTTGTAGGTCCAGTTGCCCGCGGCATCCAGATCGTAAGTGCCGTAGCCATTGTCACTAGCCTGAGCACTGAGTACGGTCCAAGCCGCTGTGGCTGTGGCATCGATATCAGTAGATGTGACGGCTCCAGTCGCTGATAGAGTCGTCTCCTCTGTGGTGCCGCCTGCATCACCGGTCGCTACCGGATCATCATTGGTACCTGTCACAGTAACGGTGACTGTGGCAGTATCCGTGTTGCCATTATTATCGGTCAATACATAGCCAAATGTCTCGATAACAGTTTCGCCGAGATTGAGGTGCTCAAACTGGCCATTGGTATCGTAGGTAATAGTCGTATTTCCTGCATCGATTGCGATCGTTCCAGTGGTGGAACCACTAAGAGAAGCCACCGTGAGCGTGTCTGTATCGAGCTGGGTATCATTATCCAAGACATTGATCGTCACCGTGCTCTGCTCATCGACATTGTCTGTGTCATCAACAGCGTCCGGGATCGTAATATCGTCATAGGAATACAATCCGTCGGCGAACTGGAAGCACTCCACATCTGGGTTCACTAGAGTGGTGCCACTAGGCCCTACGATAGATAGCGTGCCGTCTGGGTTTTCTGTGATGGTGTAGTCAGCCAGATTCCCTGGAAACTCTAGCGTGTCTTTACCCGAACCACCAGAGACAGTGTCATTTCCATTTCCAGCTACGATCAGATCGTCGCCAGCACCTCCTGACACACTATCATCGCCGTTGCCGCCTTCGATAGTGTCATTACCTTCGCCGCCTTCCGTTGTGTCGTTGCCTTCACCGCCTTCTACGGAGTCGTTACCGTTGCCGCCTTCGGTGCTATCATCACCGTTACCGCCGGATACGGTATCATTGCCATCGCCGCCGGAGGTTGTGTCATTGCCGTCTCCGCCTTCTACGGAATCGTCGCCGTTACCACCTTCAGTGCTGTCATCGCCATTACCGCCGGATACGGTATCATTGCCGTCGCCACCTGCAGTCGTGTCGTTGCCGTCGCCACCTTCTACAGAGTCGTCGCCATTACCTCCTGTGGTGCTATCGTCGCCATTGCCGCCTGAAACCGTATCATTACCGTCACCGCCTAAAGTCGTGTCGTTGCCGTCGCCACCTTCTACGGAATCATCGCCGTTGCCACCTTCGATGCTATCATCACCATTTCCGCCAGATACCGTGTCATTTCCTTCGCCGCCGGAGGTTGTGTCATTGCCGTCTCCGCCTTCTACGGAATCGTCGCCGTTACCACCTTCAGTGCTGTCATCGCCGGCTCCGCCAGATACGGTATCATTTCCTTCGCCGCCGGAGGTCGTGTCATTGCCGTCTCCACCTTCTACGGAATCGTCGCCGTTGCCACCTTCAGTACTATCATCGCCGTTACCGCCGGATACGGTATCATTGCCTTCGCCACCGAAGGTCGTGTCGTTACCGTCGCCGCCTTCTACAGAATCGTCACCGTTGCCGCCTTCGGTGCTGTCATCGCCATTCCCGCCGGATACAGTATCATTTCCTTCGCCACCGAAGGTCGTGTCGTTACCGTCGCCGCCTTCTACGGAATCATCACCGTTGCCGCCTTCGGTGCTGTCATCACCATTCCCGCCGGAAACAGTATCATTTCCTTCGCCGCCGGAGGTTGTGTCATTGCCGTCTCCGCCTTCTACGGAGTCGTCGCCGTTACCACCTTCAGTGCTGTCATCGCCAGCTCCGCCAGATACGGTATCATTTCCTTCGCCGCCGGAGGTTGTGTCATTGCCGTCGCCGCCTTCTACGGAATCGTCGCCGTTGCCACCTTCAGTACTATCATCACCGTTACCGCCGGATACGGTATCATTGCCTTCGCCCCCGGAGGTTGTGTCATTGCCGTCGCCTCCGTCTACGGAGTCGTCACCGTTGCCACCTTCGGTGCTGTCATCACCATTTCCGCCGGAAACAGTATCATTGCCTTCGCCTCCGGAGGTCGTGTCATTACCGTCGCCGCCTTCTACAGAATCGTCGCCGTTGCCACCTTCGGTGCTGTCGTCGCCAGCTCCGCCGGAAACAGTATCATTTCCTTCGCCGCCGGATGCTGTGTCATTGCCGTCTCCGCCTTCTACGGAATCGTCACCGTTGCCGCCTTCAGTGCTGTCATCACCGTTACCGCCGGATACGGTATCATTGCCTTCGCCCCCGGAGGTTGTGTCATTGCCGTCGCCTCCGTCTACGGAGTCGTCACCGTTGCCACCTTCGGTGCTGTCATCACCATTTCCGCCGGAAACAGTATCATTTCCTTCGCCTCCGGAGGTCGTGTCATTGCCGTCTCCACCTTCTACGGAATCGTCGCCGTTGCCACCTTCAGTACTATCATCGCCGTTACCGCCGGATACGGTATCATTGCCTTCGCCACCGAAGGTCGTGTCGTTACCGTCGCCGCCTTCTACAGAATCGTCACCGTTGCCGCCTTCGGTGCTGTCATCGCCATTCCCGCCGGATACAGTATCATTTCCTTCGCCACCGAAGGTCGTGTCGTTACCGTCGCCGCCTTCTACGGAATCATCACCGTTGCCGCCTTCGGTGCTGTCATCACCATTCCCGCCGGAAACAGTATCATTTCCTTCGCCGCCGGAGGTTGTGTCATTGCCGTCTCCGCCTTCTACGGAGTCGTCGCCGTTACCACCTTCAGTGCTGTCATCGCCAGCTCCGCCAGATACGGTATCATTTCCTTCGCCGCCGGAGGTTGTGTCATTGCCGTCGCCGCCTTCTACGGAATCGTCGCCGTTGCCACCTTCAGTACTATCATCACCGTTACCGCCGGATACGGTATCATTGCCTTCGCCCCCGGAGGTTGTGTCATTGCCGTCGCCTCCGTCTACGGAGTCGTCACCGTTGCCACCTTCGGTGCTGTCATCGCCGTTACCGCCGGATACGGTATCATTTCCTTCGCCGCCGGAGGTCGTGTCGTTACCGTCGCCGCCTTCTACGGAATCGTCACCGTTGCCGCCTTCGGTGCTGTCATCGCCATTCCCGCCGGATACGGTATCATTGCCTTCGCCGCCGGAGGTCGTGTCATTGCCGTCTCCGCCTTCTACGGAGTCGTCACCATTACCACCTTCGGTGCTGTCATCGCCATTTCCGCCAGATACCGTGTCATTTCCTTCGCCGCCGGAGGTTGTGTCATTGCCATCGCCGCCTTCTACGGAATCGTCGCCATTGCCGCCTTCGGTGCTGTCATCACCATTCCCGCCGGAAACAGTATCATTTCCTTCGCCACCGGAGGTCGTGTCATTACCGTCGCCTCCCTCTACAGAATCGTCGCCGTTACCACCTTCGGTGCTGTCATCGCCATTCCCGCCAGATACAGTATCATTGCCTTCTCCGCCTGAAGTCGTGTCATTGCCGTCTCCCCCTTCTACAGAATCGTCGCCGTTGCCACCTTCGGTACTATCATCGCCAGCTCCGCCCGATACGGTATCGTTGCCTTCACCGCCCGATACACTGTCGTCGCCATTGCCGCCTTCCGTACTGTCGTCACCGTTGCCGCCGTCTACAGTGTCGTTTCCTTCGCCTCCGGACGTCGTGTCGTTGCCTTCGCCGCCCGATACACTGTCGTCGCCGTTGCCACCTTCCGTACTGTCGTCGCCGCTGCCGCCGTCTACGGTGTCATTTCCTTCGCCTCCGGACGTCGTGTCGTTGCCTTCGCCGCCCG
>JAHDID010000103.1 GCA_020630975.1 Verrucomicrobiota bacterium
AAAATGATCGCCAGTAGCAGGATGGCTGCGGTGATGATCCAGAGCGGCTTGATGGTGAAAGTGTGCTGCCTCACTGGCATGTCCGGATCTTCTGGCAGATCGAGACCATCGTAGATTTCGGTGTCTTCGATTTCCCAAGGATCGAGATTGTTGCACTTCGGGCAGCCCTGACTGCCGACACGCACGTCGTCGCCGCAGCCGGGGCAGATGTAGTAGTCAGCTTGATTGGTCATGTCTTTAGATACGAGGGCTAGCCGCAAGGCGCTACTGTCGCAATCGCTATCATTGCGCTTCTGTGCGGAGATTGTTATGAAAATATCGCGATTTTTGGCTGTTTGGGTAGTGGCGTCTATCGGCGTGGGGGAGACGGTGCTGGCAGATTGGCCCCAGTGGCGTGGGCCCAATCGAGATGGCATCGCGACAGATGGCACGGCTATACCAGCTCTATCCGAGGAGAAACCTCCAGTGGAGCGCTGGGTGCTACCCGGAGTGCCCAGTGATCACTACGGCGGCCATGGGAGTCTGGTGGTGGCTGATGGCCGAGTGATCTTGTCGCTCGTCTGGCACCGCGATCAGCCCACAGAGAAGCGCGAGATCACACGCAAGGTATTGTCGGATATGGGACACCGATCGACTGGCGCTCTGGGTGCTGATCTGGTCGCCAAGATGGAGGCCGATCGTCTCGGACTGAGCCGGCGTATGCGAGGCAAAGCTCTCACCGACTACGCCAACCAGTGGGTAGACGAGCACATCACCGACGAAAAGACTAAGCTCGCACTCGGCAGCTGGGTAGCCAGCCGGTTTAAGAAAGGTGCTAGTGCCCTACCAATAGCGGTGCTCGATGAAGTGGCTGAGAAGTCTAAGCATGTCTTTGCCAATCAGGCCGAGCTAGATGAGTGGATAGCCTCGCGTGACTGGACCGATGCGCAGAAGGCGGAAATCCTATCCAAAATCCCTGCTACCGAAGTCGTCGCCAATGATGTGGTGCTGGCTCTCGATGCTGAGACAGGGGCTGAGATCTGGCGCTACGAGGTGGAGGGATCTCCCAGTGGACGTGGCTCGTGTAGTACACCTTCGGTCCATGGGGGGCGTGTCTATGCGGCGCTCAGTGGGCATATTTACTGTCTCGATGCCGAGGCGGGAGAGCTAGTCTGGCGCAGTGAGCTGGACAAAAAAGGCCCTGCCAGTTCGCCTTTGGTCACAGAGGATCTGATCTTTCTCAATCAATCCCGTCTCACGGCCTACGATACGGCCACGGGTGAGGTGCGCTGGGAGAATAAGGATGTGAAGACGGCCAATTCATCGCCAGCCCTCTGGGGGGGCACACTGATCTGCAATTCCTCAAAGGCACTGCTCGGCATCGATACGGCTACTGGCGAGACTCGATGGACTCTCCCTGGCGGTGGTGATAGCACGCCTGTCGTGGCGGGTGAGCATCTGGTCGTGACTAGCAAGACTGACGATGCCAATCTACTCGCCTATCGCCTAGTCCAGGGGGCGGAGCCAGAGTTGCTTTGGCAGAAAGGCTTTGTCGCTCGTCGCTACGGGGGCAGTCCGATCGTGTATGGTGGGCACGTCTATCACTTGGGCAGTGCGCACCACTGGTGTGTCGATCTAGCGACTGGTGAGATCGCTTGGCAGCGCGACATGCAGTCGAGCATCTCCTCGCCGATTTTGGCCGATGGCAAGTTGATGGTCTACGAAAACCGTGGCGGCCTGCTGGCGATGATCGAGGCTACCCCAGATGACTACAATGTGCTGGGCAAAGCCAAAGTAGGCGCTCTGTACTGCGCCTCTCCGGCTATCGTGGGGAGAGATATCTACTACCGGACCAAGGACTCGGTGCGCTGTGTGCGGCTGGTGGAGTGATATTACAGTTTCATGGCTAAATCTATATCACTCCTCCGCCGGTGTAGACCTGTCCAGACCTCAGTTCGTGATACTCGATAAATACGTCTTCTGCGTCTTTACCAAAACTAGATTTAATCTTCGTAGCAACGGCATCTAATGCCTTCGAAATATCTTTTTCGGATCTCCCTTCGTAAGCTGAGACCGTTACCAAAGGCGTGTGGCTCGTATCACTTACACCCCGATGCCTACCTCCTTCGAAATATTCTCCAGGTCGAATCTCGGAGAAACATGACCAGCATTGAGTTGATTCGATACGAAACGCATCGGCTAGTGCTTGACTTGTTTCTTCTAAAAGCGTCTTCACATCAATGTGATCATTCCTCAAAGCTTGTATGCGTATAATTGGCATATTGTCTAGACCGAATGAAAAGGGTTGGGGAATCGCATGATAGACTACCTACTTAGCGTCCATAATCAGCTTGGATACTACCAGGTAATATGCTGGTGTTTGAGGTTGTCAACTCGCTCGAAATGGCGATCAGCCGATAAGAGCATGGTATCGGTCTCGATCGCAGATGCTGCGATCCACATATCATTTTCGGGCAGTCGCTTGCCGACTGCCTCAAGGGTTCCCGAGACTTTACCGTAATGCTCAGCGGTGTCAGCTGTTGGGTAAAGGATAGCCACTTCATGCAGGAATGCGTTGACTCTGGCTCGTTCTTTGGACATTGAATCGGCGCGGTAGATGCCTTTCTGCAGTTCACCGAGGGTGAAGATGGTGATAAATATCTGATCAGACTTGTCGACAAAGTCGTAGAGCGAGATCTTCTTTCGGATGTGCGCGACGATTGGCGAGGTGTCGAGCAGGATATCCATAGTTGCAGAGGAGGTTAGTTGCTCTTCACAAGCTCGGTCGAAGCGCCGAGCACGGCCTCTTCAAAGCCGTCATGCTCTTCACCCTCAAGGCAGCCGTGCAAGGCTTCGATGGCTTCCACGCGCTTCTGTAGAGCCGATTCTGGTAAGAGAGATCGAATGTATCCAGCGGCTTTCACTAGGCTTTTGGTGTCGAGTTCTGCCAGATCTCTGTTGATGGATTCGAGCACTGTCATAGCATCTAATTTAGCAGCTAATCTCATAAGATAAAGAGGCGCGTTAATCCGTAAGGCTCTTCAGAGCTATTCTCACGTCCCTAGGTGTGATGATTCGACTGAAGTCGAATCTACGGAGTGTGGTTGTATTTTGGTTCACAGATTTTTGAGGATGGAGCACAGATTACACAGATTTCTTTCTGGGGGGCTTTGTGGCTTTTGGTAGTGAAGAAGGGTACGGGGTATCTATGAATATGAGTAGAACTTCTCGAGAGCAGGCATGGGTCGTGGAGGTCTGGCTAGACGGGGGAAAAGAGAGCGATTTTTTACTTTTGAGAAAGTTAAGATCTCTTAACTACCTGGCTTGACAGCCGTTAGCCAGCCGCGAATCTATCCACCATGGATACTTTCACGACTCTTTTGATGGCGGCGGCTCCGGTGACGGATGCTGTGGTGAAGCTCGGCGAGCCTGGTATCGTCGAGGCGATCATGACGCTCGGCATGCTCATCTTGCTGCAGGCCGTGCTCGGCTTCGATAATCTGCTGTACATCTCGCTAGCCTCGAAGCGGGCGCCTGAGGATAAGCAGAGCTTCGTCCGTCGCATGGGCGTGGGCTTGGCTATCTTTCTACGCATCGCTTTGCTTTTCGTGCTGCTAGCACTGGTCAGCAAGCTGACCAAGCCGTTTATCACCTTCGGTAGCGAGGATTCGGCTTTCTATGGAGCGATCAATTTCCACAGTCTCATCGTCATCCTGGGTGGTGCCTTCATCATCTACACGGCGATCAAAGAGATCTTTCACATGACTCATATCGGCGAGCACGAGCATGCCGCTGATGAGGGCAAAAAGTCGACGGCCTCGGTAATCACAATGATCGTGATCATGAACCTAGTGTTCTCCTTCGACTCGATCCTAAGCGCGATGGCGCTGTCTCAGTACAAAGTCTCCGATGGTGCAGGCGGTACCACGACCGAATACATCAAATGGGTGATGGTGACGGCGATCGTGGTGAGTGGTGTGCTGATGATCTGGCTGGCAGATCGTGTGTCGACTTTTCTCCACAAAAACCGCATGTACGAGGTGCTGGGGCTGTTTATTCTCTTTGTGGTGGGTATCATGCTGGTCACCGAGGGCGGCCACCTGGCTCATCTGAAGCTGTTTGGTGGCTACATCACTCCGATGACCAAGACGACCTTCTACTTCGTCATCGTGGTGCTGGTGATCACCGATATCGTGCAGAGTCGCTACCAGAAGAAGCTACTGGCGGAGAAAGATAAAGGCCACATCGGCACCAAGCACACCTAAACTCGGCCCTAGTGGATCGTACCCTATTCAGTCCAGATTGTACCCTATTGAATCTGGACTGTACCCTATTCAAATGGACTCCGACTCGACTCGACCACGTCGCTCTGCAGGCATATTGATCCCGACTTTCTCCATGCGCACTGGGGAGGACCAGGGGATCGGCGATACCTCTGGTGTACGCCAGTTTATCGATGTGGCAAAGGAGCTGGGCTTTGGCTTTATACAGCTGTTGCCGATCAATGAGATCGGTCCCGACAATAGCCCTTACAATGCGATCACCTCTGTGGCTCTCGAGCCGATGACGATCGATTGTCGCCCCGGTGTGGGGCTGGCGCATTTGTCAGAGGAGCTGTATCAGGAGATCCTGGAGAAAAACAATTTTGCTGATCTGGACACAGGGTCGGTAAATTATAGCGGAGTCCGTGCGCTGAAGCGAGAGCTGCTGGAGGAGGAGTTCTTTCAGTTCAAAGAGACTAAATTTGGGAAGAAAGGCCCGGAGGAGAAGGCATTTCTCGATTTCTGCGAGGCAGAGGAGGACTGGCTGGATGACTACTGTGTCTACCGTCTGATCATGGAGATGGAGGGGCAAAATCCCGATTGGCAGAGCTGGGATAGCCGCTGCCAGACTCTGGAGGATGCCAAAGCCTACATCGATGAGACCATCGCCGATGGCGACCCGCATCGGGCTGGTTATTGGATGCTGTTTTTCGCCTATGTGCAGTGGCTAGCGCGCACTCAGTGGCAGGAGGTGGCTGACTATGGTCGCCAGCAGGGGATCGAGCTGATGGGCGATATCCCGATCGGCATTAGCGTGGCCAGTGCCGATGTGTTTGCCGATCGTGAGATATTCGATCTCGGCTGGTATGGTGGTGCGCCGCCAGAGCAGCTTTTCAAAGACGATGAATTCGTCCAGAAATGGGGGCAAAATTGGGGCATTCCGCTCTATCGATGGGATGTACTGCGCGAGCGCGGCTATGACTGGTGGCGACAGCGCGTGAAGAAGCTGTCCGATATTTGCGATCTGTTTCGCATCGACCATGCGTTGGGCTTTTACCGGATCTACTCCTTCCCATGGAATCCGATCCGCAACGACGAGTTTCTACCACTCAGTCATGAGGAGGCGGCCTCTCGCTGCGATGGCAGATTGCCTGGTTTTTTGCCGCGACCTGATGATAATGATCACAACAAATGGCACAACCGACAGGAGGGCGAGGAGTACCTGCGAGTCCTGCAGGAGGCGGCAGGCAAGGCAGAGATCATCGCCGAAGACCTAGGCACCGTGCCCGACTATGTGCGCCCGAGCCTAGCCGAGCTACAGATCGCTGGGATGAAGGTGCCGCAGTGGGAGTTTCGCGATGATCAGGTGCTGAAAGGCGATCAATACCCAGAGATATCCTTTGCCTGCTACACGACTCATGATCACGCACCTCTGAAAGTGCAGTGGAATGAGCAGCGCGAGATCCTGGTGGATCCCGATAAGGCCAATTCCGACGAGTGGCATGGGGCACGTCATTTCATCGCCACGCTGCTGGATTACTGCAATATCGGCATCACCCAGTTTGATGGCTTTCCTGCCTATGATCGGAACTTTCTCGACGCGTTGTTTTGGAATCTGTCCAAATCCAACAGCAATCGTATTGCGATGATGATCACAGATCTGCTTTATGCAGAGGATAGGATCAATGTCCCTGGAGTGATGACAGATCAGAACTGGACGTATCGTCTGCCGATGAAAATATCTGAGCTAGTCGAGGGGGAAGAGTGGCAGTGGATGCGCGATATGTGCAAGAGCGTGCTGACAGAGACAGAGCGCTTGGGTTAGGGGGCAACTTTTGTAAACCCGCGGAGCCCTGGTGTTTAGCAGTGGTAGCGGAAGATCTAAATCTTCCGTCCGCAGCCTATCGCCCAGTGGCTTTGGAACTCGGCATTTTGAGAAATGCCGCTACGAGCATCGCCATTTCAGGACTCTCAAGGGGAATCCAAAAAAAATAGCTAACGCGTGCTGAGTGCCGCGCCGACGAGACCTGAAGGCACAAAAAAGGCCGGCGTGGGCCGACCTCTTTCAAAAATTCTTAATCTGCAGCTGCTTAGTAAGAGCGACCGCGGGTGTATCCCACTGTCGATAGCTCACCGATCTGTGGAGGAAACTCCTCGAAACCATCGTTGTTGATCATCGGTAGATAGTTGATCGACTGGTATGGTGGACGGTAGCTGTCCTTGTAGAGAGGCTTGTGCCAGTTCACGAACTCATACATGCCATACTTCATACGAGTCTTGGCGCGCTGAAGGCCCTGCCAAAATCCTGCCGTCCAGATAGCCGAAGCTTGTTCACGATTTTCGCCCCAGCGATACATAGTAGTTGGCACCTCTGTCCATCCGTGAACAATGTTAGCGATTCCACGACCTAGCTTGCGATGCTTCGTGTATTTCATCTTTGGTGGCTCATGGATATCAGCCAAACAAGCTGATGTGAGCACTACTAATCCCAAGGTGATGGCAAGAATTCTCATAAGAATATGGTCAGGCTAGCGAGGCGGGGAAGTGTTGGCAACCAAAAATCCAAAATTTCTTCTTTCATCTTAGCGTATAAATTTTATCGTAGCGAATAATGCATCCCGATCTCGAAAAACTCGTTTCCCGAGGAAAAATAGACCATGACACAGGTACCAAGTTAGACGCTGTACCCCCAGGTACTTTCTGCCTTCACCAAAGTTGGGGGGCAGGCAAAGTCGTCGAATGGGACCGCCTGAACTTGAAAGTGATCGTCGACTTCGAGGATAAGCCTGGGCATGCCCTCGGCATGAAGTTCGCCGCAAAGTCTCTAAAGGCTGTTGGGGATGAGTCGTTTATCGCCAAGCGCCACTCGGCTCTCGAGGAGCTCCAGGCCACTGCGAAAAGCGACCCTGTGTCTCTCGTTCATTCGATCTTGAGCGAGAATGGCAGCAGCATGATGCTCGACGATCTCGAGACCCTGATGAAAGGTCGCGTGATCGCAGAGGGCAAATACAAGAGCTGGTGGGATAGCACCAAGAAGAAATTGCGCGAAGATCACCAGTTTGTCGTGCCATCAAAGCGCACCGAGCCATTGGAGCTGCGCGCGGCCGATGCCGACCCATGCCAGCAGCTGCTGGATACCTACGCCGACTCACGCGATCTGAAGGGGAAGGTCAAGGCTGTCGATAACATCATCAAGAACATCAACCTTTTCGGTGAGAACGATGCCAAGCTCTCTGAGCTGGCAGGGACGATCGGTGAGGATGGTAGAAAAGGTGTGAAGCTGCAGTTTGTACCATCATTTGAACTGCTGCTCGCTCGCGACGAGCTGGTTTCCAAGGCTAAAGACCTGGAAGAGGGTGAAGGCTGGGTAAAGATCAGCGACATCATTGCCGAGCAGGAAGACGAGAAGCTGGCTGAGCTGCTAGAGTCTGTCTCTCTGCACAAGGCGCGCCAGATTTTGAAAGGCTTCCACACTGCTTTTGGTGAAGAAGGCTGGACGGATAAGATGCTCGGCCTGATCAAGCACACCAATCTTCGCACTATCACCGAGATCGCCAACCACATCATCGGTTTGGAGAAAAGTGATGCGGTGATCGATTACTTCGAGAATGGATTGAACCAGCGAATCCTCACATCCGACGCTCTCGCTTGGATCTGCCGCGAGCGTAAGCGTCATGCGGAAGTGATCTTCGATCCGACTTTGAGTCTCTCGGTGATGAGTTCGCTTGAGTCTGACCAGCTGCAGGAGGAGGGCGCGGTCCGTGCCGCCAACCGACTGCGTGACCTGGTTTGTGATGATCGTGATTTGATCCCAGATCTGATCGCCGACGCAGACATCAATACCATCCGTAACTTTGCCAGCCGTTTGGTGGCATCGGCCTCTTTTGATGAGCTGACCCGTAAGTCTTTGATG
This sequence comes from Verrucomicrobiota bacterium, assembly GCA_020630975.1. Classification (GTDB taxonomy): domain Bacteria; phylum Verrucomicrobiota; class Verrucomicrobiia; order Verrucomicrobiales; family DEV007; genus Arctic95D-9. The sequence continues at coordinate 8,155 of JAHDID010000103.1, forward strand.
GCTCGTGTGGTGAAGCTACACCCAGAGGTGCAGGATCTCGTGGCTGGCCGAGAGGTGAAGGAAGAGGTGCTCTTTGTTTCTGAGTCGAGTCTGGCTGAGCGCAAGGCAGCTTATGACAAGCTGATCAAAGAAGAGATCCCGCAGAACCGCGAGGACATCAAGATCGCTCGCTCCTACGGAGACCTTCGCGAGAACTTCGAGTACAAGTCGTCTAAGGAATACCAGCGCGTGCTGATGAAGCGTAAAGCTGACTGGGAGCGCGATCTACGCCTCGCCAACCCTTATGATTGGTCCAATCCTGACACCTCTTCAGTAGCAATCGGTACGACCGTGCACCTGAGCCCTGAGAAAGACGGTGGCGAGGAGCTGACCTACTCTATCCTCGGTGCTTGGGACTCCGACCCAGATAAAGGCATCATCGCATATCTTTCCGAGCGTGGCAGCATCCTGCTCGAGAAGAAAGTCGGCGAGCAGGTCTCTCTACCAGATGCCAATGGTGGTGTGCAGGGCTACAAGATCGAGTCGATCGAGGCTTTTGATAAAGCCTAATTCTATCGATCGATTTCAGCGACCATGAGTGGGCCTCTGCTCCGCGCACAAGGTGTGAAGATGCACTTCCCTGTGAAAGGGGGAGTCATGTTGAAGACTGTGGGCGCGTGCAGGGCCGTAGACGGTGTCGACCTCGAGATCGCTCGAGGTGAGACCCTTGGTCTCGTCGGTGAAAGTGGCTGTGGCAAATCGACGCTAGGCAAGTGCCTAGTGCGTCTGCTCCAGCCGACTGCAGGCTCTATCGAGTTCGATGGGCACGACATCACCAAGATGCCGCGCAAGGAGCTGCTGCCTTTGCGCCGCAATATGCAGATGATCTTTCAGGATCCTGCAGAGTCGCTGAATTCGCGGCACACCGTAGGCCAGATCCTCGAGGAGCCATTTGTCATCCATAAGATCGGAGACAAAAGCGATCGCCAGGACCGGATCGATAGTCTGCTCGATCGGGTCGGGCTACCGACCAGTGCTAAGCAGAAGTTTCCATTCGAGTTTTCAGGGGGGCAGCGTCAGCGCATCGGCATAGCTAGAGCGATCTCGCTGAAGCCCCAGTTGCTGATTTGTGATGAGCCTGTCTCGGCTCTCGATGTGTCGGTGCAGAGCCAGGTGCTGAATCTGATGATGGAGCTGCAGCGCGAGCTAGAGCTCAGCTACCTCTTTATCGCTCATGATTTAGCCGTAGTCCGGCATGTATCAGATCGCGTGGCGATCATGTACCTCGGCAAGATTGTCGAGCTGGCAGATGCGGATACCATCTACCAGAGCCCACGTCATGCCTACACCAAGGCACTGATTTCGTCGATCCCGTTGCCTGATCCATCTCTCGATCGAGAGTTTAATTATCTCGAAGGCGATGTGCCATCACCGATCAATCCACCCGAAGGCTGCGCGTTCGGGCATCGGATGAGCCATCCCAAGTGGCAAAATAGTATCGGCAAAGACCTGAGCCTCGTGGAAGTCGAGCCCGGTCATTGGGTGCAGCCCTGCCCGTGTTGTACGGAGGGTTAAAGGAGGGTGAGGGTAAGATTGCTGAAAGTTTTCTGAGTTAGGTAGGATGGAACTCTGGGGAGTTCCTCTACCCGTGTGTCTTGGGTTCCGTAGAGGAAGATCCCAATCTTCCTGATCAGACCTAGTGCGACTGTACGAGATGGGGGAACTCTGGGGAGTTCCTTTACCTGTGTGTCTTAGGTTTCGTAGAGGAAGATCCCAATCTTCCTTATGCCTAGAGATATCACCCTGGGGCACGGAAAACTCAGGCTATTTATTTACACTACTTCCTTAGTTTTAGTGCATCGTGTGAGGCACCTGTGATTCACACCTATGGATAGTCAGATTAGCTTGAAGAAATGGATAGAATAAATATGTGATAATTATGGATTACGGTTTAAATTCTATAAAATCCCAATGAAAACCGTTCAAATTTCCTCCAATTTCCGCGTCACCAGTGGTGACATCTTTCAGGCCAAATCAGTAGCAGAGAGCATCGTGGGGCTAGACAGAAGGGTGCGGGAGTCTGTCCTGATCAATCAAGGGGATGGGTTCGATGCGACGTTTATCTTCGACGACTTCTCAGTCACCGACGCAATCCTGATCGTGGCAGATCTGCAATCGGCAGTCAGCTCGACCATGTGTATCGAGGAGCAGCCGATTTTCGGCAAGTGGTCGCCCTCTCGCACTTCCGTCTACGAGACTGAAGCCGTGTTTAGCTAGAGTGTGTCAGCCCAAGGGTGCCGACGTGCTCGTCGGCTTGGGGCATGCTGCGGAGTGCCGATAGAGAATCGGCTCTCCCAGCCTTATATTCGCCTAAGTTTAGGCTTATTCCTCGTCACCGTCGTCGTCCGATTTGCCCTTCCCGCCGATACCGAGTACTTTTAGCACGGCGATAGCGATGCCCAACAGGGCTGCGACGATTATCATGATCAGCTGAAACGAGAGCCCGCCTGGCTCTTCGTAAGCAACTGGCTCGCGTTTGGGACTTGAGGATTTGCTGGAGGATGAAGAGGTTTTCTTGTCTGAAGAGTTGCTGCTAGGCTTTTTCTTGGTGTCCTTTTTATCGTCCTCATCATCGTCAGACATGCTGAGGGCAGCAAAGCTGTCGTTGAAGGTGTTTTTCTTTTCCTCTTTTTCTCCGTCTGCATCTGAATTCTTGGCTTCGATATCAGGGAGTAGAGTCTCGGCTTGCTTCTGTTGGTTCAGTTGCTCGGTGAGGGCGGCGGATCGCTTGGCCTCTTCCTGAGCAGCAGCGACTTCTGCGATCCGGTCTTTTTTGGCTTTTAGTTTGTTAGCGATAGCAGTGGCAAAGGTGACGGCACCTTTCTTCTTTGAGCGCTTTTTGGTGCCTTCAGTAGCGATCGGCATGGCAGTTGCCTTTGGCAGCTCGTTTTCTGCCTGACTTAGCTTGCCGTCGCGCACCATGATGTCGATCTCCTCCAGGGCGGCTGCGCGCTCTTTGAGAGCGGCCGCGTCGTAAGTCTGAATTCGCTTGTACTCAGCTCCGGCGAATTTCAGATAGTCATCGAGTCCCTGTGGTGACAGAGGGTTCACCCGGTGCCAAGTGATACCGGCTTTTTTATCAGCAGCGACGTCAGCGGCGAATTTGGCCTGCTCCTTTTTACGTGCTGCCTCGACTTGAGCCCGAGCGATATCGTCGAGGGCACCTTTGTCGCGTTCCCAGGCTGCATTTTTTACATCCACATCGCGGCGCAGTCCTTTGATCTGGTTGCCCAGTCTGGGCAGTAGCTTCTGGGCGAGATCTACGCCCTCCGCGAACGCCGGTGTGCCGAAGTACTCTTTCTCCAGTCGCTCGAAGTCGCGCATGGCTGAGATGAAGTGGTAGTACCTGCCGCCGCGCAGTTGATTCTGCATACGCATACCGATGATTTGCGACTCGATACGCTCGGGGAAGTCTAGTTTGTCCTGAGGGGAATACCAAGTGTCCTCAAGCTTGATGTTGCCTCGCTCGACTTTATCGAGCTCCTCTTCGAGGGTTTTCTTGATCGCCTCGACTTCTGCTTTGTGAGCGCTGTCGGGGAAGCGAGACAGAAAATCGACCGGACCTGTGCGGAGCATGGTCTTGTAGGCATCGGCGCTCACCATGGATCCTGTTGGGACCAGTTTTGAGACTTTCTTAAACTCGACCACATCTGGAGCTAGTTTGATGATTTCGGCGATTTGATCGCGCTTGTAAGCTTTGGTCTCTTTGATTTTGTCTGTGATGTTCACGCGGATCTGCACGCCATTGGCAGACTCGGATAGGATGGTACCTTCGATTTTAGTGCCGTCCTTTAGGACCAGGGTGTCGGCTATGGCTGCCTGCGAGAGCAGGAGGGTGGCGATGGAGAAAACAAGAAGAGAGAGTCGATAAATGTGCATGGAATGAAGTAATGCTTTTCCAGCAGAATACAGAGCTGCGTAGATCAAGACAATGCTTTTTCCCAGTGATCTTGAGCAGAAAGACAAAAATCTTTGATTCGCGTGGCGAAACATTCGTCAGAATAGTCTGTAGAAGTTGAAAAAAAGGAGGGATGAACTTCTACAAAGATCGTCTAAACTATAAACGATCTGGTTTCTATGAGCGACGACGAACTGCCAAACCACTGGGATTTTCTGGGTAACAACCCTGATGATGATCCTGAAAAAGAGCCTAAAAAACCAGCTGCTGACCAGCCGACTGAGGCCGCTAAGCCTGTGGATAAGCCGAAGCAAGAGCTAGCGGCTGAAGCACCCAGCGATCCTGAGGACAATTACACCTACAAGGTGCCCAAACGCCGTAAGAAAAAGCGGGGCATCTTCATGAAGTTTGTCGTGTTTCCGCTGATCTTTTTCATGTTGTTGGGCTTGGTCGCTTTCATCGCGGGGGCAGCCTATTTCCACAGCAAAGCTCTGACCTACGACATGGCCGAGCTGAAGAAAGTGCCGGAGAGGACTCTGGTCTACGATCGCAATGGCGAGCTGATGGGGCATGTCTCTGGTCACGGTCAGAATCGCCTGATTGTTTCAGTCAAACAAGTGTCAGACAATTTCATCAATCCTCTGCTAGCTCGTGAGGACATGCGCTTTTACGACCACGGCGGTGTCGACTACCTCGGTGTGGCCCGTGCCGCCATCACTAATGTGAAGTCAGGGCAGATGGACCAGGGTGCATCGACCCTGACGATGCAGCTCGCACGAGGCACCTTCAATCTCAAGGACAGTGGCAAGCTCGACGCGCTGAAGCGTAAAGCCCAAGAGATCGCGATCGCGCGCCGCCTCGAGCGGAAACTCGAGAAAGACGAGATCCTTTCGTACTACGTGAACCGTGTCTACTTCGGCTCTGGCCTCTATGGCATCGAGAAGGCTTCGCAGGGATTTTTCATGAAACCCGCATCAGAGCTGACTCTGGGCGAGGGGGCGATGCTCGCAGGAGTGATCCGTGGTCCTAGTTTGCTCAATCCGTTTCGCAGTATCGAGTCGGCGAAAGGCGTGCGCGATGAGACGCTCAACCGCATGCTAGCTGAGGAGATGATCACACCAGAGCAGGCTGAGGCAGCCAAGGCCGAGCCGATCAACCTGCGTCCGCCGGAGATGCGCTTTGCGACGGGGAGTTATGTGCTACAGGAGGTGCACAACTTCCTCGGTGATGCGCTGAAGACGCCGTCTGATCCGACTGGCGAGGAGGCGATCCGTCAGGGAGGATTGCGAGTTTTTTGCACGATCGACTCAAAGCTCCAGCAGGCAGCGGAGCAGGGGCTGGAAAATCACCTCGCCAAGATGGAGGCACGCTCCGGCTGGTCTCACCCCAAGCGTAGCAGCCACTCTGGTAAAGAGAAAAAGATGACTGGCTACGTGCAGGGAGCTGTGGTGAGTCTCGATAATACCAGTGGTGCGATACTCGCCTACGTCGGTGGCCGCAGCTACAATGAGAGTCCATTCAACCGAGCAGTGCATGCCAAGCGGCAGGCGGGCTCGACTTTCAAACCCTTTGTCTACGCCGTGGCGTTTGATCGTGGGGGACTGCTGCCCGGCACTTACGTCGATGATGGGCCTTATCAGTATCGTGAGCCTAGCGGCCGTATCTGGAGTCCGAAAAACTACGATGGCACCTACCAGGGCTGGAAGCCTGCCGAGTGGGGACTGATCAAGTCCCGCAATACCATGACCATCCGTGTCGGTGATATGGCCGGACTGCCAAATATCTTGGGTCTCGCCAAGCACCTCTACTTTGGCAAACTGCCAGAGTCTCCAGTGATCTACCTCGGTGCCTTTGAGGCGACTCCGATGACGATGACTAGTGCGTTCTCCACCTTTGCCTCTGGTGGCAATAACCACGCTCCCTATCTGATCGAGCGGATCGAGAACAGCGCAGGCAAGGTGCTCTTCCAAAACAAGAAGCGGACCGATCCTGCTTTTCGTCCAGAGGTGGCTTGGTTGACGTCCGATGTATTGGGCAAAGTGTTTACCGAGGGCACGGCACGCTCGGCGAGATCGACCTATGGCTACACCGCACCAGCGTATGGCAAGACCGGCACGACCAATGATAACAAGGATGCTTGGTTCGTAGGCTATACCGACAAAATCACTACTGGTGTGTGGGTGGGGATGGATAATCCCAAAACCATCATGTACAAGGGCACCGGTAGTTCGCTAGCGCTGCCGGTATGGGTGAATGTGATGAAAGAGGCCGAGAGCGTCGGCTACAAGGCGGAGCCGATCGCCATGCCTGCGGGGACTGCACCAGTGCATCTGTGTCGCCAGTGTGGTCTGAGAGCGAGTCGCCGCACCACAGACGGGCTCGCCTACCAGCGCTACATCCCGAATAATCTCGTGCCAAGTGGCTCCTGTCGTGGCCACGAGAAGTTCAGTATCTTCAGCAAGACGCCTGAGTGGATGAAGCAACAGAATGGTGGCCAAGGCGGCACCGTGAAAGCCAAACCTGTCGGTGAAAAGCCCGCAGGCCAAGCCTTCAAGCGCTTGAGAGAATGGTTTAAGAAGTTTTAAATTTAAACCCTTTAAACTATTCGGAATTCCGGTTTGTGGTGAAAGTATTTTAAACTTTGGCCGATTTTTGTGGTCAAATCTTGTATCCGTGAATAATATTTTTCTGGGCCGCGCGTCTAGATTGTCTCACGTGTATTATGATTTATCACTGCCAACGATTAGTTACTTTTGCCGCAATTACGATCACGCTAGCTAGCCCTATCTTTAGTGGCTATGTGGTAGCTCAGGACGAGGAGAAAAAAGCTGTGCCTTACCGCATGTCGAGTCGCTCCAAGGCTGCTGTGGTAGATCCCAATGCGGTGCTGCCAGATGTGGGTATCGCTGGTCGTAGCGCTCCTGAGCTGAAAGTGGAGAAGTGGT
>JAHDID010000150.1 GCA_020630975.1 Verrucomicrobiota bacterium
GTGCGACTTGCAGTCGCGAATTGAATGATAAATGACTCATTATGAATACATAACGATATCAGATTATCCAGCTGTTTCCTCAGCTGTTCCCAGGGGAGCGTGGGCTGGTGTGTGCATTGCACCTGCTTGCGAAGCCTCCCGACACCGTCGAGGTCCCATATCAAAGTATGAGCCACACCGTGAGGTCGTGGCGAAAAGGTGGCAGCTCTCGCCACATCCTCGGTTAGGAGTGAGACATATGGCTAACACATGTGAACATGAGCAAGCATCGTAACGGGGTAAGATCCAGACGAGAGCGTGGATCGATCACTCTGGGCTGCTCAGCCCAAATATCCGACCGGCGAAGTGACGTTTGTCCCAACGTCCTCAGGAAGCCTTTGGTCGGCGGTGTACATCATGAGCCTAAGTGTCTCGTAAAACGTCAATTCGAGGCGAGCAAAGTAACCCCACGTCGTCCCTGCATCGGCCCATACCGACTACAGGTAAGCCCCACTGGTAACAGCAGGCTGATGGCGGCGTGGGCCAGAGATGAAGAAGAAGCAAAGGCCCTAGGTAACTCTAGGGATAGAGATTGCCACCCTACCCATGCCAAGGAGCTGGGGCCACATATCTCATGGTGTAATGCCAGCAGACGTCTTCAGGTGATCCATCACGAGAGAGTCTATGTAGAACCATGCTAGCTGGTGTAATAACATACTCCACTCGGCTGACCACAAGCCAACTGTCGGCATTGCACCATCAGGAGCAAGCTGGGGCTAGGTCGCAGCTTGCTCAGCTTTGGGATCGATTCGATTTCAGAAAAGCTGAGCAGCAAGTAGTCAGGCTACAGACGCGTATCGTGAAGGCATACGTAAATGGACAACCCAACAAGGTGAAGAAGCTCCAGCGTATGCTGGTGCGATCACTCTCGGCCCGCATGCTAGCGGTAAAGAGAGTCACCTCATCCAAAGGTGCCCGTACTCCGGGAATCGACAGGATACGCTGGGCATCGTCCGCATCCAAGATGGCCGGAGCACTTACCCTATGGAAAGAGGGCTACAAAGCCCAGCCGCTACGGCGCATCTACATCGCTAAACCAGGATCTCACAAAAAGCGGCCGCTAGGTATACCTACCATCCGCGACAGGGCTATGCAGGCGCTATACCTACTAGCTCTAGATCCTATCAGCGAGACCGGTGCAGACCCGAACTCCTATGGTTTTCGCAAACACCGGTCGACTCATGATGCTCTCAGCCAAGTCTTCAGACTGCTCAGCACAAAACAATCCGCTACATGGGTGCTAGATGCAGATATCAAAGGCTGCTTTGATCACATCAGTCACGAATGGATAATACAAAACGTCCCTATGGATAAAGACATACTGCACCAATGGCTAAAGTGTGGTTTTATCGAAGTAGAGAAAGGAAAAGCTATTTTCCCGACCACTGCAGGGACACCACAGGGAGGGATAGCGTCCCCCTGTCTGTGTAATATGGTGCTCGATGGATTGGAACAAGTGGTCAAGACTGCTACTCCAAAAGGACGCCAGATCAACTTTGTGCGCTATGCAGACGACTTCGTCGTCACCGCTCGCCACAGAAGCGATATCGAGCAATACATACTTCCGGCGATCGCCGATTTCTTACGCGATAGAGGTCTCGCACTCTCTGAGCAAAAGACTCATATCCGCCACATACGCGAGGGTTTCGACTTCCTCGGCTGCCATATCAGGAGGTATCCTGATAACAAACTGCGCATCACCCCATCGACGAAGAATGTGAAAGCATTTCTTCAGAAAGTGCGCGCGGTAGTCCGTCAATACCGAGGTGGTAACCTAGGCCAGGTGATAGAGCATCTCAATCCGATGATCAGGGGTTGGAGCAACTATCACCGCCACGGATCAGCCCTAGAGCGATATGAATATGTGGACCATCAGATCTATCAGTGTGTATGGGCTTTTCTTAAGAGAAGCCACAAGAATAAATCCGGTAAATGGATTTACGCTAAATACATCAAGACAGATCTGAGGAACCCGGGTCGAAAGGCCTACACTGCACAGGTGAAGAAGGTAGTCCGAAAAGACGGATCGACCATCATCAAAACAATCCACCTGCAAGCAGCAGCCAATACAAAACGCCTCTGGCACCCAAAGGTAAGAGGACATGCCAATCCTTACCTACCCGAGGACCAGAAGTATTTTAGGTGGCGGCAAGGGCTGAAGAAATCGATAAGAGAAGGAAAATGGAAACCAGCATGGTATGCCGGGTGAGGCACTGAACCGACCTCGCCTTTGGAGAGCTTGCGCCGTCAGAAGGGAAACTCTCATGACCGGTGCTGAGGGGGGAAAGGGAGCGAGAGCTCCCTGACCTACCCGATGCAG
>JAHDID010000031.1:0-63047 GCA_020630975.1 Verrucomicrobiota bacterium
CAGTGATAAAAGGATCTGCCCGACCCTAGGATTCTGTTTGTGTTCATGATTGGAGGTTAGCGAGTTACGGCGGGATTTGCAAGGTTGTTTTTATTAAAAGCCTGCATTATATAATTCGACCCATTTGATCAAAATGGGTGCGGCTCCGCCGCTACCCATGGGTGCCCTTGGCCAGCGGAGGGCGGCGGGGTCAAGCGATCCCGCAAGAGCGTAGCGACGAGGACAGCGATTGACGCTGACGACCGTAGCTGGCCTGTGCGAGCGTGCGATGATGGTTGCCAACCTGTGGGTTCCCGAAGCACCTCTTGGCGCGCTGCCTTCGTGCGGGTGGCGTGGAGGCAGTGAGCTGGTAGTAGTGGGCCTTTCGGCCCCACTGCTGCTAGCTCTCTGCCGGAGCGGTGGTGGGCCGGAGCATGGAGCCAGTGCCTTCCCGAGCGAAGGCTGGAGCGGTGGCACGGTGTGCTGAGGGCGTAGCGGAGCGGAGTGCGGGGAGGCGCATGCCGTCTGGGCGTTAGCCCAAAAGGCACCCTCAACACACGGTGCCGCCGCGGAGGCCGTAGCCGACATTTCCCCGACCGTTAGGGAGGCTGGATGATTGTACCCGAAGCCTATCAGCGGGCGATAGCCCAGCAAAACTGCTGGGTAGCGCAGGATGGAGAGTGGGCACCCACATTCCAACCGCCGACAGGCGCAAGTTGGCGCGCCACCGCCCACTCGACATTCCGGAGCAGTTAGAGGGTGAGCCAGGCTGGTTCCGTGCTGATAAGCCGGACCAGGCTGGCGGTTCGGCGGGCGGCTGGGCGTTAGCCCAGGAGAAGCACGCCGACACCCGGAACCTACCCTAACGACTCGGCCCTTGCGCTTGCGTTACAGGGTGACCGTTAGGGAACGTGACCCGGGTAATCCAATTGCGGCCAAGAAGCGACCCTAACATTACCAAATGTCAAATGAGATGTCCTGACCCCTGTTTTGCACTGACCCCTGTTTTGCACCAGACGGAACCAAAGCCTGCCTTATAAAATTTACTGACTAATTGTGAGAAATAAACGGAACTCTTCCATTCGGGAGAACCGGCACAATAATACTGGGAGAATAAATTCCATTCTCGGTAATCTTGTAAAATTCAATCTCAAATAACCAAGAACTATTGTATGTGGTAACTAGCCTAATAGACCGCAATTTCAGCTCTCTATCAAGTTTCCTTTGATTTAAAAAAAGAAGGGCCGCCTTTACTGCACCTTCTGTGTTCGCTGCAATATCCTCAAATTTTTTAGGAAGAAGATCAATATCACTATCATTCAAACAAAATACAAGACTTGTGCCATCTACCATAGTTGAGCGGTTGTATCGAATTACACTCTCTTCGGCTTCAACTCCCGATGATATGAGAACATAAATAATTATAAATTTAAACACATTAATCATTTCTAACACTCCTAGCCTAATAAGAAACATTCGATGGGCTATCCTCGGTACAGCAATCCCATTCGACTGTTACTTTCCGAGACCCTGAATCAAATGCTTTCGACGCATCTCCCCAGAACCAAGGTTCCGACGTTGTAGACATTAATCTTCCAGCTGAAGGGTGCCCCCCTTTGCTCCAACTGCTGTCGTTTCTACGAGGGCCGCATGCCAAGTCTCCATTGTCGTTAAGGTAAGCAATGTCACATCTTTTGTACACCCTAATATTTCCTTCAAATTCTATTTTGCCCTTAGAGCAACCAAAAGCAGCAGATCCTGAGCCATCTATTACAGACCCAAAATGACCTAATCTTGGCCAATATTCCCAGTAATCTTCATCGAATTCTGTTATCTTCTCAACTGAATTACAAGGTTCGACCTTGCCTGTAATCTTTACTTCTTGGACGGTATAGGTTCTTTCTGGAATTGCACTCCAAGAAAATTCAATTTCAACGTAATGCTCGCCACAGTTCCCCTTTGAAATGAGATTGTAATTAACGGTTAACATGCCCAAATAGTCCCACTTTCCAGCTGGGTTATTCCCCAAGAACCCATACAAATTAACCCCACCACTTTCCTCGAACGGATCCCGGCTAGGCCATCGCCCGGTTTGCGGATCGTAGTAACGAAAGCCGTAATATAACCATCCATTCTCTTCCTCGGACGGCTTGGTGGAGAAGCGCCATTCATTTTGCTCCGACTCAATGCCTACATGATCAGACACGTTGCCGAACGCATCATATTGATACGCGGCCATAACATCTGAGGATTGATTGAGCATCTGACCGATATTCCCGTTGGCATCATAACACGGGTAGCGGTGCTCGTCACCATTTTTTGTGATAGCAAGGAGTCCGCCGACACCGCCTGCGCCCTGGAGGGTGCCGCTTAGGTCGCGGCCCCAGGTGAAAAAGCTGTAGGCTTTTTCACTGAGTGGGGGAGTGGAGGAGTTGGGAGGGGGGGAGGCTGATGGGCTTTGCTGCTGGTTTGATTCGACTGAAGTCGAATCTACGAGATGGTCAATTTCGGCGAGAAGGTTCCATGAGTCGTATATATAGGTGATGTCTGCGGTAGGTAGCCAAGCCCCGCTAGAGTCTGAACGATAGCTTTGCTTGGTGGTTCGGCGGCCTTGGTGACCATAAGTGTATTCGGTTTTTGTGGAGCCGTCTTTGGCTTGTGCACGTATGAGACGGTTCTCATGGTTCCAGGTGTAGTGACGGGTATGATCCCTGAGAAGGTTGCCGTCGGCATCGTGGGTTGGATTCTCACGCAGAGGCGCGGAGACGCGGAGATCTAGTTGGGTGTACTGGTTCAGGTGGTTGTTTGTTCTTGTTTATAAGCCTGCATTGTAAAATCCTTCGCTGGCAGTTGAGCTAAAGCCAGGTCAAAAGCGCTCTGTGAAGGTGGATCAGCTGACAGGGCAGAACTAGTTGAGCTCGTCACATAATAAATCAACTATCTCAACTGGGTGATTGGAATAAGTTAAACTTGACCCCGAATGGGTCTTCTACATAGCAACATCCTGGGCTGCCTTCCCAAAGAATCACCTGGCATCCTTTGGCTATTAATTCGGACCGAGCGACATCAACATCATCCACCAGCAATTCGAAAATAGGACCGATAATCTTATTTCCAGAATCGTCCAATAAAGGAGGGTCAATGAATACCCTAGCATCTCCAAAAGGAATCTTTGAAGACTCATTCGGATTTTGTGGAAGTTGCATTAGGGACCTGTAAAAGTTCTTTGCTTCTTCCGGATTGTCGGTGTGAATAGCTATGTTCCGAGACGGTTTCATTTCTTTTATTCTATAAATTTCCACCCATCTATCTAGGGCTACTATCAGATGCTATTTTCATCTTACTCTGTTCTCTGACATTGATAACGTAGGTCTTTGCAATGGAATCGTGCCATCCTCTTGTCTCTGAGCCAAGGAAACTAAATGCCTCGAAGGGTATGAACCGACAAAAGGTTCGCCCGAAAATCTGCCCAACAGAAGCTTTTCTGCCGTGTTGGTTTACGACTCGTGTGCCACAAGCCAGTTTGCCGATCGTTCTTCCAAACGCGGCTTCCATGATGATGTAGTAGCCGATGTATATGGGAAACGCGATGACATACCCACCGCCCTCTGAACTAATGAATTCGAGCATTTTTTCGCTACCAATCAACATGGCGATGATTGCCAAGATCATGCCGCCTATCATAGAGAGGCCGAGGTAGATCACGTAGTCGAGCAGAAGAGTAAGAACCCTGACGCCAGCTCCGGCGGTGTAGGGCTTTCCATCTCGGTCGAGTAGCGAGAGTTGTTTTTCGGCAGACTTAGAAGAACCCAAGGCTGATTGCGGCGTTTGGTACAGGTTTTTGTCTTCCGTTGGTGACATAAGTCTTAGAGTTAGCGGACTGGGAGCTTTGGCACAATCTATAAAATAGTAAGTTTGGAGCTTGAGGCGTTGGTTACGGATTGGAATTGAGGATTGGGAGCTCCCTGGCCTTAAAGCATGGTTTTCACAGATTTTTCTTTGAGGCATTGGCAGTTGGCGCGTTATTGAGCGCGTTACAGACCTGTTTATGAAATCTCTTCCGACCGACGACCTTAGAATCGATAATCTCACTCAACTAATCGCCCCTGTGGTGTTGATGGAAAAGGTGTCGCTGTCTAGCTCAGCAGCTGAGCTGGTGGCCACTGCACGGGGTGAGGTGGAGTCGGTCCTGTCTGGCGACGATGATCGACTGCTGGCTATCGTCGGGCCTTGCTCGATCCACGATATCAAAGCGGCCAAGGAGTATGCGGAGCGATTGAAGGGACTGGCGGAGAAGGTCGACAAGGATGTACTGCTGGTGATGCGTGTCTACTTCGAGAAGCCGCGGACGACGGTGGGGTGGAAGGGTTTGATCAACGATCCTTATCAGAATGAGACTTATCAGATAAACGATGGCCTGGAGATCGCCCGTCAGTTGCTGATCGATCTGGCAGAGATGGGCGTGCCAGCGGGCACGGAGTTTCTCGATACCATCAGCCCGCAGTATATCGCAGATGCGGTGGTGTGGGGGGCTATCGGGGCCCGGACGACTGAGAGCCAGGTGCACCGAGAGCTAGCATCGGGTCTGAGTATGCCGGTGGGTTTTAAGAACGGCACTGGCGGAAATTATCAGATCGCGATCGATGCGGTACAGGCTGCCCAGCAGCCACATCGCTTTCTCTCTGTGACCAAGGCTGGCGACTCCGCGATCGTCGCGACCAAGGGCAATGAGAGTTGCCACTTGATCTTGCGCGGAGGCAAGAATACAGGGCCGAATTTCGATGAAGAAAGCGTGACTGAAGTGAAGCGTGCTCTGGAGGATCGTGGGCTAGACCCGGCGTTGATGATCGACTGCTCGCATGCAAACAGCGGCAAGGACTATCGACAGCAGCCAGCGGTGTGCGAGACGATCGCTGCACAGGTGGCGTGTGGAGATAGCTCGATCCGCGCGGTGATGATCGAGAGTCACCTGAATGAGGGTAACCAGAAGGGTTCGCCGGATCTCGATAGTCTCGAGTATGGAGTGAGTGTGACCGATGCCTGCGTGGGCTGGGATACGACAGTGGAGATGGTCGAGGGGCTGGCTGAGGCTGTGCGCAAACGTCGGGCGACGTTTTTGGCGTAACTTTGGGTAGGTGGCTGGTGGGCTTTGTGGGGCACTCGCTGGACGCTCGCCGCCACATTCTCTTTTTGTCGTTGGCTTGGGTTGTGGCTGGTGGGCTTTGCGGTTCACTCGCTGGACGCTCGCCGCCACTTTCTCTTTTTGTCTTTGGCTTGGGTAGGTGGCTGGTGGGCTTTTGCGGGCTACTCGCTGGACGCTCGCTGCCACATTCTCTTTTTGTCGTTGGCTTGGGTTGTGGCTGGTGGGCTTTGTGGGTCACTCGCTGGACGCTCGCCGCCACGCGTTCTCTCTTTGGGGTTTAGGCTCTGGCTTTTTGGTATTCAGCATTGACGGATTTTTCGTCTTGGTGGCCCATGATTAGGTCTGGGTTGTGGGGGAGTTTTCTGCACTCTAGGCCTGCATTGGCGAAGTGGGCATCGTGGATGAGGAGGCTGGATGCGATGCGGGACCAGACTTTGAATTCCAGAAACGTCTGATCGTAGCCATATTTGTTCGAAGGTCGATTGCCGAAAAATGCAGTGACTTCCTGGGCTAGGTCGAAATTGGCCATCGGGCGACCGCCCCACATGCCTGCTAGTATGAGATCGGTATGGAGGGGCGAATTACGGAGGATGTGGTAGTCGTAGTCGGAATCCTCCCACTCCCGAATAAGGGCGATTTCTGGATCCGACAGTCGGCAGTCGGCATCGCGGCAGACGAATCTTTCACAGGTAGGGTCCTCGAGAACACGGAATCGACTGAAGTAATGGGGAATCGCAGCGCCGCTGTGGAGTACGGTCTCGGCACCCGCTGATATGAGCTGGTCTCGATAGGTCTCTGGCACATCCCTAGAAAGGTAAAAGCGGGCTTGCCAGTCTGGCATCCTCTCTCGCCATTGGAGGGCATTGATGACGGCCCCTTGGCAGTAGATGGGTTTATCGCCAAACAGCGAGAAAGCCGCGATCTTTTTGCTACCACCTGTGAGCAGTGGGTTCGGCTGTGTGCCGAGGGCCTGCATTTTTGATTGGATCAGATCATCTCCTAGGCGCACAGCCCCCGCATAGTCCCCCTGAAAGTGGCGGAGCTTAGATTTGAGCTCGATACAGGGTATGTCGATGCCATTCTCCCGTGCATGGCGGTCTAGCCAGTTTTCGGCTTGTGCGTACTGCTTGGCATTGCTGAGCAGCTTGGCCACATGCAACGTGGAGAAATAATCAGAGCAACCGAGGTGTTGTTTGGCCAGCTCGATCGCTTCAGGCCATTGACGGCTCTGGCAGTAGGCATCGCACAGGCAGGCGGCTGTCTCTGTGGATGGAGGCATGTGATGAGCGCGGATCTCCTGAATGACATCGGTGTAGTGGCCAGAGCGTAATTTTTCTCGAAAATTCAAAAGAGTGGGGTTGGGTACGGGGTGTTGCTGTTGGTTAACATAAGTTAACTATTGGAAAATGAAAATTGGGATCCTCGACTCTGGTGTAGGTGGGCTGTCGGTGCTGCGGGAGATCCGTAGGTTGCTGCCGGATATCGATATTCATTATCTGGGCGACTCAGCCTGGTGTCCGTATGGCTCGAAGTCGCCGGAACAGATCCGGCAGCGGGTCGGTCAGATTGTTGATTACCTGCTGGAGCTGGATGTCGAGCTGATCGTGATCGCTTGCAATTCCGCCACGATTCACGCCGTGGAGTGGCTGCGCACGGTTTATCCACAGCCTTTCGTAGGTATGGAGCCGGGTGTGAAGCCTGCCTGCAGCCTGACGCAGACGGGTGTGATCGGTGTGCTGGCTACTGAGGCATCGATAGCGGGTGAGAAATTTCTGCGCTTGGTCGACTCCACGGCTCAGGGCGTGAATGTGATCACCCAGCCATGCTCCAAGTTTGTCGAACTGGTCGAGGCTGGGCGACTCGAGGGTGAGGATGTGGCTGCTGCTATCGCCGAGTACACTGAGCCGATTCTATCTCGAGATGGTGATGTGTTGGTGCTCGGGTGCACGCACTATCCTTTTTTGAAGCCTGCGATTGTATCAGCTGTGCCTGAGACGGTACAGATCGTCGATACCGGCGAGGCGGTGGCACGGCGGGTGCAGGATCTGCTGCCTGATGAGAGTGGGCAGGGATCGCTGGTGATCGAGACGACTGCGGATCGAGATGGGATGGAGCGACTGGTGGAGAAGCTGGTGCCGGAGTTGCTTGGTGAAAGTGGGGTAGGAAGGGCTGGTATAGGTTAGCCGTCGTGGCGTGGGGTGCATAAACGTTTCTAGCCCCCCGCTGGGGGTGCAGCTTTTCTCCCGCAGTTATCCGGTGGCTGCGCTTTGCTTGCCACCGGCTACAATATTTGAGTCCCTCCGGGACTGGAGGGGATCGTCAGGGTGATGAAACTCGACTAGTGATATGCTTTGTCTATATAGAGGTAGGAGAGCACAAAGGCTGTTGAGAAACGGGTTAGGCAACCCATTCTTAGAAAAGGCTGCGGCTCTTTACTCTTCCTTGGTATAGAAAAGCTCCTGATTCTCGTGGAACCAATTAGCCATAGCATCGGTTTGTTTCATCAGTGCATTGATGCGGTCGAGGTCGGTTTGGGAGAAGCTGCTCTCGATTTCGTCTTGGTTATTGAAGAATGATCCTGGTTTGACCTTTATGATACTTTTGCCTTCACGGTTCATTACCGTGATTTCGGTATCGTTATTTTGGATTGTTTTTTCATAGGGTTGATTTTCCTTGGCTGCGTTGATGGAATTTTGAATTTCGTCTAACAGCTCTATAACCCATTCGCCTCCTGATGAGCTGAACTCGTTAAATTCCAGAGAATAGTTGGGGTTGGGTTTGTTGCTTGACCGAATGGCATTCACATGGACTTCTATGCTAAGTTTTCGATCCGCGGTTGTCACTTTGCCTACCGAAGCAATTAGATTGTATCCATCTGATAGTGGTGGGCGAGTGTTTTCGCTGGGAGACGCTTCTTCATTTGCTAGTAGTTTTCTATACCAGCGCTGTCCGGTTCCTGCCTCCTCGATAGCTTTGCTGAGATTGTTGCCCTCTTCTGGCGCAAAGAGAACATCTGTGTCGGCGCGCGAGACACGCACCATCCATCCATGGGGGATGAGGTCTTCTGACCGGTAGCGAGTCTCTATGCTGCCGTGGATGGTTTTAGTATCGACGGGCTTGTCGAATGCCTGTTCCGCAGCGGCGGCACGACAGGCCGCTAAAAATGCCTTTCTGTCTGGCGCGGGCATCATGCGCATGCCTGCTGGAAATTCGTTGCAGTCCACATCGACCTCTGTACTGCCATCGAGATCATCAGGGTAGCGACTTACTGAGATGGATACATTTAGGGATTCCCCTTTGTCTCGTGGGCGCATCCAGTCATTGGTTTCTACACTTATGTGAAAGCTATCAAAAGGTATCAAGGCGGGTTCTAGGGTGATGTCCAAGTTCTCTGATAAATTGCCACGGAGAACGGTAACGGGATAGTTATTGCCTGCTTTTAGGGCTGAGACGGTATCGAGTAGCGAGTTGACTTGGTTGATCTGTTTGCCATCGATCGAGGAAATGATGTCGCCCACTAGGAAGCCTGCTTTTTTCGCTGGGGTATCTTCGAGGACTTCGGCTATCAGTACACCTTCGCCGGTATCGGGATCGGTTGGCCGTACTCGAACTCCTAGTTTCACTTTTGAGCGTTGAGCCCCAGTATCGCGCTTCTCGATCTGGGTGTAGCTTGGTGTGGTCTCTTTCGACGAAATCGCTACCAGCATGGAGTGGAAATACTGGGTGACGCGAGTGAGACCGGGAAAGTCGATCTGGTCGATGGTGTCTCGTGGGGTGTGGTAGTCGCCATGCCTACCCGAGAAACCGCCTAGGACTGGGACTCCAGCTTGGTAGAAGGGATTGGCATCGCCGGGCGAGTGATTGGCACCGGGCTTGATGGTGAGGTCGGGTATTGCGGGGATATCTGCTATTAGACTCCGCCAGTGGTAGCTGCTGTCGAGGCCGTTCACGATCAGACCGCGTTCTTTGCTGGCACGGCCGACCATATCGAGATTCACATAGGCAGCTATCGCCGGGTAGATCTCTTTCTTTTCACCATCGGTCTGTTCCCGTAGGCTTTTCACATAGTGGCGAGAGCCCCAGATACCGGTCTCCTCTGCTGACCATCCCGCGAAAATGATATCGCGCTTTAGGTCGGCTATTTCGCCTTTGCGCTTTTGTTCGCTCAGGTATTGGGCGATCTCCATGATCACAGCGATGCCCGAGGCATTGTCGTCGGCACCGCGGTGGAGTTGTTTGGCTTCGTCGCCTCGCGCCATCGATCCGCCTAGATTGCCACGGCCGAGGTGATCGATATGGCCGCCGATGATGACTGTCTCGGTAGAGGGAGCGTCGCCTACGACCAACCGGCCGAGCACATTGCGTGCCGCCACTTGGCGACCTCGCAGGCTGACCTGGCAGTTGATGGATTGCGGCATGGGGTAGCCAGTTGTCTCTTCCTCGTTATTGAAGCTGTCGAATATCTCCTTAAGCTTTAGCCCCTCGCCGCCCTCGCTTGCTGCCAGAAGCTGTTCGGCTAGGACGTCGGTAATTGTGAGGGCGGGGAGTAGATCCCGCCCGGGGCCGATAGAAGTGGTCGGTGGGATGAGCTCTGCTGCCACTTTGGGGTTGGCTGCCTTGATGTAAAGAATCCCGATGGCGCCTTGCTCTTTAGCGATCTCGGCCTTGCGATAGAGAGGGCGAAAGCTGGCTAGATCGCCTCGGTCGGCAGGTGCACCACGTAGCACGAGTAGCCACTTGCCCTGCACATCCAGCCCCTCGAAGCTGTTGTACTTGTCGGATTTGATACCGAAGCCTCCGAAAACCAGCTCACCCGAAAAATCCCCCGAGCTACTGATGGATAGAGGGTGGTATTCCGAGCCTGGTTTGAAAAGTTGGGTCGAGTCATCGCTCTCGGTGACGGTGAGCAGATTTTCCCCATCGCCAAACTCCATGCCTGCTGAAAAGGTGAAGGGATCGAAAAAGCTGCCATCCTCGCCAGCGGGCTCGATACCGAGCTGCTCTAGGTACTTGGCAAAATAGGCCGTGGCCATATGCTCGCCGGGCTCACCTGGGCAGCGACCGTCAAACGCATCGCTGCAAAGATCTGCCAGGTACAGACGCAGATCGTCGGTGGCGATGGCGATCTGTGAGTTGGCTAGAGCCGCTGCGCCAGCCTCTGCACCTTGCTTGGCGGCTGCCTCCATCGTCATGGCGGCGGGTATAGCCTCTACAGCCGGTGTGGGCTCGGTGGTCTGTTGGCCATAGATGGGATCTATCAGCGATAGGAGCATCGCATAGAGCGGGGTGAAATTGATTCTCATCGGCGCCATGTTGAGGCAAATCAGTGGCTTATGCAATCTCTCCGGCAACCAATGCTTGACGGTGTTGCTTAAATGTATGAAAATTATAACTTACACGATTCATCAAGACTTCACCTGACAGACCATCCCTCATCCTATGGATCTACGGAGCGCTCGGCGTGATCTGCCTCGGAGCTATCGTAGCATTCAAGATATACACGTACTACGACCCGCCGTTGAGCCGCTATGAGCGTGATGTGCTCTACCATCTGCGCGAAGGACGAGAGCTGACCTACGATGTGATGACGCCTGAGAATCCCAATGGCATCGGGCTGATCTTTCTGGTGAGCGGATCGTGGCAGAGCGGTCGAGATCATCGTTTCACTCGTCTGACTACGGCGCCATTCTTGCGCAGGGGGTT
This sequence comes from Verrucomicrobiota bacterium, assembly GCA_020630975.1. Taxonomy (GTDB): domain Bacteria; phylum Verrucomicrobiota; class Verrucomicrobiia; order Verrucomicrobiales; family DEV007; genus Arctic95D-9. The sequence continues at coordinate 10,826 of JAHDID010000031.1, forward strand.
TACGATCTTTGCGCTATATCACCTGTCTCAGCCAGAGGCGACGGTGCCGGAGGTGGTCGAGGATATAAAGCTGGGTGTGCGGTCAATTCGGATGCGGGCCGACGACTGGGAGGTAGATCCCGAGCGGCTCGGTATTTTTGGTCGCAGCTCGGGTGGGCATCTGGCCATGTGTGTGGCGACTCAGTCGGAGGATAGCCCGGTAGCCGCTGCAGCAGTGTTCTTCCCAGTGACCGATCTGGTGACTCTGGATGATGAGGTGTGGTACCAAGAGATCCCGACCCATCAGCAGGTGAACTTTGGCCCTGAAGCAGACGACGATACTCACTGGCCGAAGCTGGCTCGCCGACTGTCGCCAGTCTATCACATCGACCCAGCTACCATGCCCCCTGTGCTGATCGCACATGGCGATGCCGATCCCGATGTCCCCATCGAGCAGTCGTATCGATTTAAGGAGCGGGCAGATAAGCTAGGCGCGGGGCCTGTGGAGCTAAAGGTGAGGCCGGGAGAAGGGCATAGCTACAAGCGGATGTATCTGGAGCTGCCAGACTTTGCGCAGTTCTTTGAGGAGCAGCTTTTGGGGGAGTGAGTGGTATATCACTCACCTAGCTTCTCCACCATCTCGCTCAAAAACTTCGCCGAGGGGATGCCGCTGACGGAGGTGATTGACTGGGGCACGCCAGTGATCTCGAAGACAGAGAGATCATTAGGATTGCCGATGGTACCGCTGCGGAAGCCGTGGTCCTGCCAGGCGATGGCGAGGAACTCGGGGTCTTTCATGGCTTCTAGTAGTAGGCTGCCAGTCTCGGTGAGAGCGATCATGGGGTGGCCGGACCAGACGGTGGGTTTGGGGTAGAGGATGCTGAGTTTGCCGCGGATGGCGGCTACGGAGTCTTTATTGGCAGCGATGTGCTCGATGATCTGGCTCTCGTAGCCAGCGATGGGTGGCACATTGGCCATGCCCTGGCCGATGTATTGGCGGAAGAGTACGCCCGAGGAGTGCTCCATGTAGCCGAGGCGCTCGAAGTAGGTCTGCAGGCGCGGCATCAGGGTGGCTAGCTGGCCGCGTTTGGCGATATCGTCCTCGGAGAAGGTATTGGCGAGTAGGGCGGCGTAGAGATTGCCTGAGTTGCTGCGCGAGGGATCGGTACTCTTGATCATAAAAGATCGATCGATGTCGGCGATGCCGAGTTCGTTCCAGGTTTTTTTAGCTTCGATGGCTTCGAGCAGGCCTTTGAAATCGCTGAGATAGGACACGCCGTCGATCTTCTCCACATAGCCAGACTGCTCCAATCCATCTGCGATCTGGGACCAGGTGTAGAGTACTAGGGGTGAGTGGAAGATACCTTCGGACTTCACCACTTTGCCCCCGGCGGAGCGATACATATCGACATTTAGCTGGCTACCCGGCCAGAGGAAGTCGTGGGTGGTATGGGGGCTCTGCACCATCTCTACGGAGCCCGCTTTGGTCACATCGATCTTGAGACCATACTTTTCCGCTAGCAGTTGCTTGATCTTTGGATTTTGAAAGATCGCCATCTTTTCGCTACCGGCGTAGCCCTTTACCGTGGTCAGAGACGGCGCTTTATTGAGAAACACGACAGCCCCGACTATGGCGATGGCTGCGAGTAGTAAAATCAATCCGATCGATTTTTTCATGTTAGTTGGTGGTGGTAGTAAAGATTTAGGCGGTCAGTAGTGGATTGTACCCTATTGAATGCTTTCTGTACCCTATTCAATCTCTTCCAATTCGCGTTCGATTTGTAGGTATTGTTCGTTTAGGCGGGCCTCTTTGGCGAGGTCGGCGACTTTCTCATCGATGTCATGGCTATCGGGGACGAGACGGCTCTGGTAGCGAGTGTTGGTCTTTCGCAGGATCTCGCAGGTATGGTCGAGGGCGCTGTGCTGTGTAGCCTGGTCGCTCGCCAGAGATGGGGCTACGCTGTTGTATTTCTCCACCAGTCGGCTGAGGTGCTCTAGCCGCTCGGGTAGCTCTGGTAGTGGCTGGGGGTGCCCGGTGTCTGCCTGACCTAGACTGAGGCATTCGGCTAGGGTGGTGGCTAGCTGAGTGGCGGCGAGCTTGGATGGGCTATCGAGCATCGCCTCCGCGTGGATGCGAAAGGCGTGTAGCCTTTCTTGGCACAGTGCTAGGTGCTCCTCGCGGCGGGTTTGGATACGTTCGGCTCCGATGGGTAGGGTGAGACGTGTGCCGAAGTAGCCTAGCAGTGCGGCGGTGGCTCCGAGCCATAGTGGGGTGCTGAGCACGAGTGTCAGTCCCAGCAGTAGCACGGCTGCGATGATGAAGGAGATCAGCTCTCTAGCGGTGTGTGTCATTCGTTTAGTTGTAGCCTTTGGCTTTGCGGAAGGCGGCGATCACGTCTTTTCGGCCGTCGAACATCCGGCCCGTGCCCCAATCGGCAAGCGCTTTCATCTGGTCGGGGTCGGCATCGCCGAAGAGGATGGTGAAGATGGGGATCTGGGGCTCGGCACCGATTGCTGATTTCAGACCAGACAGGGTGCCGTCGGATTTGCCATCGCTCATCACGATGATGGCCGGGTGATACTGGCCTGACTCGACATGGGGTAGCAAGGTGCGGTGGGCTCGCCAAGTGGCGGCATAGAGATCGGTGCCACCGCTGGGTTCATTGGTGGCTAGCTGTTGGTAAAGGGCGAGTAGTTGCTCGGGGGTGTTACCCTGGCTCTCGAGAGTGTCGCGTGGGACTTTTGAGAATGGGATGATAAAGGTCTTATCCTCTGAGGCGGCTTGGAGCAGGTACTTGCTGGCTAGCTCCTGGTCGAGCAGGGTTTTCAGCGCAGCCTCCAGTTGGCTCTCGCCATCGCCCTCCATGCTACCCGAGTAGTCGACGACAAAGGCGGTGAGAGATGGCTTGCGCAGCTCGGTCTGGTAGAGGGCGAGGGCTTCGCGGATGACTTTGCCACTGGGCATGGGCACGGGCGACAGGATGGTATCGAGATCGACACCATATTCTGTTTTGAAAAGGGCTGAGTCTCCGCTGGTGGTGGAGGCTGCCAGGCTGCCCGTGCGGCGGCCTAGGCGTGAGATTTCTTTTTGGCTACTGTTGCTGAGTAGGAATTGTTGCAAATCGAGGAATAGCGCCTCTTTCTCCGCATCACCTTTGTTCACGTAGGCGAGGGGCGAGTCGGCTATGGTCAAGCCATCTCGGGGGTAGATGAGATGGAGGGGCTCTTTGCCCTCGGCGACTAGCTGGCGGTTGGTCTGCAGGAGCAGGACCTCGTAGTTGACCATGCCATCGTAGTCGTCGGCATTCTCGAGGTAGAAATCCATCAGCCAGCCCGAGCTGCCGGAGGATCGGTCGACCTCGGCGAGGAATTGTTTGGTGCGCTCGCGGACTGCGGGTTTCTGTAGGTCGGCGGACTGTAGAGGCTCGGCTGTCTCGGCAAAGGCGGCGAGATTGCCCAGAAACCAGGAGGCACCGGAGTTCGACTGAGTGGCGGATGTCATCGCAAAGCGGAGGGAGCGCTGCTGGGTGGCCTCTAGGATGTCGCTGACGCCGATTTTTGAGGCCTGCGCGGCATCGGTCCAGCCCAGTTCCTTGGCCACAGACTGGCGCACACCAAAGACCACTGGCGATCGCATGATGCTCTGCGAGTGCTTGCAGACATTCTGCTCATCGCCCACCGCGATCCAGATGGAGGCCGCTGGCCACACCGCATCGTAGCCGCCTGCCGTGCCCTTGCTGATCTCTTGGGCGATATCGACTGAGCCGAGGTATTTCATCGAGATCGAGACCTTGTTTTCCCTAGCGAACTGCTGGACTAGAGGATCTAGGTCGCGATTCTCCGAGCCTGAGACGATCGTCAAGTCGGCCGCCCGACCGCCGGGGCCATTCTGGCATTGCTGGCTGATCAGGCCGAACGCGAGGAAGGCAGCGAGAATGGGGAGCGGTCGTTTCATTTCGCTGGGATTGTGTGGCAAGGAGCTGTGCGGTGCCAGTGCAAATTGGTGGAGATTCTGTAACTTTAAGTTTCTACTGATCTTGGACAATATTAGCGGTTAGGAAGAGGGCGTGAACTAGATCTGGTGAGTGACTGGACTGCCAGGCGGCAACGTGACGGGTTGTGCCGTCGTGTAGCGTTACTTCACCCGCGAATTGGTGGGCTGGCGGGTTTCCGTCGTCCGTGTGTGGATCAGCAGGGAGGCTGAATTGGTAGTTCAAGTTAAGGTCGATAGTCTGATTGTCAGCGCCTAGCACTGGATCGACGATTAGTGACTCTCCTATTAGGTGTTCGCCATATTCTACTTTTAGGACACCGTTTTCATCAGGGGTGAAACCAAGGGGCGTATCGGAATGTCTCCCGGATTTTATCTGGGCTCGATTACCACTGTAGACGGGGAGCCAATTTGTCGATAAGATTTGGGCGTTGTTTTCTGAGATGCTGTCGCTGAAAATTGCGGTGTGGTCGTTGGTTGTGTGGATTAGGCTATATAGTTTGGTGTATGCATTGGTGGACAGTTCTACCAGATGGGAGGTTAGTTGGATTCTACATGCTGGGTCTGGCCCCAAAGGCGTCATATATGCTTCTGCCAGATCTAAGGCTTCGATGGAGTTATGGATAATGAGGATTGAGCCTGAAGGGTTGTATGTCGTGTGTGAACCTGTTGGCCATGAAATGCCCGCTTTCTCGAAAATCTCTTTAACCTGACGATTTAGATCAGTTTGAAGCTGTTTGTCTTCGTGTGGCTCTGGGTCAAAAGGGTCATAAGGCGTTGTTGGACCTAGAAAGGTTGGTGGGACTTGATAGATTCGAGTGAGGAAATCCCTTTTCGTTTCCGTGGGTGTTACCGAAATGTTAGCGCTGTATTTCTTTAGGTAGTTTTCTAAATTCTTATTCGGGTCCGGCTGAAAATTAAGGCAGTTCATTTTAGCGAAGGCCAGTTGCATGTTAGTGGGAGCTTGGCCTCTGCGAGGTGTCCACGCTCCTACTAGGACAGGGTCGCCGTTAGGGATCACAACTTGCGTAAGTAGTAGAGAACACAGCTTATCGAGTATATCGCTTTTTATAGCTGTGTCGCCTCGCTCTGCGATCGGTTCTTTTCTCATTAGCGGTTTATCCCAATGCTGATCTAGTCCAATGTTTAGACTGAATGTCGTGGGGTCAGGGTTTATCATTGTGTCGAATTCCCATGTTGTCCCAGCATGGATAGTATGATTTTTGAAGAGGACGGTTCCATTGGTGATGGATTCGGCATAGTTGCAGCTATGCAGTGTGCCATTTTGGAGCTTCGAACGAGTGCCGTCATTGCATTCAGCGACAGAGGTATTCAATAAGACGGAATCTGTATGAGTTGCTTTAGTTGATCGGTCCATGATCCGCCAAAGCTCGGTATGGCTGAAAGTATCAGTGTGAGTGGCGAGCCATTCACGGACTGTCTCAGCAGGTGCTTCGTAGATCTGTCCTATGAAGGAAGCACGATGCGGTTTCGATGCTTCGGATAGGAGTTCGGAGTACCGCTGTAGCAGATCGGTGGCAGTCTTTGGTGCTTTCGAGACGAGGGTTGAGGTGTGAGGGTCGTAGACTACGATTGAACCTGGAGGTAGGTGAATTCCCTGATCCTCAAAGTGTCTGGTGGTCTCTCGGTTATTTGCATTGAGATACTCAAGGATCTCCTTTTCTGTCTCTAGGCTTGGCAGGTGGCTGGTATCAGAACTTGTTGTGTTTTTGGTTTTGTTTGCCAGCTGGCTGTCCGGACAGTAGAAAGACGCTACAGGCCACTCAGCAGAAAATGCGAGCATCGCTGTGAAGATGAAGAGGAGAAAGGACAAACAGTATTTCACGACACGGGAGTTTAGGCAGTTTTGCCCGGTTTCCACAAGTGTGATGCGCGAGAATTAGACGATGCTGGATCTGCGTTATTTTTCTGCACTGCTGGTTTGTGGACTGGGTTTTTCTCTCGGCTCAGCATTTGCTGGTTCGACTTGGATCCACGTCGATCTGGAGCGGCAGCAGGCGTTTTTGCACAAAGGTGGAGCGATCGTGATGTCGACGGCGATCTCATCGGGTAAGCGCAGTCGGCCGACGCGGGCGGGAGAGTTTTGGATCTCGCAGAAAATCCGGAACCATTACTCTTACTACGGGAAATTCGTCAGCCGTAAGACAGGGCAAGTGATCGCGGACGACATCAACAGCAAGTACAACACGTGGTGGCCAAAAGGGGCTTACTTCAAGGCCGATGCGATCCCTTATTTCATGCGGTTCAATGGGCCGATAGGGATCCATGCGGGAGAGTGTCCGGGCTATCCGGCCTCGCATGGGTGCATCCGTATGCCAGACCTGCAGGCAGCAGCGTTCTTTAGCCAATCCTACCATGGCACAAAGGTGGTGGTATCTGGCTGGGCAGATCCCGATGGTAGACCGGTCGACAGTCTGCGAACGATGCCGGGCTATCGATCGCAGCTCGTGCTAGCAGCCCCCGTAGTGAAGGCAATTCAGCACATTGCTTGGGACTACCGAGGCAGAGTGTTTGTGCTAGAGGCCGATAGCGATGGGCTAGCCCGAGTGACTAGACACAGCGATTACGATGGCGACGGCGTGCTGGATCGGCACATGATCTATGCGCGGGGTTTGAAAGACGCTAAAGGGATCTTTCCAGAGGGAAAGGGTCTCTACGTACTGGTTGGTAAGACGTTGAAGTGGTTCGCCGATGGCAAAGTGGACGGTTGGGTAGAGACAGAGGTGATGGTAGCTGATGACCTGCCGGGCGAGGCATCAGGACTGTGCCGTGGGCCTGATCTGTCTGTGGAAGTGAAGGGTGCCGAGCGGTGGTATCGGCACAACGCGAAGTCTGACCGTCCTGAGCAGGTCGAGGTGGACCTGACGAAGCGGCTGGACCCACTACTGCCTGAGGTGACTTACCGCTGCGATCCCGATAACGGAGTGGTGACTCGCTGTGGCGATGGCTGGGAAGAGGTGTGGGCCTGGAGCCTAGACGAGCACTTTGCGCCGACTCGGCATGTGGTCGGGCCAAATGGTAGCCACTACGTGATCGATAGCTCTGCACAGGCGCGGATCTACCGAGTATGGGCAGAGTGATCGATCGGTCCGATCAGTCAGAGCTAACCGATCGCTGTGCTGCAGGTCAGCTCGCGAAAGCCGCAGAAGAGTTTGCCGTCTGCGGTGGGCTCTGCAGGCAGAGGCTCGGTAGTGCCGAGGTGGCGGTGGCATACGGCCCAGAAATCTTCGGCATTTTGCACTCGGCGAATCTCTTGGGAAAATACGCCATCACCTATGCCGGAGGCGATGTAGTTCATGAATTTCTTCATCCGCTGGACGTGCTTGTGTTCTTCGTATTGCCAGGCGGTGCTGGCGATCTCTTCGTAGAGATCCTCCACGTAGCGGAGGTGATCGGCGAGGGTGGGAATGTAAGCAGTCTCGCCCGCGAGGGTGGCGCGGATCTGGTCGAAGAGGTAGGGATTGCGGATCGCACCTCGGCCAGCCATGAGGCCGGCGGCTTGAGTCTTCTCGAGCATGGCAAGAGCGGTAGGCACAGTGACGATACTGCCATTGGCGGTGACGGGGCAGTCGAGCCTTTCCACTGCAGCGGCGATCTCTGTGGTGTGGACTTCGCTCTGGTAGCGCTCGCGCACGGTGCGGCCATGGATGGCGAGGCCATCGATGGGTAGGCTGGCAAAAAGATCGAGCAACTGCTCAAACTCTGCCTCGGTCTCGAAGCCGACACGAGTCTTTACCGTGAGCGTGCCCTCTACGACGGGGCGTAGCGACTCTACGATACGCCGGATGAGATCGGGGTTTTTCAGCAGAGCCCCACCGGCGGCGCGCCCGCACACACGGGGCGAGGGGCAACCCAGGTTCATATCGATGCCGGAGCAGGGTGCTAGGCTTTGGATCTGTTTGGCCGTTCGAACTAAGTAGTTAGGCTCGGTGCCGATCATCTGGGCGATGATCGGTTTATCGCCGACGTCGGTGTCGGTGATCGAGGCTAGTATCTTGCGCTCGGGAGTGGAGTGCACGTGCACGCGAAAATACTCCGTGACGTACACATCGGGGCCACCCCGGCTCTCCATGACCCGCCAGAAGGCGAGTGTGGAGATATCCTGCATGGGTGCCAAGTAGAGCTTTGGCATAGCTGAGGGCGTGATCGGGCCGGATTTAGACTGATCTGACCGATCGAAATTGTTTTGGCTTACTTGAGAGCGCTCTCTGTCAGCTCGTAGAAGGCAGCCTCGATGGCATCTACAGAGGCAGCGGGGCCTTTGAGCTTTAGGAAGACCAGGCGACCCGACTCAGATGGCAGGATGGCTGCGAGCACTGCGTAGTTATCCTTTTTCACTTTGGGGGCGAATGGGCCGCCCATGGAGTCTTGGAAACCGCCTTTGCCAGTGAAGTAAGTGACCTTCTTGCCGTTGACTTCTTTCTCCTTCACCTCGGTCTTGGCACCAGCGTCGAACTGACCTTTCCAGCGGTCGAGGTTGGCTTTGGGGCTGCCGCCCATTAGGAAAAAGGCTACAGTGATGTTCTCCAAGTCTTCTTTCTCCTGCTTGTAGGTGAGCTCGGCGACGCGCATGGAGCTGGAGACGGCTTGGCGGATCCAAGGCTTTTTGTAGGAAAAGCTATACTCGGCCACATCGATGGAGTCGCTGTCCTGAGCGGTAGCGAGGCCGCAAGTGATGGAGGCGATGAGGACTAGGGTGCTGAAAATACGTGTCATACTCGGTAGTCTAGGTAGCAGATCGCGGATGACAAGTGGCGGTTTACCCGATGCGAGGGCCGCCTGTGCGCGATCATTTCTGCCTAGACAGTAGACGAGTCGCCCGTTTCACTAGGCAATATTATGAGAAGACTTTTTTCATCGCTCACGCTAGCTGTGCTGGCTACCACTGCTGTCCAAGCTGAAAACTGGCCCAACTGGCGCGGCCCGAATCTCGATGGCTCGTCGCCAGAGACTGGGCTGCCGACGACGTTTTCCAAGGAAGAGAATGTGAAATGGCAGGTGGAGATGCCTGGCGAAGGCGCCTCCACGCCGGTGATCTGGGGCGACCATATCTTCATCACCTCGGCTCGGGGAAAGGAAGATTGTGTGGCTATGGCGCTAGATCGCCAGACCGGCAAGACCCTATGGGAGAAGCCATTTCCCGGCTACGGCCACGACGACCGCAGCAACTTCGCGTCGCCATCTGCCACGACCGATGGCGAGAAGGTGATCTTCTTTTTCGGCAGCGGTCAGATGGCTACCTATGATTTCGATGGCAAAGAGCTGTGGACTGCTGATATCGAGGCCGATTACGGCGAGTTCGCGTTTCAGTGGACATTCTCCAGTAGCCCGATTCTGCACGATGGCAAAGTCTACCTACAGGTGCTGCAGCGCGATGAGCCTGCCAAAGGTCGCGGTGTGGAGGATGGCGAGTCCTACGTGTTGGCACTAGATGCCGCTACTGGCAAAGAGGTATTCCGCCACGTACGCCCATCGGATGCGCAGATGGAGTCGCTAGAGAGCTTTGCCACACCGCTGCCACTGACAGTCGATGGTCGTGAGGAGCTAGTCATTGTCGGGGGCGATGTGATCACTGGGCACAATCCTGATACCGGCGAAGAGCTATGGCGCTGGGGCACCTGGAATGAGGGACACCAGCAGCAGTGGTGGCGACTGGTGCCATCTCCGGTGTATGGCGATGGTATCCTACTGGCCTGCGCGCCGAAGAACGCACCTGTCTACGCTGTGGAGGCAGGTCTGACCGGTACTCACGAGGGTGAGTCGGGGCTGGCCTGGGCGAGCGAGCCGACCAAGCAAGTGCCGGTGACTACCGATGTGGCGACGCCCCTGTTCTACCAGGGCCGTTTTTATGTGGTCGATCACGGGCGCACTCGCACACTGAGTTGCATCGAGCCCAAGACCGGTCGCGTGATCTACAGCGAGCCACTCGGCAGCCGGGAGAAATTCGAGGTATCGCCGACTGGTGCCGATGGCAAAATCTACCTGATGAATCACCTCGGCGATGTGTTCGTGGTGAAGGCTGGCGATGAGTTTGAGCTGCTGCACAAAGCCGAGATGGGTAATACGCTGAAAAACATCAGCCGTGCCTCGATCGCTGTGTCGCAGGGCAATCTCTACATCCGCACGGATACGACACTGTTCTGCATCGGCGAGTGATTCCGGTCTCGTTTTTCGAATCAAAGATTTTCTGAGCCAGAGGAGTCAGCGGTCTGAGGACTGTCGGCTCCTCTGGTTGTTTTCTTTTTAGCACGCCGCCATAGATAGAAAGCTGGTGCAGCGATCAGTCCAGCGCTGCATAGCCACATCGGGATAAGTAGAAGCTTGGTGGAGCCCGGAGACATGGCCCTCGGGTAGAGCACGCCGATCAGATTGGTGATGGGCGTGATTTGGGAGTCGGGGTATAGCTTGGGATCTAGGGTGTATTCGGTCTTTGCGTATGGCGCTCTAAAACCGCGATAGCCTTTATAGGTGGCCAGGGATAAGCTGCCCATCGTGATACCCGCTGTGAAATCCTGCCCGAAAGCGGTGGCTCCGACCTCCTTTGTCTTATCGGGCTGAAACCACCAGAGGGCGATGCAGAGCAGCGCAGGGAGGAACAGGATGAATCTCATGGGGAGGCAAGGGGGGCTAGAAATCCAAATCTGGCATCAGCAGTGACGCTATGCCAAAGACGAAACCCATAACGATAACGAGAAACAGCAGCCCTCCTCCTAGGCTAACAGCAAAACCTCTACCGGCGCTGTAGTCGTTCACGATGCCAAAGCCTTTGCTAATCAAAATCGCACCCCAGACTGCTCCCAGTAATATGGGTAGGATGATGACAAAGGTAAGCCATTGGATACCAAAACCATAAATGGCAATCGCCTGGATCAGATAGAGAGGCATGATGAATAGGTATGGGAAAAAGCTCCATTTTACCGCGGCCCTCATTTGCTTAAAAATTGCCTTACCCTTGGTCATCCTATTTACTAAGAAGCAGCACAAACTATACAGAAACCAAGTAAGGGCTCCCGTAAGGGATGCGACGAGTATGATCCCCAATAGCGATGGGATCATAGATAATACAGGAAGGTCAAAAAGTTCGGCCATTTGTTCCTGAGATGGGGCTTTTGCCATCTGTCGGAAAGTAGTGCTCCAGCCATAACAGACGACGCATATTATCCCCAGTGCTTTGTGTGAGCCTGTGTGAAGTAGCCACTGTAGGGTCTCGTTGGTCGTAGTGAGGAGCCCTGGGAATGGCGAAGACTCTTGGCCTTGCGGCTGTGTGGCCACTTCCGTAGCCTGAGGTGCGTCATAGGGATTCTCCATAACCTCCTCCATAGCCCCAAATTCAAAAAACCATAATATTTTGCCGTGGTTTTTCGTCTTTGATACAGCGGTGCGTCGTAGCTTGTGGGGAATCCGATTTTGTTCGGATTTGTGACATTTTCCTGACTCTCGGGCGTCCGACACAGGGAGGTTTGCCGGATTTAAAAAATCTTGAATATCCCTCTTTTTACAGAAAACTTAACTAAAGTTCTCAGCTATCCTGCCTTTAACTTCTTATTCCATAATGACCAGTCTTTCACGGCATCTCATAGCCGCGCTGATCACGCTCATCCTTAGCTTCTCTGTCTCACAGAGTCAGGCTCAGGTGAATGTAGAAATCCGTAACCGCGTGGCTTCAGATACACTGTTGAAAGGCTTTTATGAGGGGAGAAACTACAACCCAGTCTGGAATGCCGCCAATCTACAGGGTCTGTCGGCCTTTATCCGCTCTCTCGATGGTCACGGGCTAGGACCTCACCTGTTCAGCCTGAATGAGTGGGAGCCGATCTGGCAGTACCTACCACCCGATCCTGGGGCTCAGGCGGATATCGACACCAAAACCACGCATCTGGCCCTGTATGCGATCCAGTCACTGGCCTATGGTTTCGTCGATCCGGCTACGGTTCACCCGAAGTGGAAGGACGTGCCGCGCGAGATAGCTGCCAGTGACTTTCTAAACGCTGCTCTGCAACAGCCTCCGCATACCTTTGCCAATTTTCTGCTCTCCAAGGTGCCTCCTCAGGACAGTCGCTACGCCGATATGGTGAACACCCTGCAGCGCTACCGCAAGATCCAGAGCTTTGGAGGCTGGAAGCCGCTGCCGAATCCCGGCCAAGCGATGGGTCCCGGCATGTCCTACCGCGATCTCGATCTGCTCAAGGCGCGCCTGCAGGCCGAGGGGGATCTGCCGGAGACAGCTCAGAAGCGCAATCGCAAAAATATCTTCGAGCAACTGACCAGCGATGCGCTGAAGTCCTTCCAGTTCCGCCATGGCATCGAGGTGGATGGCTGGGTAGGTCCCTCGACTCTCCGTGAGCTGAATCACTCGACTCAGGACCGGATCAACACACTGATCATCAATCTCGACCGACTACGCTGGATGCCGCGTGCCTTCGAGCAAGCCGAATACGTCGAGGTGAACATCGCCGAGGGCGCTCTGCGGGTTTACAACAAGCGCCGCCGTCTGACCACCATGGAGGTCGTTGTCGGGGTGAAGGGCAAACACCAGACCCCAGTCTTCCACGGTAACATGAAGTACATGATCTTTCGCCCATACTGGAATGTACCGCCGAAGATCGCTCGCGAAGAGCTAGTGCCATCGGCGCTGAAAGGCGATCCAGCCGCTTATTTCAGTAAGAATTTCTACGAGATTGTCTGGGGCTACGGCGCGAAGCCAGATGCGACGCTACCGGTGAATGCGGAGAATCTACAGAAGGTGTCCGAGCAGAAAGCCTACATGCGCCAAAAGGCGGGCACGCACAATGCGATGGGCTTGGTGAAATTCATCTTTCCGAACGATAACTCTGTGTACCTGCACGATACCAGCGACGAAAATAAAAAGCTTTTCCAAGCTGCAGACCGCGACTTCAGCCACGGTTGTGTGCGAGTGTCCCGCCCAGACGAGTTGGCCAACATCATCCTACAGCGCAATCGCGAGGGATGGAATATCGGCTCTGTCGGCAATGCCATGAATGATGTGAGCAATCCAGATAACAAGGTCGATCTAGCCACACCGCTACCGGTTTATCTGATGTATTGGACCGCCTTCATCATGGGCGATGGTCGGGTCCGCTTCGATCAGGACATCTATGGCCATGATACGGTCATGAAGCAGTACTTCCGCATGCAGTAGTAGGCGGTGCGAGGGCTGTTGATTGCGCGAGGATTTTTTGAAAGCATTCGCCGGTAGTCGGGCTACGCTTGAGCTAGTGTGAGGATCTCATCATCCATATTTCCTTTTTTGTTGGCGATCATCGCTGGGGTGTCGCTAGTATCCTGCAGTATCCAGCCGGAGTTGTTTGGCGATGCCGAGCCGAGTGCGGAGCTGAAGGCGCGTTGGCAGGCGGTGCCGGATGAGTGGTATGCCTATCCGGCGGATACGTCATCTCACCCGGATTATTTTGAAAGTCGCGAGACTACGGTGAGTGATGACCCCGCTCGAGGCATCGGTCTGAAGCAGGCGGCATCGATGGCTGCCGCTGAGGCACCTGTGCCGCAGGGCACCAGATTTCGGGTGTTCTTGTTTATGGGCCAGTCAAACATGGTCGGCCATGGCAAGGCGGGTAAGCTGCCCTATCCCTATGATCAGCCCCACTCCCGCATCCGGATCTGGTCGAAAGGGCAGTGGCACTACCTAGTGCCGCGCCGATCATTCGGCCCAGAGGTAGCTTTCGCTCACGAGATGGCAGAGGTGTTCCCCGATGAGGTGATCGGTATCATCAAAGTGGCTGTCAGCGGTACGGGCATGAATGCCTGGAAACCCGACTGGGAGTGGACTGCGGCATCGAAGACAGGTGATGCGCTGAAAGGCTCGCTGTATCGGGATATGATCGATGCGATGACAGAGGCACGCGCGATATCGGAGTTTCGGCTGAGTGGTTTCGTCTGGAAACAGGGTGGGCGCGATGGGCGCAAATCTGAGCTCTCTGAGACTTATGGAGAGCGTTTCAGTGATTTGGTCTACCACATTCGCACCGATCTGGGCGCGCCAGAGTTGCCGGTATTTGTGCTGACCTATTTCGACGAAGTCGGTCTGGAGGAGCATCGCAAGCTGCTCGACAAGGTGCGCCCCAATGCCTTGCCGCTATACCTCTCGAAAGCGCGAGTCGCCACGTATATCGACAATGCCTATCCGGTATTCCACGGCCGTCTTCCGACCAAGATCGACCAAGTCCACTTCGATACGGAGGGCCAACTGATGCTAGGTAAGATGACTGCCCAGGCGGTGAAACGCTACTACGATGAGTGGGAAGTGGTGGCACCTAGCCAGTGAATAGGGAGAATCCTCCGATCACTCCGCTATCAGCAGCGTCGCATTGCGCTGGTTTTCCTGCCATTTGGCGAGGCGCTCCTCTGGAAGTGTGGCCAGATCATCGTAGCGCTTGAAGCCGTTTTTTTCGAGAAAGGTGACGGCCTGTGTCGACAGGGCAAAGAGTAAGTCGGCATCCAGTGTCGAGGCAATGCGGTGGGCCGCCTCCACGAGGATAGCTCCGTAGCCCATGTCTTTGTGGCCGCTCTTCACGAATAGACACGCGAGCTCGGCCTGACGGGTCTTTGGGTAGTAGTGCACCGCTACGCAGCCTACGATATTGCCATCGATCGCCAGGACTTGGAAATCTCCGATATCGGCACAGATCTGTTCGCGAGTCCGCTCGAGTAGCTGGTCGTCCTCGACAGCTCGGCGGATCAGGGAGTAGATCTCGTCGACGTCAGCCGTGGTCGCAGGCCGCAGCTCGTGATAGTCGTCGGCGAATAGCATCAGCCCGACCCCCTCATTGCTGAACAGTTCTGCTAGCAGCGCATCGTCGCTGTGATCGCAGCCGATCAGGTGCACGCGAGGGATGCCATCGCGACTGGCGCGGATCGCTTGGCGTAGCTTGGAGTGGAGCCCCGCGTGGCTGGGCTCCGTCTCGATCTGATCGGCTAGGGTGGTGGCTTTTTCCTGGGAGAGCTGGCGGGTCTCTAGCTCGGGTAGGGCTAGGGGATCCTCCAGCGAGAGAAAGATGATCTTTTCTGCACCTAGCGCTAGAGCCACCTCGCGGGCGACCACATCGCTACTCACGCGCAGGGTTTGCCCGTGGGCATCGTAGCACAGCGGCGATAGGACTGGCAGGATGTCTTGGTCGAGAAAGCTGCGTAGCATCTCGGCATCGACTCGCTCGATCGTACCGGTGGCGCCCATGTCTTCGCCAGATAGGGTGCCGACTGGGCGAGCATGGATGGCATTAGCCGAGGCGGCACGGATTTTGGCCATGGTCAGGCTCTGCATCACTCCATTGCTGAGGCGCGAGATCGCATCGATAGCGACCTCTAGGGTAGGGGTATCGGTCGGGCCAGAGCCGTCGGTGTTGGAGAGGGCGATGCCGCGCTTTTCGCCCAGAGCTGCGATCTGTGCCGAGGCACCATGCACTAGCACCACGTTGATATTCAGCGAGCGCAGTACCGCGAGATCCAGTAGGATATTGGAGAGATCTGGCGAGTCGATGACAGCCCCATCCAGAGCCACCACAAATGTGGAACCACGAAATTGAGGCACGTACTGGAGGATGGCTCTGAGGTCTCGGAAATTCATAAACTGCCCCGAGTAGTGTAACCGCTGGTTTGAGAATTTCGTATTCTATTTTACAGGTTGGTGCTCTTGTTATCGCCCATCTCAGAAATGACCGATTTCGCTTTCATTCAGACGTCTCCAGGCCGCTATCTCTGCGGTCTAGGGCCGTTTCGTGCCGTCGAGGCGCTGGATGGCGATGTGGGCACGGCTTTCTACCGCAACAGCTTCGATCTGAGCGACCCAGAGCCGTGGAAAATTCCGGCTGAGACTTTTGAGACTGGCGATCTGCAGCTTCTTTTGCCAGAAAATGGCGCGACACCCCTGCCAGAGATCGCTTGGTCGGGTCTGGGCGATGGTGGGGTGCGCGAGGTTTTTAATGAAATCCTGGCGGACATCGAGAGCGGCCATATCCAGAAATCCGTGCCGGTGCTGACCGAGCGAGGCACGTTGCATCGCGGTGAGTTGAGCGCCCTAGTAAAGCCACTCGCGACCGTGCCGGATGCCCTGCAGGGCTATGGCTATCGGCAGGGCGATCAGGGGATGATCGGCGTGTCGCCGGAGACACTTTTCACCCTAGAGGATGGGGTATTTACCACCATGGCACTGGCTGGCACAGCGCCCAGGCATGAGATCGAGACCTTTCCCGACGACGAGAAAGAGATCCGCGAGCACGAGCTGGTGGCAGACTACCTGTGCGAGCGTCTCGAGCCACTAGGTGAGGTGCGCCGGGGCAAAAGAACGGTGCTCGATGTCGGGGCGATGGTGCACTTTCTCACCAATATCCAGGTACGCCTACACGACGACTCCGTAGAGCTCGGCGAGCTGATGGCGCTGATGCACCCCACACCTGCGCTAGGGGCTTGTCCACGTGGAGCAGGCGCACTGCGGCAGCTCATCGAGTATCGCCAGAGGCTGGATGCACCGACCGAGTTTGGAGCCCCTTTCGGACTGTGGCACGAGGAGCGTTTCCACAGTCTAGTCGCGATCCGAAACGTGTCCTGGCACGGCGATCAAGTGCGCCTGCCTAGTGGCGTAGGCCTAGTCGAGGGTAGCCGCTTCGACCGTGAGTGGCGCGAGCTGGGACTAAAGCGCAATTCGGTGAAGGCGCTGCTGGGTGTGTGAAAGATCGTAGTGTATGTGGCGGCGAACATCAGTGAGTGGCTGCAGAGCCTATCCGCCAATGCAACAAAACGATGAAACTCCACTCGCTACGCGCTCGCCGCCACACTTCTAGCTGAAGCGCTTTCGCTTTAAAGATAAGGTGCCGTTCGAGTGTGATGGTATTTCAAGGGTAAAATCACACGTTGAATGAGCATTAGTTTTAACCGAAAGTAAGGAAATGCATTCGATAGAGCATCTTAGTAGCAGGCTGCCCAGTCTGTGTGAGAGACTGGGGGTTCTTTATGTCGATATGTTCGGATCTTTTGCGAGAGGCGAGGCCGAAGCCCGTAGTGACTTGGATCTAGTCATTGAGTTTGATATGACATGTGGCGGGGCGATATCTAGACGTTTTTTTACTTTCATTCGTGAGGTTGAAGAACTCTTCGAAGGACCTGTTGATGTTTTAACAGAAGGATCAATTAAAAACCCAATCTTGCGCAGGAATATCGATAAAGAGCGTATACGAATCTATGGATGACCGGACGCTAAAATGGTTGGTAGATGCTCTCCATGCAGTGGATTCGATATTGGAATTCACTCGAGGGAAAACTTACGATGATTACAGCAATGATCTACTACTACGATCTGGAGTCGAGAGGCAGTTCCTCATTTTAGGTGAAGCACTGAAGAGGGTGCGAGATCACGAACGTGCTTATTTTGATGCTATTACTGGCGCTGGCGATGCGGTGGCTTTTAGGAATGTGCTGTCTCATAATTATGACTCGATAGAGGATGCAATCGTCTGGGACACTATTGAAGAGTATTTGGATTCTCTTAGAGAGGATCTTAGAGGCCTAACGATGCCGCTTCTTTGAACCTATACTGTCGTCATATGAACGCCCCTCTCGCTGCCACTATCGTCAATACTACTCTCCAGCTCGGAGTGAGAGACTATGTGGTGTGTGCGGGGGCTCGTAATGTGCCGCTGATCTCGGATCTCGCGGCTCGGGATGCCAGCGAGGCGGTGCTGTGGCATCACTTCGATGAGCGCGCTGCGGCTTTCTTTGCTCTAGGTATGGCCAAGGCTAGCCATCGTCCAGTGGCGGTGGTAACGACTTCGGGCACGGCTGTGGCGGAGCTGCTGCCAGCTGTGGTAGAGGCTTGGTATAGTGGGGTGCCGCTGATATTGATAACAGCGGATCGTCCGCCTAGCTATCGAGGTAGTGGCGCACCGCAGGCGATCGAGCAGGCCGGTATTTTCTACGGCTATGTGAGTGAGTTTTTCGATATTGAGTCACCGGGAGAAGACGGCGACTACTACCACGAAATCGCTTGGGATCGGCAATCGCCATTGCATCTGAACGTGTGCTTTTCCGAGCCTGTCGAGGAGCCAGTCGCCGAGTCCACGACAGCCCTGAAACAGTCCACACTCGACCCAGCAGATGCCTTTGCGCCAGCAGTCGAGCTGATGCCGATGTTTGAAAAACCGGTAGCGATTCTGGGGGAGCTGGCCGAGGCCGATCGTGCAGAGGTCAGAGATTTTCTACTGCAGTCTGGGCTACCTGTCTGGTGCGAGGCGACCAGTGGTCTACGCGAAGATCCTGCTCTAGCTGCGCAGCGTCTGGTCCATGAGTCGCAGCTCGGCGCTCTGCAGCCTAGCGAGGTGCTGCGTATCGGCGGGGTGCCTAGTCTGCGGTTTTGGCGAGATCTCGAGTCTATGGATCAGATACGGGTGCTGAATTTCTCTCGAAAAACCTTTCCGGGCCTCGCGAGGCCCCAAGGCGTGCACACCTTTCCGATCGGGCGACTGGCGGAAGTGGCATTGTACCCTATTCAGGAAAAATTGTACCCTATTGAATCAAAACTGTACCCTATTGAATCCTGCCTAGATGAGCACCCCGGAGCCGAACCGACTATCGTGCGCGCGCTATCTCGTCGTATACCCGAGGCTGCAGCGGTGTTTTTAGGGAATAGTCTGCCGATACGCGAGTGGAATGCGGCGGCTGACTTTGCGGTGCCGCACCCGCACTGCTACGCTAGTAGAGGTGCCAACGGGATCGATGGCGAGCTGTCTGCCTACTACGGTATGAGTGCGGGCTATGAGGAAAGTTGGGGGATATTTGGCGATCTGACTACGCTATACGATATGAACGCGCCGTGGATAGCTGGGCAGTTGCCGGCAGGCCGCCGGCGTATCGCGGTGCTGAACAACAGCGGTGGGCGGATCTTTTCGCGGTTGCCAGCGATGCGCGCTCTGCCGACAGAGGCGATGGCTCTGGCCGAGAATCAGCATGAGCTAGATTTTTCGGCATGGGCGGAGCAGTGGCGTATGGAGTATCATTGCTGGGATGGGGCTGCTGAGACTTGGCCTGAGGTTCTAGGAGATCATGCGGTGATCGAGGTGAAGATCGATCAGCAGAAGTCTGAGGCGTATTGGGAGGCTCTGGCCAGTCGCTCATGACTCTCGCGCTCCATGGCAATATCGGCAGCCCAGCAGACTTCGAAGCGGTGGCAAAGACTGGAGGAGCCGAACTGCAGGCCATCGACCTGTGGCCGCTAGCGCATTTGTCCCTAGATGAGGTAGCAGATCATCTGGCGGGCATTTCTGGGCCTCGAGGGATTTGCGGCTACTCGATGGGTGGGCGGCTCGCTCTGCATGCGATCTCGCGGCATCCAGAGAGGTGGGACTATGCGGTCATCATATCGGCACACCCAGGGCTGAAGAGCGAGCAGGAGCGTGCTGAGAGGCTGGCGAGTGACGAGGGGTGGGCTAGGCGGGTAGAAGAGCCCGGCAATTGGGCAGAATTTCTCTCAGAGTGGAATGCCCAAGGCGTTTTAGCGGGAAAGATCCCAGAAAGCCAGAATCAACTAGGTGATCAAGCAGAGCCTATCGCTGCAGCTTTTCGAAACTGGTCGCTGGGCAGGCAGGCAGATCTCAGAGACAGTCTAGCTAGTAGCCCCTGCCCGATCGAATGGGTCGTGGGTGAGCAAGACCACAAATTTCTAAACCTAGCTGAGGATGCCGCGTCGCACTCGGCTAGCATCCGTCTGAGGGTGGTGCCCGAGTGTGGGCACCGAGTGCTGCTAGAAAGACCAGAGGTCGTTTCTGCGGCTATCATGGCAGCCGCTTCCAGAGATTAGGCAGCGTCGCGCTCTCCTTGTGCGTTCTCCTCGTCGATGAGAGGGGTGAATCCTGCAAGGCTAGCCTCGATGCCAGAGACGAGTGAAGCTAGTTCATCGAGGTCATTGTTGATCTGCTGCATCTGATCGGTGACATCCGCTCCTAGATATTCGCGGACCATATCGTATTTCTCGGTTTCGATCTTTTTCACTTCTTGTTTGGCTTGTTGTAATAGTTTGGCGTCGTGTACTTCTGTCGTCATCAGGGCGGTCAGACCGGCGATGGCTTCGTGAAGCTTATCAAAATACTCACTGCGATTGCGAAAGTGAGGAATGAAGTCCTCGGCCTCGGTCGCTTGCTGCTCGGTGGGCTCGATCCACTTGGCTATACCGGTGTGTGGTATGGTTGCCCTGTTGTCTGGCCCGACTTTCTTGTGAGTGTGCGATGTCATAAGTTACTAGGGTGTGGATCGTGCTCGTTTAGGGTTGGTCTCAGTTTGGGTTGAAAGTTGAAGAGGTAAGTCTAGTTAAAACTGGAGACGTAAGACGCCGCACCCAACAAGGTGAGGAATGTTACAATGATTAAGTAGGCAGTAATCATCTAGGAAAGAGCAGTAATTAAGACTTCTTAATTAGTTTTTCTAGACCACGCAACTGATTTTTGGTAAAAGTTAGGCGTTATTTAATGCAGTGTTTTTATGAGTTTTATTGCGATCTGCCTGTCAGATTGAGGATCTCGGGTGTTCTCCGTGCCAGATAGATCTACAGTGCGATTCTTTCTCGCCGTCTTTTATATCATGATCATCAACCTCGAGAAATCGGCTCGTCGGCATGCCATTACTGGCTCTCTGCAGAGTGTGCTATTCTTTGCTTTGTTCACAGCTGTCTGGTTTTTGGATGGCGAGTTTGCTTGGAGTGTTCCGTGGTATTGGGCGCTGGGGATCTCAGTTATTTTACCATTGGTGGTGTTGCTGATCTTACCTTTGGAAAAGATCGGCGACCGGCTAGTGCGATATCTTCGGCCTCAGCCACCGAGTCAGCAGTTTGAGAATGTGGTCACTGAGATCGCCATAGCCTTGGTCGAACCGGTGGAGAGTATCCAGACATACGAGAGTCCGATCGCGAATATCGCCATGGTGCCGTGCACAAAGCGAGAGATCGTCGTGGCTACGACCGGAGCTCTAGAGCGGCTGAGCCGTTACGAACTGCAGGCATTGGTGGCGGCCCAATTCGCCGGGATGAGGGATAAGTGGTGCCGCTTGGCCACACGTGCCGAGATCATGTGGTGGGCGCTGCCATGGCTGATGCCATTGTGTTTCGTGGGCTTTGCCATGGGGCGTCCGGCTGCGGCTATACTGTCTTTCTTATCGATCTTCTTTTGGGCATTCATGCCGCGCTGGATCGAGCAGGGTCGCGATCTGTGTGCCGATGTGGCTGCGGTGCGTACGACTTTGGACCCTACGGCGCTGGCCAGTGCCATGCGTAAGCTGGCTGATCACGCACGCGATGTGTCGGAGGTGAAGTTTGGGGCGTGGTATCTGCCGAGCAACCCTTTCATCGTACTGCCTAAGCGCTTGAACTCGACAACGACGTCCAATGTAAACGGTAGGAAGCGTAGCTGGACCTCAGCCGATGAGGTCCGTATGGAGCTTCTCCTACGCGCAGATCGGGCCGAAGCGATGGCGGAGGGTGCCGACCCGAGAAAGTTCACTGGGCGCGAATTTAGCAAGCGCTGGGGGCGGTTGGGTCGCTGATCGACAGCAGCATTTTGTGGCTTTTTCCTTTTGGGCAGTACGCAGGATGAGTTTACATTTAATTAAGAGAAATTATGGGAATTTACGATCGAGAATACATGAGCGACAGCAACAAGGGCAGTGGGCCACTTGGTTGGTCTCAGGTGACCTGGCTCATGGTGATCAATGCGGTGGTTTATGTGGTGCAGCACTTTTTGCTCGATGATAGTGGAGTCTTCAAAGAATGGTTCACACTATCCCAATCTGGAATTTTCAGTGGCAAGCTATGGCAGCTGATCACATTTCAGTTTTGTCATGGCGATGCGATTCACCTTATCTTCAACATGCTACTGCTGTTCTTTATGGGAAGGGCTGCTGAGCAGTTATTTGGAAGCCGCTTAATATTGTATGTCTATTTAATCGGTGGTGTGATTGGTGGGCTACTGCATCTCGTGTGGGGCTTCGCATTTGGATCAGGCATCCTTTCAGGGGCTTCGGCTTCAGTTTTAGCAATAGCTATAGCTTTACTTTGTGCCATGCCTAACCAGTCGGTTTCTTTTATGTTTTTGCCTATTCAAATAAAGGCGAAGCATATTGCGTGGTTTATCTTGGGAATTAATGTTTTGGGCTTTTTAGGTGGCCTCTTTGGGTTTTCGACAAACAACACATCCTACGTTTCGCATTTAGGCGGGTTGGCGGTTGGTTTTCTCTTCGTAAAGCGCTGGTGGCCGAATATGAAGTATGGCAGCGGGGAGAAAAAGGAGAAGGCGAGTCTCAAGAAGCGGGTGAAGGATAAGGTGGACGAGAAAAAGGCTGAGAAAAAGAAGGAAGAAGCAGCCTATCTGAATAAAAAAGTCGACGCTATCCTCGAGAAAATCAGTGAGGAAGGTATGCAGAGTCTGTCTGCCGAAGAAAAGCGTATCCTCGAGCGTAGCAGTCAAAAGCTGTCCAAAAAGTTGGACGATAGGGGCAAACACTAGAGATCTGCGGGATCGCTCCGCTACTGGATGAGTGCCGCCGTAGAGACGACCCCTAGGCAAAGGCTGGTTGCCATTTGTATACTGGTACTGCTCGGTGCACTAGCAGGCTTTTTGGGGCGTGGCCTAGGTGGGGTAAGTTTTATCAGTGGCGATAGTAGCGCCTGGATGCCACAGGACACGTCTGAGAGTCGATTGTTTGACCGATTTAGCGAGCGCTTTGGTGCTATCGATATGCTGCTGGTCAGCTGGGAGGGGTGCGATGTCGGTGATCCCATACTGAGCCAAGTCTCGGCAGAGATCGAGAGGCGCGACAGTGCACAGGCAGAGCTAGAGGGGCGGCCGCGCTACTTCGAGGCGGTGATCGACTATCGGAGTCTCAGAGAGGCGCTGGCATCGCCTGGTCTAGCCCCTGAGATCTTGGATGAGAATCTGCGGCAGCGAACCGAGGGATTTCTAGTCGGGCGAGATGGCCAGGCAGGAATGATCGTCGTCGAGGGCTCTGCCTACTGCGCCGACAATCGGCCAGACGCACTGGGCCTAGTGACAGATGTGTGCGACGATATACTGGGAGAGGAGAAACAGATCCGTCTAGGAGGACCGACGTTTTTAGCTGTCAGCGCTAGCGACACGACTCGGCGGACGCTGCTGGTGGTAGCCCCCATGGTGGCGGGGCTCGGACTGGTGGTGCTGCTGATCATGCTGCGGCATGTGCAGATGGCCATGGTCTGCTTTGTCACCAGTGGTATGGCGGCTCTTTACAGTGTCGCTGCTATCGACCTGGCTGGCGAGGGGTTGGGGGACCTGCTGGTGATCGTGCCGAGTCTGGCGCAGCTCCTGGCTATGTCGAATGCCATCCATTTTTACAACTACTATGCCGAGTCCTACCGCGAGCAGGGTTATGCTGGCATCGCTTGGCGCCATGCGATTCGTTCTGGCTGGTTGCCCACTGTAGCAGCGGCTTTGTCTACTATTGTTGGTTTTGCTGCCTTGGCTTCGAGTAATCTCAAGGTCGCTTCTGACTTTGCGATATTTGGAGGAGTGGCAGTTGGGATATCGGCGATCACAGTCCTGTTAGCCGTACCTGCCGCATTGGTGGTGTTTCAGCCGGTGCCCAAGGAGGAGAGTCGGTTCGACAAAGGTCTGGTTCGGTTCCTCGACTGGATCACTCAGCGGCAGCGTTGGCAGATCGCTATCACATCGTTACTGTTTCTGGGTTTTGCCGGTTATGGACTGCGGCATCTGGAGTCGGATGTGAGGCTGGAGACTTTTTTCAAATCCGACTCGGCTTTTCTAGCGGATTTTAGGTGGTACGAAGAGCGATTCGCAGCGCCTCAGGTGTCAGAGCTCATGATCACCTATGCGGCGTCTGAGGAGACGGAGCAATCGGCGTTTCAGAAGTTTAAGTTTATCCAACGGCTCACCAAGGCTATCGGCGAAATCGACGAGGGGTATGTGGTGTTTTCGCCCCTAGTCTACGCAGGTGGTTTAGCATCGGACCTGACCGTGGTGCAGAAGTACTTTGCCTACAAAGAGGTGCTCGATCAGGCGATCGAGGCAGGGTGGATAGTCAGGGATGATGAGGGCGAGCACTGGCGGATCAGTGTGCGCCATCCTCCCGAGCCAGTGCCACATCTCTCCAAGTTCAATCAAGAGGTGGCAGAGGAGATCCAGCTGGCCAAAGAACGGGCTGATATACCGATTGGCATTACCCTCACCGGGGCTTACCAGCTATTTTCGAATGCTCAGGATGGTCTGCTGCGCCAGTTGTTGCGCTCCTTCTTGTTGGCATTCCTAGTCATCACTCCGATGATCATCATCTTTCTGCGTAGCTTCAAGATGGGGCTGATCGCTATCTTGGGAAATGTCTTCCCCCTGGTCTTGTTCTTCGGCGGGCTAGGGTGGTTTTTTCTGCGCATCGATATCGCGATGATGACGATCGCAGCCGTGGCGTTTGGTATCGCAGTCGATGACACGGTACACTACCTGACCTGGCTCGGGCGCGGCTATCGCAAACAGGGACCGGATCACGATCCCGTCAGCTATGCCTTTCGCAACAGCGCTGTAGCCATCGTCCAGACCACTATGGTGCTCAGTGTCGGGATGATGGGCTATTTCTGGGGAGAGTTTGGCCCATCGGTACGATTTGGCATGAGCTCGGCGATCGTGCTGTTGATCGCGGCGGCAGGTGATCTGTTGTTTCTCCCGAGTTTGATACGGTGTTTACGTGCAGGACGTAGTAGGATGTCACCAATCATTCCGTCAGATGATTGAGGGCGGGTTCAGGGCAGAAAAGATTATGACACTGGTTACCCTTCAATGATGCCAGTGGCTTAAGAAAGCGTGAGTGGGACTAATGCGATTGTAGATGGGCTGACGAGGGGGGATTTCTATTTGTAGCTCAAATACCAGAGTATGTCGTCTTCTGAGCTTGAAAGATGTTTGTATTTACCGCTATCGTCGGAGCCGTTTTTTCCGACTGAGTAGATTAGCGGTGACTCTGTGTCGCCGGATAATGGGAGATAGATGAATAGCTTTCCTGAGAATGGGTCTACAAGTATTGAGGCATCTTCTAGATAGGTCGGTACTAACTCTTGGATACTTGTAGCGTAGTACCCAGCGTGAAGTCGATAGCACTCCATCGCAGTCGCTATCTGAGCCATTCGCAGATTTGCCTCCAAGCGCCTCTGCACATTCATCAGTCCATCGACTGGTAGTATGCGTTCCATCTGCCAGATTGAAAAGTACCATCGCTGATCGAGCCGTGGAGAGGTCGGTAGTAGATCTGCTCGGTTCCGCTCTTGTTCCTGAATCCACCAGAGCTTATACCAGCCGCTCGGGGCATAGACTATGGCATTATCGATCCATTCCTGGATAAAATGAAGATAGTTTGGCAGACGGGCAACATCGACTGGTCGAAACCATAGACCATGTTCCATGCGGCTGCTGAGATCGATCGTAAGCGAGCGATCTTCCCATGCCTCTGCACGGAGGTTTAGATAAAGCCGC
This sequence comes from Verrucomicrobiota bacterium, assembly GCA_020630975.1. GTDB lineage: Bacteria > Verrucomicrobiota > Verrucomicrobiia > Verrucomicrobiales > DEV007 > Arctic95D-9. The sequence goes on from JAHDID010000031.1 coordinate 36,335, forward strand.
TCGTTGCTAGCTGATGGTGGTGGATAGTCTGCAAGGGCTGCTGCTATGAGTTCTAGTTGCTGGCGGTCCCAAGCTTTGGCCGCTAGCCCCTCCCAAAGCGCCGTTAGACTGATTCCACAATAAGCCGTCGCTGCTAGATATTTAATAATTCCAGGCCGGTTTTGTAGGTATTTACTGTACCTTAGGCTCGCGACTATATCCTCCAGTGCGGCACTGCCTTCGCCACATTGGACATGAGCTGCTGAGCGGTGCTTTAGCCCCCTGATTAGTGCGAAAGACATATCTAGTTCATTGATCTGCCCGGCGCCTCTATCTGAATAGGCTTGGCTTGCATAGTCACCTCCGTTGATACTTTCTATTGCATAGTCTAATCCAGCGTGATCTACTGCGACTCGGAGGTACTCCGCTGCAGCAGCCTTAGCAGTATAGTCTTTTGTCAATTCGTCTGCGCCTAATCTCGCGGCGTCAAAGGGAATCGGTTGGCCTGATCTAGGTCCATAGTTGCCCTTAAAAGTATCAGTATCAAAGCTCTCGCTCTCTTCGGAAAAGTACCTATGGCCCAGCCGATACCCCTCAGCTAGCAGCTCTACCACATCCACACCCTGTTTCTCGGGTGGCTCGAACCATTCGCCTGCGTTATGGCTCATCTCAATGTACCTTTGAAGTGCGTAATCGCCCCGTGTATTCTCGACACCGTAGAAGCTGCCTACTACTGCCCCTGTCCAGATCAGCCACCGCCAACCCCATGGAATGGTTAGCCAGCGTCGTCGGAGTCTCTGCAGCTTTGTTTTCATGATCGGAAGAGGGGGAGACCAGCGATAGGACATAGCCTTTTCAGGCTAATCTTATTGATCTGTCGTTTTGATGGGATGGTGCGGAGGCGGGTCAGCCAGTTCGCAAATTTGCTTAGGCTTCTTGTTATTAAGCTTGTCTGGCCGCCATCTGTAAAGAATGCATACTCGGATAGGTGAAGTGTGATTCCTTTTTCTGCCAAAAGGAGCATGAATTCAGGTTCTAAAACGGGGCCTCCAGCCATTGCGTCTCTACGCCAACCAAACCCAATGTCCGCAATATAGTGATTCTCAGGGAGATTAGAAAAATCAGGGCTTTTCACCCATTCTTTCAACGCTTCGACTTGTGGGGTGATTTCCCACTGTTTCTCACAAAGCCATGCGATCTCTTGATTGGTAGTTTCAGGATCTTCAGAGACGCGATTTATGGCGATAGGCATGTCTTATAGGCTAACCTAAATGTGGATCATTTTGAGCGGTTCCACTTATGCTTCATCCTGAGCATAGAATCCTCGTCGGTGAAGCGCTCGAGTTTGGCTATTTCTACCCAGGCGAGGTCGTGGGATTCTTCGTTGATCTGGTAGTCACCATCTCCATCGTGGTAGACGACCATACGGACGTCGTAGTGGAGGTGCTCGGGATCCGTTTTGCGCGCAGGTATGGTGTGAATGTCGAGATCGAAGATCTGGGGGCTATCGGGTAGTGAGAGTTGGCTCAGGCCTGATTCTTCGCTAGCCTCTTGCATGACGACTTTGGCGATGTCTGTCTCGCCATCGGCATGGCCGCCTAGCTGTACCCATATATTGAGCTTACGGTGATGAGTTAGGAGAACCTTGGTGCGGGATGCATCTACTACCCAAGCACTGCCGGTGATGTGGCCTATCTGTAGGCTGCGCTCGAAGCAATCGTCATGGGCAGTGACGAAATCGATGAAACGCTGGCTGGTCACGGATTCTTCCGGATGGTGGGAGGCATAATCTGCCAGTAGCGATAAGAGAGGCTCGCGATGCATGTGGTAGGTGAGTGGTGGAGAAAATCCTCTCAGCACTAGCGCTGGATAATGACCATGTCGCCTAGTGAGCATCTGCCATAGTAGTATTTGGCGGCATTCCAAGGCACACGGACACAGCCGTGAGAAGCAGGGTAGCCAGGGCAGTTGCCAACGTGGATACCAAAGTCGCGACAGCTGACGCGCATGAAATATGGCATAGGCGACCCATAAATGGACGAGATGTGATCTTTGCTCTTTTGGGTGATCACATAGGTGCCAGGCTGGGTGCGGTAGCCAGACTTACCAGTGGAGCAGACCGAGGAATAGACCTGGGTACCGTTCTCGAAATAGCTGACTCGCTGGTCGGAGAGATCGACGATGATCTTGCGTGGCTGATGGTTGGGATCGCGGCCGTAGCAGATCTGCATCATTTTCACATCGTTGTACCAGGCACCGATAGCTACTGGGTAGAGATAGCGCCGCGACGTCAGATTTTTGGCCCCGGCTTTTACCAATGCCTGAGCAACATCGTGGTTGCGCTTTACCGCTGCCATCATCAAAGGCCGCATCTTGCTATCGTATTTGAGCGCGCGGCGGAAGGTGGAGCTCTCGTCAAAGGTAGCAATGAAGCCCTCATTACAGGGCGATGGCTCCTGTATATTCGGATCGGCCCCATTGGCGAGCAGGGCTTTGGTGACATCGTACATCTCTCGTCCGATCGACCAGCCGAGCATGGACTGGCCATCGAGACAGCGACCATCGCCGATTTTGGCACCTGCATCGATGAGGCTGAGCGCGGCATCTTTCTGCCCTGATCGGATCGCACGGGATACCCAGGACTCGCGCGCATCGAACATGGGGTTCGGATCGGCACCAGCTGCTAGCAGTGGCTTGAGTAGACTGAAGCGCTTTTCGTTGAGGACGTATTCCAGAGGGTCTTCACCGTTGGGGCCCTTTTGCTTCGGGTCGGCGCCATTCCCGAGGATGACTTCGACTAGACTATCCTGCCCGGTGATGATAGCCCCCCAGAGATTGTCTCCGATGTCTGTGCCCATGGAGATGAGAGTCTGTACGGTCTCGACCGCGCCATCCTCTACTGCTGCATCCATGATGCGCTTGTCAGAGCCCTCTAGCTTGATCTCTGGACTGACTCCGGCATTGAGCAGTAGGCTCATGGTCGGATTGTCCCGATTGCGATAGGCTGCAGTGAACATCGGCTCTGGAAAGATCTCGGCTCGATTTTCGACGAGTGTGCGCACCAGTGCAGTATCGCCCGCTTCGATAGCTTGGCCTAGTGGGGTGAGACCGTCTTTATTCTTCGCATTCACATCGGCTCCTCTTGCGATGAGAAAGTCGACCATTTCATAGTTGCCCGTCTTGGCAGCAGTCATCAGCAGGCTGTCTCCTGCGGTGGACTGGGTCTCAATGGAGACGCCCTGGTCGAGCAGCGTGAGTAGCCAGTCGTGAGCATTGTCATTGATGGCCTCGATGATGAGAGGCTCGTCTGATGCACCCTTTCGATCGAGATTGGCGTCTGCCTCTATGGCTAAATGCGTGAGGTGACCATCGTCTTCCTGCAGGGCTAGAGAGAGTAGGTCGACACCTTCATAGCGTTCTTCGACATCAGCGCCTTTCTCCAGCAGGAGGGCGACCTCCTCGTACTCAAGCTCGTGGGCGGCCTCCATCAGCAGAGGTTTCTCGGAGATTCCTTTTTGAGCGATCGATGCACCTTGAGTGATGAGGCGGCGCATCAGAGACACATCGTCCTGATCGGCAGCCAGGACTAGTGCTGAGTGCGGTTGCTCACCTGTGCGGTTCACATCCACACCGAGGTCGAGCAGATAGTCGCGCAGCGGGATTCCAGCATCGCCCTCCTGGATCGCAGAGATCAGGTAGGGTAGACCGGGCTCTTTATCGATATTGATATTAGCTCCCAGCTGCTTCACCAGGCGGTTGGCTAGGGTGAAATCTTTCGCTTCCAGAGCGCGCTTTAGCGGTGTCATACCATCGGAGGTAGCTTCGTCTATGGTTTCGCTAACCTCTCTGGAGCGCACCAGCACTTGGTCGATGGCATCACTATCCTGCGAGATGATTGCCGCGTGGAGTGGGGTAAGACCATTGGCGGCCACTGATCCGAAGCTGATCCCTGCAGTGTCGTAGTTATCGAAAAGCGCCAGTTTGCCTTGGCGAACGGCTTGTATGAGACCATCGGCAGTGGGCTCGAGGTTCATCTCTCTGAGTTCGATCTTGGCCTGGCGAGTCTCCTCGTGGCGGAAGATGTAGTCTAACGAGCACGCGAAGGAGAGGCCCACAATCGAGATGAAGGCGAATACGAGAGTTTTAACCCTCGCAAATGACTTTGGGATCTGTCGGATCATTCAGGCGCTTACGTTTGGTGCAGTGTGTCGGTAGACCAGAGACTCTGACGTGGGTCGGCGCTTAGCCTTAGGTCGCGATTACAGATTGTACACTAGGCTCTTGTGGGGTAAACCAAAACTTGGTGTGCCTAACAGAAACCTAGATTGACGGCTCTTTCGGGCCTTAGGCCAGAGGATCGAGCTCGGGCTTGAAGTCTGCAGCGTGGTAGGAGCTGCGAACTAGCGGCCCTGAAGCCACATGGCGAAAGCCCTTTTCCTTGGCGATCTGTCCTAGGTGGTCGAATACCTCTGGCTCGATATACTCCACCACTGGCAAGTGCTTTGGCGTGGGGCGCAAGTATTGGCCCAAGGTCAGCACCGTCACCTCGTGCTCGCGCAGATCATCAAATGCCTGGAGTATCTCCTCCTCAGTCTCGCCGAGGCCGAGCATGATGCCGCTTTTCGTCGCGCAGCGGTAGCCCATGTCGTTGGCCATGTGGCGGGCGTTTTGTAGGACTTTGAGCGAGCGATGATACTCCGACTGAGAGCGTACCTTGTCGGACAGGCGCTCCACAGTTTCGATATTGTGATTAAAGATCCGAGGCTGAGCCTCCATCACCACCCAGAGGGCATCTTCTTTCCCCAAGAAATCGGGTGTCAGCACCTCGATCACCACATCGGGATTGATCTCTCGCACCTGGTAGATGGTATCGGCCATGTGGCAGGCACCGCCATCGGGCAGATCGTCGCGAGCGACTGCGGTGATCACCACGTGGTTTAGCTCTAGGCGCTTCACAGCCTCGGCCACGCGCTGTGGCTCATCGGCCTCCAGCGTGAGTGGACGTCGAGTATCGACTGCGCAGAAACCACAGGCGCGGGTGCAGCGATCGCCAGCGATCATAAAAGTAGCCGTGCCTTGGCCCCAGCACTCCCAGCGATTGGGGCACTGAGCCTCCTCGCAGACGGTGACTAGGCTGAGATCGTCGATCAGCTCCTTGGTATCCCAGAAGACTGGGTTGTTGGGTAGCTTCACCCGGATCCAGGGTGGTTTCTTCTCCTGATGGAGCTTGGGATCAATTCTGACAGCCATTACTTACTGCTATATTGGAAAGAAAGATACGATCGGGAGGGATATCTGACACAGGATTGTGACGTTTGCCATGATAAATCCTTCCAAAGGAGGGAATGAAATTTGGCGGCCAAAACCGTAATCATTAGAATTTCAATCGAAATAATGTAGGGTAGGATACCTTAACACAATAGTTTACCGATGTTTACTGTTACCAGCACTTTGCCACTGCCTTGGAGTGATAGGCTGAACTTCCTGACAGGTGAGCCTCAGGACCTGTTTCTGTTGTTTGCGCTATTCTTGTTTGTCTGCGCATTCATCACCGTGGTGTGTTGGCTGTATTTTTCTGGCAGATCGAGTGCTGAGACCGGCATGGTGTCTGGAGCTGGGGATTCCCTGGCGACAGACAGCGGCACACACAGCCACACTTTGCAGAGATTTTACCGTTACAATGAGTCGGGTTTTCGTGAAGTGGCCTTTGATTACGATGCGTTTCCTCATGTGGGGGCGGCCTCTCAGCTGCGCTCGGAGCACGTCTACCGCGAGGCTATCGACAAAGGCTGGGCGCGCTATGACGAGGCCTACAGCATCGTCCTACTCCACATCCCTGAGAATAAGGATGATCTGACGCTGATCCAAGGTCTCGATGAGGCGCGCCAGCAGCATCTCTACGACCTAGGCTGCTACACCTACGAGCAGATCTCTAGCTGGTCGCACCGTAGCTGCCGTATCCTAGCCAATGAGATGCGCTGCCATGAGGCACTCTACCGTGGTGACTGGCTGGGCCAGGCCAGGGCGCTGCATTTGGAGAAATATGGCGAGCGCATCTAGGCGATCTTTCTTGGCAGCATCGTCTGCGGCACTAGTCGCAGGCTGTAGTTGCGGCGAGTCAGACGAAGACCCTGCCGCTACAGAGGCCATTGGGGCGGAGGCTGGTCGGCTGTATTCCTTTCAAGAGCCCCACATGGGCACCCTGTTCACCCTGCGGGTGTGGGTGCCTGACGATGGAGAGCAGACTGTCGAGGCACTCACAGCAGTGAGCCGAGCGGGGTTTGATAGGGTGGCCGCGATTAATGCGATTTGCTCCGATTACTTGGTGGAATCCGAGCTGAATACCCTGTCTGCAGCGCCTGCCGGGGAACCGGTCGCGGTGAGTAGCGAGCTACTCGATGTGCTGCAGCGCTGTCAGCATCTGTTTGAAGTGAGCGACGGCGCGTTTGATCCCACCGTGGGCCCGATGGTCCGACTATGGCGCCGTTCGCGTCGATCGAATCAATTGCCCACGGAGGTGCAGATCGCTGGTGCTAAAGCCCGCACAGGCATGGAAAAGGTGACGATCGACTCGGCTGCGAGCACTGTTACCAAATCAGTCGAGGGTATGGTCTTCGATCTCGGCGGGATCGCCAAGGGCTATGCAGCAGATGCTGTGCTGGCCATCCTCCACGAGGCGGGATACCAGCGTGCACTAGTAGCAGCTAGCGGCGATATCGCTCTCGGCGAACCACCACCAGGAGAGGTAGGCTGGGCAGTGGGGCTGGATACCATGGAAATGGCAAAGGCTGGTGATACCAGTTTTCGCCTAGCGACAGCTGCTGTGTCGACCTCTGGCGATACCCAGCGGTATCTGGAGATCGATGGTCAGCGCTATTCCCACATCGTAGATAAATCCACCGGCCTAGGCCTGACCGAGCGAATCGCCGTATCAGTGATCGCAAAGGATGCCACAACCACGGATAGCTACGCCACAGCGGTGAGTTTGTTGGGACTGGAGCGAGGCATGAAACTGATCGAAGCGACTGACGGCGTAGAGTGCCGTATCGTGACCGCCGAGATGGAAGTCCACAGGTCGAGCGGCTTTCCAGAGGGGGAGTAGGTCCGGGGAGGGACGTAAAAACGAAAAACGGGGGCTAGATAGCCCCCGCTTCGGAAGATTGTACCCTATTGAGTCAGGATTGTACCCTATTGAATTTGGGGGATTTATTCGTCCTCTGGGCGACCGAGATTCCATAGCTGGTGCATGGTCTCGGTGTCTGGTGTCTCGAGTGGGCGGACTAGGCGGAAGCCGAGCCAGAGAGCGTCGGTGTGGTACCAGATTGACTTAGGGAGCTGTGGGTCCTGCTGCTTCCAGTTTTCCTCAGAAGGGAAACGGCGGGCAGAGCGAGCGTCGGCAGGGCCATCGTACCAAGAGCCACCTCGAACCACTCGTGGGTAGAGCTCGGTGGGTGAGACTAGCGGCGAATCTAGTGCCACATCGACAGAGCGCCCAGCGTAGCTGCCGGCGACATACTGGTCGAGCACCCACTCCCAGACATTGCCGTGCATGTCGTGGAGCCCCCATGGGTTGGGCTTTTTGGTGCCGACTTTGGCGTAGCCAGATAGAGTCGGATTGTCGAAATCGGCCTCAAACACAGCGAAATCGGCTAGCTGATCCTCGGGACAGCTGAAAGGGCCTGTGGTGCCTGCGCGACAAGCATACTCCCACTCGGCCTCGGTAGGCAGACGGTAGTAGTGGCCGGTCTGAGCACTCAGCCATTGACAGAATTTATTGGCCGCGTGCTGGGTCATGGAGATAGCAGGGAAGCCCTCGAGCCCCATATTGAAGCTCATCTCAGTGTAGGGAGCAGTCGGGCTGGAGACGATGTCGACCGCGTCAGCATCTGGCTCGATCTGGCGAGGCGAACCATCTTTATTCCGCGGGGTTGAAGTGATCATGAATGGCTGATACATGTCCCAGGTCACCTCGAATTTCCCCATCCAGAAAGGTTTGATGTTTACCTTGTGCTGAGGTCCCTCATCGTCTTTGCGATCGGTCTCGCTGTCGGGGCTGCCCATGAGGAAATCGCCACCTGGGATAGGTAGCATCTCATATTTCACACCTGTCTTGGGGATGGTGTTTTCATAGGCTTTCATCTCGTCGAAGACCTTTTCTGGTGTGCCAGCGAGGATGGCAGCACGCATCTTTTCGACCAGCGCAAGATCATCGGCTGGGGCTGCCGGGCCATCTTCTTCAGTCGCAGTGGAGAAGCCCTCTGGCCACACGGCCCCCTGCATCGCCCAGAGGCGCAGCTTTTCGCGCTGTGAGGCGCTGAATGGGCCGCCTTTCTTCAAAATCGGAGCGATATCGGAGTCGTATTTCAATCGCTGTTTTTGGACCAGCTCGACACCTTCGGGCCACTCGGCACCTTGGTTTATCCAGTCACGGATGGTTTCCTGCTGTTGCACAGTGAGGGGCTCCTTGGGGGGCATGATGAGATCATCGTCGTGGGGCAGAGCTGTGGTCCAGTACACTGAGCTATCCTCGGCATCACCAGGGGTGATGGTGGGGCCCTCGTCGCCCTCTTCAAAGGCCAGATCTCTCTGATCCATGCGGTAGTCGCCTTTGCTCTTTTCCTCATTGTGGCAGCCCATGCAGGTCGCTTCGAAGATCGGCTTCACCTCGGTGATGAAATCGACCTTGGCATCGGCAGCCTGGGCTTGGATAGCGATGCCTGCGCCGAGGCATAGGGTGGTAGCTAGGTATTTTCGGATCATAAGTAAGAAAGAAAGCTCTGTGAGGTCTTAAACGTTTGAAGGCTCAATAAACAGAGGTGAAATGTGAGGTCAAGCCTCTGAACATGGCGAATCTGGGGACTCATCAGCTCAGCTCGGTTGCGGGCCCATTGTTTGGTTTGTTGATGGTGAGTCTTGCGAGAGGGGATGTTTTCATTAACCCTTTGGAAGATTCTAGATGACGAAGATTTTTGGCGTATTTTTGTTCCTACTGGCTATTTTTGCCTGTCTTGCTTATGTGTTTCACAGAGCTGTGGGGCAGCTCCAGTATTTTCATCCGACCGAATATAAAGTCATCTCTGAGGGGATGGTACAGCGCGGGGTATTGAGATTGACCCTATCCGAACCAAAGAGTGAAAATCGTGTTTGTCCCGGCATCTCAGTGCACCACGAGGCGAAGGATGGTGTGATTACCTATGGGCTGATAGCTGCGCCTTTGGGAGCGACAGCCCTTGTCGATAAAAAGGTGAAAAGGGATAAAAACGGGGACGTGTATTTCGATTTTCCGTTTGATGGCAACAAAATAGAGCTGGTGGATGTGTTTGGGAATCGACACGGGGGCTGGACTATTGGCCATCCTGAACAGTAGAGAATGTGGTATGCAATCCACCTATACGTCCTACGATCAACTAGCTGGGGAGTTGGCGATGATTTTCGATGGCTTAGGGCTGGACCAGCAGCACTGGATAGGTCTGGCTGGCGCTCCAGGGAGTGGCAAAAGTACTTTGGCAGAGGCAGTTAGAGAGCGACTGCCAAGCGCGATTACCGTGATACCGATGGATGGCTATCACTACTATCGGCACCAACTAGACGCGATGGAACAGCCGGAGATGGCCCATGCTAGGCGTGGAGCACCGTTCACCTTTGATGCGGAGCGTCTGGTAGACCACCTGGTGGCTGCGAGGGCTCGAGGGCAGTGGCTTTTCCCTAGTTTTGAGCATGGCAAAGGCGACCCTGTGGAGAGTGGTATTGAGTTGAAAGCAGGAAGGCAGATTGTGATCGTTGAGGGCAACTACTTGCTACTGGATAGTGAGCCTTGGAGCCTTCTCAGGGAGCAGGTCTTTGATGACACCTGGTATCTCGATTTGGATCTGGAAGAGTGTGCTCGCCGAGTGATGAATCGCCATGTGGCTACTGGTAAATCTCCTGAGGTGGCGGCACATCGGGTAGCGACCAATGATCGCCCTAATGCTGAACTAGTGCAGAATGAGTCGCCGAAGAATGCGAAGCGAGTGATCCGAGTCGATAGCATGGGCGAGCGGGCTGAGTGAGATGAAACGACACTCGCTGACGCTCGCCTCCACTGGCTCGACTTTGAGGCTCGCATCTCCAGCCGTATGATTAGTTGGAGATGGTGCGACAAATTTTGTTTCAGTTCACTCCTCGAACTGGACCTGGACCTCTAGAATGCCGACGGCTGTCTCCTCGCGGGGGGTCATCTGAATGCGGATGGCATCGCACTCAGTCGGTGCTGCGGGGTGGACGACGTTGAACTGATTGGCGCGAGTGTCGTATTGGTCGGTGGTATACAGCTCGAATGGCTGCCACTGGCCGTTCTGCTCGATCTCGAGTTTCCACTCTTTGGGGAATCTCACATCGCCCTGCCAGCGATCCATAAAGAACACACCGACACTGCGGATCGAGCGAGTCTCGGCGAAGCGACCGATGACCCACTGCTCTTTACCGGGTTGGCCACGGCTGGACCAGCGAGAGATCTTGTTGCCGCTGGAGTATTTATCGACCTCACCATCGCCGATAGCGGTTACGGTGTCTTCCTCGCCCGTGTGAGAGGCAGTGATCTCGGTGAACACACTCTCTTTGGGTAGCGCGTGGGGATCGAAAATCGCCATCTCTGGCTTGGTGGGGAACCAGACTGTCATCGAGCCGAAGTCGCGATTGTTCCATGCGTAGTAGGGGGTGAGCACGAGAGGCTGATCGCTGGCTGTGGCACCATCTGCGGTGATCGAATCGGCTGTGATGGTAGCTTGCTGGAAACTACCGAACTCGGTCTCTGCAGTCTGAGTGGTGGCTGCGCTGGTATCTGGAGTCTGACCGAAGAAGAAGCGCTGGGTCGCACCATCATTATCGATACCCTCGGCGCACATCACCAGAGGTCCGCGGGTGAGTGCGATGCGGTCGACATTGTCCTCCACCTCCTCGTGGCTGCCATTCACTCGGACCGACATCGGCAGCTGGAGCTCGACTTTGTCGCCGGGCTGCCAAGTGCGTTGGATCACAGCGAAGCCTTTATTCAGCCCCTCGATTTGATGGGCCTCTCCATTGATTGTGACTGACCATTGGTCTTCACTCGCATCGATGAAGTCATAGAGATCACCGGGCACAAATTTCTCTCCCTGAGCCCAAGTGGGGATACGCAGGTGCAGGGCAAAATCTGCCGCAGCTTGTGGCGATACCGTCAGCGCGATGTGGCCTTCATTCGGGTATTGAGTCTGCTGAGAGATGGTGACTTTATGCCCATCCACCTGCAGATCGGTGCTGCTGGTGGCGTAGAGTGCCACGTAGAGATTGGCATCCTCGGTGGAGTAGATCATACCTGGCACCTGAGGGATGAGGCGCGCCATATTCGATGGGCAGCAGGCGGTGCCAAACCAAGGGGCACGACCTGCGGTACCGTGGTTGAAAGGGTATTTGCCATCGGCATCCAGAGGATTCACGTAGAAGAATTTATTGCCCTCCAGACTCACCGAGGCGAGCACGTTATTGAGCAACGCGACTTCTGCCACGTCGACGTATTTGGCATCGCGCTGCAGAAGAAACATGCGGTAGTTGAAAAACACATTGCCCACAGCGGCACAGGTTTCATTGAAAGCGTGGGCATTGGGCAGCACATACTGTGGGCCAAATCCCTCGATCCCGTGCACGGCACCCAGACCACCGGTGATGTGCATGCGAGTGTCGGTGATGTTTGCCCAGATGCGGTCTAGAGCATCGGAGTAGTCCTGCTTGCCTGTGAGGGCACCGACGTCTGCCATGGCTGAGTACAGGTAAGTGGCGCGCACGGCATGGCCGACCGCTTCGCTCTGCTCGAGCACTGGCTTGTGCTGTTGAGCGTAGGTCGGCGACATGACCCCATCGCCATCTGGCACATAGGTGATCCCGCGGATTTCGAGAAACTTGCGCGCCATATCGAGGTACAGCTGCTTGCCGGTGACGCGGTGCAGCTTCACCAGAGCTAGCTCCGGCTCCTGGTGGCCAGGGGCTTGATTGATGGCTTTGCCGCCATTGTATTTCTCGTCGCCGCCTTCGAAGAAGACTTTGTTGATGTGCTGCGCATTCTTCTCTGCGATCTTCAGCAGAGCATCTTTGCCTGTGGTCTCGTAGTAGGCGACAGCAGCTTCGTAGAGGTGGCCCATATTGTAGAGCTCGTGGCTATGGACGACGTAGGAGTACTTGGTGTTGCCCATCATGCCAGTCTCATTGCCCACGCCGGTGGTGTGGGAGGGGTAGAGGTAGCCATCTTCCTCCTGAGCGGAGCCTATGACTTCGATGATTTTGTCCATTTTCGCCTCTAGCTCGGGGTCGCGCTCGAGTTGGAGTAGATAGGCAGCCCCCTCCATCACCTTATACAGGTCAGAATCGATGAAGCGGTGCATCCTGTGTTCTTCCTTCGACTTTTTGCCCTGCAGATGGTCTGCAGCAGCTTGTAGGTGGTCGACTCCGGATTGGGTGCGGTCGAATGCCCAAGGGACTAGAGTCTTGCGCTGGGTCTCCATGCGTGGACGCCAGAAATCGTCGGAAGAAATATCCACTTTGTAGTAAGGCACAGGTTTTAGTGGGTAATCTGAGGCCTGTGCCAGCCCGCTCGCTAGCAGGGCAGGGGTGAGTGTGCAAAGAATCTTTCGTAGCATGTGAGCACTTTTGAAAATGGAATGGCACAGGTCAAGTCAGGGATGTGGCAGAATCCTGTTCTAAACAGGTTAAGGTCTGGTCTAGTCGCCTTTAATATCAGGTGCAAGAGGTGGCTTCCGGCAGTAGTTTGGGGGCTCGATCAATCTCATGGCTTCTTTTCAATCTATCTCCCTGCTCCCGACGCTATCTGGCACGCTCTCGAAGTTAGGTTTTTCCGAGCCTACTGAGATCCAGGAGCGGGCTTTGCCTGCACTGCTAAAGGGCGATTCGGTGGTCGGTATCGCCGAGACAGGTAGTGGCAAGACGCTGGCCTACGCGCTGCCAGCACTCCAGCTGGTGAAACAGCTGGAAGAGAGTGGCAATGCGGTGGCTGAGCCAGGGCTGCCTCGAGCGATCGTGCTGGTGCCAGCCTCCGATCTGGGCGAGCAGGTGTCGCGGGTCTTCAAAGATTTCACCCACGACACTCGGGTGCGAGTGCGCGTGGCCCTAGGCGGCATGAAGATGGCGGTGGTCCGGCGCAATGTGGCCCAGCCCTTTGAGATCCTGATCGCGACGCCCGGTAGGCTAGAGCAACTGCTGGAAAAGGGGCATGTGTCGCTCGGTGATGTACGCTTTTTAGTCTGTGACGAGGCGGATCAGATCCTCGACCAAGGTTTCCTCCCTGCTGTGCGGCGAATTCTGCGTAGGACGCCAGACGAGCGGCAGTTGGCGCTGTTTTCAGCCACGGTGTCTCATGCGGTGCAGGATCTAGTGAAAGAGATGTTCGCCGATGCAGAATTTATCGAGACAAAAGGCAAACATCGACCAGTGGAAAGTCTGGTGACGATCAATCGCGATGTGCCAAAGGGAGTGCGCTTTCCCATACTGCAAGAGATCCTCGACGATGGCGGCTCTCTCGATGGAGGAACATTGATTTTCTCCAACACACGGGAGCAATGTGACAATCTCTACGAGCAGCTTGAGGAGCATGGCTACGACTGCTCGGTCTACCGAGGCGATATGGATAAAGTCGAGCGTCGGTCAAATCTCCAGGAGTTTCGCGATGGTCGGATCGAGATCCTGATCTGCACCGATCTCGCGGCCCGTGGACTGGACGTCGAAAATGTGGCTCGTGTCATTAATTACCACCTGCCTAGAGAATTGAAAAACTACCTTCACCGAGTGGGGCGTACAGCCCGAGCTGGGCGCGAGGGGAAAGTCTACAATCTAGTCACTCAGCGTGATAAAAACTTGATTCAAAGGCTGGAGTCATTCTAGGATCTCAGCTCCATGAGGTCTCTCTTCTTTTCTACCGTTCTTATATTGTTACCCATCTTTTGCGCAGCAAAAGAGCCTGCTGCGCCAGCAAATGCAGATCCTACGCAGACTTCGTCTGATCCAAAGTATGGTCATACCACTGACAATCCGGTGAGAGTTGGCAGTGCTGAGGAGTATGGCGGACCTGCAGCTGAGCGTGCTTATTTCCGTACGTTAATCGACGAAAAAGGCGAGCCTGTTGAATTTGAGCGAAAGGGTAGTTTTGGAGGCGGTCCAGACGGTAACATGCTGGACGGTTATATGGTGAAAACCTCTACAGGGCGCGAGTATCTAATTTACATCGATATGTATCACCCAAAGAAGGATCCGAATAAACAGCTCGCTCCTAAGGGCTTGTACAAAAGGAAACCCTAGTGTTTCTCATAGTGGTGTAGGGTTTGACCGAAAGGCCTCGTTCTCCTTTGTTTGTCTTAGTGTGGCAGTTTGTACCTTTAACAACAAATTTTCATTTTTGTGTGGAACCAACTTATTATCAGACATCTTAATCGATGTCCCACCCAAGTGGCGGAGGCACGACAGAAAATAGCCGGTGGTGAAACCACTGGGGACGAGCTCAGAATGATTATCAGTCCCGGTAGGGACGACAGAAGCGCGCCTAGGCCAATCGACGGCAAACCATTATTCAACATCCCGGTAAGGAAGGAGCCCGCTTCTATCGTCCCTACCGGAACTTGCCTGATGAGACGCTAGCCAATCCGGTGGTTTCGCTGCGCTAAACCATCGGCTATTTTTTTCGTCCCTCTGGGACTATTTGATCTGGAACTTTGTAAAGTTACTCCCAGCTTTGCTTCAGCCTGCTGGTTTTGTACCCTATTTAGTGAAAACTGTACCCTATTGAATCGGGGGCTTTTACAGGGAGCAGGATGGGTCACTCCACATGTATCGCGAATAGCGTGGTGTCATCTCTGCCAGCTTCGCGATAGGCTTTGGTGAGTAGGTGTTTGGCCAATTGCTCTGGGGTATCATTTTTTTCATCAGCATTGGCTATTGCTTCGCGGATGTGTTTGTCCCACAGCCCGTCGATGACGCCATCTGAGCAGATGATATACCAGTCGCCAGATTTGACATCGGTGTGGGTGACCTCGGGGTGTATGAACTGGCAGCCTGCGCCGATCGCCTGGGTGAGCACATTGCGCCGAGGGTGCATGCGTGCCTGAAGCTCTGTCATCTTGCCATCTTGCACGAGCTTGCCGATGTAGGAGTGATCGGCCGTGAGCTGGGTGAGCTCGCCAGAGCGGTAGCGGTACATCCGGCTATCGCCGATGTGGCCGAGGTGCAGCTCGCGGCGCAGAAACCAGCCGCAAACCAAGGTGGCCCCCATATCGTGGACCTCGGGATAAGCCTCTGCGGCTCGGACCACGTGGTTGTGAGTGGAGTGAATGGCACTCTCTAGCAGGGCTCCGGGGGCCGCTGGAGCCTCGTCGCCGACCATCGCTGGGATGTAGCGGTGCAGCTGGGACACAGTGAGACTACTGGCTACCTCGCCACCAGCATGGCCGCCCATACCATCGCTGATAGCGAAAATGAGGTGGCCATCCTGCAGCGAGCGTTTGTCGAGTAGGGAGACCTCATCGGCCCAGCCATGTCGCGAGCAGAAAACGGATAGTGAATCTTCGTTCTTCTTCTTGCGCTTGCCACTCTTGGAGACACCGCTCCAGCTCAGGACTGGTAGTTCGGAAGCCTCGATCGGCACACCGAGAATCTCTGCCAACTCGAAGTCGATCACACAGAATCTGCCCCGATGCGCATCGTAGGTGATGTTTCTCAAAAAAGGATCGTCGTGGACGATGCCGAATTTGTCCTTTAGCTCTTCGAAAATACTGTCGACTTTTTCGTCGCTCATTTTTTCGACCGGCGTCCCACAATTGGTGGTGACTAGGGTCAAAGTCTCCTCATCGCTATCAATGAGGCGAGGTACGTAGTCGCAACCGCGCACCTCCAGCTCATTGAGGACGGCGACTTCGTTTTTGAACCGCTCCTCGCGGCCTGTGCCACGGAAGGTTTTGTACACTTTGCCATCGTAACCGATACGCACGATGGAGCGGATGCCGTCCTTAGCTATCTTCATCGATCGAAAACAAAGACCCAGCTAAGGAAGGAGATAGAGAGAGCCTACCACAACCGTGGCTACTAAAGTGATATCAGGGGAGAGCTAAGAGCGGTATTCCTTATCCCAAACGATGGACGTGCCGTCGCTGAAGAAGGTCTGATAAGTGACACGCATGTAGTTGCCCTTCATCATGATGCCGCAGTCGTGCTTCTCCCACTGGGTGAAGGCCTGCCTTTTCAGCTCCACAGTCTTGGTGGCAACTACCTTGGGTGGCTTACCGTCACAATCGACGAGGAGATCAAACTCCGAGAAAGGCGCTAGGTGGTGAGGCACCTCATCGGGAACCTTGCTATATTTGGAAAGGCCGAGATTAGGCAGCTTAAGCTTGGGGAGACTGAACTTCGGCAATCTAGGACCATCTTTGGCCTCTGCGTGAGGTGCGAGGGCCAATACGGCTAGACAGGCGAGAAAAATGGTGAAAGTGCGCTTCATGTTTCGTGATCCCCTTGGCAAATCAGGTTATTACTTCGTGTAAACAGGCTGAGCCACCGCTACTTTTTTGTCCTTCTCGCAGACAGGTCTTGTCTTTGCGCACTCACCAGGACCAGTCTCACAGCCTTCGTGCTTCTTGCAGCGATACTTATCGCACTTCAGGAAGTTCAGCTTAAACTTTGGAAAAAGTAGTGCAGCATCGTCGTGCTTCGTCTCATCGGCACACTGAGGACAAACCTTAGGGGCCGCAGGTGCTTCGCCAGCGGAAGCAAAAGAGAAGGCAGCAGAGGTGATAACAACGGCAAGCGCGAGAGTAGCTTTCATATGAGTGGTCAGTAGCATAAATGCCTAACGTGGGCGCAAACGTCAAGAAGAGTTTACGAAATTAATCCTAATCTCTGCTCCGCAATCACGTTTGCACGCCCTTTGCGACGGTTACCACCGATGCATGGTGAAACCTTTTGCCAACCCGCCCATGCCTTCGATCAGCTCGGCACAGTCTTTATTCCATTTAGCGAGGTCGGGGATGCCCCAGGTACTTTTCGGCGCGGCGGTGCCGGGAAACACCATGTAGCTGACCTCTAGGTCCCAAAAGCACGAATTCTCTGCCGTCAATTTGCGGCCCTGGAGGCGAGTGTTGTCGCGCCTGATCTGTTCGGCTAGGGCCAGCGAGGCTTCGCCAGTTTTTCGATAGGGGCCTTCGTCGGCGACGATACAGGGGTAAACCTTCTGACCATAGAGCACTAGGGCGTAGTCGCCGACTTTGACTTCGTAAGCGGTGCCTCGGTATTTGTCAGGCAGGCTGTAGGTCCACGACAGTGGGATCACGATAAAGGGATCGAGTTCGCCCACGAGGTGGCGCATTTTTGTGATGTCGCGAATCCTTCCCTCGGCCTTTTGGGCTTGGTAGCGGTATTTCTCCAAAGCGGTGTTGATGCCAGCGATGTCCTCGTCGACTTGGTGGCCGTATTGGCTGACTTGGAGCTGCCGCCACTCCGCTAACTGCTTTTCGAGGATGCGGATTCGCTCCTCAGCCTGGCTTTTGCGGGTTTGCCATTTTTTCAAAAACGGATTCGGTACCGTCGGTTCTTCGGACCAGCGATAAGAGGTCTCGGGCTGAAAGGCTCCATCCTTCGAGTACTCTCTAGGGTCACCATGGCGAGCTCCATCGCTGCCATCGGCATCGATATCTAGGTCTGAGTGGAAAAACAGCATCCGCTGTCCTACAGGGGCACTGGGCTCGCCGATCTCGAGGACCGTGTCGCAGTCGTAGATGATCGTCCATGGGTAGAAGCCATTTCTGACCATGCGGATGTTTTTGAGGAAGTATTTTTCCTTCTCATCGTAGAGGATGTCGAAGAAAGGGGAGACCCGAGTCGCCTGAGAGCGCACACCTGGCATCGCATGGTAGAGCGTGGTGCCGCTGGTGGAGCCATAGCTGGCGGCAGTTTTCAGCGCCCAGATATCGGTCTCTGCATGGGGGCGGGTGAAGTGGCTGCGGATCATCGTATCGCGGATCTCTACGCGAGTCGGTAGCCTTGCCTCGAGGGAGGTGATCTGGGTGCCTTTAGATGAGGCTGAGCTGGAGCCTTTGAAAACCTCCGTCATCGACTGAAAAGTCGGGTAGTAGGCGGCTCTCAGATCTCGGCATTTGCCGCTGGTTTCCGTGGTGTGGTGCACGTAGTCCTTGCCGACTTTGTGCATGGTCTGCGCGCTGAGCACAGAGGGTAGAAAAATGGCGAGACTGAATAGGGTGGAACGGATATGGAGCATAGATCAATGTGAGACGGATGAAAGAACCGAAATATACGACTCATCCTCGGACTCACAATCCACGTTTACCCGTCCACACAAAAGAGGAAGACCGATGAGTAGAGTCAACACTCATCGGTCCTCTCTAAATGGGGGAAAGTATTATAGGGTCCCACCCGCTACTCTGCTAGGCAACGACTAGCACAGCTTCCTCTTCGGCAGACACTTCTGGAAGTGGCGCTGAGAAGTCGCCTGAGTCTGGATCCGCATCACTCTCGGTAGCGATGGGCATAGGGTCGCTGTCGTCTAATGTCATTTCACCGAGGTCGGTATTCAGCACGATGGGTTGCTCTTGGAATTCGTCATCCATCTCTGGAAGGACTGCCGCAGTAGTATCAAGGACCTCATTTGCGTTTGGCTCCACATAATCCTCGATCAGCTCTAGATCCACAGAGTCGCCATCATCTAATGTTGGCGGCGCGTATGGAGGCTCATCACCGTCGCCAAGAATCAAAACATCGCCTGCTGCCAAGAGATCGGTAGCTAACTCGCCATCCCAATAGACGTTTTGGCCGGCGACTTCGAATGCATCGATTAGACTTTCAAACTCATCCAGAAGGTAGTCATTGTCGGTGAAAAAGTCAGTAAAGCCGATGCCTAATTCTCCGCCAAAGTCAAAGCTAATGCTACCAGTATCGTCGATAAATAGTGGCGCGTAGACTTCAGAACTCGAATACTCTAAGGCATCGAGCATGTCCCAGAAGCCCCAAGTGGCTTCTGCAAATACATCGTAGCTAGCGTCGTCCATCTCGATCCACGCTTCATCATCAAAAGCGTAGAAAGCATCGGTTAGAATAATCAGGTTATACTCGTCACTACCTGCTTCTGGTAGTATCGCCCAGTCCATTGGCTGGTAAGGCTCATCGATTACAAGGTTAGCGACGTCGAATTCACCCCAGGTGATCTGATATCCGGCCTCTGCTACAAACTCAGCTACAAACTTGAGCGGTTCTGCTAGATATGGGTAGTAAGCAATCCAGTCATCAATGGTCTCAAAGTCGCCTGGCAGTGTCTGACTGATATCGTATACCGTTGTGCCGTCTTCTGCGATGTAAAAGCCTTCGTAATCGGTGAGCCCGAGTTCAAACCCTGTCTCTAACTCGAGTTTGATTGCTCGGACTTGAGCTACCATCTGGAAATTCAGAGCCCGCTCATCCTCTGGAACATATTCAGATAGGTATTGGATATAGTCTAAAGCTCGGTCCAGCTCATAATAGTCGGAGTCTGTATCATATTGCCCGCTCTCCCACAGGTAAAGCCCATCAAACCAAGGATCCACTCCGAAATCTAAAAGGTCGTCAATCGTTAGTGGAACGTAGGTGTTCTCACTGCCGTCGGAATTTTCTATCGCTTCGGCGATCAAGGCGTCAGCATTACTCACGAGTTCCGAGACGATCACACCATCCCAGTAGATGTTTTGTCCACCGATCTCCTCAAACTTGTCGACGACCTCGACGAATTTTTCTAAGAGTTCTTCATTGTTAGCAAAAAACTCTCCAAAACTCATACCCATGTCGGGCCCCATCTCTATGCTGACTATATCGTTTTCATCGAGATAAAGCTGCTCCCCAAGGTAAGAAGTGTCTTCGTCGTATAAGTAGTATGCCAGTTCCCAGATGCCTATCGTGCCATCTGCAAAGGCCAAATACTCTATATCATCCATGGAGAACCACGCGAGTTCGTCCAATTCGTAGATCAGGTTTTCTAGGATCACTAGATCGACCTCTCTATCATTCACGTCGCCGCCGCCACCATCTGAAAAGTCCATAGTAGGTAGCACCTCTGCTACGACCTGATCATCCCACATGAGGGTGCCCCCTAAATCTGCTATGGCTTGGCTGAACTCAACCAGTGAGTCAACGAGGTAGGTATTGGCCCCCATGAACTCCTCCATCGATTGCCCCAGTCTAGCTGCCATATCATAAGACACAGTTCCGTCCTCAGACATGGCGAATAGCTCTGGATCCATCGCATCGTAGCCATAGCTGACGTAGGTCACGAGATCCCAAAAGTCATTGATGACATTGGTGAATTGGTCCATGGAACTTTCATCCATGAAATACCAAGCGAGCTCCTCCATGACAAAGAGGTCGCCCTCGAGGTCTAGCGCGATCTGGTCTTCTTCGGTAAGTTCGTAGTCGAATACCGTAAAAGAAGCTTCGATAGCAGAGCCCTGAATTTGCAGGTCCACCAAACGCTTGGCCTCATCCTGGGACAAAACAGTAAGCGACGTCAGCGAGCTGATTTCTAAAAATAGGGCAATCTCGTCTAGCATTGCAGGATCAAAGCCATCAAAAAAGTCGAGCGCTGAGGGGGCTGATGAACTGGGAGGCGTAGCTGATGCAGCACTCGTGTCGGCTAGAGCAGCATCATCTGCTGCGAAAGATGTCGCTTCTGATGAAAAGTCATCACCGCCGCCAAACAGCGAAGTACTACCAGAACTCGAGGGGCCGAAATCGGATTGTAAACCATCTGAGAAGCTGGTCGTAGTGCCAAATTCGTTGCGCAAGTTCGAATTCGTACTGCTAGATGTCTCAATCTCGGTAGTCTCCGCGCCATCGGCTGCAGCTGATGTTTCCGCCGAAGCTGATGCTGCGTCGACACTCTCGGCAAGGTACTGGGCATCGACCATTTGGGCGTCTACGATATTTCGGATCTTGATCAGTTCGCGAATGTCTTCCTCTGCCTCATCCTCATTGCTGCTGGTTTCGATGAGGTTCGCCGCAGCCATCAAAGTGATCGCAGACTCATCCTCGAGAGCGGGCACAAACTCCACCCAATCACCACTCTCACTTTCCACGACGAAAGGAGAGGACTCTCCAGGGATAGGAGCGAAGTCACCTCCTGAGTATAGGATGATATCCAAGTCGGAGGAGATGGCCTCGTGTTGAGAACCCACCATATCCTGCCACTTTTCGTTCACCCAATCAGGTCTGTCAGTTGACATAGAATCTTCAGCCGCCATACCGGATTTTATATCATAATTACCATAACTACAATAAAAATAATAGATAGAGCGGCACTGTAGTTAGCTTGTTTTCAATGTGTTATCTATTAACCAACACAGCTGATCAACTTAACCTTATCTTTAGTAATGCGTGGGTAAAAGTCTGATATCGTCGTCAGTCTGGCTAATTTTAGGGGGACGGCGCTTCTTAGCCTTTGTTGAAGGTTAACAAGTGACCGCTCCAGGTTTTCCGCGGATCACAAAAAAAAGCCGACCTCGAGATGAGGTCGGCCATAAAGAATAAAAAATGCTAGCTGTAACGTTACGCAGCTTCCACGTTTTCTGATTCCTTCGAATCGCTATCGTTATCACGTGGTCCTTCGCTACGAGCACCGCTGACTAGCAGTTTGCGTCCCATAAAGTCCTGATCGTGTAGTACTTCCACAGCGCGCTTTGCCTCCTCTAGGGAGCCCATTTCGACGAAAGCGAAACCTTTTGACCGCTGAGTGCGATTGTGGGTGACGACCTCGGCGCTGAGCACATTACCGACGCCACGGAATAGATCCTCCAGATCGCTCTCGTTAGCATCGTAGTCGAGATTGCCGACATAAAGGCGAGGTGTGGTGACATCCTCGGTCTTTGGTGTGCGAGTGCGGGTCTGCTTGGTCTTGGCAGTCGCAGTCTTGGCTGGCTGCTGCGGCTTCTTGTTCTTAGCCGATTGGCCTTTGCGCTTTTTGTTTTTCTTGTTGGGATCGATCGCGCCGAAGGTCAGCGCTTTGATGATCTTCTGACCGAGGGTCAATTTCACCACCTTGGGTTTACGGTTGCGATTGCGGTTACGATTGCGATTACGGTTTCCGCCGCCGTTTCCACCGCGGTTTTGATTGGAGTTGTTATGATTGCGCTGACCGCCACCTCCGTTGCGGTTACGGTTGCGATTGCGATTACGATTCTGGTTCCTCGAACCAGACTGATTGGATTGGTTTTCCATATGTATTGGAAGAATGGGTAGAGCAGGCTGCCGAAATTCAGTCTGCTATGATGTGGGTAGTGGAACCCGATTCTTCCAGGGCAGTTCTCTGCCGCGCTCGGCGTCCTGCGGACAATGTGTGCGGGGTGTCTGAGATCGCTGCTGCGTTGGGCACGAGAGAAGCCAGACCACTGACCGGACCCGAGGCCCAAAGTAGCGGTCTGTTTCGAGAAGATTTTTCGGTAAATGATGGACTACTAGCGCTGCCTGTTCTTCGCTCATCACGACCGTAGCGAGCCACCATCGGGTGCCGGTGGCTGGTCGATTCGGTCGGGAGTGTTGGCTCTGCTTGGCGTTCCACCATCTCGAGATTCCACAAATTAACTTTGTTGTTTACGATGTGACCGAGAGTTGGATAGCTCCTTTCGACATGCTCCTCCCGTGCACAAACGAACGAGCCACAGCGACCAAGGGTAGTGCTGGGCGATCGAGCGTCGATGCGTGAAAATGAGGCAGACATGGGGCTGGGAGAGGAAGGGTTGTAGACCTTTTGTTCAATCCAGTCGTTCCTCCCGGGCACGGGAGACCTTATCTCAGCCTGCTGTGGCGGCAAGTCCGAACTTTGGTGTAATTGTTAGAATTTTGCGGCTTCAGCCACGGGGGCGAAACTCATTCTATGAATGGCGCAGGGGCCATGCTCGGAGAGCGCGGCCTGATGGGCCTTGGTGCCGTAGCCTTTGTGTTTCTCAAAGCCATAATCGGGATATTTCTCAGCGTACGCCACCATCATCCGGTCTCGCTCGACTTTGGCGATGATGCTGGCCGCTGCGATCGACAGGCTTTTGCTGTCGCCTTTTACCACGGCTCGGTGCTCGGCTGGAAAGTTTTTGACTGGTTTGCCGTCGATCAGGGCGATCTCTGCCGCTACTCCGAGTCCAGAGAAAGCTTCTGCCATACCACGCCAGGTGGCCTGTAGGATATTGATCTCATCAATCACGTCGGATCCAAGGTGCACCGAGCACCAGATAATGTCCTGGTTTTGAGTGATTTCTTCATAAAGCGCCTCTCTGCGTTTTTCAGACAGCTTCTTGGAGTCGGTCAGTATGTCGTGACTGTAGTCCTCTGGCAAAATGACGGCAGCTACCGACACTGGGCCTGCCAGTGGGCCTCGGCCAGCTTCATCGATTCCTGCGATGTGTGCATAGCCTTCGGTGCGTAGCTCGTTTTCCAGAGATAAATCGGGCATAGCAGCAAGTACAGTTTCCCTATTGCCTTGTCACCCGATTTCTCCTAACATCATCGCCCCTACCCATTTCGATGATTGAGGTTTCCGGTCTAACCAAGCGCTATGTCGGCCACACGGCTGTCGACGATGTATCCTTTTCGGTGAAAAAGGGGGAGATCGTCGGCTTTCTCGGTCCCAATGGGGCTGGCAAGAGCACGACGATCAAGATGCTCACCTGCTATCTCACCCCGACAGCGGGGACGGCGACCATCGACGGGCTCGATGTCGAGCGCGACTCGATACAAGTGCGCCGACGGATCGGCTACATGCCAGAGAATGTGCCTCTCTACCTGGATATGCGAGTCAGTGAGTATCTGCGGTTTCGGGGTGCTCTGAAGGGGCTCGGAGGCAGAAAGCTGACAGCCGCTGTCGATGAGGCGATGGAGATCTGCAGCCTGGTCGATGTACAGCGCAAGATCATCGGCACCTTGTCTAAGGGCTACCGGCAGCGAGTCGGCCTAGCCGATGCACTGGTGCACAAGCCTGAGCTCCTGATCCTAGATGAGCCGACCAATGGTCTCGACCCACAGCAGATCAGGCTATTCCGTGATTTGATCAAAGATCTGGGCAAGCGCCATACAATCTTTCTCTCCACCCATATCCTGCCCGAGGTGGAGATGACCTGTAATCGAGTGCTGATCATCAATCGAGGCAAACTGCGCGCCTCGGACACGCCGAAGAATCTCGTACGCCGCCGCAGACAGGGCGGGGAAGTGGTGGTCGATATCAAGGCCGATGCCTCGGCAGCATCTCAGGCGATTCAAGCACTCAAAGGGGTGACCGATGTCGAGACCGAAGGTGTCGACGGAGACTGGGCGAGATTGGCGATTTCTTCAAAGGGCAAGGCCGACCTGACTGAGCGGATCCACGATCTCGCAGTCGACCAGAGCTGGAAGATCCGCGAGCTGGTGCAGCGCGATGCGACTCTCGAGGATGCCTTTGTGGACTTGGTGAGAAAGGATGGAGTGAGCAAATGAGAACCTGGTGGATCATCTACCTCAAAGAGTTGAGGTCATTTTTCTTGTCGCCCCTGGCATTTATCGTCATGGCGTTGTTCACGTTTTTGAATGGCTGGCTCTTCATCGGGGTGGTCAGTGCCATGCGCGAGAAAGCGATGCCCTACAGTCTGGTTTATCAGCTGTTCGGGTCGGGCTGGTTCTGGATGGGGTTCTTCATCCTGTTTCCGCTCATCACCATGCGCCTGTTTGCCGAGGAGAAAAAGATGGGCACCTTCGAGGGGCTGATGACCGCACCAGTGCGCACCATAGAGGTACTGTTGGGCAAATACTCCGCAGCTGTCACCGTGTATCTGGCGATGATCGTGCCGCTCCTGTTGTTTTTCCCCATCTTCAAGATGATCACCGAGCAAGAGGGCGCCTACAATGCCGGGGCTCTCTGGGGCAGTATCATTGGGCTGATTCTGATCGGTGCGTTTAATACTGCCATAGGCACTCTAGCCTCAGCGATGACGTCGAATCAGCTGATCGCTGCCATGCTCACCTTTGTCGGCGTCATGCTGCACTACTTTTTCGGCTTCTTCTCCAGTCTCACGACCGTGGCTGACTCGCGGTGGAATGCCTTGCTCAACTACTTTTCTACCCCAGTGCACATGCGCTACCTCAGCGAGGGGCTCATCGATAGTCGGCCTATCGTCTACTACTTGAGCTTTAGTTTGTTTTTATTGGCGATCACCTACCACCTCATCGAATCGCGCAAATGGACAGTGTGATGCCTCGGCGAATGTATTTCTGATAATATGGCGGAACCTAGTAAAAAGAATAGCTGGGACCTGATCAGTCAGGGGCGCTGGTCTACGCTCGGGCATCTGGTGCTACGCATGGCTATCCTGCTGGTGCTGTTTATCCAGGTGAACTATCTCGGCTGCCGGCAATACGGCGGGCTGGATCTTAGTCGCGGGCAGAAATTTTCACTATCGGATCGGACCGCGGGCTTTCTAAAGGACCTGAATAGCCCAGCTCGTATCGTCACAGCTTTTTTGGGCACATCAGACGTGCTACCAGAGATTCAGTCGATCGTCAGCGAGTACGATCGTATCGGCGGCGACCGTGTCGCTGTGGAGACCCTCGAGCTGGGGCACTCTCGCAGCCGGGATCGGATATCGGCCCTGCGCGATCGATATGGACTGGATATCAGCCGCGACCAGATCGTAGTGATCAGCGAGACAGGGCGCATCAAGGTGCTGGCTGCGGAGGAGTTGGTGACTCGTAATGCCACTGGTCGGATCACAGAATTCAAAGGCGAGGAGAAGATCACTTCGGCACTACTCGAGGTGACTGAGCAACAGCAAAAGAAAGTCTACCTAGCGATGGGGCTGCGGCGGGGCGACCAAATGGTGGCGATCTCGCAGAAACTTCAGAATCTGCTGCAGAGCCAAAACGCTCGCCTCGAGGCATTGACCCTAGCAGGGCGACAGTCGATACCGGCAGATGCCGATGCGATTGTCTTTGCAGGCAATACCACCGATCTCACCAATAGCGAATTGGAGCTGGTTCGCAGTTATTGGATCGATCGACAGGGCGGCTTGTTACTATTACTCGATCCCAGTGCGCGCACGCCGAATCTCAATTCTCTAGCCATCACCAGCGGTGTCATCCCGCAGAACGATCGCATCCTCCGCCAGTTGAGTGTGCCTGGACTGGGGAAAAAGATCTATTACGATGTGCCCAGCACCACTATACCCGGCACTGGGCCCACCCGCGAGTTGCCTATCCTGTCACTACAGCTCAATGGCCGTACTCAGTCATTACGCGTTCAGACTCAGGATGAGTTGTATCTGGCCGAGAATGTTCACCCGCATCCATTGATCATTGCAGGCCAAGGCTATTGGGGAGAAAAAGAATACGAGCTAGACGATGTGGTCTTTGATCCCGATATCGACAATGGCCCCTATCCGCTCTACGCTGCTGCCGCCATCGAGCGCGGCCAGCCAGACGATCGGCAGCTAGAGAATGGCGCCGCACGCATGGTAGTAGTCGGCAATGCCGACCTCATTCCCCCCACTGATAACTACCAGAAAACCGCCGATGATTTCGTGATGGCATCGCTGAACTGGGTCATGCAGCGCGATCAATTGCTAGGCATATCGCCTCGTCGCCCGACGAGCTTCGATTTGGCGATGAGAGACTCCACATTTGGTTTGCTCCAGACTTTAACGATCTGGGTGTTGCCGACGATATTGTTGTTTTTAGGGGC
>JAHDID010000031.1:63147-66801 GCA_020630975.1 Verrucomicrobiota bacterium
TTTATATGAACCGAATCATCACTCTTATCCTCGCATTAGCAGTCGTCATCATGGCGGTTGTGATCAGTGTGGTGGAAAAATCCAATAGTCGCGGAGGCGGAAGCTCTGCGAGGGGCTACCGATTGGTGGATGTGGAACCTGAATCGGTCAGTGCGGTCACCATGCGAGGAGGCGATCTAAGGGTCGTCATGCAGCGAGCGAATGAGAGCTGGTTTTTCACCGAGCCAGTGGAGGAGAGGATCAGCAGTGTGGCCATGGCTTCGCTTCTCGACCAATTGGGGCAGATGCTGGTTTTGGATCGACTAGATCCGGAGGAATTGGTAGGCGAGATGGCTATCGATAAGCTGGGACTGAGCCACGAGGAGGCTTTGGAGCTAGAGTTCGCTTTACCAGATGGCGAGACAGCCACGATAGCACTCGGCAACACAACTCCCGCTGGAGGTTCTGTTTATGCTAGGCGTCTCGATGGCAAAAAGTCTGGCCAGGTATTGATAGTCGATGGCGACCCCTACGAGACACTCAATGCCCCATATGACAGGCTACGCGAAACCCGACTGGTATCATTGCCCGTAGATAGAGTGACCCAGATCGCGATGAAGACCGCCAGCACAGAAATGGTCCTCGGGCGCAGTCAGACACGCTCGGATTGGCTGATACAGGCGCCGATTGCGGCAACGGCGGATCAGAAATCAATTGAGGAATTGATTAGCTCTTTGCTTAATCTGCAGATTCTCGATGCTGAGGATGAGACAGATGGTTCCGCCGCATTTCAGCTACCCAATGAAATACCTGAGGGCTCGGCGTTGTTCCAATTTGCCGTCGCTGGGCTGAAAAAGCCAATCGTTCTCTATCTGGAGACGATTGAAAAAGATGACTTTGGCCCACCCAAGCTGCGCGCTCGTATCTCCGATCGATTGGGCAGCTATTGGCTGCATTCGGATATTATCGTTGAGCTGCCCGACTCGCCATCTCAGTTGAGAGATAGAAAACTTTTCTCGATCCCCGAACAAGTGCTCGAACAGGTTGTCATTTTCGATATCGAGGGTGGTCGGCCTAGTCGGAGTTTCGTCAGTTTAGAGGCAAACCGAAATGCTCAAGGGCTGGCTAACTGGACAGTGACTCAGCTCGATCTGAAGTCTGTTCCAGCTAATTATGTTCGCCTTCAAGCTCTGACCGAGCGAGTTGCCAAGCCTGTGGTGTTGAAGTTTATAGAGAACGGCAATCTCAGTGATTACGGCATTTTCCCTGATGGATATGGAGTGTCGTTTATGTTCGCGATTCCTGGAGCTGAACAGCCAGATGGCACAATAGGACCGACTCAGCGAGGAGACCGTGCCTTGCGTCTAGGATGGGCTGAGAAAGACGGAGTCCGGAGGTTGTATGGCAATATCAAAGGGCAGGATACAATTTTGGAGCTAGATCCTACCTTAGAGAATCTACTCCCTAAACACCCGCTAAAGTGGCGATCTTTGAATATCGTGTCCGTCAATCAGGTGCACGCCAAAAGCCTAGAGCAGTCGGTAAAATCTAGGGAGCCAATTAAGCTAGTTTACGATAAAGATCGTGCGATCTGGAG
Source organism: Verrucomicrobiota bacterium (assembly GCA_020630975.1). Taxonomy (GTDB): domain Bacteria; phylum Verrucomicrobiota; class Verrucomicrobiia; order Verrucomicrobiales; family DEV007; genus Arctic95D-9. The sequence continues at coordinate 64,724 of JAHDID010000031.1, forward strand.
TCGCCAAAGGCAGGCTGGTATTGAATATTCCGACAATGTCGACCCTATCGCCGTGGAGCAGCTCGCTAGTCGTCTCTGCTCTCTCCGTGCCGACGGTTGGTTGTTGCAGTCTGGTAAAGCTTATGCGGCGCTAGCTGAACCCGATGCCACCTTCACGCTGGTTAGTCGCGAGCTAGATAGGGCTACCAATCAACCAATCGAAGTCACTCGAGAACTGAAATTTGCCAGAGCATCCGAAACAGGCAATCGTTTTGTCTTTGGACAGCTCGACGACAATCCCGATGTATTTTACATCCCTGATGAACAATTTCGCGAGCTGATCCGCCCTGTCACATCGTCAATGGCGCGCTAGTGTTGTTAACGCAAATCATTTGCATCTGATTCATAACGCAAGTAATTTGCGCTATGAGCGTCGTCGACTCCAATTATCAGCATGAAATCCGTAGGTCTCAGATTAAGAGGGGATTGTTGAAAGATTTCACCGATGCGCTCGGTCAACAGCTGTTATTCTGGGGGCGAGATGTGATTCATTCCGACGGCAATCTGCTTTGCGAATACGGGCTAGAGCGCCGGAAATCTGAGGGACTCGATGGAACCAGCTGCTACAGCATGCCTTATCAGGGCGATATTGTGGAGCTCCACGGGGCGTGTGTGGGGCGCTACTCCGAAATAGAGCCCAGCTTTTTGTACATTCGCAATCGGAAGCGATGCTTTCTCTACGATGGAGCCGAGCCACCAGCTCCTGAGCTCTACCTCGCGGATAGTCTCTCTAGCGATTGCTTTGAGCTCTTATATGACCGCAGCAAAGCCTTCCTTTCCTGGTGGCTAGAGTACGAGGCCTGGATAGCAACAGTCACCTCACCAGACTATCGGCAGCAATGCTTCAGGGCATTCCGAAGGCTACCAAAATCCAAGTCCTGGCTACCACCAGCGGCCGCTCTAGAGTGGCTCCAAGCCTACGCCACCGAGCCCGCAGATGACCTGCGCCGTGCCAAATTGTGGAAAGCCGAGGCGTGAGGTGTATACAAGCGATCAGATCGAGCCATCCACCCTCGACCGCAGGTAAAGCGCCGTAGATTCGACTTCAGTCGAATCATCTTCACCCGAGGGGATTTAATAGGCAGAACCTCCTGAAACGGAAAGACGTTTCGGGACAAATCGGTAGCGTGTTGCCAATTAACAAAAGACTTTTCGTTTAGGTGAGGATCGGCCATACTCCATAGATATGCGACCCTATCCACCTTCCCAAAAAATCAGCCTCTCAGGCATCTCGTTATTCGCCACTCTTTGCCTTATCGCAGTGAGTTTTTTGACTGGCTGTACCACTACTGATGGCGATGGACCCACTCCAGAGCAAAGCCGCCAGCATTTTCTCGCGGCACAGGCAGCGCAGCGCAACCAAATGCAACGCGCCCAGCAGGCGGCCCAGCAACATCGGCAGAACCATGCTCAATTTGTCAACGATGCTCGCATGCGTGCTCAGAGCCATCGCCCCACTCCACCGCCGGTTCCCAGTTACCGGCCCCCGACACCGTCTTCCTTTCGGTGATTGCTGAAAGAGCGGCTCGAGGCGCTATAGCCCACATTTATATCGGTTGCTATTGCTAACCGTCAGGAAATCAGTGCTACCTGGGACCGCCGAAGTCCCCGTCGGCTATCTACCCCAGCCAATCACCGAGCAATCAGTCGGCCCCTTCCTTTATCAATATCCAAATACAAAGTCTAGTAGATCGCCGAGCTCAAGGGCGTGTTTGATGCCACCAACTCATTGTTTCATTAAAGTCTCCGGTTCTACCATTAGCAGCTAATAGCTGCCAATAATGCAGTTGTGGCAGCTCCATTTAATATGGCCGATCATATCAGGCCTGCCCCTCCCGCGCGAAAAACCGTGCCTGGGAATTTTTTTGGTTCCCGGCTAAAATACGCCTACTGATTATCGTCAGCAGCCCAGGAACTTTAACACTGTAACGGGTAGAATCGGCAATAGTTGAATAGGTGTCATGATACTGGTTAGCAGATCTAGTATTAATCCGAGATTCAAATAGCCGACATTTTAATGTATGCTAGTATCTGAGTAT
>JAHDID010000104.1 GCA_020630975.1 Verrucomicrobiota bacterium
CAGGCTGTTGAAACCCCAATCAAAAATCGTCCTGAATATTTTAAAGATCAATGCTCAGTCATGCGATTTGTCGCATTTCTGCCCGCAGCGTTTTGTGCGGGGCGGGATTATAGTTTCCAATTTCCCATCAGGCAAGCGCTTTCTTTAATGTTTTTCGAAAAAGTTTTAAAATCCTGTTCAGACTCGCCAACTAGCGCTGTTGCGTGACGCTGCTAGATCTATCGTAGCCCTCTCTATTTTAGGTCTTTAGCCCTCGCCAGCTGTGGAACCGGCGCTGGAAATACCTTTCAACAATGCTTTAACCAGCTCATCACTACCCACCCCTGCCTTCACTATGGTCCCCTGATGATCGATAAGCCAATAGCGGTGCTCATAGAGTCCATTCAAGTGATAGTCGTAGGCCATACGATCGCTCGGCTCCATGACCGCTATCGGATAGGCTCAATCACTCCCTTCAGACACGAGGCGGCTCATGATATGGCGATTGCCATGGGTGAAGACCACCGCGAACTCTGCGCCCGCTTTCAGGCACTGTTCGTGCAGCTGCTGCCAGCGATCTTCAGTCTTATCTCCAGCTCGATGGAGTCCACGCCCCAGCACGAGCACCCTAGGCTTGCCGCCTGCCGTGCTCAGCGCCCCCTCGCCTTGAGCCCAGTCTCCGACTCGTATCGGTGGAGCTGCCCGCCCAGTCAGATCGACTGGCGGCGCACTCTCCTCACCGCGCAGAGACAGATAGCGCTCCTCCGGAATGACAAACCTGACACCCTCAGTGCCAGCCTCGACCATCAATTCTACAGCCCCCTGCCCATCGGGATAAAGGCTCAGATCGAGCCAGCCCGCCATCAGCCCATCCATGATAAAACGGCCCTCCGAATCAGAGATCGCGGTACGCCTGTGAGAGTAGCTCGTGATACGCCGCCCTGGCAATGATACCCCTTTGTGATCGACGATCGTGCCCGAGACTTTATAAGAGTGGCGACCGGCATACGAATCGTCACCTCGCCTCCAGTGGTGTCAGCGTGGAGATTTTTCTTCGAGGAAAAATCATCGGTCAGATACTCCGCTCTCAAGTGATTCTCCCCGAGGAAGACTAGTCAGGGTGAACTGGCCAGCCGCATCTGTCATAGCCTCACTACCGGTCCAGACATCGATGTGCACACCTTTTAGAGGCTTACCATCCCAATCTAGTACCGTACCAGATATCTGGTGATTATACCCTTTCATCTCCAGCTCACCCAGATCGATAGACGAGACATCTCCGGTAGTGGCTCCTGTCTCTAGCAGCCGGAGGTACCCCTCACCTGTGAAACTCAGGGTATACACCGTGCTTAGGTATACCCTACAGCTAAAGCGCCCGTCTGCACCCCAGATCGAACCGCTGCTCGCGATAGGGATCGCTTGTTGGCGTAGCGTACATCGTTGCTTCTAGCGCGATACCAGAGATAGGCTCACCATCTTCGTCCACGATTCTCCCACTCAATACCGGCAATTCATCTTCGACCAGTAAGACGAGGCGAGTCCCTCTCTCAAGCGGCAGAGTCGGGGCTGATCGCAGATCACCGAATACAGCAGTCACCTTCATTTTTCTCAAGGTCCCACCAGCGAACTTCAGTGTGAAGCTACCATTCTTATCAGAAATGACCGGTTCAACCTCGAAAAGATCGTAAGAGCCTAGATCGTGATGTATCTCGACTGTCGCACCAGCGATAGGCTGCCCCATCGCATCGACCACAGACCCCGATACACGCTCCTCTAGCTCGGCGACATCGGGATGAGGATATCGACCTGCACCTTATCCCCAGATTGTAGAGAAAGGCTCTTCTCAAAGGAGTCGCCTAAATCGCCTGGTGACCCGAGATCACGAAACAAAGTCGATGATAAACGGCCAGGCCCACTGGGCACGATCATTCGGTAGTGAAAACTAGCATCGACGCGGCCATAGTACTCATGCAAAGGCTCTTCCGGTAGCGAATAGGGAAAGTCCACATATTGCAAGATCAAAGCCGCTTCATCGGGATCGTATGGAGATACCTTGCCATGCAGGACAGCCCCCTCAGACATCGTTTGGCTGATAGTTTTCTGACCTTTGAGCAGTCGAAAAGTCTGACTTCTTAGAAATAGATTTTCGCGACTCGTATCGGGCAACTTGTAGTTAATGAAATATTCACCAGGTAACATATCGACGAACTCAAATCGGCCGAACTTATCGGTTTCAGTCAAGAAGACTCGCTGAGAATCGTCATCGAATGCATGCACCGAGCTAGCCTCTTTCAGCAATGGCTCTATCAGCTGCAACTGCACTTTCACATTTCCCAGTGGCCTATTGTCATAATCAAAAATCGAGCCTACTACCATAGGCTCGGTACCCCGGTAGGGCTTACCCACATCGCTAGGCGGCTGAGTCAGCCCGACGACCGCTAGCAGCCCAAAAGCCACAATACCCACGACGATCGCTGCGCGGTGACAATCCCTGTAAGACGCTATGTCTTTGATACGGCGGCGGATATCCGCGACACTCTCTACCACTCCATGCATACCAGGCGGAGCCAGCGCCGGGCGAGTCGTATCGAGCAGCTTTAGTAGCAGCTCGCCGTAAGGCCTAGCGTAGTGCTGTCCCAATCGCTGCAGCACCCAGTGATCGCAGGCTTTCTCTGCCTCGCTCCGGATACGCCAGAAACTCAGCCACACGATAGGATTAAACCAGTGTACCGCTTGCAGCAGACACAGCCCCCACCCTATCCAGATATCGCCACGGCGCAGATGGCCTAGCTCATGGATGATGACCAAGCGCAGCTCATCGTCCGATATCTCATCGGGGAGCGCTGCTGGTAGCAGTATCGTAGGTCTGAAAAATCCATAGATAGCAGGCGTATGGATCGCATCTGTCAGTCGTACTTTTAGCCGTGCGATCCCCTGGAGCCTAGCGTGGACGATAGCAGATCTCACCAGCCGATCGATACGCTCACTCAGTTCGCTAGACATAGGATAGCTGTTTCGATTGATACGCCGGAGGAACAATACATACGCCGCGACCATCACCATTAGGTAGCAGACCATGCCGCAGAGCCACAGCCACTGGGCTATGTGCAACCAGTCTATATTTGCACGACCGACGACCACAACAGCAGCGCTGTCACCGCCCGCTACATTCATCTCCAGCTCCGACTGCTGTGGTGCGATGTAGCCTGCACTCTCTCCTCTCTCCCCATCCGACACCTCTAGCTCTGCCGACTTTCTCATCTGCTCTCCCCCAGCAGACAGGACCGGGCCCGAGATCTGTGGCAAAACCCTCTGCCAAGACAGCTCGCTAGACGGGACCGCCGGCATCGCCAAGCGTATCGCCACTGTTAGCCATAGGAGATGCCGCCACGTCGGGCTGATCCGCGATCCGAGGACTAGGGTGAAAATAAAAACCAAAACAGCCACAAAAGAAGCATCGCGGCTCGCTATCAGGGCATGCTCTAAGATAGGGTGATCAGTCATCAGGGTAGCAATTCTCTTTTGAAATGGGTTAATCAGTATCTCTATCGCCGCCATCGAGCAGCTGGCGCAGCGCAGCGAGCTCTTCAGCATCTAGTGGTCGATCGGAGTTGGCGAAATGGTGCAGCATCGGCACTAGCGATCCCTTACAGATCTTCGACAGAAAAGAATCGGCCTCATAGGCCACCGCTCTCTCTCGAGTGATCCTCGGGTGATAGAGGTATCGACTACCCTGCTGCTCAGGCTCTAGTACCTGCTTTTTCACTAGCCTAGAGAGCAGCGTCTTGATAGTAGCTGGCTTCCAGCCCTCGCGCTGCGCTAGCTCGGATATCACAGCTTGGGCCGTGGCTGGCGGATCATCCCACACCACATCGAGCACTTTCCACTCCGCATCGCTGATCTTTTGCTTATCCGACATGATTACATTTGTAAACGAATGATTACAAATGTAAACGAGATTTTCATATTTTTCCCTCGTGACTTAGGCTTTGCCCTTCCCGCCAAAATTCACACAAGTTTCCCAAGGATGGCATACTACGAACAGTCCCCATTTTTGAGAATGGCCACCCGCCTAGTTCAGGTCCTCGCCTATGAAACGTCTGATCGCGATTATCATCCTTCCTGGCTTTATCCTGGCAGGCAATCTGAGTGGCAAAACGCCTCAGACAGCGGTATTCAATTTTGGCATGGCCGAGGGTGGTTCCGAGTGGAAGTGGCTGGAGAAAGGCTTGGCCGACATGCTGACCAATGATCTGCTTTCAGCTCGGTACCCAGTAGTAGCGCGAGACGAGATGCAGGCCGTAGCTATGCGATCCGGCTGGGACCGTATGACAGAACTCTCCGAACGAATGGGCCGCGCTCCCCTGATGGAAATTCACGAGGCGATCAAAATTGAGCGATTGATCTCAGGCTCCTATGCAGTCAGAAACGGTCATATCGAGATCGAGATGCAGGTGGTGAATCCAGACAACGGCAGGCTACTCAAGAAGATACACACCTCAGGCCCAGTGGACAATGTGCTATCGATTCGCCAAGAACTTTCTCGAAAACTAGTGCCCTGGCTCAATAAGGCATCCGCCGACGGCGACCCCACGTTGCTTTACGAAGTTACCTCGGCTCCCTGGTCCGAAAGCATCGACGCGATGCGCGCCCTTTATCAGGGGATCGATCTGTTCGACCAAGGTGCCTATCAAGATGCTTGGCTAAAGTTCCGCCAAGCCGAGAAAACCTCGCCCAGATTTGCCGATGCTCACTATTGGGCCGCACGTATGGACTACTTTCAGGCCCGCTACGACCATAGCCGACATCAGTTCGAAAACTTCCTGCACCGCTATCCGGACCATCCACTTGTCGGTCCGGCGGTGCGCGAGTACATGCACAGCTGGGAGAACACCACTGCCGATACCGAGCAGATCCTAGCACTCTACGAGCACATGGCAGCGGCCTACCCGCATGCTCCTCAGCACATCGGCAGCAGCATCTACCCCAACCACAAGTGGGCACGCTGGCGGGCGATGCAGCTACTAGGTAAGCAAAATGAATACGAAAAAGCACTGGAACTAGGCACACCTACAGACACGAGACCTTTCTACTGGTGGAATCCTGGCGAGCGAAGACGATTGAATTACCTATTCGAACACTTTGAGAATGGCTCATATAACCAGCCCATCATCGATGAAGCCAAGGAACATCAGTCATATATAAAATTGCTACAATATGAGCCCGGCGAAACCACGATCGTGACTGAGGGCCACCCCTACCGACACCAGCGAGCCTACCGACGATACTATTTGATCGCTCCCAAAGGTAAATTATTCGATACCATGAAGATCTGGCCTATGTCCAATAAAGGCCATCACTCTAGGGTAAGAGCGACCGTGAGCCAGCGCCGGTGGTACGACGTCCACACTACTAGTTTCAAAGCATTGCACAGCTTCAGCGACGAGGAGTACCTAGAGATCCCCACATTCGCGCAATCTCCAGGTGCCTATTTTTACATCTACCTCTGGTCGGGAAATGCCCCTCTGGACGAGCCTGGTACATCCATCGACGGAGCCAAATTCGAGGCCTCTTTCAAAGACATCCCTGATACATGGGGGAGCCTCGATATCACCTGTCGAAACAGTTTAGACTTCCGTGTCTGGCAGGGCGACGATCTCCTACGTTCGGGCCCGGGCAAGATCTGCTACCTAGCCCCAGGCAAACACACCCTCCGCTTTCAGCCAGGGAGCTATCGCCCGGTCGATGAGCATGTGGAATTCGAGCAGGAAGTAATAGTGCGTGCCAATGAGACCACTCAAATCGAGGTCAAATTTCCCTGGAAACAGCCAGACAAATGGCATGGATGGTATGCGGGAGAAATAGAACCTAGCGATAGCCAAACCATCGATCTCGATCTGCGAAATTCTTCATCCCACAGGCCGCAGTTCATCATGACAGACGACAAAATCCGATTGGTCTGGAGTCAATCCGGCGACCTCTGGACCTGCGAGAGTGACGATGGCAAGCGATTCTATAATCAAAGAAAACTGGATCTACCGATATCTAGCGCCTGGCTCGAGACCGATGCCCAGTGCGAGATCGATCCCCAAGGCCGATACGTGCTGACCTTTCTTTCCAACCGTAGCGACGATCGAGTGATGCGACTCTACGCAGCATGGTCACGCGACTTCCGTAGTTGGACAGCACCTAGGCGCATACGCGATGACTACGTCGCTAGATACGGTCTCTGTGTCGATCCCAAAACCGGTAAACTCGTCATCGCTGAAAACGCCGGAGACAATCATATCCATCTATGGACATCTACCGATTCCGTGACATGGCAGACCAGGGCTTCCATCGAGTTCGACGATAGCATATTATCCCTCAACCTATTACCCCCTAATACGGCAGGCGAGTATGAGATATTCGCCACTATGAAAGGAGAGGTTCACAAAAAGAAACCCGGTGTGATCGCAGTTTATAGCGCACCACGCCACATCACTCGCTGGCTGAGTAACGATCTAGCGTCCTGGCGAAGAGACGAGGCTTTTGATGAAGTATGCAAAGGCGTCACCGCATCTTACCTAGTCGCGACTCGCGGCCCACACGATGAAACCGCCTTGGTCAACTTCACCCCCAATAGCAATGGCGGCGGCAACAGGGCCACATTCTTCAAGTTCGCCCCCTCTGGAGGAGCGGTCAATAAATACCACCACGGAGCTACCTTTGCCACATACGACTCTACACTATCCCACCACCCCCGATGGGGTGCGTACTTTTGTTGGTTTAGCGTGACTACCATACACATCGACCCACGTCCATTCGGGCCTATCATCGTCGGAGGCCCAGACTGGTCGCCATTCTTCTCGCCACCATCTAGCGGAATATAAAACAATGACGCATAAGCTCCTCTTCATCATAATAGTCACAACTGGCATCACCTGTAGATGCCACGCTGCTCCTCCGCGCACCCTATTTTCTGCGCCATTTTCCAATCTCACCACAGACGATACCTACACTCACGCTGTGGCTGGGCTGAGCGACTATGTGGGCATCATTCTGAATTCTCACGAGAGCGTCATCCTAGTAGAGCGCTTGGGCAAGCAGGTGATCGAGGTCGAGCGCCTGCTACAAGAAAGAGGGCTCACCCACACGGATAATAACTGGCATATCGCCGTAGCCAGAGAGCTCCGTGCCGATACTCTGTTGACTGGACATTTGTCCCAAAATGAGCACAACGAACTGATCATCGGCATCAAAGCGATCGATATAGACAGCGAACAGGTCCTAGCAGTCGGCCATCAAACGGTAGTCGATCACCAATACCACACCGCCATCGAGCGCTTGGCCGACCGCTTTGCTGAAAAGCTAAAGCTGCCACCTTTGGAAACCAATCATTTGCAACACGATGACCGCCCTCTGGCCAGTCTATATTTTGGCAAAGGGCTCAGCCGCTACTACTCGGGAAACTTGGATGCCGCCATCATGAACTTCAACAAAGCGCTAGCCTACGACCCTGACTATATCGAGGCACACTACTACTCGGGGCTAGCCTATCTACAACTCGATGAACTCATCCCTGCTCAAATCGAGTGGCGGCAGTTGTTAAAAAAGAAGCCGGACTTCCCTCTCGGTGAGGACGAAATAAAAACCCTAAAACAAAAGACAGGCTGGCAGATGCCTTCGCCGACTTCACCTGAATCGCCAAAGGCAATGGGGAATATTGAACCACAGGTCTTCACCGGTATCACGCGACTCATTCAGCCACCTCGACCAGAAGATTACACCAGCACTACGATACACGACCCCTATGCCACCACGCGATGGCCCACATCGGTCGACTATTCCAGCGGATACAAACTCAGGGCAGACACCTTTTTTGGCAAGCACGGTAAGAACCAACTATTTTACCTTGGAAAACGCAATTGGTTCACACATTCAAAAGGCCGCTTCCAACTTCATGGAGGCAAAATCTTTGCAGAAGACTGTAGGTTCGATAATATACCGTTCGCGGCCGACCACTCCGGCAGCTGTTATTTTGTGGACTGTATTTTTAACGGGTGCACGATCAAAGAGCACGGGCGCTGGCACCACAAATGGCGTCTCTACGACTCAAAATGGTATTTCGAAAACTGTCGCTTCACCAATAAATTCAACAATGGGAACTTCGATATGAATCGCCTCGGCCTGTGCGCCACTCGATGCACATTCGACCAAGTCGAATTACCGTCCTACTGGTATCATGGCAAGGAACCCGCCGACCGACGTCTGGATCAATGGATGACCATCAGCCTATGCCGATTCCAAAACTGCACCGTCCCGCTTAGCTTTTTACTCCTCACCAGTCAATGCGTGTTCACCAACTGTGAATTTGTGGACGATGCCAAGCCCAATGAATTCAAGAAACCACTCAAACTCACCTACTACGCCGAAAACATACAAAACCGGATATCTGATCTACCCACAGGGATCACTCTTAGTGAGAGACCTCTTATTGAACTTAAAAAAGCAGTAGGATCAACCCTTGAAACACCTTGAGGATTACTTCCACAAAACAAGCAATCGAAATACATTCCTATTGTTAAAAAATTCAATCTTTGTCATATTACCGATGTCGACTCCGGCAATCATTCTTATGGTCCGATTTGCAATTTTCTTATTTTTTCCCCTTATCTCAAACGCTCAGGCAGACCTGTTTGTGACCGAGGAGCTTTCTGCTGATAGGCAGGTCTTTCTATCCCACATGCCAGTCCAGTTCTCCTCCAATAATGGCCCTGGCCTCATAGATCCATTTGCCCAGCCCGATACACCGAGTGTCACCTCCATTCTCACACACCACGGCATCCGCTTCGATCCAGGCACCGATGCCGACTTCGTCGACGACCACACACTCCAGGTCACCCACACGCCTGAGATCATCGAGGAGATCCGCCAGCTATTGCCCCAGCTCAGTCTAGCTGTCGTCGACAAAATTCGGCTAACTTTAGAAATGATTGAAGTTGAGACCGAGTTGTTCCACGAATGGATCTACGAAAACCGCATCAACGACAATGGCCAGAAGCTAAGAGCCCAGGCTGACATATGGCTAGAGGGCGGCTTAGCAACCACGGTTGACTTAGCTGTGATCACAGTTCTCTCAGGAAACCGATCAAAAACAGAGTCGGCAAGGTCGGTAATCTACCCCACCGAACCGGGGGTCCCCGAACTCCCTCAAACCATCTCCCTATCAGGCGAGGAAAGCATAGCCCCGATTGTAGCAGCCGTCCCCTCTGGCTATGATCAAAGAGAGGTCGGCACGATTTTTGAGGTCAATCCAATGATAGACGGAAATGAGGATGTCGTGAACATCAACATGGGAATTTCGACCACCAGCGATGATGGACTACTTCACTGGCCACCCACTAATGTCGATCCACTTTTCACTAAATCGTGGCCATATTTCTACATGACAAGTTGCTCGAGCCAGTTCGCAACACGAACTGGCCATACTTGCCTGCTTTGCACTAGCATCCCTATATCTGCTAAAAACCCAAAAGTCGAAAGACCTCTAATCCTGACTTTTATTCGCTCCGACATCATCACACAGATTGCTAAGCCTAAACCACCTAGATAAATATGAACCGATTTCAGCTCAATAGCTCTACGCCGGCACTTATCCTCAGTTTGGTCTTATTTTCTAAACTCACAGTTGGTGAAGACACCGATATCAAAACGAGGATTTATCAAATACCCAAAAGCTACATCCAGGTCCTCTCCACCATAGAAAGCCAGAAGAACAACATAGGTAAGCAAGCGCCTATATTGCCCCACGATTCTTTTGCTCCAAACCATTCTGAAAGATGGCGACCACCTTCTGGGAAGTCGCTATTAGAATCGATAGGGATCTCATTCCCCGATGAGACCAGCGCCTCACTTGACCTGCACAAGTCCCGCCTAACTGTTTCCCATTTTCCTAGTGAGCTACAGAAAATCGAAAACTTTTTCACGGCGCAAAAGCACAACGATATCAAGCAAATATACACCCTCTGGGAAAGCATAGAGCTAGATCAAGCGCTGTACCTAAAATGGACAACCAGTCAGCAAGTCGCACCCGATGGTGCGAAACTACGTGATCAAGTGCAGGAGTGGCTAAAACAAGACCTGGCCACCATAGTGAAAATCTCAACTGTCGTGTCTCAATCAGGAAATCGGGCAGAGAGCAAATCTGTCCACGAATTTATCTATCCGACCGAATACGATCCACCGGAAGTGCCCAACGAAGTCACACTATCCGACGGTGCGGTCGCCCCCGTCACTCCAGCTACGCCCACAGCATTCGAGGTCCGCGATCTCGGCACCACACTGAAAGTCGACGCCACAATAGGTGCGGATGATCAGACCATTTCTCTCAATCTGGACCTCGAATTAGTCGAACTAGAGTCGATGGAGGTCTGGCACAAGACCATCGAGGAGCCCAAGTTCCACACCCATCTACCGAAATTCTACCAACAGAAGATCTCTACCCAAGTAACTCTGCTCGATGGTATCCACAGCTTTCTTGGCCTCACCCGACCATTGAAGGCAAAGGACCCCAAACGCTCTACCCCTGTCGTGCTCCATTTTGTGCGAGCCGATATCAGCTACTTTTATGACTGGTCGATCGTAGAGTGAGAGTGTGCATACAGTCACTCCGCGCCCAGTCGATACAGCCATTCCTGCCGCTTCTCCCCCTGATAGGTAGCCGTGCGGATAAAGACCTGCGAATCGACAAACGTAGGTGTGGCAAAGCCTACTTCGCCCAGCTGATTGCGAGCTAGCTCCTTGAAGCCTTCGGGAGTCGGTGCGAACACAAAAGTTGTCCCCTGCTCGTTGGTCGCATAGATATGCCGCCCAGCATTGACGGGTGAGGCACTCACCGGGCCTCCTAGCCGGGTTTTCCACTGCTCCTCACCGGTCATGCAGTCCCAGCAGTGCATGATGCCGGTGTCGCTGTAGCCGTAGAGATAGCCATCGACCACCAGCATGGACTGCTCGTAGCACTTCACGCCATTTTTCCAGAGAATCTCGCCACTGCCATCGGCGCGCACGGCGATGGTCTCCTTGTTGGGATAGCCTCCAGACGCAAACACAATGTCCTCGTGCCAGACCATGGTGCCACAGGTCGCCGGAGATGAGCCCTGGACATGCCACAGCGGCTCGCCTGTATCCGGAGCATAGCTAGAGACTCGGCTCTGACCACTGATGAGCAGCTGCTCCCGCCCTGTGATCTCTGCGATGACGGGTGTCGAGTAGCTGGTACCGATCTGGCGAGGAGTACGCCACTGTTCGGAGCCGTCTTTCTGCGAAAAAGCCGCTAGATAGCCACCACCTTCGTACTCGGCTACTACGATGATATTGCTCCCATAACTGATCGGACTGCTGCCAAAGCCAAACGGATAACGAGAATGGAACTCGCCCACCTTTTTCTGCCATACCTGCGCGCCTGCCATATCCAGAGCCGTCAGGTACACGCTGACTCCATTGAAAAATAGCGCAAAGATCCGCTGCCCCTGACAGACCACTGTGGAGGAGGCATGAGTGTTCTTCTTATGAATCTTTTCTGGGAGATCGCCCCGATGCACCACCGTCTCCCACAGCTGCTGGCCGCTAGCACGATCGTAGGCGAGCACCGATTGGGTCTGGGCCTCGAGATCTGCCGTAGTCAGGATGATGCGCTCGCCACTGACGACAGGTGTGCTGTGCCCCATGCCCGGCACTTGGCTCTTCCACCTGACATTTTTGTCATCCGCCCACTCCAGTGGCGGCTTCTGACCGGGGGCGGCATGATTATCTCGAGTCGGGCCGCGCCATTCCGACCAATCGCCAGCCTGAGCAGCCATAATCATCAAACACCAAACAACCGCAAAAAGAACAAACCGGTTAACTCTCATAAAACCTAGATAATGATAGAAAACCCAAGGGAATACCACAAGAAAACGCCTTACCTCTAGAACTGTACACGTGAATTTTACCTAATCTTGAAGCCAAAATTCCACCCTCTCACGTCTTGGCTGCCAGCAATTATTCTGGGAGTCCTAGCTATCTTGCTCACCTTGACTTGGCTATCTTCCTACTGGAAGCGAGTGCACATCAAGCTGCCATACAAAACGGTTTTGCTTCGGCACGACGTGACTCCGGAGTATCAGGCTATAATCGGGAAGACTCACATCATCTACGAGAGGACCGCAGACTTGAGTTTATCTATCTCCTATGGGGAGACGAAATTAAGCCGCTCATCCTACGCCCTCAATCCAAGCACTGGCTACCACGAGTGGGATGGCAGAAAAAGCCTCAGGTTTCGAGCTTTCTACGCCGTCATCGCTTGCATAATTTTTATGGCACTTTCGATGCCCACCTTCTTGGCATTTTGCCTCAGGATTTGGCGACAAAAGCGTCAAAGACAGTAGTGGCCCTTCACGGCCCCAATCATTGCTCTGAAATTCTAGACGCTTTGATTTTTAGAGTTATCTTTACAATGAACTCTCCCAAATAATCCAGCTTCGAAATGGCAGACCAAACGATCGACGATGAGGTGATAAAGCGCTCCTCGACTTATCAAGAATTCCTAGCCGAGCGCGAGGAAATCATGAAGCACAAATGGCTGTGTAGCGAATCGGCGGGCCACGACATTGGATTCGACACGGCACTTGTCGATTGGACGATCAACCATCGCTCCGAGTGGAAGAAAAAGCGCAAGAAAAGCGCTTAACTTCGTCAGCCTTCTATCAAGGCCACCATGAAAAAACCGATCATCTGCGCCGTCATCTGCCTCGTATGCGGCTCAGCATCGGGACTGTCGACCGCATCCGCCATCGAGGGCTGGTATGCCACTCTGAGTAAGCCGAGCTTCAATCCACCCAACTGGATCTTTGGGCCGATGTGGTCACTGCTCTATGTGCTGATGGGCCTAGCCGCTGGACTGGTGTGGAATCTGAAATCTCAGAATCCCAGCTTGGTCAAAAAAGGCCTCGCGGTTTTCATCGCTCAGTTTTTGCTAAACCTTGCCTGGAGTCCCATCTTTTTCGGGGCTCAGCAGATCTTCGCAGCCCTCATCGTGATCGCTATCCTCTGGCTACTCATCCTACTATGCACGGTGCTATTCTTTCGTGTTCGCCCGATTGCAGGCTGGCTCATGGTCCCCTACCTGCTGTGGGTGAGCTTCGCCAGTGCGCTGAACTTTTCGTTTTGGCAGCTAAATGGCTAGCGCGCTCCCTAGGACGCTCGCTCTAGGGCCTCTCCAGCTTCACCAGCAGTAGATCTACGATTTGCTTCGCAGAGGTAAAGCCCTCCAAGTCGTATTGGATATTGCCGCTATCCTCAGCACTCCCACCACCATGCCCAGTCAGCTCTAGGATGGAGTAGGGCTGCTCATCGTCGACTTTGATGTAGCCGGCGTAGAGCAGCGAGGGCTGACCGATCTGAGGATCGGAAAAGGTTTCATTTGGGTCTTTGGGCAGATTGATCTCCACACAGAGGATGAATTTTTGTCCCTCGCCAGGCACGAGATAGGGATCCAGCGCGTAGCTGTGCGTCTCGGTGGAGCCACTCATGGTGTCCACCTTGCCATCTGGTCGGATCTTGGACACAGCCGTGTAGCGATGGCGCCAGAGAGGCAGGATGTGGTGGCGAGGGGTGCGGACATCCTCCCACAGCGGCTTATCAGAGTAGGCCAGCGACTGCTGCAGATGTAGCGTCTCGATCATCGTACCAGCCGAGCTCTCCGCCCATACCGCGATAGCAGGCAGTGTCTCCAGCCCCTCCGATAGCTGGATCAGCAGGGATAGTCCGCTACTGCTACTGGGATCATTCGGCTGACGACTGATCAGCTGGCGGGTATCGGATATCTCCCCAAACCCAGTCAGCGACGATGTGCGCACGATGTGGGCGCGCTGCCTCGACTCGTAGCTCTGCTGGACCAGCCATGAGCTAGGCGGCAGAGATAGTGCAGCTAGCGCCACCACAGCTCCTATGCCTAGGGCCAGCGATACCACGCGACCTCGACCGATCTTGGCTTTCTTAAAATACGGCAGCCTCCCGCTGAGATGCCCGATCACCAGCAAAAGCACCAGCGCACCGGCGACGATGTGGATCTGGGTGACCGTCAGAGAGAACGGTCGAGCAAAGGCAAGCCCCCCCGTGACGGCGAGAGCGATGAATGAGAACAGCAGGCCAAAATTGATCAGATGTCGCATGATTTCACTCCCCCAGCCTACATGAAAAAATCAAAAGAGACCCACCGTATGGTGAGCCTCTTTCAGTATAAATTCACTTTATACACCTGTGCTCAGGCCTATTCGGCTTTGCCCTTTCCTTTGCCTTTGCCCTTACCAGCAGCAGGCTTGGCACCGGGTGCCTCGACTTTGCGGACAAAAACGATCATCTTACCGCCTTGCTTCCCAGACTGCACTCCACCCGTGATCTGGACTTTCTCACCGACCTTAGCACTGACTTTCTCGTGCTGCTTTTTGACGATGAAATAACGTGTTTTGTCTTCCGTGACCAAGGTGATGTTCCCCGTGTCCGCATTTTTCACCAGCTTACCCACCACGGTCTCGACCTTAGGTTTCGCCTTAGCACCATCGTCCTGCGCTTGAGCGACATTTGCCAGGCAAGTGACTGCTACGACTACTAGAGAGAGGATAAATAGTTTTTTCATACAGACGAAATCTAGTCAAAAGGAGAGACCCTAGGAAAGACAAAAATCACCCGATCTCGGTATGAGATTCAATAGGGTACAATTTTCATTCAATAGTCTCTAACCAATAAAATTCTATGCAAAACGCATAGGATTATTGAGC
>JAHDID010000105.1 GCA_020630975.1 Verrucomicrobiota bacterium
TTTCTCATTGTGCGCATTCGCTGTGCTGTACCTGCCTTTTCTACTCTTTGGGCGACGCAGCAAAAAATCTTGCCAGACTGGCGGATAGCGATCATAACAAAGCTGGCAGTACTTTCGCCTGCCAGAGACACGATGGACATTTATCTACTGCGCGAAGGCCAGCAGCATGGCCCCTACACGAAAGAGAATATCGAAGCTTGGCTAGCTGATGGTACGGTTAAAGGCGAGGAACTCGTCTGGTATGAGGGACTGTCTGGATGGCAGAGTGCTCAGCAAGTGTTTGGTGCTGCGCCTGCGGCACCGGCCACTGTGGCTCAGCCTCAGACCGTCGAGCCGGTGGTCGCCCAGCCGACTGTGGCTCTACAGTCGGCAAAGGTCGGGGCGAACAAACCTACCCTAGCAGCTAGACCCGCTGCTTCTGCTTCTGTGCAACCTATCGAGGAGGTCAATCCTAGCAAGTCTCGCAAAGGTTTGATCTTGGGCATTGGCATTCCAGTAGCATTAGTTGTGATCTGGTTGGGGCTGACATTGGCGATCGCCCTGATCACTAGATCGACATTCACCAAGAATCTCGAGAAAAACGTAATGGCCAGTCTGGGTGAGTACAAGATGGGACTTTTTTCTAGTAAGGCCGTCACTCATCTAGATGGCGAAGGCGAGCTCGGCATGGTGCTAAAGCACAAGATCACACATGGCCCGTTGATCTTAAGCGGCAAGCCAGGATTGGGAGCCAATCATATCGTCACGACTCTGCACGAGAACAAAGATAGTGCTGCACTACCCTACGTCGATATCACTTCGGATGTGGGTTTTAACGGTGACTCGACCAATAATATCGATATCAAGGAGTTTGATACCGAAGAAGAGGGTACCACCTACACCTTTGATGGCGGGGCGATCATCCTCAAAGCGAATTCCGACTATACGGATCTCAGCATGACGATGAATCTCTCGCCAATGACGATCGATGATGAAGACGCTATGGTGAAAATTTCCGAGGTGACAGGCGAGGCCAGACTCAGCCCGACTCTAGGAGTGATCACAGCTGACATCGATCTCGGTGACATTAGATTCAATCCTAAAGGAGAAGATTATGTCATGCGTATCGCAGGGCCAACCGTGGATGTGGACTATCGTCACCACTCTGAAGATTTGCCAGTTTTTGTCGGTAGTGCAGCGGTAGTAGCTCCGAGCATCGAAATGTCTGGTAGTGAGATGCCTATCACGATAGAAAACCTCCGACTCGATAGTATGGCCGAGGTAGATCGCGATTCGAAGATGAATGCTTCTGTGGTGTACAAACTGGGAGATGTCGACATCAAAGGAGAGATGGCGGAAATGATCGACACTGCTTCGTTTTCAAATTCATCCATCACTTACGGCTATCATGGTGTGGATGCAGCGCTAATAGCGGATATGTCCGTCGAGTATTGGAAGTTTTATACCGAATCCATGAAGTCGCTGGTGGATCAGACCAAAGGCGAGGAGGATGTGGATCTGAAAGCACAGGCTAGCGCACCGACTTTCTTGATCAAAGGGATCGAAGCGATACAGCCTGGAGTGGGTCTCGATTTGAAAGTTCGCATCGGCGAGGCCGAGCTAGGAAAACTAGATGTTGGTATCGAGTTTGGAGGGAGCAAAAAACTGACTGAGACGAAAAACCTGCGTGAGGTCATCAATGCTTTAGATGTGGCAGCTGACTTGAAGCTCACCGGATCTCTCGCAGAAAACCCACTGGTCGGCATGATGGGCCAAGCCTATGTCGAAGGAGGGATGGCGACTCTGGATGAGAATGGTTTCTCTATGGAGGCCAAGGTCGATCAGGGAGCCCTGTCGATCGGAGGTCAGCCGATGCCGTTCATCGAGATGCTCGGCGAACAGCTAGACCAGCCAATCGATTGGGAGAAAGAGATGGAAAAGATTTATGAGATGCAGCGCGCTGCCCAGCAGGCAGCTGAAGAGGCTGCCGAAAGTATGGAAGAAGGGACCTTTCAGTAAGATCCCTCGAGGGACGATCAGGTCAGCTTAGAAGTTGATCTTGCCGCCGATGACGAAGGCGTCGGCCTGGACGTCTGCATTCGACACGCGAGTGATATTGATCAGTGGCACAAAGCCCTCATTGCGCACCCACTCGGCAGATAGGCTGAAGTTGGGTGTGACATCGGTCTCGATGCCGAGGATGAATTGAGTCTGCTTCTCCCAAGGAGTGCCGTCCTCGCCGTGGCGTCCGATACCATAGGATGCTGAGACAGTGGTGGGCATACCTGCGAGGTAGAAATCCTGTGCTGCCTGGATAGTGGTGGCAGAGATGTCGAAATCGGTAGCAGGAAATGGCTCGATAGTGCGAGTGTGCTCGACGCCCAGTCGAGTGTCGCGCCAAGTCGCTTCCGCGTAGATATCCCATACGCCATTGCGGCTCAAGGGCGTCTCGCGGCTTGGTCCGAAAGATGGGTGGTCGGGGTGATGTGCGATCGAGCTATTGTACATCGAGCTATAGAGGTAGCTACCACCGACTAGTAGTGACTGCTCGTCTCCCTCGAAGAGGTAGCTCGCACTGATCGTGCCGTTGTTGAAACCCTCAGTCTTCTCGGTATCAGCGACACGTAGGTGGCGACCGCTGGGCAAGACATTACCTACCAGGTGGAAGTTTCCTTTCTTGTAGCCGACACCAATCATGGGCTCATCAGCCTCGATGCGGAAGTAGTGATTATTCACCGTGTTGGTGAATGGGTTGTAGCCGTCCATCCAGCCAAAGTCGCCCGTATTTCTACCGAAGTAGCCATAGACAGGGAACTTATCGAGATCGCCGATCATGCCGAAATACTTGCGCCAGGTCCAGTCCTCCTGACCAGGAAATTCGATCTCGCTATACTCATACTGGGTGTAGAAGCGAAACCAGCTGGTAGGCTGAATCGTAGCAGCGAAAGCCGCATTGCTGACTAGCCAGCGGTCCGACTCATTGGCGATATTGCCACGCTCTCCGGGGTGACGAGACAGGATCGGGAACAAACCGCCGAATGGAGGAGCGACGATGTTGGTCTTCTCCTTCAACCAGTTACCGACGAAACCACCGGAGATCGTCACGCCGGGCTCAAAGCCATAGTGCTGCTGATACTCAAGCAACTTGGCAGGCTTGTAAGTCACATTCTCTTGCCAGTCGAGCATCAGCTTACTGTGCTCGAGATCTTGGAAGATAAAGTTGAAGAAGGTGTGGCGCTGATGACCAAATTGGTCTTCTTGGGGTGCCTTTCCAGACACCGCCTTTGCGTCGTTTGCAGATAGTTTCTCGGTAGAGAGGAAGCTCACCAAGGCCAAAGTGATGGGAATGAGAGATTTCATAAATCTGTGTATGTTTCTAACTTTTGTTAACTTCTTATAAAATTTTATATTTTCAATAAATTTTATAAATTTTTAGGCCTTAAGGAGCTAGAAATGGCCATTTTTCTTGAGAATAGGCGGATTGGTGGTCCGCTAGTAGGGTCAATCAGCTTGCTTATGGACCGATTTCAGACCTTCATCGCACTTGTTGTTCTTTTGTGTTTAGGCGTTATCTGGGGGCAAGAAGGCGGCGTCACAATCACTCAGCTCAAGACCAATAAGTCGATACAGGTTGAGGTGGTCGATATTCAGAATGGGGTTTTGGAATTCAAAACTACCTCTGGGGGCCCTTTTAAGGTGAACATCACGGATCTGACTCAGGACAGCATCGAAAGGCTGCGAGCCCATTGGGCGACTCGAGGTACGACAGCGCACCCTACTGCCGATGATATGCCAGCATCGGCGGCAGATGATACCGAGCTAGTCGAAGGAGCTCCCACTACCGATTTTTTTCCGATCGCTCAAAGTTCGAGTTTGAGTTCACCCTATTACTTCGTGGTGAGGGCCGACGCGGTGTTTTCACCGCCGGTTAATCTTAGGGACAACTGGGTCCTCGACCTAGGGAGATCGAAAGCCGAGCCGACTAGGGTCAATTTTCCGATCAAAGTGGCCAAAGGCGTACAGCGCATCGTCAGCTCCACCACGGGCAAGCGTATCGTGGTCTTCGGGGCTGAAGATTTTGATCTACTCAAGCGAGTCGCTTCGCTCGAGTTTTACGGCAAGCTCAAGCTGCAAGAGCGCCGCGCTTTGATGGCGGTACTTAGCTCCGATGCGCTCGAGCATGGTCGCGCCTCTCGAGCTGCTGTGCGCGATCTAATCCTCACCGATTCCTTTGCTGCGCTCAAATCGCGAGACCAGGAGGAACAATTTCTCAAAGCCGTAGAGAAATCTTCTCCCAACCTGAATCGCAATTTTCAACTCACCACTTTTCAGGAGACCGAGACCAAAGAGCGATGGCGGCGGCATGCGCGCTACACCACATTCCAGATCGAAGAGCCGACGGAGGCCTGGGAGAATGAGGTGAATGTGAAAGGCGCCGGCCGAGTGCAGATCATGAGCCTGAAGGAGAATGATGAGACCGGACTGAAAGCCATGGCCCAGGCCCTAGCGGCGCTGCCACCGGAGATGGTCGAGTACCTCGAGGTTGTCTCTCTCCACTACAAAGGCGATGGCTTTTGGTGGGGAGGGGGTAGCTCGATCTACTATGTGGCGCCCAGAGATCTGCAGTACGATGGCCCGCTGGTCTACGTCGTCGCGCACGAGGTGGGCCACTGTATACAGGCACAGAAAGTGAAAGGTGACTGGAATGAAGCCCTGCAAAACTGCGTCTCCTTTCCCAGCGCCTATGGATTGACCAATGTGAATGAAGATTTCGCCGAGTTCGCCTCGATCATGACTCGCGCCTGGACCAAACCACAGGAGATTATCGAGATCGAAGAGGTCTTCCCCTGGCGCTTTGAGATCTACGCCAAAGCTCTCAAGTACAACCGCTCAAAGTCTAAAGACGCCCAGTAATCATCATGACCCCGATCAAGACAACACCTTATCCGATTTACCAATGGCAAGTCGGCCCCTCGATCTATCGGGCCGCCCCTGAGTCGGGTGCTCGGTTGATGAGTTGGGCACACGATCAAAGAGATATCCTCTATTGGCCCCAAGACGAAGAAGTGAACGATACACCTATTGCCAAAGTACGAGGCGGTAACCCGATACTTTTCCCATTCAGTGCACGGTCATTTGATCGGGGTGATATCGGCTACTGGCGTAGCGCTCAGGAGCAACGCTACGAAATGCCCAACCATGGTTTCACACGGCAGGGACAGTTCGCGATCGACTCGATCGATGAGACTGGTTTTATCGCCAGCTTCGTGCCCTGTGAGCAGGCTACAGCGAATTATCCGTTTCGTTATCAGTTTTCCGTCGAGTACCGTTTTTTCGAGACTCACTTCGACTGCGAGTTTGTGCTGCGAAATCAAGACGACAAGGCAATCCCGTGGTCAGCAGGCCATCACTTTTACTTCGCTATAGGGGTAGACGAGCGATCAGGGTACAAAGTGAGCCTGCCTGCTCAAAAAGCCTGCACCCACAGCTCTACAGGTTCCCTAGAGGCAGTGCAGGCTCCATCGGCTAGCCTATTGAGCGCGCCGGATTTGAGTGATCGCATTCACTATCAACTGACGAGCTCCGAGATTACCTGCGCACGACAGGGTAGCGGCAAGGGCTTTGCCATCGATTACCTTTCTCCACTACACCCCGAGTATGCCCTAGTTACCTGGACAGAGACTGCAGATTCGCCATTTTACTGTGTGGAGCCCTGGATGGGACCTCCGAACAGTGCCGAGACCGGTGTCGGGCTTCACTGGGTACAGCCCAAAGAGGTCGGAAGCTTCCGGATAAGGGTACGGGCGATGGATGCAGCCGCTTAGTCACCCAGTTCTACCAGACTGAGCCCGATATTTAAAAGTAATAGAGCGATGTAGACCCACATCATCACTCGGCCCGGAGTATCTAGCCTCCCACTATCGGCGAAGCCCTCAGGGCAGACGAGACAGCGACCAAAAACATAAGCATTCGCTAGTGGAACCAATACGAGCAGGCTCAACCAAGGACTCGCTCCCTGATTCTTGAATCGGAAGCCCATCGCGACAATCAATCCAGCGAAGGTGAAGATAGGAAGAAATAGTGAAAATCCAGAAATGTTGAATTGCGCTACAACAAATCCGAACAAAACCAAAGCAATAACGCCCCCCACTAGACACAGAACAAAGTAGATCCGATTGAGCCCTCCGTAAGAAAGGTCTGTCTCGAGCTCTGATATAGATGCTGCTGGGGCTTCGTAGAGATTGGGTTCTTCCATTTTCTGATGTTAATTAGTTTATTCACTTCCCCGTGTATTTGCCGTCATCTTTCTGACTCCGCGGCTCCTGGTAAGCGGCTTGTATGTACCCTTTTAGTCGAGTTGCGATTTCGGGCTGAGCCGCAGACTGATCGTTCTTTTCTGCCCGATCCTGGACCACATCATAGAGAGCGCTGGTTCCATCTTTTTGTTGGATGAGCTTCCAGTTACCGCTGCGCACCGCCATGCCACCGCGGAATTCCCAAAACATATAATCTCTTTCGACCGGGTCGCCATAGCCAGTCAGCACGGGGGCGATCGATATACCATCGACCACGTCAGGCACTTGATCGCCCACGCCTGTCAGTTCGGCGAGAGTGGGCAGTACGTCTGGGAAATACCAGGCATAGTCGCTGGTGACTCCTTCGGGGATCACGCCGGGCCATCTTGCAATCATCGGCACTCGGATGCCGCCTTCGTGTAGCGATCGCTTTTGACCCTGCATTTCGCCACAGGAGTTGTGGATTCCATCGAAGCGCTTGGCAGCGCCGTTGTCCGAGGTGAAAAAGATCAGGGTTTTATCGTCGATGCCTTTCTCTTTGAGGAAGGCGATCATCTCGCCGATTTGTCGATCCATCATGGTGTCCATGGCAGCTGCGCATCTGGCATCGTGCCCCCAGGGTTTGTCTTTGTAGAGTTGCCATGCGGGCTCGTCCTCAGGGATTTGGTAGGCAGCGTGAGGTGGAGTCCATGGGCAATAGAGGAAGAATGGCTTGTCGTGATGGTCGCGCAGGAATTGCATGGTCTCATCAAAGATCGCGTGGTGAGTGTAGCGTCCGTCGAGCTCGACTTTTGCGCTATTTCGAAACAGGTGCGTGTAGTAGGTGTGCGCGTGCCACTGGTTGTAGTAGCCAAAGAAGGTATCAAAGCCCTGTCGCTCAGCAGCTCCATCTTTGCCCTGATTTCCTAGTCCCCATTTGCCAAAGCCACCAGTGGTGTAGTCGGCTTTTTTCAGCACTTCCGCCACAGTGATATCGCTCGGCAGCAGTGGGATGCCGCCACTATTGCCACGCACAGGGGTGTGGCCTTTGTGAGTGCCGGTCATCAGTGTGCTGCGTGCAGAGGCGCAGACCGTGCCGCCAGAGTAGGCATTGGTAAAGCGCATGCCCTCGGCTGCCATTTGATCGAGGTTGGGTGTCTGAATGGTTTTGCTGCCATAGCAGCCCAGATCGTAGTAGCCCATATCATCCACCATGATGAAGATGATGTTCGGCTTTTCTCGGGCAGAAGAGATCGTGTTGACGACACACAGCACTGCGAGCAGTAGGGACCAATGTTTTACCATAAAAGACGGAAGACCGATCAACGACCTTCAACAAGGGCGTGATTGAGGCGCCCAGGACCGCCGACGTCCTCGTCGGCTTGATCAGGATGAGGTGTCATCTTATTCAAATATTCAAAAGCGACAGGCTGCTCACGATGTTTAGTAGGATGAGTCCCACGTAGCACCACAATATCACTTTCCCAGGACCATCTAACTGCTTTGTGTCAGCAAACCCTTTCGGGCAGACGAGACAACGCCCAAAGATGTAAAGATTCACGATTGGGATCAGAGCCAACAGGCACAACCATGGATTGGAACCTTGGTTTTTAAATCGAAACCCCATCGCTACCACCAGTCCTGCGAAACACACCAGTGGCAGATATCTAATGATCTGATTCTCCTTAAATACTGGTGTGAGCAGCGCAGACAGCACGATCAAGATAAACACACCAATAATCGCCAGCACAAACATCGTCCGGTTGAGCCCACAGCACGAGGCATCCCCTTCTGTTTCGATGATCGGCGCCTCAGGGGTTTGATAGAGATTAGATTCATCCATTGCTGAGCGATTTCATACATCTTAAGTCTGGGCATTGCCACCAAAGTCCCGGGGGCATATCGATTCTTACACGATACCGGCTGTTTCCTATTTATCCGAGTTGTCGTAAGATCCACACTTATGCAATCGCTAGCTCGCCGACAGTTCCTCAATCAAGCTGCAGCCATCACTACAGGGTTCTCCAGCTTGCGCTTTCTGCAGGATGTCGCTACAGCTGCCGACCCCTTCTACGCTGCGAATGGGATGCGTATCAAAGGTTACGGCGATCTGCAGGCTGATCCCGCAGGTGTGCTCGATCTGCCGGATCAGTTCACTTATCAGATCATATCAAAGCGGGGCGACGAGATGTCCGATGGGTTGATCACTCCTGGAAAGCCAGATGGTATGGCTGCATTCGCTGGGGCAGATGGGCAGACTGTGCTCTTGCGCAATCACGAGGAAGACTACAAAGGCAAGTTCATCAGTCCATTTGGCGATGATGGCGAGCGGGCTAAAGATGTCGAGCCTGCGCTGATCTATGATGGCGGGCATGGCAAGGCCTGCCCCGGAGGAGTCTCGAGACTGCAGTACGATACTAGGACTGGAAAAGTGACCGGGGCTGAGATGGCTCTCGCCGGCACGATCCGCAACTGCGCGGGCGGCCCGACTCCATGGGGGAGCTGGGTGACCTGCGAGGAGACTATGTACCGCGCGGGCAAAGATTTGGAGAAAGATCACGGCTATGCTTTTGAGGTGGATGCCCAGTATGGACAGGGCTTAGTCGATCCGGTCGCCCTCACCGAGATGGGCCGTTTCAATCACGAGGCAGTCGCTGTCGATCCCCATTCCGGCATCGTCTACGAGACCGAGGACCGTCACGATGGTCTGATCTACCGCTATATCCCCCATGTGCCCGGACAGTTGGCCAAGGGCGGTAAGCTACAGGCGCTCGCCGTGAGAGGGGCTACCAGCCTCGATACTCGCAACTGGGCTCAGCCAAATCGATTGCCCGTGGGCGAAGTCTACGATGTCGACTGGATCGATATGGAGGACGTCCAGTCACCCAATGATGACCTCCGTCTACAGGGTTTTGATAAAGGAGCGGCTCGTTTCGCTCGGGGCGAGGGCATGTGGTATGGGAATGATGCCATCTACTTCGCCTGCACCAATGGAGGTCACGCCGAGAAAGGCCAGATCTGGCGCTATGTGCCGAGCCGGTTCGAGGGCCGTAGCGACGAGCTGCGCTATCCCGGCCGTCTGGAGTTATTCTCAGAGCCCAACAATGCCGCTCTACTCGAGATGGCCGACAATCTCACTGTCGCTCCGTGGGGTGATTTGATTCTCTGTGAAGACGGCAAGAACGAGCAATTCATTGTCGGCCTCACTCAGCGTGGAGAGCTGTATCGATTGGCTCGCAATGCCATCAGCCATTCCGAGTTTGCCGGCGTCACCTTCTCGCCAGATGGCACCACCTTGTTTGTCAATATCCAGGTCGATGGGCTGACTCTGGCGATCACTGGGCCGTGGCGTGCTTAGGGTCACCACTGCCATACGCACATCACTGCTCAGATAGCAGGTCGCTGCTGAATGGTCACGGCCTTAGTGATGCGGTCTTTATCAGAGGGTGAGGTCGCTTTCACCTCTTTCGGCTTACTCACAGGAATGGCGTCTGCTTTAAAAGAATCAAATGTTCCGATAATGAACCAGGTCAAAATTACAATCCCAATAAATGCCCCGCTAATTTTTAGAACAGATTCCATAAAGCACGTCATAGATACTAACCTCTGATTGTGAAGACGTCAGGTGGCTCACTTCCGTACCATCTGGAGCAAACCAACTAGCCAATAGGGACAGCTACTCCACGCTGCGATTGCTGTGTGTAGCGGACGAGCATTTTGAGAAACCTAATGGTATCCGGAATGGGATTGATGCTGCTCTCCTCATCCTGATAGATCGTGCGCACAGGCACAGACCCGATCTGGAATCCGCGATCAGCCAAATAAAGCAGCTGCTCAGACTCGGCGGCAAAGCCTTTCGACTCGGTCTCGGTGTAGGGTAGTACCTCAGATCGGTACAGACGGTAGCCATTTTGCGTATCGGGCACGCGCTGGTGCATGATGCGGCTCAGCAGCCAACTCATGCATTGATTCGTCCTCCGGCGGATCCACGGCATATTGCGATTGGCCGTCATTCGATTGCCGACCAGCACATCGGCATCTTGAGCCTGGTAGGCATCGATGAAGTCGCGGATCTCCGCAGGATCGTGCTGCCCATCGGCATCGAGTGTCACGATCAAGTCGGCTCCCAGTTCCTGGGCTCTGGCAAATCCGGTCTGCAGCGCGATGCCTTTGCCCTGATTGACCTCATGCACGATTACATCGGCGCCAGCCTTTCGGGCAGCCTCGGCTGTGCCGTCCAGCGAGCCATCATCTACTACGATCACTGTAGAGCATTGCTGCAGAGCGGCTTGCACAGTGGTGCCGACTTTTTCAGATTCCTTGTAGGCCGGGATGACTACGGCCAGTGTTTCCGATTGCTTGTTGGTGTTGTTAAAAAACCTTTCCATGGCAATAGGATAGGCTCGAAGCACCTATCTACTAAATCGATAAATAATATCCAATCATCGATCAAATCAATAATTGAGTTTGTGTCAGAATTTTAACTTGTTTTCTTCCGTGGAATTTTAGACAGATAGGCGTTGTTAGAGTGAACTTATGACAGACATCTTCATGATATTAGGCTTTGCGATGGCCGCTTATGCGATCGTCGCAAATGATTCCATCCAAACGCTAGGCACATTCCTAGCCTCAAATGTAAAGCGGCCATGGTGGCTATTGTGGATCTGGATTTCTGGGATCATGATCGTCACAGTCACTTGGGGGTGGCTGGCCAATGATTATGACCCTGCATTCGGTCGATTGGCTGCTTCTGGAAAAAATATCCCGCACCCGGATGATATTGGCGCTTCCATCACGTGGCTCTTCATCATTCCACCACTCTGCTTGGTCATTCTGACCAGACTGGGTATCCCTGTCAGCACATCGCTACTAGTCCTCACCGCATTCAAAGGCCTAGTAGCTGCTCAGCAGGGTAAAACACCGAAGGCTGCGGTCGATCTATTCGGCTCGATGATGCAGAAGTCCCTCGTTGGGTATGCGATCGCATTCGCCGTGGGTATTATCCTCTATGCGGCAGTCATCTTCCTGATGGAGCGCAAGGTCCTGGCGGAAAAAGACGGCAAGAAAGCTCACAACGAGCTGCATCCGATCTGGATGATTTTCCAGTGGCTCTCCACCGGCTTTCTTTGGTCGATGTGGTTGGTCCAGGATTTGGCGAATATCTTCGTCTACCTACCTCGTCAGCTCACCTGGTGGGGACTGGCGCTATCACTGCTGAGCATGGTCTTGCTGCAGGGCTATATGTTTCGCGAGAAAGGCGGCAAGATCCAGCGTGTGGTCACGACCAAGACCAACACCATCGACGTGCGCTCGGCGACCTTTATCGACCTGCTGTATGGTCTGGTGTTGCTTTTCTTCAAGGTGGACTACATCCCGAAGCTATTCATGGCCATGGGCATGGAGGTGCCTTGGCCTGAGAAGATGCCTATGAGTACGACTTGGGTTTTCCTCGGTCTACTAGCCGGTCGTGAGGTAGGTATCGCGATCCGCTTGAAGATCCGCAGGGAGAATAAGGTCAGCAATCTCATCTTCCGCGATGCGGGTAAGGCATTCTTTGGCTCTGCCATAGCAGTGATCCTCGCCCTATTCTTGCCGATGCTGATCACCTCTGGCGGCAAGGATAAGGCCGAAGAGGCCAAACCTGAAGCTATCGAAGCTCCTGCCGAGCAGCAACAACAAGCCCAAGAAGAGGGCCAGTAAGCTGTAGTGCAGCGGCTATAGCACTTTTTATGATTGGCGAGCAAGGGGAGACACCCTTTGCTCGCCATTTTTTTGGGGCTAGACGATAAGGGGGATAAGCATCGAAAATGCAGTTGTCTGTCCTGCGTTTCAGTCGGACTATCGGCTGCGCTATACTACATCTACGCACTGCACTATGCCATCTCACCCGCCTATCATCCTAGCCTCTGGTTCACCTCGTCGTCGCGATCTGATGGACGAGGCGGGTTACGACTACCAAGTCATCGTACCCGATATCGAGGAGATCCACGATACCGCTATCCCGATCCGCGAGCTCACGGCGATGAATGCCAAGATCAAGGCACAGGCCATCGCACCACAGCACCCGGAGAGCATCATCATCGCAGGCGACACCTTGGTCCTGCACGATGATGAGCCACTCGGCAAGCCTGCTGATATGGAGGAAGCCGCTGCTATGCTAGCGCGGCTCAATGGCCAGACGCACGAGGTGCACACCGCTGTTTGTCTGATCCGCGAGGCTAGCGATCAGGTGGTTGAGTTTTCAGTAGCGACAGAGGTTACCTTTTACGATCTCACCCCCGAGCAGCAGGCGGCCTACCACAGTCTCATCGAGCCGCTCGACAAAGCCGGCGCCTACGCCGCCCAGGATCATGGCGAACTGATCATCGAGAAGTCCGTCGGCTCGCAGACCAATGTCATCGGTCTACCGATGGAAGCCCTAGCCGAACACCTCGAGTCCACTTTTGGGGTGAAAACCCAATTCTCTTAATCTTACTCCTACTCTTAATCTCAGCACCCTACGAGCCGAAGCCGAGGGCTCTGCTGGGATTAAGAGTAAGAATGGGATAAACGCCTCTCGACACACCCCTTGTTGTACGGGAAGGATCAGTCGATTCTTGATGAAGGTCCTACAACTCGATCCTAGAGACAACGTACTCGTCGCCCTGACCGACCTCTCGCAGGGCGAGACAGTGAGCCACGAGGGCGGCTCCTACACGCTGGCTACCGATGTCGCTGCCAAGCACAAGTTCCCCATCACCGATCTCGCGGTCGGCGACGAGGTCTTTCAGTTTGGTGTGCTAGTCGGCCGAGCGACTCAGCCGGTGGCCCAGGGTGAGCTGCTGCACACGCACAATCTCGAGCATGCTTCAGCAGCCTTTGGGATTGATGATCTAGACCAAGGTGCCAGCTACGACTGGCAGACGCGACCCGATGCCACTGCCTTTGAGCAGGCGACCTTCGATGGCTACCATCGCGAGGATGGCCAGGTGGGCACGGCCAACTATTGGCTAGTCATCCCCATGGTCTTTTGCGAAAATCGCAATCTCAAGATCCTGGAGGAAAGTCTGGTGAATGCCCTCGGCTACGGTAAGGCCTCGCCCTACGCCAACTTTGCGCAGAGCATCATCACCACTCACCTGCGTGGCGACGATGTCGATGCCGTAGAGTTCCCCGACTCGCCAGACTCATCACCCGACCGCGTTTTCCCCCATATCGATGGCATCAAATTTCTCCGCCACTCAGCGGGCTGCGGCTCGGACCGAGGCGACTCCGATGCGCTCTGCGCACTGCTCGCAGGCTACGCCACCCACCCCAATGTGGCCGGAGTCACCGTGCTCTCACTCGGTTGCCAGCATGCCCAGGTATCGATACTCAAAGACTTCATGCAGCAGCGCTGCCCGGAGTATAGCCGCCCACTGCTAGTCTTTGAGCAGCAGCAATATCCATCCGAGAAAAAGCTGCTAGAGGATGCCATTCGTGCCACCTTTCAGGGCATGGCCCAGGCCGATGCCACATCGCAGCGCCAGCCTGCACCGCTGAGCAAGCTCACGATCGGCCTCGAGTGCGGTGGGTCAGATGGTTTTAGCGGCCTGTCGGCCAATCCCGCTATCGGCCACGTATCCGATCTCATGTCAGTGCTAGGTGGGCGTTCGGTGCTATCCGAGTTTCCCGAGCTATGCGGTGTCGAGGGCGAGATGATCAAGCGCTGCCAGAGCAAAGACTTGGCCGAGAAATTCATCACCATCATGCGCGCCTACAATGCCCGCGCCAATGAGGTGGGCTCCGATTTCTCCACCAATCCCTCGCCCGGCAATATCAAAGACGGCCTAATCACCGATGCCATCAAATCCGCCGGTGCCGCACGCAAAGGCGGTACCGCCCCCATCGTAGATGTGCTCGACTATACCGAGCCCTGCACCAAGCCAGGGCTATCGCTACTCTGCACCCCGGGCAACGACGTCGAGTCGACCACAGCCATGGCAGGCTCCTGGTGCAATATCATGCTCTTTTCCACCGGCCTCGGTACTCCTACAGGCAACCCCGTGTGCCCCGTGATCAAAGTCGCCTCCAATACCCAGACCGCCACCCAGCACAGCGACCTGATCGACTACGATGCCGGTGTGGTCATCGATGGCAGTCAATCGATCGGTACGGCTGGCGAAAACTTACTCCACCTCATCATCGAGACCGCCTCCGGCCGCTACACGCCAAAGGCCGTGCAGCTCGGCCAAGACGACTTCATCCCCTGGAAGCGCGGTGTCTCACTATAGATCGTCCCAGCGAGTCGAAGAAAAATGTGGAAGCGAGCGTCAGCGAGTATCCCCACACTGCAATGGCACATCATCAAGCTCACTGGGAGGGGCTGTTTTTAACTGCCCGGCAACCTCGGACAACTACCCACGCATCTATCAGGAAGACGGAGGTCTTCCTCTACCCAAAGAAAAAATGTGGAAGCGAGCGTCAGCGAGTATCCCCACACTGCAATGGCACATCATC
>JAHDID010000032.1:0-30031 GCA_020630975.1 Verrucomicrobiota bacterium
CGTATGAGTGATCCGTATGAGTGATCCGTATGAGTGATCCGTATGAGTGATCCGTATGAGTGATCCGTGTGAGTGATCGTTTTCTGTGTTTGTGAGGGGTTGTAAGTGCGTGGAGTTCAGGAGTGGGTGCTTCTGTTTTGGGTTCCGAGGGTGGTTTGATGGGTTTGTGAGGTTTTATGGCTCCCTATTTACTCAGTTTATGTTCGTGCTGGGAGTGGTGGGTTTGGTTCTGTAAAATGCTGATATTTAGTGTTTTGTGATCTTTTTGGTTTCGTGAGGTTTTCGATGGAACGAGAAATGTGTGTTTTGCTTAGAATTTTTCCTTGATTATCCCTTAGAGATCTGAAATGGTCACGCATCGGAATACGATAAGATAAATTATGACTACTAAACTACTCTTGACTACAATGTCTCTG
Source organism: Verrucomicrobiota bacterium (assembly GCA_020630975.1). Classification (GTDB taxonomy): domain Bacteria; phylum Verrucomicrobiota; class Verrucomicrobiia; order Verrucomicrobiales; family DEV007; genus Arctic95D-9. The sequence goes on from JAHDID010000032.1 coordinate 417, forward strand.
GCAGCTGCTTTTTCAGTAGCTACAGCTGGTGACTCATATGTCCCATTCGATGCAAAGAACGCGTGTGATGCGTGTCCTTCATACGATCACTCAATCTCTCTCGGTTACGACACAGACTACATCTGGCGTGGTCAGAGTGCTGCTACTGACAGCATTTGGGGTTCTGTTGATCTGACTGTTGCTGAGGGCCTCACTGTTGGTGCTTGGTATCTTGAGGGTCTTCCTGGCGCTTACGAGGAGCTCAATCTCTACGCTGAGTATGCTCTTGGTAATTTCCTAGGTTTCGATGCAGCAATTGGTTACACTTTCTTCGACTTCTATGTTGATACTAACGGCGAGAGCACTGAGCACGAGGTGTATGTTAGCCTGAGCCGCGAGGCTTTCGGTGGAGAGATCGGTTACTTCGGTGCTAAGGGTTTCGTGAACAACACTTGGTATCACGAGGCAAGCTATGCTCGCACTCTTGGTCAGGTTGCTGGTCTTGATGTGAACTACGACGCAGCTCTTGGTTACTGGCACGGTCTTGGTGCATCTGATGGTTTCTCTCATCACCAGCACCGCTTGAGCACATCTATCCCAGTTGGCTGTCAGTGGACAATTAACCCATACGTTGCTTACATCGATTCTCTGACTGGTGGTCCTACTCACCCTGCGCGTTTCGGTAACAGTGCTGGCGACCAGTGGTTCGGTGGTGTGTCCGTTTCTTACGGATTCTAATCCCACTCAACACTTAGTCTTTACTTGGAAAGGGCACCCGTCAGGGTGCTCTTTTTTTTTGTTATTAGATAAAATTTTTTGGTTTTTTCTTGCTTTTAGGACGGATTTTGGAAGTATGGATTTGTTAAGTAACAACACTGACAAACTATGACTACTAAACTAATCCTGACCAAACTAGCTCTAGTAGCTGCGCTTTCTGTCGCGTCTGCTGGGGATACGTATGTCCCATTCGATGCTAAGGCTCCGGCTGACGCTTGCCCTAGCTACAGTCACTCCCTTTCAATGGGTTATGACTCTGATTACATCTGGCGTGGCCTGCAGAGAGCTGATGAGACTCTTTGGGGTGCTGCTAATCTAGACCTTGGCAATGGCTTTAGTGTTGGTGCGAAGTATTTAGAGGGACTTCCTGGTGGTTACGAGGAGTTCAATGCTTATGCCGCATATGCTCTTCCGCAGATTCTTGGTTTCGATGCTTCACTTGGGTATCGGTTTTATGATTTTTTCGATGCGGCCAATGAGGAGCACGAGGCTAGCTTGAGTCTATCTCGCGATTTTCTTGGTGCTACACTCGGCCTTTTCACTGCTTTTGGCTTCGAGAACGATACTTGGTTCCATCAGGCCAGTTTGGATCGCGAGCTGAATGTTGGCGGCGTTGCTCTCAATCTCGGTTCCGCTATCGGTTACTGGGGTGGTCGTGGTGTAGCTAGCGATGGCTTTGGTTTCACTCAAACCAAGTTGAGCACGGACATTCCTGTTGGTTGCCGTGTGGTACTGACTCCTTACGTTGGTTACATCAACTCGCTTCCCGGTGGTCCTACTCACCCATCTGATACTCAGTGGGGTGGTATCTCACCTGGCGATAAGTTCTTCGGAGGTATTTCCGGTTCTTACGCTTTCTAGGTTGAAGTGACCTAAAATGTTTTCAAAAAGCCATCCCGTGAGGGATGGCTTTTTTTGTGTCTATGGCCAAGAAATACGTGGTTTCATCGTGGTGGCGGATTTGGTGGATAGGCTCTGCAGTCGCTCACTGATGTTCGCCGCCACATCCCGCATTGATCGAGCGGATCGATTTGGGTCAATGAGTGTGGTGGCGAGCGCCTAGCGAGTGGCGGCTTCATCGTGTTGGTGGATTTGGCGGATAGGCTCTGCGGCCACTCACTGGACGTTCGCTGCCACATTCCACATTTACCGAGAGGGTCGATTTGGGCTATTGAGTGTGGCGGCGAGCGCCTAGCGAGTGGCGGCTTCATCGTGCTGGTGGATTGGCGGGATAGTTTTTGCGGCCACTCACTGATGTTCGCTGCCACATTTCACTGGGGCCTTAACTTAATGCTATTCCGCCTAAGCTAATTTTGGTCTGGGGTATTTGAAAGAGGTTGGAAAGTGGCTTGTGTTGGAGCCTGGTAGGAGGGAGGTCGATCAACTAAAAGTTGATGCTACGTAGAGTCAGCTTGTAGCTGACCGACAGGCTGAGTTATCTACCGAAGCGATGAGATTCACTCAATCAGTGCGGCAGGTTAAGTGGGTGAGCTGGTTCTAGGTATTAGCCCAAGCGTTTCATTTCAGCTACCAGATCGGCGACTTCCCACTCTCCATCGACAAATAAGCGGACGATCTTGCCTTCTTTGTCGAGCACGACAGTGCGAAGGTTGTGGATGAATGAGCCGTCCTTATCGGCGAACTTCAGGCCGACATTGCCGCCTATTTCATTGATAGTGCAGCAGTCTTTGGTGGACAATAGCCCCCAGTTATTGGTATCGCGTCCGTAGGCCTCGCCATAGATTGTCATGATCTCTGGGGTGTCATGCCAGGCGTCGAATGAAATGCTGAGTAGTTTCCATTTTTCGGGGGCGTTTGGGTCGGCTTTTAGGGCTTCTTCGACCTCTTCGAATTTTCGCATCATGGCTGGGCAGTACTCGGGCACAGGGCAGCGGGTAAATACGAAGGTCATCGCTACCGGTTGGCCGCGGTATTGGCTGAGTTGGATGTCGGTGCCATTTTCGTCCTGAAAGGCGTAGTCGGGCAGGATGTCGCCGACGGTTAACACGGGCACGTCCTTGGGGTCTGGAATGTCTTCGGGGTCGGCGAGTTTTACGGCTTTGGTTTGGCCGGTTTTTTCGATGCCGTAGATCCACGATTTCACTTCGGCCACTTCGTAGGTGAACTCGATTTCTTCTCCAGGTGCGAGATCGATGGCGGGCTCGTCTTCAGACACGCGAAATGGCATGATCATTTGGCGCATGTAGCCGGGGATCTCTTCGTGATCGATGATCAGTACTTGGCCGTCTTTCCGCACGTCCTGCACGACGCCGCGGACTTCGTAGACTCGGTTGCCAATCTCTTCCGGTTCGGATGGCTGCGGCTGGCAGGCTGTCAGACCTAGGGCTGCGGCGGCTAAAAGAAGTAACAAGGCAGGAGTCTGTGGCATCTCAAAAGGTACGCTAAACCAGCCTGCTAGGAAACGCGATTGTCTGACGGATTTTGACTAAATTTCGCTTCGGAGTATTAAAAATGAAAAATGTCTAAGATTCGCGAATTTTAACTTTCCTTCATTACTTATTCGCATTAATAACCAAATGTTCGTTACTATCGGCGCGTCCGCCGAAGATCCCGAAAAACTGACTGCTCTCGCCCGTATGAATTCCGCCGAAGACATCCAATCCGTGAATCACCACATGCGTATTGCCCTCGATCAGATCACTGATGGAGTGCTGATCCTGGAGGCCGAGAGTTCGACTCCTATTGGGCCGCGTATCGTCTACGCGAATCGTTCGGTTCAGGAAAATTCTGGTTATCAGTTGAGTGATCTTCTCGGCCAGCCTCTAGGCCTGCTCTTCGACCGTGATTTTTTGCCCCAGCTAGTGCAAAACCTGCCTTCTCTCGCCTATTCCAATGAGGCGTACCGCATGAATTGTGACCTGCATACGAAGGATGGTGGTCGTGAGTGCTATGAGTGGTCGATCCTGCCCGTGAAGGACTCTCAGGGGCTCACCGTGAACTTTACCATTCGATTCTCTCCTCTGCTGCAGATGGATGAGGCTGAGCTAGAAGCCAAGCAGCAGGCGCAGCTGCAGCATGATATCGCTAATAGCCGTCTCGAATCGCTACAGATCGTCTCCAGCGGTATCGCGCATGACTTCCGCAATGGTCTGGCTACGGCTAAGATGGCTATCGATCTAGCCCGCTCGCACTGCCACAACAATCCAGAGGCTTTGAGCTATCTGGAAGATGCGCTGCTATCGATCGACGCTAACAGCGATCTGGCCTCTCAGATGCTCGATTTCACTCAGGGAGAGGAGTCTAAGCCTCAGGTGCTCAATCTCCATGGTCTATTGCAGAAGACCTCCAGAATGGCGACAGTGGGTAAGAACGTGAACCCTGAGTTATCGATCCAAGAAGACCTCTGGGATGTAGAGGTCGATCCAGTGCAAATCCAGCAGGTGTTGCAGAACATCATTATCAATGGCTGCCAGGCGATGCCCAATGGTGGGCCGATGCACATCACAGCTCGCAACGCATCTGTATCCGCAGGCAATCAATTTCAGCTCGATCCAGGCCACTATGTGGTGATCGGTATCCGCGATAGAGGCCATGGTATCCCGCGCAATGCACTGGAGCGCGTGTTTGATCCTTATTTCTCGACCAAGGCAGATGGCACAGGTATTGGCTTGGCTTCTTGTAAACAGATCATCGAGCGTCATCGTGGCCGTATCTCAGTCGAGTCGGCAGAGAATGTTGGCACGGAGTTCCTCATCATCTTGCCAATAGCCGCTGCGGGCACTTCTACGCCACCGCAGCCTGCGATCCAGCAGCAGCAACAGCAGGCTCAGCAAGTGCATGCCCGAGCGACACAGGAGTTTCTTGCGCAGAATCAGCAGGTCAGCTCCTATCGCCGTGCTTTGATCGTCGATGACGATCCTCAGATCCTGAAGCTAGCTTCGAAAATCATCAGCCATCTCGGTATGGAGGCTGTCGCCTGTCTCGATGGAGAAAATGCCCTGCACCAGGTGCGCCAGGCATTCTGCGATGCTCAGTCTTTCGATGTGGTCATCATCGATCTCAATCTACCACGCATCAATGGTCGCGATCTAATGTATGAGATCCGCAAAGCAGATCCATCTGTGCGTGTGATTCTCTCCACTGGCGATGCTCAGGCGGCTACCGATCAGGCATTGGACTGGGATGGTGTCTTGTCGAAGCCTTACGGAAAAGAGGCGATGGAAACCACTATCATGCAGGCCATCCAAAAGGTGAGCCATCACCATGGTATGCCAGTCATGTAGTGGAGTGATGATGATTCGGTTTGTTTTAGCCAGCCTTATCGGTTGTTGTCTGTTATTCGCCTTAGTCAGCTGTGGTGGTAGTAGGCCTGTGGGTGAGGGCTTTGTTCAGGCTGTGGAGTCTTCCGGCGACACGTTGGATTTTAGCCAGCATTTTGGCTTTGAGTGGGATGTCTGCTATGCATTCGGTCCCTACACATCGAATGAGCAGATTGCGAAAGTCGTCGGCCTGTCTAGGTCTCCGGACTATTCGATCGATATGTCCGACGATCACCACCTCTTGCTGTTCGTGCAGTCGGGAAAGATCGTGAGGGCTCTGGAAGTGCCGAGAAAGGTTGCTTTCGATCTGGGCACCAAGGAATACATCAAAGTCCTTTCATCAAGTCCAGTGGTGGGAATCACTTCTGATGCGAACGGTCGCAAAACGATCTCTAATCCCTAGTCCTGCTCCACCACGATGCGAGCAGCCTCAGCAGCTGTAGCGAACCCAAAGGTACCAGTGACTTGTGTGGCCGTGCCGAAGCCGCTGTCACAATCGAGCTTCAGCGCACTGCCGAGCTCTGGCACCTCGCACACCGAGCCATCTGCCCAGGGAAACCGCGCATTCTCGGTGCTGTAGACAGTAGGCATGCCAAATGGCAGCTTTGATGGCTCGGAGGGAAAGTCGTACTCTCGGCGGAGGCGTTTGCGCACCATTTTCAGCAGGCGATCATTGGTGGCAAAGGCGAGATCGTCTCGACTCACCGCTGTGGGGTCCATCTTGCCGCCGGCGCCACCGCTGACTACGAGTGGCTGCTGGCGCTCGCGGCAGGTCGCGATGAGTAGGCACTTGTGCTGTAGCGAGTCGATGGCATCTACCACACAGCTGTAGCCGGGTTCTAGCAAGGTATCGGCTGTCTTGGCCGTGAAAAAGTCGATCTCCTCGTGGATGATGATCTCGGGATTGATCAGCCTGGCCCGCTCGGCCATAGCGGTGGTTTTCTCTCTGCCGATCTGGCCATCTACGGCATGCAGTTGGCGATTGGTATTGGTGATGCAGATGGAGTCGAGATCGATCAGCGTCAGCTCGCCGACGCCGGATCTGGCTAGAGCTTCGACAGTCCACGAGCCTACACCACCGATGCCGATCACGGCGACATGGCTCTGGTGCAGCTTCTGCAGGCCAGCTTTGCCATACAGCCGTCCGATACCGGAGAATCTCTCTCCATAGGCCTGGGTCATCTCTCTCACGTCTTCAGCAGGTTTGGGAAAAAGGTGGCACTTTGCGTTTCCGTAGCGCTGCTTTCAAGGCGATATTTGCCCTGCTTATGAAGTGGCAGATCGTCTCCATCGGAAAGCCCAGTCTCGACTACGCTCGCCGTGGTATCGCTGAGTATGAGAAGCGTCTGCGCCGCTACGCCAAGCTAGACATCATCCACGGCCGCGAGCAGGGCAGGGAGAAGAATAGCGACTACCTGCTAAAGGCTAGCGAGGGCGCTTATCGCATCGCCCTCGACGAGCGGGGCAAGACGCCGACCACGCTCGAGTTCGCAAAAGCAGTCGAGCAATGGCAGCACCAAGGGCACAAGCGAATCACCTTCATCATCGGCGGTGCCGATGGTCACAGTGCCGATGTGCGTGAGCAGGCAGACCAAGTCTGGGCGCTCAGTGCATTGACTTTTCAACACGAATTAGCTTTGCTTGTCTTATTGGAGCAAATCTACCGCGTGCACACCTATCTGAAAGGCGAGCCGTATCATCGCATTTAAAACACACACCGAGTTTCCCAGTATGACCCAGACCCAAAGAATAGCAGTCTTCTGCCTGATCAGCTGCCTCAGCTTTAGCTTAGTGAGCGCGCAGGAGAAAAAAGTCGAGAAGCCCAAGGCTGAGAAAGCGGGAGAAGCTGTCGTCGATAAGAAACAGCCGGCAAAGAAAGAAGAATCGAAGCCCAAATCCAAGCCAGAGGCGAAAGAGAAAGCCACAGAAGAAAATAAGGCCAAGCCGAAGTCTGAAGAGGAAAAGAAGGTAGAAGAGAAAAAGGCAGAGGATAAGGGGGCGCAGGTGAAGAAAGAAGAGGAGCCTAAGACGATCAAGCTAGAGCCGGAATTGTTTGAAAAGCATCTCGAGCTGACAGGAGTCCTAGAGGCGACTCGGGCGACTCCGATCAGTGTACAGACCGAGAAGTGGACCGATCTCGTGGTGAAGACAGTCGTCGAGCATGGGACTGAGGTGAAAAAGGGCGATGTGTTGATCCAATTTGATACCCAGAACCTCGAGCGCTCGATCGAGGACAACGAGCACGCTCTGCCCAATGAGATACTACAGCTCCAGGCCTCGCAGGCCCAGTTCGAGATAGCCAAGCAGACGCTACCGCTGACCCTAGATGCTCGGCGCAAGTCCAAGCTCCAGCGAGAGGAGGACTATACCTACTACGAAAAGATCAGCAGACCCATGGACGAAAAGTCGGCTCGTCAGGATCTGAAGTCTTATCAGAACTCACTCGCCTACAATGAGGAGGAGCTACGCCAGCTGAAGAAAATGTATGAAAATGATGATATGACCGAGGAAACCGAGGAGATTATCCTGCAGCGAGCCCAGGACTCTGTGGATCGTAGCCGCTGGTATGTGGAGCGTGCCGAGCAGCGCACCGATCGATCGCTGAATAAATTTATCCCTCGCGAGCACGAGAGCAGAGAGCGCAGCTATAAGATAGGGCAAATCGGCTTTGAGGAGTCGCTCCGATCTGTGGAGAGGGATATCGAGTTCAAGCGCATGGACCTGGAGTCAAAACAGCGCAGTATTAAGAGAAAGAAGGAATACCTCGAGTATCTCGAAGCCGACCTCGAGCGGCTGACAGTTCGGGCTCCGCATGATGGTATCGTTTACTATGGCGCTAGTAAGCAAGGCCGCTGGACGACCGCGACGACAGTAGAGAAAAAGCTCATCCCTGGCGGCCGTGCAGGAAATACAGAAGTCCTGCTGACAGTCGTCGATCCTAGCGATCTGCAGCTACGCGCGGCGGTGGCAGAGGATAAGCTAAAGGATCTGAAGCTGAAGCAAAAAGCCGAAGCCTCGATGAAGTGGGACAAAGACATCAAGCTACCTGCCAAGGTCGAGCACATCTCTTATGTGCCTCTGGCCAATACGACCTTTGATACCACATTTTCGCTGGATATAGCCGATGCTGAGCGGCCGCTATATCCGGGGATGAATGCCAACATCAAGATCAATACCTATCGCAATCGCAAAGCTCTAGTCGTGCCACCCTCTGCGGTGAAAAAAGATGGCGATAAGGCCTACGTCTTTCGTAAAGATGGCACCAAAAGAAATGTCACTCTGGGGCCTGCGACTAAGGATAAACAGGTCATCACCAAAGGGCTAAAACCAGGCGATGAGATCCGCCAAGTCGCAGCGGAGGACAAAAAGCCCACGACTCCTGCCAAGCCTAAGCCAGCAGCCAAGTGAAGGCATTTCTCTATAGTTTGGTGCTGTTCTCCCTATGGGGAGTCGTCGCTGCTGAGGAGGGTGTCGATCGCTCGATCGAGCGAGGCGTCGACTACCTAGTCGGTGCCCAGAATAAAGACGGCACCTGGGGCTCTGCCAGACAGACCAAGGGGCTGAATATCTATGCGCCGGTGCCGAGTGCGCACCACTCGTTTCGCATCGCCACTACGGCGCTATCGGTATCGGCCCTGATCGAGTCGGAGCTAGCGGATGAGCCCGGTGAGGCTGCCGATGCTCTGGCTAGTGGCGAAGCAGCTCTGCTAAAAGAGCTGCCCAAAGTCCGCCGTGCCAATGGTGATGCGCTGTACAATGTGTGGACTCATGCCTTTGGCCTGCAGGCTCTAGCTCTCATGCACCAGCGTGCGTCGGAGGATGAGGAGCGGCAGCAGCAGATCGCCAAGATCGCTCAGGGGCAGATCGATCGGCTAGAGCGCTTTGAGTCGATCGATGGGGGCTGGGGGTATTATGATTTCAATGCGCAGACGGCTAGGCCATCGGGAAGTTCGATCAGTTTCACGACAGCGACAGTGTTGGTCGCATTTAAAGAGGTGCGAGAGCAGATCGATGGGCTCAAGATCTCCGAGCGTATCCTGCAGCGTGCGATCGACTCGATCAACCGCCAGCGAAAGGCTGATCTCTCCTACATGTATGGCGAGTATCTGAAGTCTCGGCCGATGTACGATATCAATCGTCCTGGCGGGAGCTTGGCTCGTACCCAGGCATGCAATTACGCGCTGCGCCTTTGGGGCGATGAGTCGATCGCAGATGCGGATATCGATGAATGGCTAGAGCGACTAGTGGTGAGAAATGGCTGGCTAGATATCGGCCGAAAGCGGCCTATCCCACATGAGGCGTGGTTCGGCGTGGCAGGGTATTTCTACTACTACGGGCATTACTACGCGGCGAAGAGCTTCGATATCCTGCCAAGTGATGTGGCGGCTCCTCACCGGCCCGAGATTGCCAAATTGATTACGGCGAAGCAGGAGAAAGACGGCTCCTGGTGGGACTACCCCTTCTACTCCTACCACCAGCCCTACGGCACGGCATTCGCCATCATGACTCTGACTCGGTGTCGGTAGGTGCAAAATGGCGATCATGCTCTAGAGTCTCGCCGTGACGGATTTCGATTGGCATACCTTCTGGGCTTTACCGTGGTCGCAGCGTGAGTTTGCGACCACGCTGCCGATTGTGGTGCAGTCATTTCTGGTATCCGCTGCTTGTGGATGGATCGGGATCTTGCTCATCATCCGGCGGTTGGCCCTAGTGGGAGATGCGATCAGCCACAGTGTATTACCAGGGATCGTCATTGTGGCCGTTCTCTTTCAGAGTCTCACAGGCCCTATGGTGATGATCGGAGCAATGATTGCTGGCTTTGTCACCACGCTGCTGATCGAGTGGGTACACCGCTATTCGCGGATCAAGCCAGATGCTGCGATCGGCATCATCTTTGTGTCGATGTTTGCCCTAGGGGTGGTGATGCTCAGCCAGATCGGTGGTGCCGTGCATCTGGATGCGGATTGTGTACTATTTGGCGATATCTCGGAGGTGGCTATGCCGGGGCAGGGGCTAGTGCCACCGCAGATCACGCAGTCAGCCATCGTGCTGCTGCTCACTATGGCTCTGACATTGATTTTTTATAAAGAGATCTTGGTCAGCGCTTTTGACCCGATTTTGGCCACATCTGTCGGCATCAAGGCGCAGTGGCTACACTATGGGAAAATGGCCTGGCTGTCGGTGGTGGTGGTCAGTGCCTTCGAGTCGGTGGGCAGTGTGATCGTAGTGGCTATGTTGATCATCCCAGGTGCCTTTGCTCTACTACTCACCCGCCGTCTCTGGCGAGCGCTTTTGCTATCTCTGGTGCATGCGGCTGTTAGCTCTGTGCTGGGCTACCACGTCGCGCTGTGGCTGAATACCAATGCCCCTGCCACTGTCGTCTCAGTCGGCTTGTTGCTGTTTGTCCTAGCGTGGTTCTGTAGCCCTCAGCAGGGCTTGATCCCCATGGTGTTGGCCCGCATGGAGCTGAGCCGAGAGCTGCGGCAGACGGGAGCGTAGGCGGGCGAAAATTCAATAGGGTACAGTTTTCATTCAATAGGGTCTAATCTGCCTTTGCCGATTTGATGGAGGTATAATGAACGGGAGGCAATGACACAAAAAAACGCGCTACCCGATCGAGGTAGCGCGTGAAATTGGTTTCCTTTTGGTCCTTGGACTTTCGATCTAGTCGACGATGAACTTACCGTTCATCAAAGCAGAGTGACCTGGGAAGGTGCAGATGAAAGGATACTCGCCAGCCGCTGGTGCGGTGAAAGTGATCTCATCGGACTCACCTCCGCCGAGGAGTTTGGTCTGGGCGAGCACTTGAGCTTTAGTATCAGCATCTGTCGGCATGTAGTCGGTAGCTGCAGCAGGGATGCACTTGGCTGCAAAAGCGGCTACATCCACATCTGCATTCAGGATGACGACATTGTGACCCATTGAGATTTTAGGCAGTTGACCGACATGGCTGAACTTGATGGTGACTTCCTGACCAGATTTGGCGCGGAGTTCTTTGGTGCTGAACTGCAGAGCATCATTCCCTGTCATCTCCAGTGTCACGCCCTGTCCTGCCACTGTGTAGGCTGGGAGTTCGCGCTTGTGTCCACCACCGACTAGGAATCCCCAGCCTATGTAGCCCATCATGATGATGAGAGATAGTGGAACGATGACATAAAATGCCTTCATGATCAGCCCGCCTAGCAGGTTGTTTTCCTCTTCGGAGTGGTCACTCATAAATCTTTGCTGGGATAAAACCCCGAAAAAGCCAGAAGTCAATCTCTGAAGGCAGCTAGGAGCAATATATGCGCCCTATATTCTGCCTGATCGGGGCTATAAAAGGGCTACGTGCGCTCGGCTTGCAGAGATGCGCTTCAGGGGAGCTTGACTGGCCCAGGGTGGTTGATCTCGGAGGCTCCTGCTGATGCACCGGCGAATTCGCGATGAGGATTGCGCTTTTTGGCCCCAGATTCACCCCGGTCTGGGGTGGGATCGCTAGGGATCGAGTCGCCAGTGGTCTGGGTCCACTCGGCCAGCAGCTGGCGACAGGTGGCGAGTGCCTCGGCATGCTCGCCTGCCGTCGCGAGGTTGGTGAGATTATCGGGATCCTTACTTACGAGGTAGAGCTCCTCAGCAGGGCAGGGCTTGCGAAAGATATTCTGCTGGGCTGTGGTGGTCTGGCCGGCCTGGTGTGCGGCTACGAGGCTCTCGCCAGCGGGGAAGCTGGTGGCCTCCACGCATAGGTTTTGCCGCTCGGGGTAGTTGTTGCGGATGTAGAGGTAGTCGCCGTGGCGCACCATGCGCTCATGGGCCTGGTAGACGTGCCAGTTATGCTCGGCGAATACCACGTCCCTGGTGGTGGCGGTGGGATTCTCTAGGATGGGCAGAAAGCTGACACCCTGTATGCTGGCTGCAGGCTCTAGCCCAGCTACATCCAGCGCAGTAGCCGCGATATCGATAGCGCTCACTAGGCTATCGGTGGTAGCACCTGCTGCAGTTTTGATAGCGGCGGGGTAGTGCACCACGAAGGGCGTCTTGATACCGCTCTCGTAGAGGCGGGTTTTGCAGCGGGGGAAAGGGCGGCCATTGTCGGCCACTATGATGATCATGGTATTCTCAAGCTCACCCTGCTGGCGGATCTCCTCGGTGACGAGGCCGATGTAGCGATCCCAGCGGCTCACCTCGTGGTAGTAGTCGGCCAGATCTTGGCGGGTGGCGGCGTCGTCTATCAGGTAGGGCGGCACCACGACATCCGCGGGGTCATAGATCGGGTCACCCTCCTCGATCTGCCATTTGCGGTGGGCATCCATGGCGGCGAACCAGAAGAAAAACGGCTGGTCTCGCGGGCGATCTTTGACCATCTGCACCCAGTCTTCGGATTTGCCAGCGCCTTTCCCAGAGCTGATTTTATCAAAAGCTCTGTCATTGCTGCCGACCATATGATTTTTGCCCGATAGGGCCGTGTAGTAGCCCGCCTGGCGCAGTAGCTCGGGGAAGCGGATCTGGGCATCTGGCAGGCTGGTGTGCAGCTCTGGCGCGCCGGTATTGTGTGGGTAGCGGCCAGTGATGATGCTACAGCGACTGGGGCTGCAGCTAGATGTGGTCAGGTAGCCTTGGTCAAATCGGATGCCCGAGGCTGCGAGTGCGTCGATAGCCGGGGTCTGGATGGTCGGGTGGCCGTAGCAGCCGACATCGTTCCAAGAGACATCATCTGCGATGAAGAGCACCATATTTGGCTGAGCGCTCGCAGGGCACGCGGCAGCGGAAATGAGTAGGAGTCGTACAAAAAATAGCCTCACCATGTGGTGAGACTATCTCGATAAGTGGCCTGATGCACGGGTGTGATCAGGCTATAGCTGATAGGCGCTAGCCTATGGTGCTACCTCTAGGCCCTGAGCGTCGCGAGTCTTGGCCCCAGGGATGCTGAAGCCCGCCTGATTGGCACCAGTTAGGTTGGCTGCGATCAGGTCGATCTCGACAGCATTCACGTTGCTGAGGTTGGCCCCCTGAAAGGATGTGCCCGAGCAATCTGCGCCGGATAGGTCGGCACCAGATAGATCGGCTCCGTCGAAGACGACACCGCCTAGATCAGCACCGCGAAAGTTGGCACCCTGCAGATTGGCGCTGGTGAAGCGCGCTCCGCTGAAGTCGCCCTCTGCGAAAGAGATGTTCTGCAGATTGGCGCTGGTGAAGTCTGCACCCTGGAAGTGGCTCTGATCGAGGTTCATTCCAGACAGGTCTTTCTCCTGATAATTACCACCACGCTTCATCAGGCGAGAGCCGCTGGCTCCGGCAGATGAGACGAATGCTTGATGGTCGGTCAATTGTTCTTCTGTGATATCCCAAAAACTCATAGTCACATCTAGCCTGAAGGGTGCTGCGGTAATATGCAAACCTTTACTTCTTACCTTTGCCCTTTAGTGGGTTACGAGTTTTGCCGGGGCCTTGCTTGCCGGGTCCGGCGTTTCTGCCTTTGGTGGCTTTGCCGTTCATGGATTCTTTGAGCTCGGTGAGTACACTGGCAGGGACATCTTCTTCTGCGATATCGAGATAGACTTTATCTTTATCGGTCTGGCGGAGCACACCGGTGAGACGCAGGGTCTCGACATCGCGGCCACTACCGCGATCGCGATCTACCTCTGGGCGCATGCCGAATTTCTTGATGATTTTAGTGATCTCTTCTTTGTCTGCTACGACGAACATGGTGCCGCCTGGTGTGCGGTTTCTGGTATCGTATGTCGTCGCCTGGAGGAAGCCGTAGTCGTCATTTTTTAGGCCTTTGATTTCGTTCACAGCGGCTACATCGATGCTGATTTTTCGGTCCTCGTATTTGTCGGCTTCGAGGCGGAAGTAATCGGCGGTGTGGCGGCTAGATTGAGCCTGTAGCAGAGTCTGGCCGAGGACAGCTACTACGGTGAATGCGATGGCGAAGGATAGTTTCTTAGTCATGTAGGTAGAAACCCTATAGCGCAGGAGAGGTTGCGCTCAAATAGAGAAAAGATCGCTTAAGGGATCACCAGACGCATGCCGGGATGGATGCGCGAGAGCATGATCTTGTTGTGCCGGCGTAGTTTCAGAGGCGATATGCCAAACTTGCGGCTGATCTTCCACACCGAGTCTCCTGGCTGGACGACGTAGGTGCGGCTGGAAATGTATTGGGTCGTGGTCGATTTGGCGCCGAATGATGGCTGTGGGTAGCGAATGACTTCTCGCTGGCGCACTGTCGACCGAGACGGGGATTTCGCATTCGCAGGCACTTCGCGCGTCCCAGAGAAAATTTGGGCAAACTGAGCGAAAGGTCGGCTGGGGGAGGGTTTGGCCTTAGGCGTGGGATCTTGATAGGCGGGCACTCGGATCGTCTTGGTCGGAGCGGGAGTGTAGGTCGATCTGGGTGTCGGCTGCGGCTTAGGTATAGCTTTAGCAATAGCGGGTGGGGACACTTTTTTAGGAGCCGGTTTGGGCTGGCTCAGAGGCCTGTGGGGGCGGATCGATTTGGGCTGTGCTTGGGGATTGTAGCCCAGGCCCAGTGGGTCCTCTTTGGTAGAGGTCGAGTCTTCGCCTAGTGGTGGCAGGGTGGGTAGCTTGCGAGCGGTCACATAGGGCTGCCGAGGGTCTTTGGGCGAAAAATCTTGGGGTGGTTGGGGTGGTTTGACACGGCTGAGGTCTACAGGATCGCGATGCGCCGGCCGGTCGGGCGCTTCGATCTCGCGGCGGAGTGCCTCAAAGCTAGGTATCTGTCCTGCTACCGGCTCGATCGGCCGTGGCGTGGCGGCTACGCTGGGAGTACTGCTGGCTGTCCGAGCCGGCGGAGTGTTTGCGGCTCCACCGGGGATGATGAGTAGCTGATTGGGGTGGATTACCGTTTTCTTCAGGCCGTTGGCGGCCATGATTTTTTGGTAAGGCACGCCAAATTTCTGCCCGATTCGGTAAAGGTTGTCGCCTTTGCTCACTCGATATTCGTGAGCGGCGTAGAGAGGCGTCAGAAAAAAGATTCCGAGTAGAAAAAAACAGGGGCTGAGGAGAGGTCGTTTTTGCATCGCGTTGTCGCTCCTTGTTCTTGGAACGGATGGGTAGACCTCTGTTGTAGCAATTTTATTCAAAAATCGCCATTATTTTATCAAAGCCGTGCTTTTGAGATCTGGCGAATTGCGGCTGTGTCGCGAGCAGGTAGGTGGTGGGACTTGGTCGCTAGCCAGTTGGTGATGCGGTGATAGACCTGCAGCTCCTGTTTCTCGCCGAATATCCAGTGGCCTAGGCTGGGGATCTCCACGTAGTCGGCCTCGGGGTAGCGGGCGGCTATCGCTTGGCCGATGGATGGGGTGATCACTCTGTCGCACTCGCCCTGGATGATGAGCTTGCGCCCTGTCACGGGGCCATCGATACGAGTGGAGTGGTGGGGATCGAGCCACCAAAAGGCAATTTCAGACAGGCAGCGGGCTGAATCGTAGCAGAGGCCATCATAGACAGCTCTGGCCTCGGTCGCTTCGACCTCGTTGAGGATGAACTTTGAAGCGTGGCGAAAAGAGGGGCGCGTCGCGCCAAGCCATGTGGCTTGCCGAGCATAGAGAGGTAGCGATACGCGGATGGCCTGGAGAGAGAGGTGGTTGATACCTGCAGGTCCCGCGGAGTTGAGCATGATCGTGGCGTGTACCTCGATCTCGGCGGCTACCAGTTGTGCGATCAGGCCGCCCATGGAGTGGCCGATTAGGATCGGTGCGGTATCGAAGTCCCCAGAGCGGATCCAGGCTAGGATGTAATCCACGTAGTCGCGGATCGACATGCCCACCACTAGGCTCGGACTGTTGTCTGGGCTATGACCGGGGAGAGTGGGCGAGGAGACCTGATAGCCCTCGGACTCGAGGTGCAGTATGAGAGGCGACGCTACCGCGCTACGGCTCCACATGCCGTGGATGAAGATGACAGGGCGGGCGTTTCCTTTGGGAGATGGAGTCGGAGGGATCACTCCCCTAACATAAACTTAATGTTTTTGCCATGCAGCAAAAAATTAAAATTAATAGTGGGTGTTATTGTCTGATTTTCAATCAGGCGCGCACTTTCCAGCCAATGGATTCGAAGCGGTAATCAAAGCTGCCATCGGCGTGGCAGGTGATCACATTGAATGCCTCATCTTCGCCATGGACATCGCCTTTCCACCAGAGACCACAGACGGCACCAGACTGGATATGGGTGAGCCCGCCTACGTCGAGTCGCTCGCGGATGTGGCCGTGGCCGGAGAGGATCAGCTGGACATTGTAGGACTGCAGTAGCTTCCAGATGGTGTGAAAATTGTTCACCGTACCGTGCGGGCCTACGGGGGCTAGGGTCGGGTCGCTAGTCAGCTGGTGCAGTGTGGTCTGAAAGGGCACGTGAGTGGCGATCACGACCGGGGTGTCGCGCCCTGCGGCAGCCAGATCCGCCTTTAGCCACTCGGTCTGCTCAGCGTCGATCCAGCCGCGGTAGTCTGGTGAGTCCGGTAGCTGGCCGATGGTATCGAGTATGATGAAGTGCCAGCCTTTGTGATCGAAGCTCCGGTAAGTGCGCCCATCGCCATAGTGCTCGCGGAAGTAGGCTTTGCCAAAGTAGGGGCTGGACTCATCCATCTGCGCGCGGGTGGACCAGCCGCCGATATCGTGATTGCCGATCACGTGATAGGCCGGGACTTTTAGCTCTGCCAGGCACTCGGCTGCGCAGTCCCACTCGAGCTTGGCTCGCTCCTCACTGACGTGCAGGGCATCCATGATCAGATCGCCCCCATTGATGGCGAAGTCTGGCTCCAGCTCGTTCACCATGTGTAGGCATTGTTTCATGCCATCCATAGCACCTCGCTCGGGCTGGATGTGTGGATCGGTGAAATGCACGAAGCTGAAGCTATCTCCCCCGGCCGAGTCGCTGGCTCGGGCCATCTGGCTGGCTCCGATGATCGGAGCGGTGGCGAGGGCTCCTTGTAGTAGGTGGCGTCGGTTCATGGTCTGTTTCTTAGTGTTGGTGTATCGCTCGCAGACTCGATGCTGAGCGGATGTAGAGCACGCCATCGGCGATAGCGGGTGTGGTTTTGCAGGTCTCTTCGAGGTCGTAGTTGGCGATGTACTCGAATCTGTCTGTCGCGGCGATCACATGGACCAGACCGCTCTCGTCGGGGCAAAATATGTGTCTGCCATCGCTTACAGGCGAGCTGTAGAAGGTGCCTCGGACGTGGGGCAGGCGAGCTTTCCAGTGCTCTTCGCCAGAGACGCGGTCGACACAGGTGAGGATGCCGGAGTCGTCCCAGAGGAATACCAGCTCATCGATAGCCAGCACACAGGGGATGTGAGGGACATTTTTCTCGATCCGCCAGGCTTCCTGCCATTTGCCATCGGCTAGCCGCATAGCGACGCAGTGTTTGGGATTGGCGGTGAATCCACAGGTCCCGATGAGCAGATCGCCCGCTACGGTCGGGGAGCTGATGGCGCGCTCATTGGTCTTGGTATTGAAGACAGAGATCTCGTCGATCACGTCGCCAGAGGCAGGATCGAGCGCGGTGATGCCGTGCTGCCAGTTCACAAAGACGAGTGTGTCCTGATAGACGCAGGGCACCGAGTAGGATAGCCGCTGGCTGCGGCGTGGCACCCTCCAGGCTGTCTCGCCAGAGTCGGCATGTAGGGCGAATAGATTGCCATTCTCGGCGTCTTGGTCGTTGTTCAGCACCACTAGGCCATCGTGCAGGATCGGCGATGAGCCGTAGCCATGGCCGCCTTTTACCCCATCTAGCTCGCGCTGCCACTGCAGCTCTCCCTGGTGCGAGAGCGATACGACGGTGAGTGCCTCGGCCGTCCCCCACGTGAAGATGACTCGATCGGCATCGGCTGCAGGTGTGGAGCTGGCAGCGCTATTGAAGCGGTGGCCTTTGAAAGCCTGGCTGGGAAACTTTTGAGCCCATGCGACGGAGCCGTCCTCTCTCGAGATCGCTATCGCCTGCCAAGTGTGTGGGACGGCGGGCTGCTTTTTCTTCTGTTTTTTACCTTTCTTACCGGCTGCAGCGTCACTGTCGTCAGGTCGTGGAGCAGGCTCTGCGACTGCCGCTAGTAGGTAAATATGTTCGCCCCAGACGATGGGGGAGCCATGGCCACTGCCCGGCAGCTCGACCTGCCATTGCACATGGTCCTCCGTCCATTTGGCGGGTAGTTCTGAGCTGCGATCGATGCCCGAGCCATTGGGACCGCGGAATCGTCCCCAGTCGGCGGCTAGTGAGGCAGCCGAGCTGAATGCCCAGAGAAAGATAGCAGCCGTAGCGAGGAGTGATTTCATACTGATCCTTGGTGAGTTAATTTTTTTACCAAAGCACGGGTGGCGTGGCTCCGGTTTTCGGGTGTTTGCGCAGCGGGCGGGCTTTCACCTCGCGGCGCCAGGCATCTAGGGCTGCTGCCATCTCCTCGGTGCGTTCGCTCTCCAGCTGGCTCAGGTTGTTGTGCTCGGAGATGTCTTCGCTCAGCTTGTAGAGCTCATACTCGCCGTCCTCGAGATCCTGGATCAGCTTGTAGTCGCCATCGCGCATGGCGCTGGTCGGCACGCCACCTTGATTGGAGTAGTGAGGGTAGTGGAAAAAGATCGGCCCTCGATTGTATTTGGCGAAAGGATTCCTCAGCACGGGCACGATGCTGCGGCCATCGATGTGCTGCTCGGGCATCGGCTCGAGTCCAGCCACCTCTAGCATGGTGGGATAGAGGTCGGTGCTGACAGCGGGGGAGGTACAGCGGGTGCCTGGAGGGGTCACTCCAGGCCAGCGGATGACGGTGGGCTCGCGGATGCCGCCCTCGTACATCCAGCCTTTGCCACCGCGCAGCGGTACATTTGAGGTGGGGTGGCCCTCGCTACTACTGAGACCACCATTATCAGAGGTGAAGATGATGACCGTGTTGTCCTTGAGGCCGAGCTGCTCCAGCTGATCGAGCACCCGGCCTATGGCGCTATCCAGGCTTTCTACCATAGCTGCGTAGGTGGCGTGGTCCTGACGCACGCGGATCTTTCGTGGGGCATTCTCGCCGGGGTGTAGCTGTCGCTCTGCGGTGCTGTCGAATCGACCTTCGGCATTGGTCAGGCCTAGGCGTTTGGCTTTTTCTTTGTATTTCGCTACTAGGTCATTGGGCGCTTGGAGTGGCGTGTGGACGGAGTAGAATGACAGGTAGAGCAGGAAAGGATCGGTGCCTTTGGCTGATTGGGATAAGAAGTCGACAGCCTCATCGGCGAGTCGGTGGGTCAGGTATTCGCCCTCAGGCCCCGGGGGATTGAGGTTTTGCACATTTTTGTAGGGAGAAAAGAAGCTGCGCGGTGCGCCATTGCTACCACCGCCACGATTGATGTCGAAGCCCTGATCAGTGGGCAGGCTACCACCGCCGCCTAGGTGCCATTTGCCACCGAAAAAGGTGCTATAGCCACCGTGCTCTTTGAGGGCCTCGGCTATGGTCACCTCGCTCAGTGGCATCGATGTCTCGAAGCTGGCTGGGGCGAATTTGCCCTCCCGCCTGCCGCTGAAGAAATTGGTCGTGGCGAGTCGAGTCGGGTTTTTCCCTGTCATGATGCTCACTCGCGTGGGTGAGCACACCTGACAGGCGGCGTAAAAGTCGGTGAAGACCATGCCACTGGCGGCCAATCGATCGAGATGTGGGGTCTCGTAAAAGCTCTGAGCATTATTGAAGCCCACATCCATGTAGCCGAGGTCATCAGCGAGGAAGAAGACAAAGTTGGGCCGCTCGGCAGCTATCGTGGAGGATAGCAATCCAAGGACTCCTAAGATGGTGGAAGATAGCGTTTTCACAGGGGTAGTTTGTCATCTATGCCCTCAGTCTGCCAAGACTAGATACATGGCGCGATGAAATCGGCAGATTTTGCGATGATGATCGTTTTTTTGTAAAAGACTCGGAGGGTAGCTGAATTCCCCAGAATTGAGACTGCATTGACTTGCGATGGCTCTCAAAAGGTAGTCCAACTAATGCCGATGCCAGCTCTCAGTGCCTATGCCCAACAGCGAAAGATCGCTCATTTTCTACAGCCGATCGATCGGCAGGCCGCCATCCTCGAGATCGGCTGTGGCTCTGGCTGGGTGGGGACCTATCTGCGTGACAATGGCTGGCAGGGCTACACGGGGATCGACATCGTGCCGCCAGCGGACATCGTCGGCGATATCCGGGACTGGCAGGAGCTGGGGCTAGCGGCTGCCAGCTACGATGTGGTGCTGGCATTCGAGGTGGTCGAGCACATCGACATCTACACCGAGATCGCAGCGCTGCTGAAGCCAGGTGGGCGTCTGATGGTGACGACTCCTGTGCCGCACTTTGACTGGGTCATGCGCGGGCTGGAGATGGCTGGGCTAAACCAGAAGCGCACCTCGCCTCATAGCCAGCTGCACTATCTGGCAGATACTGCCGGGCTGGAGCTCACCGAGTACCGGCGAGTCGCAGGACTCAGTCAGTGGGGCATTTTTACCAAGCCACAGCAAGCGTAGCGAGGATCACGAGATGATGCCTGCCCGAAAGGCGTCGCCCACGGCTTGCCCGAGATTGTTGACGCCCATCTTCAGGTAGATACGGCGCACGTGGTTGTCGATGGTGTGCACGCTGCGCTTGTATTTCTCGCTGATTTCTTTTTTGGTCAGGCCTTCGGACATCAGCTGTAGGAGCTCGATCTCGCGCTCTTTCAGCTCGAAGTTGTCGACATCGCCAGGCAGGTGGCGCTTGGTCGTGGCGAGTAGGATACGGCTGACTTTGGAGCTCAGGGGGACTTCACCGTTGATCATCTCACGCACGGCCTCTACGAGACGGGCGTCGGTGTCGCTTTTCAGTACGTAGCCGGAGGCCTCGGAGCGGAGCAGTGGTAGCACAGACTCTGGATCGGCCCAGCAGGATAACACTAGGATCGGGGTGTCTGGTGCCAATTGGCACAATTCATCGATCTGATTGACGGAGAATTTCACCGTATGCTGATCTGGATCGAAGACGATAGCAGATGGTCGAGCTTCGGCAGAGGGGTCGCTACCGACAGAGACCGTAGTAACATCGAAATCTCTATGAAACCGATGGGCAATAGATTCGTCTTGGCTTATCAGCCAAATGGACTCAGATCGTGACATAAGCTGGGATCTTAGTGTGAGCTAGAAGGTTGTTGTTCAGCGAAAAAATAGCTGAAACAGCTATAAATTTCTAAAGCAATCCACTATCCCTATTTGAGCCGATTTCAAACTGAAATTTGTGATAAGACCGAAATCATATGGTGTCAGTCTGGGAAACAGATTTCAAGTCCTATTATTTTAGGATGCCATTGAAATTCAATAGGGTACAGTTTTCACTTAATAGGGTACAAATCCCTACTAGATGGCTTATCTGCCTAAATATTTTCGTAAAATGGACAAATCGCGTCGGTAAGCGGCTTTTCCTTTTTTCACGATATCGGGCTCCTTTCGGCTGAGGTACTCCACATGCAGAGATACGGGACCAGCCAGCTCGGATATACGGTGGGTTTTGAAAAATTTGGGGTCCACTCGGCCTTCGCCTAGAGGCACGTTTGCTAGTTTAGGTTCAGCGAGTTGGAAGTCTTTCACATAGACGGAAGCGGCCAGGGGCATCGCCCGTGCGGCATTGATCTGCCAGCTGCTGGTAGCCTCTGCTGTGGCATGGCGTATGTCGAAAGCCGAGGCTATGGCCTCGCGTGGGAGATCCTCGATGAGCTCGCAGATATCCCAGATCGCGGCACCGACATAGTTGGAGCCGGCATGATTTTGGTAAAGCCCCTGGATGCCTAGCTCCCGATTGAGCGCGGCTAGATCTTTTAGTTTGGCTCGGCAGTCGTCGAGCTGTGGCTGAAGAGGTTTTTTCAGGTCATAGCGATAGTAGGCCATGCGGTAGCGTTTTACCCCTAGCTCGGCGGCTGTGCGCAGCACGGTCTCGG
Source organism: Verrucomicrobiota bacterium (assembly GCA_020630975.1). Taxonomy (GTDB): domain Bacteria; phylum Verrucomicrobiota; class Verrucomicrobiia; order Verrucomicrobiales; family DEV007; genus Arctic95D-9. The sequence continues at coordinate 22,349 of JAHDID010000032.1, forward strand.
TGGATTGGGCATTGGACACTTCGTTGATGCCCGATGCCATGATCGTCAGATCTCGATCGCAGGAGCGTAGGGCCTCTACCATCTTGGGTAGCTCGTCAGGCACTGCGCCTGGCTCGATGTGGCCGCCGGGGCGGATCGTACCCTCGATCCCGTCGAATCCGATCTCCGCGATCAGCTCTGCCAGCTCCTGGTAGGATAGCTCCTGAAACATCTTGGTGAAGCAGCAGATCTCGGGGCCGGACGATCTCTCAGATGGTTCCTCCGCTGCATAGCCGGTCGCCGCAGCGATGCCGGTGGCTAGACCTGTGCCGATGTGTCGGAGTGTGTCGCGTCTGGTCGGAGTCATCGGTGCAAGGGTGATGGCTGGCTGGGGCAAAAGCAAGGTCCGCCATCGGAGAGGTACCTTTTTATGTTTTTTTAGACAAGCCTCGGTCTGTGCGGCGCTCTCCATAGCAAACCGCATGAAAGACAACGAAGAAGAGGATCTAGGACTATCGCCTGAGGATGAGGCTCTCGAAGCCGAGCTACGCAGGCTGATGCCGACTCGGATGAATGTCGACTTTGTCGAAGAGTTGGCTCGCGATCACGAGCGTATCGTCGAGACCAAAGCCGGAAAAGTGGCAAAGGCACCACTGCTGATGCTGCCGCTACTCGGTCTCTGTGCGGCTGTGGTTTGTGGCATGGTTTTCTGGCAGCTCCGCGATATGCCTGCTCCTGCGGCAGGTGCAACGACTGTCTCAGTGGAGCCGGTAGTGACTGATCCGGCGATGGCCCCTGTATCGGCTCCAGCCCATCGGCCGAGGGGTGAGTTTGTCCCTGTGGAGACGCAGGGTTACCTCATCCATGCCGATACCGGAGGCATCGTAGAGTCGCCCGAGGGCCCGCAGCGTACCTACGAGCTACGCTATGAGGATGTCGATCATTGGCACAATCCCGAGACCTCCACCCATATCCGCATCTACTCGCCACGCCGAGAGAGTGTGGTGCTGCCTGTGCAGACCTACTGATGCATTTGTCGTTTTTTTTACCACTGCCTCACTCATACCCAACCAACCCATACCGAACTACCGAAATGAGAAAATCTGTTATCACTATCCTATCCTGTCTATCGATCGGCTTCGCTGCCGCCCAAGAGAGACCGCAGCCGCCGAAACCTGAGCCACATGCCTGGCTCGGCATCGCTACTGATGATGTACCCCGAGTGCTCAGTCAGCACCTCGATCTGCCCGATGGTTTTGGTGTCATCATCGCTCACATCCCAGAGGGAGCTCCCGCTGAGGAGGCTGGGCTGAAGCCTGGCGATGTGCTCACCAAGCTGGGCGACCAGATCCTCACCACCCCTCAGCATCTGGCTATCCTCGTCCGCTCCAAAGACATCGGCGATACGGTAGAGCTCACCTACCTGCGCAAGGCCGAGGAGAAAGTGACTGAGGTGAAGCTAGGCGAGCATACGCCCAAAATGCACCCAGAGATGGCGCGTGCCATGGAGTCGCACCCACGCCGTGGCACACCAGAGGAGTGGCGCCGATGGGCCGAAAAGATGCGCCAGAATCATGAGGAGCGCTTTCGCAAACCTCACCCTCAACAGCCTCAGCAGTGGGACAAGCCTACTGGCCGTGGGCAAAAGCCGCAGGATGAGAAAAAGCCCGAGATGAAGAGCGAATCCACCGCCAAGATCAACAACGACAAGGGAGCGGTGACTATCGCCGTAAAAAATGGCAAGGGCGAGATCGAGATAGCTGATGCCGATGGCAACAGTCTCTACGACGGTCCCTACGATCCTGCCAAAGGGGCACGCGGTCTGCCTGCAGAGGCACGCGAGCACCTGGAGAAGATGGAGGTCGATCAGCTCGAGTTATTTGCCCCGAAGAAAAGGTAAAATAAAAACTCTGAGCGGTTAGCGGAGTTTCATCCCGTCATGAAGCTTTCGCTATCCACGATCTGTCTGTCCGTTATTGGTTCTATTTTTATCTCGCAGGCGGGCGAGACGGATTGGCCGAGGTTTCGCGGGCCGGATGGCGGTGGCAAGTCTGCTGCTGCCACTAACATACCGCTCGAGTGGAGCGAGTCGAAAAACCTCAAGTGGAAGCTCGAGCTGCCCGGGCCGGGCTCATCGTCACCGATCATCTGGGGCGATCGCGTCTACATCACCGCCTACAGCGGCTATGGTACTGGGGCGGCGGGCGAGACGATGGATCAGCTGGAGCGCCATCTCCTAGCGATCGATCGTGCGACGGGCGAGGTACTCTGGCAGGCCGATGCACCCAGTACTCACCCACAGGAGGATCCGTTTGATGGATTTCTCGATGAGCACGGCTACGCCAGTAATACACCGACTACCGACGGTGAGCGGATCTATTGTTTCTACGGCAAGGGCGGAGTCATCGCCTACGACTGGGATGGCCAAAAGCTCTGGCACCAGCCTGTCGGCGATCTGCACTCGCGCAAGCGCTGGGGCTCAGCATCCAGTCCTATCTTACATGGCGACAAACTCTTTGTGAAAGCGGGGGACGAGGGGCGTGCCGTCTACGCATTCGATACCAAGACGGGAGAGCAGCTATGGGTGGCGGAGGGCAGCGTGCTCGAGCAGACCTATGGCACACCGACTCTGCATCGCGTCAGCGAGGACCGGACCGATCTCATCGTCGGTGCGGTGGGCGAGGTCTGGGGCATCAATCCCGATACGGGTAAGCTCAAATGGCTCAGCGAGACACAGCTCACAGGCAATGTCTCATCCAGCCCAGTGGTAGCTGGAGATAGTATGTATCTATTTGGCGGCTTTCCTCGCACCATGGGAGTCTCTCTGCGGCTCGGTCTGAAAGGCGATGTCTCCGATAGCGCCCGCATCTGGGAGAATGTGAAAGTAAAAGCCTACATGACCGCCCCGATCTATCACGACGGCTATCTCTACTACATCCGCGACGAGGGTATCGCCTGCTGCGCCGATCCGGTGAAAGGCGAGATCATCTACCAAGAGCGTCTAGCCGAATCCTCCGGCCAGCGTGGTAGGGGTAAGCCCTTCTACGGCTCACCCATATTAGCCCAGGGACATATCCTAGCCACTAGCCGTACTGCCGGCACCTTCGTCATCGAGGCTAAGCCAGAGTTTAATCTCGTCAGGGTCAACCAAATCGACGGAGACGAAGGTCGCTTTCAAGGAACGCCAGCCGTGAGTGGTGGCGATCTGGTGCTGCGGTCGGAGACGGCGGTGTATTGTTTTGCTCAGGAGTGATCATGCGATCTTTTTTAATAGTTTAGACTAGAATATTAAACTTTTAACTTCTGGGGCCTGTTTTGACTGAAAATTGAACTGGCGTCGCTTTTAGTAAGCGTTCGCGCAGGAGGATGAGCTGAGCGTCAGTTGGCAGTTTTTTAGTGTCGTATGTCAAAGTTAGTTGTTCAACGTAATCTGAGGTGCCGTCGCTGTAGGAGTCGGGGGTAATAACTTTGGGTAGCCAAGCGAGGCCTTGTTGGTGGTCAGTCAGAGCGTAAAGGTACTGAGTGGCACAGGAATGCCAGTTTCTGAGCGGTTCTTTAGGCGAGGATATATCAGCCGATGCGATTCTGATTTTTATTTTGAGGTCGCCATTTGTGGCATCCTTCCCGATGGAGTGGATTCTCGCAGACCTGCCGGGCGACCATTGCGTCATTTGATTTGCCTCTGCTGGGAGAATGACAACAGATTCGAAGTCAAAGTGGCCAATGTGTACGCTTCCTTGCAATAAACCGCCTCTTTCTTCGTCTTGAGTGGACCATTCATCATGAGGTACTCGAGTCTGTAACTGAAGCCTGCTCTTTGTGAAATACAGGTCAGGGCTAATATCAAGTAGGGAGACTCCCAGAGCGTGTTTGATCGCGCCATCGCCCCCTTGTCCTAAGCATATCCAATCGGAGTTACTGTATGGATGCTCTGCTACGGGGTGCTTTCGTCCTTTGGTATTCACTTTTGCATCCAGTAGAAAAATTCGGGAAGCTAAGCGCTCAGGGGGCTGACCAGAAGCTTCCAGTGTGATCCAAGGTCTATCGAAATCATCGTCGTCCGTTTCATAGAAAAACTCTACAGTACTGAAAGACCAATCTTCTGATCTAGGTTTTTCTGTGGAAGAATCACCAAATTCGACAATCTCAATTGGTCGCTGCAACCAAGGGAAAAACCAAGCTGCATAGCTCAAGGCAAAGACAATAATGGTCAGAGCGAGGGTGAGCTGCTGTTTTCTCCAAATAATAAAGCTGAAGAAGGCGGTGAGACTGCTTAGCAGAAAAATAAGTGCGACCGTGCTATCGCTAGTAGTGATATAAGGTGATCGATCTAACCAGTTATTATCAATATCATTAATCAGGGCAAATATCCAGACCACAATAGCTATCAAGCCAATGCACACTCCCTTTAATATAACGCTAACGATTGTGCGACTTGCAATCGCTAGAGCTCCTAGCGACGCTATCAATGCAAGTTCCTTAAATAGATTTCCCAGGCTACATCGAGTGGGAAGATCGTATATCCTGTTAATTATCAGGTAATATAATATAACTGGTAGCGAAAAGCAGATGTAGACGCCAAAGATTCGGCTAGCCCCCAGCATCAAAGGATGGATAGGGCGAGTGTGCCACTGCGAGCGAGACCCTGCGATGGGATCGGTAAGCAGGTAGGTCACGACTATGAAAAACGAGATAATACCGAGCAAAACCTCTAATAGGGCAAAAACCGCTGCATACTTGTCTGATCCGTAAAATGATAGATGTGCCAGAATCAATAGCATGACGCACGCGAGCCATGTGAGCAAAATCCAGATCCAGTTCTGCCTGGCAGATAGAGCCACTAGTGTGAGAAATTGTTTCATTATCATGTTTCTTCAAGGTTATGCGGCACGAGACTCGCGTGCGAGGTAGTGAAACACTTCTTTGAGTGATAGGTTTGCAGACTCTGCTTCGGCAGGTAGATCATCGGTAAAGGCCGGGTCGAGGTAGCGAACGAAGCCGTCCTGCTCGCAAATGCCTATGGCTCGGTCCGGCAGTTTAGAGCGGTCGCCACGTAGGCTGATCTCTCGGCATTCGTTTTGCATCTGCTCGACTGAGGCGGAGTAGGCTATCTTGCCATGCGCCATGTAACTGATATGGGTGGCGACGTGTTCGATTTCGTCGACGTCATGTGAGCTGATCAATACTGTCGGAGGACTCTCGGTGGAGAGCAGCTCCAGTAGACCTGCTAGTACCTCGTGTCTCATCAGCGGGTCGAGACCGCCGAGTGGTTCGTCCATCAGGATGAGCTGTGGGCTAAAGGCTAGCGAGCTGATCAATTGTACTTTCATCCTCTGGCCTCGCGACAGATTGCGGATAGCGGGCTGAGTCGGGAGATCTAGTTCTTTGATTAGCTTGGCTTCTAGATCGCGATCCCAACTAGGGTAGAAACTCCGCATGGAGTCTAGATAGGTGCGGACTGCCACGCGCTCAGGTAAATCTTGCCCTTCGGATATGTAGCCGATTTTCTGAAAGTCGCGATGCGATAGCTTTTTCAGCGGAGTACCGAGAAGATGCCCATGTCCAGAGGTGGGGTGTAGCAGCTTGACCATCGTCTGTAGCAGAGTGGTTTTTCCGGCTCCATTGGGGCCTAATAAAGCATGAAAGGTGCCGTGCTCGACGACTAGATCGACGCCGTCGACGGCTTTATTCGATCGAAAGTGTTTCGTCAGTCCGGATAGCTTGATTGCTTCTGCCGTATCGCTCATGTTTATTTCTTCTTTTGATTACTGATGGTGGTTTGCCATTCTCGCTGCACGAGATGTAGCAATGTATCGCAGTCGAGATCCATCTGCCGTGCCTCTACGACTAGCTGTTCGAGGCGAGGCTGGAGGGCGCTCTCTGCCTGCTGGCGAGAGGTCGAGGCTCCCTCGGCCACGACAGTACCGATACCAGGCATGACGACGAGTAGGCCTTCGCTCTTCAGCTGTGTGACGACTTTTTGTGCGGTGTTTGGGTTGATCTTTAGCTCTTTACTCAACGCTCGGATGGAGGGGAATGCATCGCCTGCAGCCAATTGCCCACTGGCGATAGCCCGCTTGGTAGCATAGACCACCTGCTCGTAAGCAGGTGTACCGGGTTTCAGCTGAATGGTAAATGGAAGCATTCTAGGTGTGCTAGTGTAACTAGTTCACCTAGTTCGCGCAAGGGTTTTTTGCTGGAAAGGAGGAGGGCTAGTTTTTCCTGAAGGGAAACGCCTCCAGCTTTGCTGCTAGCAGGGCGTATAGTTCAGGCTCCCAGTCGACGGCCTCGATCTCTGGCCATGATCGTTTTTCGCGCCAGTTGTGCGGAGCGATGATGACCTCTGTGGATTGGTAGCCATTTTTGGCGACTAGGTAAAAGAGTTCCTCGATCATATCGTCGCCTACAGGGATGCAGCCGACCGTGACGCTAGCTCCGTGGATAAAGATATCGTCGCCTAGGAGTTGGCGACCGTCTACCTTGCCCTTCTCACGGTCAAATTCATTGGGGTAGGTGACCTTCATGGATAGGTGATAGGAGCTATTGGGGTTTAGGTATTCGATACCATAGATACCTTCTGGTATTTGCAGATCGCCCATGCGGAGTTTGGGGCCGAGTCTGCCGGAGAATCCGGTGAAGGGATAGGATTTGATGAACCGCCACTCTCCAGTACTGTCTTGCTTCCAGAGTTCCAGCCGTCGTTCCGCTTTGAAGCCGAGCAGTGCGATAGGTCGGCCATCTGTCAGATCGGGATAGGTTTGAAACCTTTTCGCCATCTCGGGTTCTAGTTCGGAAAGGACAGACGTCACGGTCTTTTCACCTCGTAGCTGCGCGACGATGGGACGCCATAGTGAGCCTCCCCAGTGGTAAAGCGCCAGAAGGGCAAGGGTGCAGCCGAGGGCTATTAGCAGGCTGGGGCGAGGTGGTTTCATGTGATTTTATCTGTTGGTAGACGCGGCGACTTGCGCAACCGTAACGTAAACTATTCCAGATGGCAGAGTCTAAAGTCAAACCCACTTCATCAATCGTCCCGGGGATCATCATCGGGGTGGTCTGTGCGGCCCTGCTCGCGGTGATGATCGTTGGTTACACGAATAAGAATCGTACTCAAAAGGCCAAGGCTGCAGCTGCTGCACCGCAGATGCAGCGCTACGGTATGGTCGAGGACTTTGATCTGACGGATCAGTCGGGCCAGCCATTTTCTCGCGAGGCCGTCGATGGCAAGGTGTGGGTGGCCAATTTTATCTTCACCTCCTGCGCTACCGAGTGTCCCTACATCACACGGCAGATGTCCAAAGTCGATCAGGCTTTTTCTAGCGATGACCGAGTCGAGCTGGTGTCCATCAGTGTCGACCCGCGCACGGATAGTCCTGAGCGCCTCACCAAATACGCAGACTCCTTTGATGCAGGCCCTAAGTGGTCCTTTGTGACAGGCGAGGAAAACAAGGTCCGCCACCTGAGCACTAATAGCTTTATGGTAACTGCAGCAGATGGCACCGCAGCGCAGAGTTCTATCCCTAAAACTCGCCAACTGCTGCACAGCGAAAAAATCGCCGTAGTCGATCAGCTCGGCGTGATTCGTTTCTACGCCAATGGTATGAATCCCAAAGCCTCTCAGCAAGTCGTAGAAGTGGTGCGCAAGTTACTTGCCGCAGGGATTTAAATTAGGGCAGCCTTTCGTAGCGGAACTTGCTAAAGTTCCGA
>JAHDID010000032.1:30131-66457 GCA_020630975.1 Verrucomicrobiota bacterium
CCGCAGGGATTTAAATTAGGGCAGCCTTTCGTAGCGGAACTTGCTAAAGTTCCGACCACAAAGCCTCCCGTAGAGCTTCCTCACAAGCCACCACAGGGCAGATTGGGATCTGCCTCTACTACCATTTAGGCTCGCTCAAAGCTGTAGCGGAACTCCTAAGAGTTCCGACCGCAGGGCCTCCCCACAAGCCACCACAGAGCAGATTGGGATCTGCCTCTAAACCATCTCGTCCCGCTCAAAGCCGTAGCAGAACTCCCCAGAGTTCCGACCGCAAAGCCTCCCGAAAAAATCACACAATCACCCGCAGGATATCCTGCTCGACCGCACTCGGCAGGCCATACTCCGCCACTTCCTCACGATAAGCAGCCGCTCCCTCACGCGTACCATTACCAAACCAGCCATTCAGTCGACTGGCGATCGTGGAGTCGCAAAACGCTCGTGCATCGGGAAAGCAGGCGAGCAGCGCTTTGATAAAATGGATCTGGCGACGCAGTATGTATTTCTGGTGATAGTCCTCGGCATAGGTGAACTCACCCAGTGGCTCGATATCGGTCTGGATTTTGCCCGTATCGATACCTAGAGCATCGGCAGCTTGCTCGCGAGTTTCCTCTAGTATCGACTGCTGCTCGCTGTTGGCATACCAGACCGCGTAGCGATACTGCCTGCTCGGACTCTGCCGGCGCGGGTCGTGGCTGCGCCAGATCATGTCGGCTATCTGGCGATAGCTGATTTTCTCGGGATCAAAGTCGATTTGCACCGCTTCGGTGTGATCACCCATCTGCGTGTACGTCGGGCTGGATAGTCTGCCGCCTGTGTAGCCAGAGCGTGTCCTCAGCACACCGTCGATATTCCCAAACTGGGAATCAGGATGCCAAAATCAGCTCAGTCCAAAGGTGGCCGTCTGATAGGCGGTGTTCGCTATTTTTTGATCGTATTCCATCTCTAAAGCTTACGTTCGTCCACGAGCACATAGCGAAAGCCAAACATGCGATTGCTGCGTGCCTTGGGGTCGGCCTCATTTCGATAGGCGCTTTCCAGTAGTTCTCGATCGTAGGTATCATAGCCGCCACCGCGGAGTACGCCTCTTTCACCACGGGTATCGCTTACCCATTCCCACACATTTCCCGACAGATCATAGAGTCCGCTAGCCGTCGGTGAGAATGATCCCACAGGGGCTGTCGTCTGGTAGCCGTCTCGGTAGTCTTCTATAGAAAAGTCCAGATCGCCCGTCGATAGATCGGCAAAGTTGCCAGTGCCATCGGGTGGCGGCCATTCGATTCCCCAGGGGTAGAGTGACTCTTGTGCCGCCTGGCTCCACTCGGCATCGGTGGGTAACCGGTAGGTGTGCCAGCGGCGGATCGTGCCACGCTCGCGTTCTGTCTCCGTGAGCCAACGGCAAAATAGCTCGGCATCGCTGCGGCTGATACCGACCACTGGGTGGTCGGGTGATTGGCCGACCACTTCTGGAGGAATCGCATCGGGGCTGAGCTGTAGGTAGAAATCATAGTCGACATAGCGTGTCTCGTGTGTGGCGAACCAGATATCCCCGACCGGAGTGAGTGGCATGCCGAGCCCATTTTTCCACGATCTACCGTAGATGGGGGAGAGGTCGGTGCGCAGTGTAGCAGAGTGCCGCTCGATACTATCTGGCTGTAGGATGCCCTGTAGGTCGACCGGTTTGTGGCCGTCTAGAGAGAGCTGCAGCTGGTAGGGGCCTAGGCGCAGTGGCACTTCAGTAGGTGTCACGCCGACCAGTCTATCGCCATCGTAGATCTCCGCTCCGATCGGCTCAGATACCACATCGACTGCGGCAAACCGATTGTCGATCTGGCAGTGAAATCGGTTGCCCTGAAATTCAAAAGCTGGCTTCAGGTAGGTGCGCTCGTCGAGGTATTTACCCTCGCGGTCTAGCCCAGTCATCCAGTCGCAGAATGCCCACATCAGAGCAGGGTCTGTCACCATGACGGCGGAGCTACTACTAGTTGCCGATATCGCAGTAGCCGTGGCCATAGGTAGGGTGCTCTGGTCGGTGCCGGTGGCTTGGAGAAAGTGGTCAAATATCGCTTTGTCGACTTCGGCTACCAGAGGCGAGTTGGGTAGATTTTTCGCTCTTTGGAAAAGCAGGCCCGCACTGTTTTTCCAGGTGCTATTGGTAGCTGATGGGCGGTTGTCCTTTTCGAGAGAGGCAAAGATCTGGTGCGGCTGTTCGCCCGGTTTTAGGGTGACGGTTTCGGTTTTTTCCAGATAACCATCGAGTCGGAAGACAAAGCTATGCTCGCCGATGTCAAAGGCGCGCGCTCTCGTCGTGGTCCGGCCGATCTGGGTATCGCCCAGCCACACGATAGCTCCGGTCGGTGTGCTGAATAGCTGGACCTCGCGCGTGTTCACGGCTGGCTCAGGTTCAGGATCGATCACGGGTTCCGCGACCAGAGTGGGAGGTGCAGGCTCCGCTACGATCGGGTCCTCTACCTCTGGTGGCTCGGGATCAGCTGGAGTCGTGGGAGGATGAGTGAGATCTTCGCTAGGCGTGGCTTCGGCAGCGATGGAGTCGGGCTCGGTCTCGGTGGTCGCTACGGGCTCCTCGTCTCCTGAACGGCTCATGTAGATCGCAGCCGCGATGGCTGCGATCGCCAGCACAGGCATCAGCCAGATCCACCATTTGGATTTTGAGGGGGCAGCAGCTGGAGCAGCCCCGTCGGGTAGCTCCCGTATCGCTCCTAGGGCGTTGGCCATCGCGCCACCAGACTCGAATCTCCGATCCGGGGTGGGCGAGCCAGCGCGGCAGATCACTTGATTTAGCGCGCGCCATTCATCCCGGTTCACAGTCGGACCGAGCTGGTGATTGGTCGGTAGCTCGGGGAATTCCATCCGGTCTTTGCCGGTATGCATCTCATATAGCACCATGCCTAGTGCATACAGGTCGGCCGAGCTAGTGCCGGGCCCTTCTGGCGGCACATAGCCCTCGGTGCCCACATAGGTCCGCTGCCCCGAGCGCGCCACCAGCCCGATATCGGCGAGCTGGGGCTCTCCGCTGGCGTAGATGATATTGGCCGGCTTCACATCTCGGTGGGTCAGGCCTGCCGCGTGCAGATGATCGAGCGCGCCTGCCATCTGGCGGCCCAGGGCCAGACAGTCGCCGATATCGCGCACGCGGATCAGGCGCAGCTCGGAGGCGAGAGTCTTCGGCTGGTAGGTATCGATGGTCTCTGCATCCAGGCGCGCGCCCGACACATCGTCGGCCAGAGCCATCACATAGTAGTAATAGCTACTATCTGCAGCGCGCCCCACATGGAGGACATCGACTAGGCCTGGGTGCCCCTGAGAGACATTCTCGTAGTGCACGATCCCCTCAAACTCTCGCTCAAAGGTGCGCTCCATCTCGAAGTTGGCCCGATTCACCACCTTCACCGCTCGGTAAGACCCGGTCACGGTCTGGGCCAGATACACATCCCCATACGATCCGCCGCCGATCCGCCTGAGGATGGTGAAATCGGGTATGCTGGGGAAGTCTGGAGAATCAGCTGAGATCCCCGAGTCTAGCGGATGAGGGGGGAGAGTTCAACTGGTGTGGTGAGGGCAATTGAGAATCCATCGATGGAGGCAAATCCTATAGGCCATATATGACTTATAGGGCCTATTAGTGGAGGCAGGGCTACAACACAATCCACGACCACTGCCACCCAAACCAATAGCCCAGTCAAAGAGACCAAGTCCGGGTGCAGGCATTTCTTTTTCCGGTGATCGGCGATCCAGATACTCTTCTCCAGTCGCTTGTAGTATTTTCGTTTATCCCTAGATGGCTTCGCCCACTGGCGGCGCTTTTCATGATAAGTGCCGAGATTTAGAGAGCCGAAGGAGACGATGGAAAGGAAGAGAAAACCGGTCCAGTGAAAGACTGTTCTAAAGAAGAGTTCGACAAATATTTGTAACACGACCTCCAGGACGAACCTGAAAACAATCTTGAAGATACCCTCTACAATATCTTCAATCATAGCTAGTCAGGTCTCACCCTATGCCGCCAGCTCCACAGCGCCCACCTTGCCTTTGCCAGTCAGGATGCCCTGCACAGTACTCAGCATCTGGTCGAGTGCATACGGCTTGTGCAGAAAGGTCACTCCTAGCGCCTCAGCCTGAGCTGTCATCGCTGCATCGTCGCTGTAGCCGCTGCTGATCAGGGCTTTTTGCTCGGGATTATCGGCTATGATCGTCTCGAGCACGTCGACGCCAGAGCCATCGGGTAGACGTGCATCGGTAAAGATCAGGTCGAAGCTGTCGCAGGTGCGATACGCCTCCAGAGCTCCGGCACAGGTGCTGGCTGTGGTGACTTCGCAGCCCAGCTTGGCCAGTGCCATGGTGACAAAGGTGGTCACTGCGGGCTCGTCCTCTAGTAGTAACACCTGATAGTGAGCGGTGCGATCGATGGTGGTCACACTTGCCTCGCTCTGCTGCACACTATCGCTGTCTGTCCGAGCGCCTGCGCCCTCGGCTAGTGGGAAGCGGATGGAGAAAGTCGTGCCCTGACCCTCGATCGAGTCGAGATCCAGAGTGGCATCGTGCTGGTGGACGATGCCCTTCACGGTGGACAGCCCCAGTCCGGTGCCATCGTCGCCCTTGGTCGAGAAAAATGGGTCAAAGATACGCTCCTGTAGCTCCTCAGACATACCGGCGCCATTGTCGGCTACTTTCACGATGATCTGGTCGCCATCATTGGCAGTGGTAATGCGGATTTCGCCACCCTGGGGCATCGCATCGCGCGCATTCACGCACAGATTCACCAGCACCTGCTGCATTTGCCCTTGGTCGGCGAGGATGGAGCTGCGTTCGGCCTGATCTTCGATGACGAGATCGATATTCTCCCCGAGCATGCGCTGGATCATGCGGCGCAGGTCTTGGATCTCGGCACCGATGTCCAGCACCCGTTTGTCGGCGATCTGCTTTTTGGAGAAAGTCAGGAGTTGTTTGGTCAGCGAGGCAGCACTGGTCGCGGCTTTGCGGATCTCGGTGACTTCCTCGGTCCAGTCACCAGGCTCCGGCGAGCCGAGGATGGAGTCGGCATAGCCGAGGATAGGTACCAGCATATTATTAAAATCGTGAGCGATGCCGCTGGTCAGCCTGCCGATAGCCTCTAGCCGCTGATACTGCTGCACCTGCTCCTCCAGCAGGCGGCGCTCTATCTCGATCCGCTGTTTATCTAGGGCGATGCGGATGATGGTAGCGACAGACTCGAGTCCATCGATCTCGTCGGCAGGCCACTGGCGAGGCTCGTCCGAGGTGAAGACCGCGACTAGGCTGGCATGATCGTCTAGGGCAAACATGGCTGCCGACTGCAGCCCGCAGTGGGTCAGTAGGGTGCGCTCGGCCTCGGCACTAGCCTCTAGATCGTCTACGGAGTTGATCAGGACTTTTTGGTAGCGCCGCAGTGCCTCGGCCATCCACGGCAGATCCGCCTGACTGGGCATATTTCGAAAGTCGATAGGCATCTCGCCCTGTTGAGACGAGTAGATAGACACAGGTGTGTAGGTATCTTCGCCATCGGGAGATAGCTGGAAGACACCGCTATAGCGCAGCGAGAGCAAGCTAGACACATCGCCCAGGCCAGAGAGTAGCACCTGGTTGAAGCCATCCCAGTCACACACGAATAGATCGTTTGTCAGCTGGTTCTTCAGTGTTTCTAGCTCGACGCGCCGGACGAGAGTGTCGATGCTGGGGTTAGAAAGTTTAGTGGTCATTTGAGAAATGACGGCAGCGGCCGGTCTCGCAATCTTTATTAATTTTATGGAAATTCAAGGATTATTTAATTTTTCATAATTACTAAATTAATTTAACGCGATTCGGAGTTGGTCGGGCATGTCTCTTTCTGTAATTTTCCCACTTTAGAAGAAGTTATGTCTGATCAGGCCATTACAGAGATGCTCCGTATCCGCGAGGAGCTCATACCCGCAGCTGACGAGCTCAGAGCCGCCTCGCGAGCGGTGCCCTCGGAGCGTGGATTTGCCGAGCAGACTCGGGCGGATGTGAAAAAGATCCGCTCCCATGCCAAGGAATTCCGGCAGGATGTGGGGCGCTTTTTTCCAAAAAATCCTGAAGCTCCAGCTGGCTCGACGGGGCACGATCTACTGCGCAAATCTCGCCACGATGCGCGTAATCGCCTGAATCATCTTTTCAATCTGGTCCAGCTACTCGGTATCTCCGAGGACTATGCGGCCATGGAGGTGGCTCTGTCCAAGCTATCTTCTCATCTCGATCGGTGTCTGGCGATTCTTTCGGCTACTATTCCAGAGGAGCCTGAGACTGGCTCATCTACTGCCGCAGCAGCTGAGCCAGTGGAAGTGGCGATCACCAGTGATGGGCCTGTGGTGGAGACCTTTGCCCCGCATCCACATCCAGGAGATATCCTGATAGCTGATGACGATGCGGAAAATCGCGAGCTACTAGCCCGCCTGCTCGAGCCTGCGGGGCATACCCTGTACTTTGCCAAAGATGGTGCCGAGGCCATCGAGATGATCGACAAAAAGGTCTACGATGCGGTGCTGCTAGACATCCAGATGCCCAAGATGGATGGCTTTGAGGTGCTCTCTCGGTTGCACGATAGTGGCCACCTGCGGATGACGCCCGTCATCGTGGTGACCGGTCTGCAGGAGGAGCAGGATGCGGTGCGCTGCATCGAGATCGGTGCCGAGGACTTTCTGTCTCGCCCGATCCGCCCGGCGCTACTCATGGCCCGTCTCAATGCCAGTCTGGAGAAAAAGCGACTCCGCGAGCAGGTGCTGGAGCAGCATTTCACCCCCGAGCTGGCCCGCGAGTTAGCGCGCAATCCCAACCCCATGGCCATGGAGGCGCGGGTGGAGAATGTCTCTTTGCTATTCTGCGATATACGCAAGTTTTCAACCATCAGCGAGCGTCTCGGGCCAGCGCAGACAGTCGACTGGCTCAGTAGTGTCATGGGCGAGTTTTCTTCCATCGTCATCGATCTCGGTGGCGTACTGGTCGACTACACTGGCGACGAGCTGCTCGCCATGTGGGGGGCGCCCAGTCATCAGCCCAATCACGCCGAGCTAGCCTGCGAGGCGGCCTTAGCCATCATGGAAAGCCTTAAAGGCATCAACGAAGAATGGGCTGAAAAAGTCGGAGCCCAGACCCGCGTCGGGGTAGGGGTGAATACCGGCCGCGCTCTAGTGGGCAATATTGGTACGCACCGAAAGTTCAAATACGGCCCTCTAGGGACCTGCGTGAATCTCGCCAGCCGAGTCCAAGGCGCGACCAAGTACTTGTCCACACCACTACTCATCACCAGCAATACCGCAGCTGAACTCAGCGACTCTTTTCTCCGCCGCCGTCTGTGCGCTGTCCGTGTGCAAAACATCCATGAGCCCGTCGATCTCTACGAGTTAGCCCCTCGCGACGTGAGCCGCGCCTGGAAGACCCAATCCCCACAGTACGAGGAAGCTCTCGACCTCTTCGAGTTCGGCAAGATCCCCGAATCCCTCAAAACCCTCAGCCAGCTCGACGTCCTAGACGATCAACCCAGCGTCATCCTCATGGGCCGCATCCTAGAGCTCATGAAACCCGACGCCCCGGAGTTTAATCCCATTTGGGAACTGCCTGGGAAGTAGAGGAGGAGAGGAGGAGAGGAGGAGAGGAGTGCCGAAATTCAATAGGGTACAATTTTCATTCAATAGTGTACAGTCGCCCCATCCGTAGCGGAATTTGCTAAAATTCCGACCGCCCACCCCGAGCCGCAGAGCCCACCCAAAAATTTGTGTAATCTGCGTCCAATCCCACCAAATCTGTGAAAAATGCAACAGGCTGAGGCTCTGCCATCATTCACAGATTTTCTCAGATTACCTCAGATTACACAGATTTTTCAGGTCAGCAGCTAGCCCTTATCCGTAGCGGAACTCCCCAGAGTTCCATCATCAGCCCTAGCCGCAAAGCCCGATCCAATCAGTGAATAAAAAACCATGCATTGCCCTAAAACTCAATGCAGTATGATTTTACCACCATCAATCAATGCCCACAGCCAAAAATAAACGCAAATGGCCGCTACCGATTCGGATCTTGGTAGGTCTTCTCGCAGTTTTCGTCCTAGTCCCACTGCTTTGGCTGCTAGTGCTGATATTGTGGCCAGATGTTAAGCTCGATCAAGCCGAGGATTTGATCCCACTAGCAGATAGATCCCCTTCGCTACCACAAGACAATGCAGGGCAACTTCTCGCAGATCAGCTCAAACTGGAGCTGCTACCTAGCGAAAACGATTTTCTGAAAGAGCTATCTATAGAGCCTATTTCTAACCGCAGTGCAGCACAGTGGTCTCAGCTGGGAGTGCTGACTGATAAGTATAGTGAATCAATAAATCTAGTGATCAATGCAATCGAGCAAGATGATTGGGGACTCGAGCTAGAGTATTCCTTTTCAGCTGAGGTGCCCTATCTGAAACCCATGCGAGATGCAGCTCGCTTGCTACAAGCTCGGAGTCAATTGAGCTTACACCAAGGGAATACAGCTGCAGCGATTGACTACTCAATTGCTAATGTAGTGTTAGGTCAAAAACTTAACTCTTGTAGAGGTGGTATAATCCATAAATTAGTCGCCATATCGATAGCAGCGATGGGACAAAACTCCGTGATCGATTTGGTTGATTCTCAAGTGCTCACTGAGCCAGAATTATTGCAGCTCCAAAAGGGGCTGGAAAGATACCGGCCGGAGTCAGATTGTTTTGCCGATACCTTTAGAGTGGAGTACCAAATGTTAAAGCGAAAAACTTTGAATCAACAGGATCGTAAGAGTTTTTACTTTAGATTGTCTCCCGGTGTGCACCAGAAATTTCTTTTCTACCGTTTGTTTTTCCACCCTAATCGATCGATCAACGAAGTGGCTAGTCGGAGCCGTCTGATTATAACAGATTGTGGGGCTGTTCCATTAGGCGAAGCTTATGAATCCTACGAAGAGAGTAACCCTGTCATAGGTGATAGGCGGTTGATCTGGGTAAAGCCGAATGCTGCAGGGAAATTAATGCTCCAGATGACTAGTTCTTACAGTGGTGATTTTTTGAAAGCGTTTGCTCTCTTTCAGACTGTTGATAGGTTATCCACGATAAAGATAGCGGCAGAGCGCTATCGCTTAGAGCATGGTAGATCTATTGATAACCTAGATGATCTAGTTCCCGATTTTTTATCTCAGGTACCATTAGACCCATTTTCTGGTCAGCCTATACAGTTTAACCCAGCATCGCGTCGTGCGTATAGTGTAGGTAGCGACCGGATCGATCAACAAGGTGGTGCGGATCGTGATCGCAGCCCCCGGCAGCTTTTGCACCGTTACAAAGATGAGCCGGCGATCATAGTGCCGTGATAGCTGCGAATAAACGGGGTGTTATGCAATAACTTCAAGCACGCCCACCCCGTAGCGGAATTTGCTAAAATTCCTACCTTACAACCCCAGCCGCAGAGCCCACAAAAAAAATCTGTGTAATCTGCGTCCAATCCCACTAAATCTGTGAAAAAAGCAACAGGCTGAGGCATTGCCTTCATTCACAGATTTTCTCAGATTACCACGGATTACACAGATTTTTCAGAGCCAGCGCCACCTCTGCAACTCGCCCCCCGGCCGTAGCGGAACTCCCCAGAGTTCCATCATCAGCCACTTCTCCCCACAACCTCCGGTCAACTACTAGAGAAGGTTCCCACCCGTTCGACCACCCCGCACTCCATCTCGCAGAATTCCCTAGCCAAAAGGCTGTTTTTATTTACACTTAAAGCTCCAGCGCAACCCAAAAATCCAATCACTTTCCCTTTGCCACAATTCAACCCTTCCGTAGGATTCTAATCCAACAAACGGACCAGCTTCCAAGAAGCAAAACACCGCAGGCCGGCCAACCATCCTGCTTTCCCGCCATAGCTTCAGCGACGGCGGGCCCACCAGCCGCTACCCTCGCAATCCTTTAAATCACGAACCACATGTCAGACCCATTCATTCATCTGCACCTGCACACCGAGTACTCACTCCTAGATGGCGCTGTGCGTATCCCCGACCTAGTGGACAAATGCCAGCGCCTGAAGATGCCTGCCGTCGCTATGACCGACCACGGCAACATCTACGGCGCGATCAACTTTTACCAAAAGGCCAACAAAGCCGGAATCAAGCCGATCATTGGCTGCGAGATGTACATGACTCCTCCGGGCATCAAGATGACCGAGAAAAACACCCAGCCGATCGCCATGGCTGGGGGCGGGGGAAAGGCCAAAAAGAAGCGCAACTCGCACCTGACTCTGCTGTGTGAAAACGAGGCCGGGTACAAAAATCTGATGAAGCTGGTCTCCAAGGCGCAGATGGAGGGCTTTTATTACAAGCCGCGCATCGATAAGGAGACTCTGGCCGCTCACTCCGAGGGCCTCATCTGCCTGAGCGGCTGCATCACCGGCGAGGTGAATCAATTCATTCAAAATGAAGACATCGAAGGTGCGCGGCGGTCGGTCGGCGAGTTTCGTGATATCTTTGGCAAGGACCACTTCTTCCTCGAGATGCACGACCACGGGCTAGAGGCCCAGGCGCTGTGCAACAAACACCTGATGGAGTTTGGCAAGGAGTTCGATCTGCAGATGGTCGCGGCCAATGATGTGCACTTTCTCAACAAAGCCGACCACGACGCGCACGATGTGATGATCTGCATCGGCACGGGCTCGCTGCAGTTCGACGAAAACCGCATGCGCTACTCTCCCGAGGTCTACATGAAGACTACGGCAGAGATGAAAAAGCTCTTCAAGTGGTGCCCCGAGGCGATCAAAAACACCTTGGTCATCGCCGATCGCTGCAATCTCGAGATCCACCTCGATGCGACCAGCTCAGAGAAATACCCACAGTTTGATTCGCCCGATGGCTCGCCGCGCAATGAATACTTCCGCCGCGTCTGTCAGGAAGGTCTGATCAAACGCTACGGCGCCGAGCGCGCCGCCAACGACTCCGAGCTGAAGGATCGTATGGAGTATGAGATCGGCATCATGGAGAAGATGGGCTTCGTCTCCTACTTCCTCATCACCTGGGACTTTTGCCGCTGGTCGAAGGACAACGACATCCCCGTCGGCCCGGGCCGTGGATCGGCGGCCGGATCGCTGGTCGCCTACGTCATGGAGATCACCGATATCTGCCCGATGCGATTTGGGCTGATCTTCGAGCGATTTCTCAATCCCGAGCGTGTCTCACCTCCCGATGTCGATATCGACTTCTGCCCGACCCGCCGCTACGACGTGATCGACTACGTCCGGCAGAAATACGGCGAGGAGGCCGTGTCGCACATCATCACCTTTGGTACCTTTGGCGCGAAAAGTGTGGTCCGCGATGTGGCGCGTGTCATGGGACTCGGCTTCTCCGAGGGCGATCGCATCTCCAAGATGATCCCCTCCGACCTCGGCACCACGCTGAAGGACGCCAAAAAGAAAAACCCCGAGCTGCGCGAGGAGATCGACAACAATCCCACCGTCGCCCAGATGTGGAAATACTCCGAATTCCTCGAGGGCCTCACCAGGAATACCGGTGTGCACGCTGCCGGAGTCGTGATCGGCGACTGCGCGCTCATGGAGCACGTACCTCTCTCCCGATCCAAAGACGGCGTGGCCACCACCCAGTACGACATGTCGCCGCTCACCGATGTCGGCATGCTCAAGATGGACTTCCTCGGTCTGAAGAACCTCACCGTCATCAAAGACTGTATCGACCTGGTTCACACCCACACGCCCGACTTCGATCTCTACGCCGACGATCTCGAAAATGCTGCCGCATTCGACCTACTAAACCGAGGCGAGACGATCGGAGTATTCCAGCTGGAATCCGGTGGTATGATGGCACTGTGTCGTCAGTTCGACGTGAACCGGATCCAGGATATCATCGCTCTCATCGCGCTGTATCGTCCAGGCCCGATGGACCTCATCCCCGACTTCATCGACCGAAAGAAAGGTAAGAAGAAAGTCGAGTACCTACACCCCCTACTCGAGGAGGCCTCGGAGGAGACCTACGGAATCCTCATCTACCAGGAGCAGGTGCAGCGCGCGGCCAACCTACTCGCTGGCTACTCACTAGGTGAGGCGGATCTACTCCGCCGAGCCATGGGTAAAAAGAAGATCGAGATCATGCAGATCGAGCGAAAGAAATTCGTCGCTGGGTGTAAGGAGGTGAACGGCATCGAAGAAAAGAAAGCCAACGACATCTTTGACCTACTCGAGAAATTCGCCGGATACGGATTCAACAAATCGCACTCGGCAGCCTATGGATTAATTAGTTACCAGACCGCCTACCTCAAGGCCAATTACCCAGTCGAGTTCATGGCAGCGCTACTGAGTAACGAGATTAATAATACCGAAAAGATTTCCGTCTTCGTAGCCGAGTGTCAGCGCATGGGTATCGAGATCCTTGGGCCAGATGTGAACAAATCGTCCCTAAAATTCCAGCCCGAGAAAAAGCCCGACGGCTCCGATGCCATCCGCTTCGGTCTAGCTGCGGTGAAGAATGTCGGCACCGCCGCCATGGAGGCAGCCATCAAAGACCGCACCGCCAATGGCGAATTCCAATCCATCGAGGATTTCTCTAGTCGTCTCGATAGCAAGACGATTAACAAAAAGATCCTCGAGAACTTGATCAAAGCCGGTGCCTACGACTTCACCGAGCAGCGCCGCGATCACCTATTCTCCCGAGTCGGCCAAGTCATCGCCGGAGCCAACGCCACCCAAAAGGATCGCGAGACCGGCCAGGGCAGCCTATTCGACATGAACGACCTCATGGACGCCGCCCCGACCCCACAGGTCGAGGAGGAGGAACTAGTCGAGTGGACCCAGCGCGAATACCTAAAACACGAGAAAGACCTACTAGGCTTTTACGTAACCGGACACCCGCTAGACGAGTATCGCGGCACCATCGAAGCCGCCGGCAAATACAAGCAATTCGCCGACATCGACAATCTCAAACCCCACCCCAAAAAGACCCACCTATTCGCCGGACTCATCGGCGAAGCCGTGGTCAAATACACCAAACGCGAAGGCAAACCCTTCGCCATCCTCCACCTAGAGGACTTCTCCGGCCAGACCGAGGTCATGGTCTGGAGCGACACCTACATGCAGACCCGCGAGTTCCTAGTAGCCGGAACCCCCATCGTGCTAAAAGCCAAAGTAGAAGAAGACTCCTTCAGCGAAGGCAACCGCCTAACCGCCGACGCCATCAAAGTCCTAGAACTAGACCCCAACGCCCCAGCCCCACAAAGAGCCACTGTAAACCGAGTAGCCGCCACCCCACCAGCCCAAGGAGCAGCAGCCACCACCGCCCATAATGGCTATGCGGCGAGAGCGAGCCACCACAACCCAGTGAGGCTGAATTTGGATTCGGCGAGAGATTCCGCAGCTGCGCTGGAGACGATTAAGGGTGTCGCGAAGCTGCATCCTGGGGATAGACCACTACACTTGCAGGTGAGGCGACCCGACGGCGAGAGCATCACCTTGGTGGCAGGCCCAGAGTTCCTGGTCGGCGATGGCTTTGAGGGTGAGGATGCCGTTTGCAACTGGATAGCCGCATAGGTGAAAAGGAGCAATTAATATCACTCCTTTGCCAGAAACTTGGGGAGGCTCAGAGCAAGGAAAACACTAGTAGGAAAATTCGAGCTAATTCGCTAAGCTTATGGGAAAAGGAAGAGAAGTAAACCTCTCGTGAATCGCCATATAGACCTTCCACCAACGGGTCTCTAAACAGCTTGATTTCTTTAGAACGTGCACGGTTCGCTTCAGAACGTACATTGCGTGTTCATACACTTTTGCCCTCGTTTGTCTAGAAGGGCAATTGTCCCTTTTCTATTTCTATTCGTCTCCTATTTGATTTGATCCTAAAAAGAGCAATGGGCTAAGCTTGGAATTCCTTCAACTCTCTGATATACAGGCAGATGGATCGAGAAATCCAGCTTCGTGACACTCACCCAGAGGGTGAGCGTGTATCAGACACTTTAGACAGCTCAAAACGCTGGCCATTAGACACGCCAGGAGGGCGGGTTTTCGCCGAATGGCAGGAAGATCTACCAGTCACACGAGAGGGCCAGCTGATTTTCTTTTTCCAGTTCCTACAGACAGGAGGGCGCTGGTCGGAGCTACTACGTGATTGCCCGCTAGTCTACGAGGGTAACCAAGGTAGTGGTAAGACCAATGTATTTGGCACTCTATTACTCAGTGTCCTCAGTGGGTATTATCGTTACGCACATATCAATACTGTTCGTGGCGATGGCGTAAATCCCGCTCTGCTTGGCATGAGTAAAGTCGTTAGCGAAGATACCGTGCGCCGCGCCCTAAAGCGCATCGATCCGGATAAGGGATTGGATTGTCTGGAAAGACACCTCCTCGACTCCATAGCACAGGCGCTAGTTTTGCCTTGGATATTGGATATCGATACGACGATAAAACCTATCTATGGGCACCAAGAAGGAGCGACAATAGGCTATAACCCACAAAAGCCTGGGCGACCGAGTCACAGCTATCA
Organism: Verrucomicrobiota bacterium; assembly: GCA_020630975.1. Classification (GTDB taxonomy): domain Bacteria; phylum Verrucomicrobiota; class Verrucomicrobiia; order Verrucomicrobiales; family DEV007; genus Arctic95D-9. Next base: position 44,634 of record JAHDID010000032.1, read on the forward strand.
TTCTTACTTCGTAGCCAATCTTCGATTAGCACTAGGAGTCGACGTCTGCGCTGGGAATGAGTCAGCCTCTACCGAGGGACTCTCTGGGCTATGGCGTATGCTAGACCGTCTCTCAGGAGTGCAGCAGCCTACCTTTATCCGAGGTGACTGCGGTTATGGCAGCGAGCGCTTTATGGTCGAGTGCGAGCAGCGTCGGTTGCCCTATCTGTTCAAGCTACGTCATACATCGAAAGTGAAAGCTTTAGTCAAAACCTGCATGGCACAGAGCGATGGCTGGCGAGATACCGGTGACGGCTGGCAGGCTATGGAAGCCCATCTCAAGCTCAGCGGATGGACACAGCGGCGTCGAGTTGTAGTGGTGAGAGAAGCTCCGGCTACTGCACCCAAAAAAGATAAGCCTACGAAGAGAAAGCCAAACCGCCGAGGTAGCTCTACTAAGAGTAAAAATACACCGATGCTGCCCGGTGAGGATTGGGACGCGCCATCTAAAGCCACACCCTGGTCGGGTAAAATAGCAGTGCTAGTCACCTCGCTAGATCCCCTCCGATACCCGACTGAGTGCATGCCTAGGCTCTACCGCGAGCGAGCTGATGTAGAGAATAACTACGATGAATTGAAAAACCAGTGGGGCTGGTGTGGATACACAACGCGGCAGCAAGGTGTTAGCCAGTTGGCAGCGACCTTCATCGCCATTGCTTACAACTGGTGGAGTCTGTATGCGCGCTTCTATGACGCCGAGCACCATCGAGAGGCCGTGACGACTCGGCCCTATCTTATGTCAGGTGTAGGCCGCCAAGTCCAGAGTGGGGGCCAGAAAACAGTCAAAGTCAGTCTCACTCATGATATGAGCGCCAAGATAGTTGAGTCTGTCTCATTAATCAGCAGGCGCTTACATGAATTGAACCTCACTGCGGAGCAATGGGACATATCTCAACGCTGGGCCTACCTTTTAACGTGTGTGCTGCGCCCTTGGCTAGGTGGGAAATGGCTATCAGGCGTGCCACCAGATCATAAGACTTACCTAATCGAATAGGTGCCACACTGCTGCGCTGCTCAGATAAGCAAAATTCGAGGCAAACCAGCTCGTAAACGAGGGGCCATTGTCGTTTTTAGGTTGATGTTTGCAATCGATTTATATTCCGATTGCTCCGCAAGCGAATCCCTACACACTCCGGCTCTGTTCATACAGCTCCGCAGGTATTGCCTGCTCCAGCCTCCACTTCATTCGTATCGGCCTCGCACCCTCTGCCGATACCAGCTCGCTAGCCCTTCCCAAAAAGGTGAATGGTGCTGTCTCGCCTTCTACCGATTTCTCATATCGAGCGAAGAAGAGGATGGTGTAGTCTAGCTTCTGGAAGTTTAGATACTTTTGGCCGGTAGTCCTGGTCTGGGTGGTGGCTGCCTGGGTCTCCCAGTGGAGCAGATCGGGTAGTCTTTGTACCGAGTGGTGGGTGAGAAGTCTTTCTCCTCTTTTTTGAAAAGTGACTAGGTGGATGTATGCCCGCTGGTCGGGTAGATGCACGACGCCGGTACCTGCTGGGCCGGTGGTGTGTAGATCGGCCTTGCCGAAGGCTGCGGTGATCTCGCGCAGGCCGTAGGCGGCGTGCACGCGCAGCGGGCAGGTGAATGGTAGCTCGGCGGAGTGGGTGATCGAGGGGTGGCTCGTGCGTCGCCACTCTAGGATCTCGCGTAGGTCCTGCACAGCGCTGGTGTGGTTAGCCCACAGCTGGCGGGCCTGCTGGTAGGTATCCACACCTAGGTCTTTGCCATTTTTCCCCCAGAGTAGGTAGTGGACTATGCCCTGCTCGGCCTGGCTCAGGCCTAGCTGCTCAGCCGTGGCATCGCCAGATACTAGGGCGAAGGCCTTCTCCAGTAGGGCGATATCCGTGCGTAGGGCGATGCGGCGCAGGGCACTACGGATATCGCCTAGGTGGGTGCCATCGACTAGCTGCGTGCCACGAGCTAGATCCTGCCACTCGCTCCAGGTGCGCCTACGGAGCAGCTCGATGGGGGATATACCTGACTGCTCGACAAAGTGGCCGAAGCTGAGTGGTAGGCAGGAGTCTGTTTCGAAGGTATTGATCGACTCGGGGATGAAGGCTTGCAGATTGCCCAGCGTTTTCTTTACATTCTCCAGCACATGCTCTTTGGCGACTTTCTCAAACTGGATGCTACAGCCAGGCGGTAGATGGGGGAAATCGCGGACGATCTCTCTATCGATACGAGATTTTGAGCTGCGCAGCAGAGCGCTGAGCTTGCGGTCGACGCGGTAGCGACGATGCGTCTGGCCGACAAAGTCGAGGACAGTTAGGCAGTCTTTCTCGGGAGCGACACGTAGGCCTCGGCCGAGCTGCTGGAGAAATACGGTGAGACTCTCGGTAGGTCGTAGAAACATGACCAAATTGATCTCGGGCACGTCGCCACCTTCATTGAAGATATCGACGACGAATAGAAACTGGAGCCGATCACTGCGAAACTCGCTGACTAAATGCTGCCGAGTCGCGCCATCGGAACCGGAGGTGAGAGCGCAGGCATTTAGCCCTTTTTCGCTGAAGCAGGCGGCCATGAAATGAGCATGCTCGACACTGGCGCAAAAGCCGACACACCGTGCGATGCTCAGCTCGGGGAAATATCGATGCAAGGCACCGAATATCGCATTGAGCCGATCGGTGGACTGCGAGCCCTGGGTATAGACATTCTCTAGCTCGCGAACATTGTACCTACCACCGCTCCAGAAGTGATCGCCCGCTACCGATACAGGATCGGAAACGCCAAAGTAGTGAAACGGGCAAAGCAGCTTCTCCTCCAGCGCCTCGGGCAGCCGGATCTCTGCCGCATAGCGATTGTCGAAATCGGGCAGGATCGATCGGCCATCCATCCGCTCGGGTGTGGCGCTCAGGCCTAGCAGGATCTGTGCTTCGAGACTATCAAAAAGAAAACGATACGAGTCGGCCTGGCCATGGTGCACCTCGTCGACTACCACAAAGCCAAAGCGATGCTCCGCCAGCTCGCCTGCGCTAGCATACCTAGAGAGACTCTGCACCGAGGCGAATACTGCCTCCCACGACGTAGGTCGATGACCATCCACATATAGCTCGCCAAAGTCGAAATCCTTTAGCACAGCTCGAAAGCAATCGCGCGCCTGCTCGAGGATCTCCTTTCGGTGGGCGACGAATAGCAAGCTACACTCCCTACCCAAAGACTGCCGGTGCTGGCGATAGTCAAAAGCGGCGATGACCGTCTTGCCCGTACCTGTAGCTGCTACGACCAGATTCCGAAATGACTGCGGCGCTCTAGCAGCCAGCAGCGCCTCGAGTACACGGCGCTGGTAGGCAAAGGGCTCGATATCGGCATAGAAGCGACTACCACTATCGCTACTGGCATGGCGCACGCCGTCGATCGCCTTGCGGAACTTCGCTGCCTGCGTTTCGTCGAATGTCTCGAAGCTAGCATTCGCCCAGTAGGTCTCGGACTCGGCCTGAAACCTCGCCATCATATGCGGCATATCCTGCGCCGTGACCCTTTACCGTCCACTCCAGCCCACTGGTCATAGCAGGCTGACTCATATTCGCCGAGCCGATGTAGGCAGTCGAGTAGCCGGTCTCTCGATAGAAGTAGTAGGCCTTGGCATGTAGCCGAGTGCGCTCGGTATCGTAGGAGACTTTTACCCGCACATTTCGCCTAGCAGCCAGCCACTCGATCGCATGCGGATCGGACGCGCCCATATACGATGTGGTGATGATCCGAACCGGTACCCCACGCCTCTCGATCTCCTCAAAGGCATCTAGTAGCAGGCTCACCCGACCACTAAATAAACGATACCAGTATGTCGACTCGATCGGAGCTGACCAGTTCCGCCCGCAGCTCACGATCCAGCGAGGGATCATCTGCAGCCCCAGTCAGCAGGCTACTCGTGCCCAGTGGTGTCTCAGGTCGCACCAGATCGCCCTGCGCGCCATCGGCCTTTAGCTCTGTGAGTCGCTGCGATTTCGGTTCGTCGAGCAGCCGCCGCTTCAGCGTATACTCGGCACCATCCTCAGCTCCGACCACTTCGGTCATTCGATTGGTCAGACGCAGCTGCTCAGCCTCCGGCACCAGCTGCAGTGCCTCGCCCAAGACCCGAGAAATCAGCTGCGACAGCTCATCCGGAGTCCCCTCGGGATCGAGCTTTTCAAACACCGGCACCAGCTCCGGATGATCGGCCAATAGCCCAGACAGCTCTTCATCCAGAAGTCTATCATAAAGTCCTGTAGCGAGGTCGGCCATAGATGCGGAAACCTTAGACTCCGGGTAGGTGACCGTTTTACAAGTGTGATTGTGGTTTTGTGACTTGTGACTGAAGGATGTTTTCAGAAACAGAAGCGCTTCCAACCTAAGGAGGTTGCAAAACATCCAGACCGCATTAAACCCGAGAGAAACAGTCAAGAATCTAACCAATCCGCGCTCACAGATTGCCAGTGCAACCGACGATAAGGTTGCAGCAAGGTCGGAATCTCAGCGTCGTCCATGTCGTCTAGAACCATGCAGATAGCTTTCTGTTCTGATAAACCTGCTAATAGCTTTGTCAGGACAGCGGTGTACTCTGCGCGGCACCAGCCTGATCTCAGTTGATTGCGGCTCAGACAAATCAAGATTTGTTTCGAATGATCAAGGCCACATTCAATCAATGGCACAATCCATCCGCCAATGGAGATTTGTTCGCGATCGATCCAGTAGGTCTTGTTACAGCTACGGACTTCTCTAAGGATATCGGCCACGATTGGCCAATCCTGACTCGCATACGATATAAAATAGTCCCACCCCTCACCGGGATAGGGCGGTGGTTGATACGTTATTTCGGGTAGCGGAGGATCAAAGTGAATTTCTAGGCAAATATGGCCATCAGCCTGTGTTTCACATGTCTGCGACACACCGATATCCGCGCACTGTGTTTTGATCTGATCCAGAAAAGTCTCGTCCGCTGGTAGCGCTAGCCGTACGGAACGGGCTCCTTGGCGAACTGCCTCAGCGATGGAGTGGGAAATGATAACTTGTTGAGTGGTCAGCGTTGGCCTAAGTCGCTGTTTCAGACTTTGCCACACCGATGATAGGATGGCAGCGGCCATGCTGCTACCTAGCAGCACCGGGATAAGATCTGAAGCAAACGCTCCTGTTGCGGCTGCTCTAGGCGGTTGTAGCAATCGATCGACCTCATAAGAGTCGGATCCTTGGGCTGTCAGTGCCATTCGAGTTGCAGCTTTCGATCGCTGCAGGTCTCTCAACTCGGTAGGAGCAAACTCGGCCAATGTTGTTCGAAGGTGATCTTCAACTGCAGATACCGTTTGGGGATCTAGATCAATGCGGAGGCGCTTTGCGAAATTAATGCTTTCCAACTGATGATACGCCTCGGCAATTACTAAGCGTTCTAGGGCTGATTCTATCGAAGCTAAGTTAATTGACTCCATGTTAATCGGGCGTGGTTTTCTGTTCGATTTGACCAATGGCAAACTGTTTTAAGTCATCTAACGTATTGATTAGGCTAGCCGCTAGATTCTGAGCAGTCTCATGACTGGGTAATACAATCATCTCACGTCGTGCCTTTGGGGCTGGGTGAGTATCATGCGTTACCTGGCAGCCCGAATCCAACTCTAGCATTGCGTAGGCAAAGTCGAGAATCTCGAAGAAAACGTGTGGTGCATGAAGGTAGTCGACACTGGTTTTGGCCCCGACACACTCATCGGTGGCGCTAGTCACTTTCTCCAGCATTTCTGCCGCGAACTGATCCGCTTCGAACTCTTCAGTCTGCATCCGCACGTAGTAGAGCCAATCCAGTTGCTGGTCATTCGGAAGAGGGTGGGTAATCTGCCTTGTCTCTCCAGTGTGTCCTAGCATATGATGCCCCAGTTCATGAGCCAAAATAAAAGTATTTATTGTAACCGATAGAGTGTGTCCTACGTTGCACAGGTGTGGTTCAAGACTAGTTAGCTCGATAACAGAAGGTCGATCTATCTCTTGATCTGTGGGGCTGAGAAAGTGAGCTACCGCACGAACTAATTTTTGAGCTATCGAGGTCAACTCTTCCGGCAAAAGCTCCTCAAAAGTCAATCTCACCAAACCGTGTGAAAGGGCATTCACCACATACTCGAGATTACTGGAGTAAACGATAACCGGATCTCCCGATCCTGGACTACGGACGGCAAAAGCATTAAAATCGGATAAAAATAGGGAAACGAAAGCAGGCGCTTTTTCCTTATTCATCAGTTTTATCAGATCATTGTAGAACAAAGAAACAGTTGGCGCCTCTCCTCTGAAGATCCCGTCAAGATTGTCTGGTGGGGATTCATTACGCTCCAACCAATAGGATCTAATTGCATCCTGTACTACACTTGGTGTAGTCGGTTGCGGGTTAGTACGCGATTCTAGATGATCAATATATTCGCATGCAGTCATGCCCCTACCCGTACACACAGAAAAAGCTCTATATAAACCTAAAATACGGAATCTCAAGAGATGAAAGTTTCCCAGTAATTCAACTTATAGTTACAAGATTTCATTCGCGCTGATCTGATCTAACTAATACTAATCGTATGCCTAGTCGATTGTATTCAAACTCCGGCCATGCATAATCCCTTGTTGCTGAAGCGCATGAATTTGCAGAGGTACTATATGATCCTCCTCGATTAATCCGGAAATCTCCCTTCCTTACTAATGGGTCGGTTAAATCATCTAACTGATATTGACGGTCGTCTTTATCATGGCTATCGAAACACCACTCCAAAACATTTCCATGCATATGATAAATCCCCCATGGATTCGGTTTGAAATATCCCTCTACTAGTTTATCGTCAATAAAAGCATTGCCATTAACTGCGGAAGTGTATCTCTGTCTATCCTTACCCCATGCTTCTTCATAGTTTCTCTGAAAGTGGCCGTCATCAAAATTACCATAATTCTTTAAATCCGAATCGGCGTCACCAAAACTATACTTATAACTGCTGGGTGTGCCAGCTCGACATGCGTACTCCCACTGAGCTTCAGTTGGCAAGGAGTAACTCCAGCCTGATAATAGAGTTCCCCTAACCTTCTCTCTATCGGACAGAATATTACAGAAATTCAATGCATCATACCAACTAACATTCTCCACTGGACGTTGTGCGTCTCCTTTATTTGTGCTTGGGTTATCACCTGCAATCGTCTCATAGGTTTCTTGGGATATTTCGAATCGACTAATCCAAAATCCTTGGGTTAAATTGATATGGCGTTTTGCTTGGTTTTCTTTTCCATCTCCCATTTGAAATGAACCTTTTGGGCACCATATCATTTCGATTCCTTCTCCGTTTTCAAAATTAGAGCCTTCCTGACAGAAATCGTCAATTTTCTCTAGTAAGGAATTGGCCGCTTTCTTTTCGCCAATGTGATCCAGCTGGTGCGCAAATAATCTAGCTCTATAAAACTGTCTATCATCGATCGAGTCTTTTCCCGAATGTATCAATAGATCAGAAATTCTTGACCGATTAGATTTTGAGCTAACTATGAGGGCTCCTGAAAGATTTTCAGTTTGTAACAGGTGTTCCGAAACCTTGCTTCCGCCATTTCGCCACAACTGAATTGTTGATCGTTTCGGGAGGTTTAAAAAGCCCTCCCCTTTGCTCCAGACTACCTGGTTAGATTGATTAAAAGTGTACCAATTTTTAGCGATGTAATCATATAAATTGTAATCAGAAAAAGTGTTGTGGCAAATATTCCATATTCTAGCTCTACCGTCTGAACTAACGCTAACCAACAGTTTGCGACCTGGGATGAACAAGACTCTTTTCACTTGTCCTTCACATCCGCAAAGCGTAGCGATAAGGGAAATCACCACATTCTCTCTGTCCTTAGATAGGCCCCAGATTCTAATTTCTCCATCTTCCGATCCGCTTGCGATCATTTCTCCGTCAGATCTGAAATGTAGATCTAATACTTTACTACCATGGTTGGACTCATTGGCTGTTTTAGTAAGAGTCCGGGCGCTATTTGCTCCTAGCAGAGCGATTGAGCCATCGTCTTTTCCTATGGCTACTAGGGAGTTATCAGGGTTTAAGGCAAAGGTTGAAGCTAGTGGAATTGAGTCATCTTCCCATGCGTGATGCAATGAATCATAGTCAGCCAATATCATAGTGATATTACCATTAGAGTAAAGGTTTAAAATAAAGGATCCGTCTTGACTATATTCTATTTTTTGCAGCTCGTTCTTTACGCTCGGATAATCGCCTTCCCTATTAACTGAATGTTTTGAAGATTCTAAAGTGACTCTCTGATCAGATTTCAGTAATTCAACTGAGCCGTTATAAGTCGATGCTGCTTTTGTTTCGCCCAAAAGGCTGTGGCTTACTAGTTCTATTTGATCATTATTTCGATTGATTACCGATTGTTTTTCAAGGTCGTAAGTGATTGTTCCCCTATCTGTGGCGATGGAAAGTACTGGCCTATAGGGGTCAAATAAGACATTATTCACCCTTTCTGCCTCTATAGGTAGATTCGTGAGAATCTCATCTTTAGAGTTGAAATCCCAAAGATAGATAGAACCACTTTTAGAAGCGGATGCCATGTGCCTACCCGTCGGGCTTACATCGAGGATTCTAGGATCTAGATCGGTCTTGTCGCTGATCCATACAGGTGCGTAGAAAGGGGATGATTTAATTGTTTCAACTGCTTGCTCGTATTTGCTTTTGTGGCTCCAACTTTTCCAAAGCCTAAGGTTTGGATCGGGTTTTGAGAGTTGTGGAATCCATTCTGCAATCCTGTCCTGGAAAGTTGGTTCGCTTTTCGTCTCTCTGCCCAATCCGTCGAAGCCTATGGCTTTTGCTGCATATAGAATTTTGTCAGGATATCTGTTTCCATTCTGTTCAGCTACTTCAGATTGAAGTAGCCAGCTTTGGCCCTCGTTGATATGCGCCAAGTCTCTCTGGGAGATAACTTCTTGGTTCTTTTTGACTGTGAGGGTTATTCCAATTAGAGCCAGAATCGTAATTGCGATAAAAGTAAATAAAATTATTCTTTGTCTCTTTAGCTTCCGTGCCGTTTTCGCTATATCCCGTTGAATTAACTCATCTAGTTTTATACCGATTATCCCTGCAATTAATTTTAGTTTCGAATGCTCAAGCAGTTCGGAATAGTCATCTAGCTCCTTCTTTATACTTTTGTAAGGTTTTGCTTGGCTCTTAAGGTGGATTTTATACTCTTTTGGATCTGTCCAACCTTGGGTGTCATCCGAGAGGCGAAAACTGACTGCAAGACTATCAAGACTTTCACCATCACGTCCCTTCTCTGTTAATGCTTCAGGATAATTTGTGGTGCCTTCCCCTTCTAGTAAGGCTGGATAGATACGGTTCCCTTTGCCGATTTTCCGATAATAGGCAATCTCCTGGTTTACGTAGGGCGATTCTTTAGATCTGGAAGAGCACAATACAACTAGGGTTGCACTATTATCAAGCGCTATGTTTATTCTTTCTTTTAACTTTCCACCCGCTTCTAACTCTTGTTGATCTATGAAGACCGGGCTGATTTTGCTAGGTATTTTTTCGTTGTACTGATTTGTAGTGTTTATCAACCTAGGCGGAATTTCGTACTCTTCAATCTGTTTGTGAAGCCAGTTTGCCCATCGGCGACCTTTAGTTTCATTATCACCGTGTTGGTATGATATAAAGCACCAGTAGTGCTCAGGTTGTGACTTCTGTTTGCTCATATTCTTGCTACTACTAAGATCGTTACAGGAATTTTTTTTGGATTATTGATCCTGTTAGTTTTTCTTAAGAGGTATCCGGTATTTATTGACTAGTTTTGGTGTGAGGTGGGGCTTTGATCAACAATTGTATCGACATTAGGAAGTCTGTATCAATTGCTTGTCTTTATGAGTTCTGGAGCATAGGCCAAGTGGTTGCTCTAAAGCAGTAAAAAATATTGAAAAGTAAATTAAGGGTCCTAGTATTAGAATTTTTTAAGTTATAGAACCGGCTAATTCCTCAATAAGTTTCTGTTCATCCGACGATGAATAGAATTGTCTTTCGGTTAATTTTCTATATGTTTGATCGTTTGAATCGAGATCTCTCACCATTTGGCTGACACTTTCTTGTTCCCTTTGAAAACCCTCTGGAAATATTGTATAAATATTGATTCCCTGTGCTTCAGCGAGCATGATTTCAGTTTTAAGTATTTTTGAGTTGGTAATTTCACTGTTCAGTACTACTACATGAGCTGCAGCGTTCATCATTGCCTTGGCTTGAGCAGTCCGCCAATTTTGACCCAATTTAAGGTTCTTAGTCGCTACCCAAGATGACATGCTAGACCTTTCTATGTTGTTAGCTAGCGATGTGGCAAAATCGGCATTTTCCGACAAATAGGAAATATAAACCAAATGTGGTTCTTCGATTTCGTGTGAAGGTGTTGATATCTCCTCGATGATTCGGTTTAATTTGTCTTCCCGGCTGGTTTTTAACCCAAAAAGATTATCTGTGTGCATATGAATCCCAAATATGTCAGAAATCCTATTGGTTTCCTCGTATTTATTCAATTCTTCATAACATTCGTCCACTAAGATAGGAATGATTTTTCTGTTGTATGCCTGTGCTGTGAATGCCTCCATTCTACAGAATTGGCTTGCAGCGTAGTCTTTCGATAGAATCAGGATACAGTAATCTGTTTTTTTGATTTCATCAAGTAGCTCCCTACGCCAATATTTACCAGGAGTGAATGCTTCTACCCACGGGGTAATTTTGTTTCTCTTAAGATGCAACGAAAGTTCGGTTACGAATTTCTTTTGTTTGTTCCTAAACGAAATTAGTACTGACGGTTTGGTCATTAACTTAATTGTTTTATCTCCACAGGGCTCTTCTATAGATGCTTGGATAGGTACTCGTTACTAACTCGGAGTGGATTTTTGGGATTTTACTCGAGAGGGGGTGGGATTTTTATTGTAGTTATGATTATTGAGTCTTGTGCTTTATCGTAGATTTGGTTTAGCTTTCTAGTTAGTTTCGACAGGGCTCTTTAATGAGGCTTCAGTCTTTGTATTTCTAGCGAATTTTAGGTTTTCGGTCAAGGATTCGGCCTTTCAAAAGTTTGTGTTTTTTTGCTTGCCTCTACTTTTGATATTTTTCTAGGTTTATGGCGGAACGAACCGTTATGAACCGATATCAATACGTTGTTGGGCGTTTTTTGCCCAAAACCAAGAAGTTTAAGACTGTCGATGGCGAAATTGACTTGTTTTCTAGTCTGGCTGAGGAAGAAAAAGAAGTTTTCGAGGCTGAGGTGCCTGACTGGGAGTCTTTCGCTCTGTTGAAGGGGGTGTTGGTAGGGGGGCAACTGTTTGATACTCAACTGATTGAGAAGTTGCCAACCCTTGCCTCTAACTTGCTCCTCGATTATCTCGACAAGGGGTTGATTTCCCGTGCTGAGTTGGAAAGTCGCGTTTTGTTTTTATTGGAGGGAATTTTAGGGCCAATTGAGCAGGCGCCTGGACCGGATGAAGTGGTGCCATCTGGGCCGAAGCCGAAGGTGGCTTTGGTTGTCTCGGGGGAGTGGGATTATGAGCTGGAGCTTGCTGATCTTATTTCAAAACAGGTGAAGTTGGTCGAGTTGAAAATCTTTTCCGAGCCCGACATGATGACTCCGGATTTGCCGAAACGCATCAATACATTTGATCCGAGTATCGCCATAGTTTTGCGGTACGATCTAGAAGAATCGGAGAAGTCGGGCTCAAAGGTCATGCACCACTATCGTTCGAGGGTGGGGGGGGGCGTTGCTGCGGCTTTGCAGGAAAAGTTCGCTAAGATCTTGGATGTGCCGGTACTACCTGTCGAAAAAATCGAGGCAGATTCTCCTCTGTACACCCTTGTGAACTATACCAAGGCTCCCATTGTCCTTGCTCAACCATTCAATAGTAATAACGCCTCTGATGTTCAGGTAGGGGGGGGGAGTCGCTTTTCGTTGGCGGAGGGTCTGGCTGAGTTCATCGATTTGGAGGCGACGGGGAGGGAGACGGTAGAGCCTAGTAACGATGAGATGGCTGCTGTATTTGAAGAACCGAAAGAGGGAGAATCAATCAGTCTAGTCTGGCAGAATCTGACAAAGGAGCGTTTTCTGGAACAGAATATTGGCGCTATTCAACGCATTATTGACGAGTCAAATGAATGGCAGCAAGGCAGGCAAAGTTCGCCTGTCTGTGCCGTCACCATGGAGGATTTCTGGGCTGTTACTTACTCTGAAATGGGTTTAACCAGTAAGGGGAAAGTGAATCCTTTCAACAAGCATAGCTTGGGTGAATATGGATTGTTGCCATTGCCTAAGAATCTTCGTGATTGGGCTGGAAGTGACGCGCCGCATTGGACGGCTGTGATACCTCTTGTCGAAAATATTTCATGGTTTACGCGGTACTTGGCGATACTGAAAAACCAGAAGTTGGCGTCGGGCGCTGGCTTCGACTTGTATCCTGACTGTTTTCGTTATGATGGAATTAGTGGTAGCCCTGTCAGGGAGGCAAGGCTGTTGGCAGCGGTGGTTCACGGATATTTCTATTCGGGTGCCTACAATCATCCGCGACACGTGCCCATCGAGCGTATTTTGAAAGGGATTACTTCGGATCTGACTATTCCGGAAATTATGAATAGCACAACTTACAAGCATGTGGGGACAGGTATTCTGGAGTCACGAGAGAAGAATATCGTTCTCGCACTGGGGCTGCTCGGTAGTGATGGAATCAATGGTGGTATAGTTAGCGCAGGTCAATCTAATGACGGTGGGCTGGATAGTGGTTCTGAAGAAGCTGGGGAGGAGCAGATTGATGATCAGCCGACGGAACTTACGGTGGATACTCCTAAAGTGATCGCCAACCCATTGACGGTTTCCAATCACTTCGTCGGCGGTGTTAAGCGTGATATGCTTAAGTATGGCGGAACTATTGTGCCTCGCTATTTAGTGATTCACAATACAGAAGGTGGCAAGTTGAATGGTTCGATCAGTCATCTTCGAAAAATGGGGTATGCTTACCATCTGATGATCGAAAGAACGGGTGAAATCGTCCAGTGTGCGCCACTCAATAAACGAACGTCTCATGCTGGAGCCAGCAATTGGAAGGATACTAGTAGTCTGAATAATCATAGTATCGGTATTTCTCTCGCCAACTGGGGGCCTTTAGAGAAAGTAGGAAATATTTGGGTGAAGAAGTGGGTGTGGGAGAAAGATAGGTCCCGTTTCGATTTTACTGATGAAGATGTTTTGATTGAAGATCATAAAAACGGCATTAACACAGGATTTGCTTGGGAGTATTATACAGAGCAGCAGCTTGAATCCCTGCATCGCCTTTGCGACGTCTTATGTAAAAGTTATGCGATTGAAAATATTCTTGGTCATGATGATATTGCGATAAAGCGAAAATCTGATCCTGGACCAGCCCTTAAACTGCCCCAATTTAGGGGATATATTCGATCCAATCGGTTGCTGATGGATCGACGGCGCCATTATCATAAAGTGATAAGAGTGCGAGCGAATGATACTCTGAATGTAAGGAAAGCGCCTTCGTTCACGGGAGCGGTTGTCGATGAATTGCGCCCCGATGAGCGAGTTTTTGTCCTTTCGAGGTGCTATCAAGGGGGGAGCGCACTGATTGACTGGTTGTCAGTCAGTCGTGATGGGGTGACTCATCTTGGGTATGTAAAAAGGAGGTACCTTCAGCAAGTATATGACACTCCTGAGTTTCCTTCAGGTGATGATGGGAGTGTGAAGCCTGAGGATTTTTCTTAATTGTGTGGAAGCTTTTTCGCTGGTCTGCCTGCTGCTATTCTTATAGAAATGCTGTAGGCAGGCGATTCTTATTCTGTGTCGTCCCTCTCTAAAGAAGTAAAAATTTTGAGGAGTTTAGGGCCGTTTAGCGCCTAAAGGAGCTGGGTTGTGATCGCTAGTTAACCACGTGCTCCGGTTAATACCCAGTTGCCATTCAGTTCGGTTAGGTGAACACGGATTCGTAGAGGTGGAGAGTCTTTGACTATAACTTTGCCCTCTATTGTCACCCAATTAGGATTTGGGGAATCTACAGATCGTAGCCATTCAACTTTTCCAATTCGGTCTAAATTGGATTCGTTCACAGTGACTCCTTCTCGCGACGACAAAGTATTAGTTTCCCAAGTTAGGCCAAATAGCTCTGCGATGTAGTGTGCTCGTGGCATCTCATCTTGAATCTGGTCAGAGAGGTGGTCCTGATCGGAAAGGTCCAAGATTGACAGCCATCTATGATTCTGGATAAGAGTTTCTAAGTCTGCTAATAAATCTTGGGCCTCACGGGGGAGGGATTGGAGTGTAGCCTCTCCCTTTACGCAAGAAGATAGTAAACTGAGTGAAATTATAAAAAAGACGATCGTTCTCATTGTTATTAAATTAAGTGGTTTTAAGTTTACCTCATTTAAATTTCGACTACGATCAAAAACTGTCAAGACTGGCTGGTAGATAGGTAAACCGCTCAACAATTTAGGCAAAACCACATGGTTAGGGTTGACTCATTATTTGAAATTCGTTCAAATAAAGTGTCTTCACCGCATTAATGAGCGATTCACAGAACGATCCAAACCGCGAGCCCGCCCATATTCTCTGGGTGGAGCTGACAACCCGCATCTCCCGTCAATCTCTGCATGCTCGATCGGGCCAAGAGGAGGCTGCATCGAATAGTATCCATAAAGTTTTTACCACGGCTAGAGATCTCATGGTGGAACACCATAAGGCTAAAGAATTTTGCAGGATATCCGAGGAGATGTTGAACCAGGCGATGCGACCCTACACATCTCGCTGGCATGGATGGATGGATGGTGAGCATCGTTTCGTCAGTGCCTTGGTTCGGAAAAAATTTCGACAGGAACTAAAAGGCTTTTCTGAGGCAATTGACCCCTATGTTCATCAACTCGCAAAACTAAGCGGTAATCGAGTAGTGAACCGGGAGACTTCCAACAACCTTGCGATAGACAGATTTTTCGCTAATTTACCTGTCACTGAGCCCTTGGTGGATGGTTCGCCGAACTACCGCGAGATGATTGAAAAAGAGCGGGGGGATATTCGGGCTAGGCGTCGTGACCAGAACAGGGGTGAAAGATTGTCGAATCTAACGGGTATCGCACTGTCCGGTGGTGGGATCCGGTCGGCTACATTTTGTCAAGGTATCGTGACAGAATTGGCAAAAAGGGGGATATTGGATCGAACTGACTACCTCTCAACCGTCTCAGGGGGTGGGTATTTCGGGGCTTTCATTACTTCAGCACTGACTTCCATAAAAAAACGAAGTGGGAGTCAATGGAACTCTAGGGAAGCAACTAAGGAGATTTTTGGTGAAGTTGAATCTTCATCTGATACGCTTGCGCTACGCCACCTTCGTAATAATAGTCAATACCTAATAAGTAAGGGCTTTTGGGGATTTCTTTTGATAAAAGGAATGATGTTATTCGGTATTATTCTTAATTTACTAACATTCGTTTGTATTGGGGTTTCTTTAGCGATTGTTGCCTGGGTTAGTCACCTAGGGATCAGTTGCATATTAGAGCTTGCTGAGTCGTCAAAAGAACAGGTGAGAATCGGTGGTTTAGTTCCATGGATGGCAGGTGCTTTAGGTATTTGGTGCGTCGTATTATTGCCGATCACACAAAGTTATTGTCGGGGTTCAGCACCGGCTACAGAGTGTGGTGATGGTATCAGTTCATCCTCAGCCACGCAGCGTTCTAAGGGGGGGGTAAGGAAGCGCCGACTTCTATCCCTTGTTGAAGGAGGGGCGATTATTCTGGGTGTAATTGGAATACTTTTAACGCTTATCTATTATTTACCGAATCTGGTGGAGGGCTATGATAACTGCTTGGATTCATTGGGGCGATGGACTTGGGAGCAGGCTAGGTGGTTTGTTGGAGCGGGGGCGTGCCTAATTGCAGTTGCCTCAGCAATTGGGGCTGTTTTTTCTGGTGGAAGGAAAAGAATTTTTAAAGCATTTTATTCCCTTTTCGGATTGATTGGAATTCTTGCCTCAATCTGGGTATTCTTCACTACCTGTAGCCTTTTATATAATGGCGAAGTTAGTGTATTGTCGGTTTTTCTCGCTGTGGTCGGTTTTTGTCTGTGGGGTTACTTTTGTGTGAATATCAACTACACATCTCCGCATCGATTTTACCGAAACCGGCTTTGTGATTGTTTCCTTGTTCAGGCCGATATTAAAGAAAGAAAGCATTGGAGTATTTTTAGGAAGATGATGCCTAACTTTAGGAATGGAAAGGGCGTTGCTAACTTTTATTCCACCTCACAATTGAGTTTTCAGGATATTGATCCAATTGCTTCGCCGGTTCATCTTGTTAACTGTGCCGTAAATTTGCCATACGAAAGAAACCCAGATCTGAGGGGTCGGAAGTCTGACTTCTTTGTTTTTTCTAAGCGTTATTCAGGAAGTTTGGCTAGTGGAATTCTGGCTACCAGTATGTTCACTCAAAAGGATCCGCATTTAGATTTGGGGACTGCAGTCGCAATAAGCGGGGCTGCTGCGAGCAGCCAGATGGGGCATAAGACTCCCAAAAGATTACAGTCTTTTTTGACTGTACTTAATATTAGGCTTGGTTATTGGATTCCTAATCCTGGTAACCTCGTTAAGCGAATTCATCCCCTAAGTTGGGTATCTAAGCTTAAGTATCTAAGATTTTTCAAGCCAGGGCCGTGGCATCTGATCAAAGAGATGACTAACTGGTTTACGGATACTCGTGGTACATACCTCAATGTTTCCGATGGTGGTCATATTGAAAATCTAGGAATCTATGAGCTCTTGCGCCGTAGATGTCGATTTATAATAGCTGTTGAAGGTGGGCGAGACTCAGATTCAACTTTCGCTGAGATTCGGCGTCTGCAACGTTATGCTGAGGTGGATTTGGGATACGAAATTGAGATTGATTTGAGTGATATTTCTCCCGGCGAAACAGGCTATAGCAAACATCATTTTACTTTGGGGACTATAAAATACTCTGAAACAGAGACTGGTTTTTTACTGTTGTTTAGATTGACCATGACAGGAGATGAGAAAGATCATGTGGCAGATTATAAGAGGAGGTATGCCAATTTTCCTCATCAAAGTACTGCCGATCAAGTTTTTGATGAAACTCAGTATGAGGCTTACCGTTCTTTGGGCGAGACTGCTGCAACCGGGCTTCTGGAACAGGTGCAAATGCAAAATTTGGAGGATATAGAGCCGTTTAGGTTATTTCAAGAGCTAGCCAAGATCGGGCTTCCTGATAACCATTGGTTGTTTGAGAGAGTGGGATGATTTTTGTTTTTTATTTGTCTAGTCTTATGGTTGTGTGAGTAGGTTTATTGTAATGAGTCTTGGAAGTAAGATTTTTAATTGAATTAGTTGTGTGCTATCGGGGTTCAAAGTGGATGCTAAGTTTGAAAGCATAATTAGTGTGGCTTAGGCTGCAGTTGATCTATAATTAGAATGGCAGTGAAGAGAGCGACACGAAAGGGAGCTTCCCAGAAAAAAAGATTTACGACTCCGGTTAGGATTTACGTATACTGGCATCCTTCATTCAAAGATGGTGGGCGACTTGCTCGCCAAATCTACCATTGGTTTCGCTTACCGTCAGGTGCAGGGATTCCTGTGTATCTTCGTTGCAAGCTAGAAGGTGAAAATATTAAAAAATGGAAACGTTACGAGAGGAGTTGTAAGCACGATTTAGTTCTCGTTTTGGTCGATGCGCATATGGTTGCGTCGTTGGATTGGCGGAGGTATTTTCAAGATTTGGTTTCTCGGAGTAAACAGGGGAGGCGCGGGGGGGCAAAGATCCATATTCGGCCCCTTGCTATGGATGATACTGCCTACCAGATGCCCGATGCATTCAGTAGCTTAAATTACATTAGACGGTCAGGGGGCTCTGATCCTGATAATGAAGTGTTGATGACGCGTATTACCGAGTCATTGTGTTTGATCCTTAGGCAAGAGAATCTCGAGGAAGAGAATTCTAGGAGTTATAGCGTGAGGCCGATCAAGATATTTTTGAGCCATGCTAAGGCGGATGGAACTGATATTCCGCAACAGATTAAGCGTTTTATTCAGACTGAAACCCAGTGTGAAGTATTTTTTGATGAGAATGATATCGCGTATGGTAGAGATTTCGGAGATGTGATCAAGCAGGCTCTTGGTGAGGACTCCGCAGGCTTGCTTGTTGTGCAAGGCGATCATTACGCAGATCGGCCTTGGTGTAGGAAAGAGATCCGTGATTTTTTGAGCCCCACTAGGACCGGTTCGGATGACGATTTATCGTTTTTGATTATGCCTTCCGTTGTGGTGAGTGCGCTAAGTGGAGATAAGAGTGCTCGGACTATTCCGGAATTGGGTTACTCCCCACTCATACACTCTACTGAACGAAATCTTAGGCAAATTGTCGTAATGATGTTGCGGGAGATTTTGTTCGCAAATTTCTACCATATGCTGGCGCGGGAATCAGCTCAGTATCATAAGGGCAGGGAAGGGGTGAATATTTATGTAAATCGACCTCCAGACCCGATTATGATCGAACGAATTTGTTCCGAATGGAAAGTGTCGTCCAAAGGGGCTTTCACTTTGCATCATCCGGGACACGGGTTGACTGAGGTTGAGGCAGATGGAATGAGGTCTCTTTTTCCTGAAATTAGATTTCTGGCTTATGGTGCAAATGAATCAGGGTCCGACAATAAAATCTATTCCGAATCGGAAAAGATGCAAAGCAAAGTGTTGGCTGTTTCGATTAGTGGCTCACAAGACTCAATTGATGTCGGATTGATTGACGAGCACGCTGTGGAATTGTTAAGGCGTGTTCTGCAGCCACTATTTCGCAAGGGTATCTCTCTTCTGTATGGTGGTCGTTTGCCTCAATTCCGCGAATCTCGTAGGCCATGGGATGATGAAGTGAACTTTAGTGAAGTTTTCTTTGAAATGCTGCTTTCAGAGCAGAGGGTAACTCTTAGTGGCGAGTCGGTGGATGAGAGGGATCTCGGGAGGCTTTTTAATCTCAGTGCATGGCCCTACAGTAAAAGATTTAAGGTGGAAGACGAGGCCATGATGATAAACACGTGTACTTTGCTTCTTCGGAGCCAGAAGGATGCTGGTTTAGAAGAGAGGGATTGGTTTGCCGAAGAAGAAGAGGAGCAGGCTGAAAAAGGGGATGAACCTAGTGATGAGCTACAGATCAAGGTCAAGAAATCTAGGAATACAGCGATTTGTTTGAGTGGGATGAGACAGAGTGCCTGTCAGTTAATCAAGGCCCCGACCCCTAGCGATGACAAATTTGAGTTTCTCCCTTTCGCTCATGTGATGATAGGGGGCAAAACAAAGGGCTATGACGGATCTGTTCCAGGTATCTGGGAGGAAGTGTACTGTGCACTAGAATATGAGAGGCCCTGTTTTCTTGTTGGAGCCTTTCAGGGGGCTGCAGGGCAGCTAGCGAACTGGTTTTTGTCTGGGCCATCAAAACGACCTAAAGAATTATCTGTCAAATATCAAATTCGTCAGAATAAGAACCCGATTATAGCCGAACATGTTCAAGATGAACTGAATCAAAGAGGGGCATGGGTGAGTGCTGAGGATATTCTTGATGGCTTATGGGGGCAGATACAGAGAGCTAGGGAGAAAGATGTGGGATTAGCAAGAGTGTTTAAGAATGGACTCTCTGACGAAGATAATACAGAGCTTTTAAAGGCGACGAGTTTTTACTCGATTTCACGGCTGATTGAAAAGGGATTGGAATCGCTAGACTAGCTGCTGGTTTTCTTGGAGTGGGTCCGGTAGTTGTGTTGGTTCTACTGATGGTGTGAATCTGTAAGCTTTCAGTTACAAAGCGCATGCGTCGAAGTTGGGTTTCAGGCCGAGATTGTTCTTTTTGATCGTGTTTCAACTGGGTATTGAAATTTTAAAACGGTTTCCAGTTCGTTGATTGTGTTTTTGGTCTGTGCGGTTTGTCCTGTTCTTTGGATGTGAGAATTTGTTCCATTCAGTAAATATTTCCACTTGATTAAAAGTTAAGTTTCAATAGACGTTGAATTTGGAATTGTAGAATCAATGTCTTAATGAAAAATAAAATAGTCCGTGCTCAGCACGTTTATAACCACACAAAGATTGTAACATTCCCCCTTTTAGTAGTTTCCCTCGCATCTTTGTTCACATCGTGTCGTCTTACGCAGGCGCCAGTTTTAACTACACTTGGCTCATCGATTGAGACCGTTAAGAAACGGTCTCACAATGTGCCTTTCACCCAGACACTGTCTCATGCGGCTGCAGCTCCGTTTACTGATGTTGGTAACATTTGGCGTTACCAACCGGGTGCTGGCTATTCAAGAGCGATTGGCGTAACAGACTGCGCGAGTTTTGTGCAGCGGACAGAAATGAGCGGTAACTATTGTCCTCAAGAGCTGGCAGATCTGCAGGCAGACCTGCTGAAATTGCAGCAATTAGGTGCTTCCCGTGTATCGCTTAGATTTCAAAAAGAGCTACTCCCTCGAGCAAGACGTTATGCAAAGATCAAAAAAATGGGAGATTCGCATGATCCGATGAATGTGAATCCTGAGGCTGCAGCATTACAAGCTGAGTATAACGAAGTGTTGAAGCAATATAATACTGCTTTCGACAAAGTTGTTACGGCCCTGAATAAACCCGGTATTATCGCTATGCGCTGGAATTCGCAGAGTGAGACCAATTTTACTGCTACTGTTACAGACATTGCTTCTCTTGGCTTGTCTCGAGGCAGAAGTTTTGGTGGGACCGTAATAGCGGCGGGTCTTAGGCAGTCGATTTTGCATGTTGGGCCAGATATTCACCAGCTCGGGCACGAAAACATACCGACTAACCGTTTAGCCAATATGAAGGTAGCAACCTTTACGCTCCAAGCCGAGAACGTGATGTGGGTGAAGGACATGACACTAGAATCTGTCTTTGGGGCGGGATTTAGGTTTGATCCTAGAAATGTTCAGGCTATAAATGCGGCGGAGATCGAAATGAAAATTACTCAGGCTTCGATTGCGAGTCTCTCTGCTATTGGTCATATGAGTAAGCCTGTACGAAAGGTGGAGCGCATCGATTGGTCTACTCAAGCCGGTATTTCTAGGATTGATAACAGTGATGGTTGGCTAACGATTTTGATGGTTCACAGCAGTATACCTAATCTGCAAAAGATGGTTCTGGTACCTCAGTAGCCTGTAAGCTAACTGATGCGTGAATGATCATCTGTGGTCTTTACCTCTAGACGGCTTTCCGATTTTCATTTCGATTGTTGTTGATGATTATCACGTCGACTGTCGACTGACGTCGCCGTGATAAATTCGTGTTTCGCTTCTCAAGGTTTTTGACGGCTGGTGCATTGCCCAAACGCTACATAGTTCGCTTGGGATGAGATCCCCCATTTCAATTTCTAAAACAGAAACAAAAAGGCCATTTCGGCCTAGCGAAAACAAGTCATACTAGTTGCAAAGTTTATTTAGAAGTCGTTTTGCCGAAATCAGGGGCTCCGGTTTAATTATATGCTTCTTCCGCTAAATTTGCGGGCATCATAAAGCAGACCGATCCCGATGAGTGCCATCAGCCATTGTTCTGGGCGATGGAACAAGCGGAATAGTGGTCGGACGTCGAAAAGGTTCCGCTTGTGGCATTGTCCGAAAACGGCCACCGGAGACTCCGTCCATCAAAACTGGAGGTATCTGGATAGGCACCCATTGGCGTCAGGTTAAGGCGTAACTAATTGATGCTTAATCGATAAATACATAATAAACCTGAAATAACGCTTGATTTTTGGAGGCGGCCAGCAGGTTTTTTATGCTACTAAATCTGCCTGCCA
>JAHDID010000033.1 GCA_020630975.1 Verrucomicrobiota bacterium
AGGTATGTTCTCTAACGGTTACCCTGTAACGCAAGAGCACCTTGTCACAAACAATCTAATAGGTCAAACCTGTGAAAAATTCGACCTCAAATACTAGGTCTGTCGATATCTTTCTACGACCGTCTTCATCGCGGTCAAAACGAACCAGCGTACGAACGAATCCTCCCCATTTGGTAAAGGCGAGAAGTTTTACCGTGACGCCACCTTCCTCACGCACAACACTTGGGGTTGTATCTAAGGCCAACGCTCTCTTTTTATCCTTTGGCTCTAAAAATACATTATTCACACCGTAAACCTCTTCCGGAGAGCGCTCCAGTATCTCTAGCAAAGTCGCCCTGTCTGGAATAATCTCAAGATCGTCGAAATTAGCGTGCCAATAAAGCCCAAATTGATTCCCCACAAGGGTCAAGACAGCCAACTCAAGGAACCCGTGATCCGAATCATTTTCGACAACCAACTCTTCAAGCCACCAATCACGATAATGACGCCGAGGCAATTCTGCTAAGGCTGCCTGATACTCCTGATACAATTGATCCCTAGGATCGTTCGATCCCCCTCCGCCAAAAGGATCATCATCTGCGAAGGGATCTATAGGCTCCATACTAACCTTAGGTAGAGCCTTAAGCTTCGCCTGATACTCTCCCCAGGCTCTCTCCACCTTTTCCAACTCAGCCTCTTCCCATACGAAACGCCTCAACTCATCATGAGTAGAAAATGGAGTCGCGGTTACAGACCTCAAATAAAGAACCGGATAGCCACTATGTTCATCAAACGAATAGACCCAATCCAATTCCCGCCCGTTAGGAACTCGCACACTAGAGAATATATCAAAATACCGAGATACATCAAATTCGCCACCTACCCGAGCAGCATCAACCTTCCACAAATGCTTCAACTCACTGACCTGACTACGATAATATTTAAAATCTTCAATCGTTTCGGAAAATCGATTTGTATCAATTTGGGCACAGCAAGCCCCAAAACTAAATAAAATAATAAAAAGAAACACTAACTTTGCATTCAACTGCATTAATATCTCCGACCCTTAAATTTCTCAACCGAACTGGTTATCCTCTACTCATTCACCGCCTTGCCCGCTGGATCTATAATCACACTCTGTATAAAAACTGCTTGGTAAGTATCCTCTATGAGTTGCTTGGTCTTTTTGTTAATCCCCAAAGGGCCACTATCTGTGACTTGTTTAATCTGGCGATCTTTCAAGACGCTGACTGCGATACTATGGCCATCTGGCAGGGTGACTTCGCTAGTCGTCTGACGGACGGCGAATACCGGGAAGTTCATACGATTCTCGGTGAGGAGGATGGGTTTGTTCTTATTCAGCCCCTTGGACTGCAGAGTGATGACAGGGTGACCATAATTGACAAAACCCAGAAGCTCACGAGTCGTCGCCTTCACTTTCAGCCGTACCCTATCGCTCCCGACGATCTCTACCTCCGTATCAAGGATGATCCCCGCTTCCGCTTTCTGTAGCGATCGAGGTGTAGCAGGAGTCACCGGGAATGCTCCAGCCTCTCTCTTCACCGGACTGGATAGGACTTCTTCGTGAACCTGTGGTGGATCGTAAGCTACCGGAATTTGAAACTGCTTGAGCACATCGATGCGTCCTTTGTCCCCATGGCGAGAGACCAATGATGGTGCCGATAGCAGGTCGACACCTTTCAGCTGATTCATCGCTCTAATATACATCTGAAATTGAGCATCTGTGAAGATGCCGGCTGAATCCGCATAGGTCGACTCATTGATAAACTCCAGCCACTTGCTTGTGGTATAAACTTGCCTCTCAATATCGCCCGCTGGTTTATTATTCACTTGCCGACTATCGAAAGTGGTGGCCAGCAGATCTCGCTCCGCCTTCACCACCAACACACCCGGTCGTGTGCCTAGCTGCTTAGGTACAGTGAGCGGTAGCTGTCCCGTCACCTCACCTGCAGGAGCATCCTGCGAGGTGATGATTGCTTCGTTTTTGACCTCGAACTGACTCGAGATCGGGATCGCATACGGGATGTAATAAGTTCCCTTCAGCCCCGTAGTAGCAATGGTAGCGCTACCCTCCTCGATCACCGCTCGCGTCGGAGCGAGAGTCTTCAGAGTGTGGGTCTTCTTGCCATTCTGCCGCTTTACCGTCAGATCAGCGTGTACTTTCTGAAAGCCAGCCAACGCACGGTGCGAGAGAGAGCCATCCAAAGCCATACCTCTTCCACCAGGCTGCACAGTCGCTTTCAGCTGCAGGTCGTAGCCTAGCTCGGTAGCGGCCATCTTGGTAGGTGCTGCTGGCACCAGATAGGTCCAGCCGCCGTCTGCCTGCCGATCCGACAGTGGCAGGGAGTACTCACCCTTATCATTGCTCGCCCGGATCACCATGCCCTCGGTGTACTCTGTAGGATACCAAAACTCGCGAACTCGCTTGAGATTGAGCTTTTTCCCCGAATCAACTGCCCCTCGAAAGTGAAGCCGATCCGTGGCACCATCTTTCATCGCCGCCTCGACCAGACTCTGCAGCTGAGCCTGCGACAGCCCCTCTACCGTAGTAGCCTCTACTGGATAAAGAGAGGCGGAGACATTCACAACAGTCGGATCAGCCCGAAGACCGATCGAGGAGAAAAGAGCGACTCCGACGAGAATAACAACAGGGTGTATCGTGCGCATCCCCATTTTGTACCCCAGATCAGCCACGCGATGCAATCCTAATCGAGTAGCCCTCGATCATGCACAAGATGCCACTTTCCAAAAGCCATGGAGGCCGCGACTGTACTTCACTGATGATCGGTCGGCTCTTCATCTCGCTTGCTTGCTTCGCCGCCGCTTTTAGCCCTCTCGTATGGGCTGAAGAGGCAGTCTCTTTTAATCGCCATGTCCGCTCGATCTTGAGCGAAAACTGCTACTACTGCCACGGGCCAGACGAGGAGACACAGGAAGCGGATCTGAGGCTAGATACCTTCGCCGGAGCGACTCGAGATCTGGGAGGCTACGCGGCGATCGTGCCGGGCGATCCCGATGCGAGCGAGCTGATCTACCGGATCGAAGATCACGGCGATCCGATGCCGCCGAAGAAAAGCAAAAAGGCCATCAACCCCGAGCAGCTCGATACCCTGAAACGCTGGATCAAACAGGGTGCCAAATACGAGCCGCACTGGTCCTTCATGCCGGTGAAGGCCGTGACGCCGCCCGAGCCACAAAACTCGGCGTGGGTAAAGAACGAGATTGACCGCTTCGTGCTGAGCCGACTGGAGAGAGAGGGCATCGCCCCATCTGCCGAGGCCGATCGCGAAACTCTGATCCGCCGACTATCCATCGACCTGACTGGACTCCTCCCCTCGCCCGAAGAGCTAGCCGCCTACCTGAGCGACGAATCCACCGACGCCTACGAAAAGCTCGTCGATCGCTACCTGGCCAGCCCCCACTATGGCGAACGCTGGGGACGCCACTGGCTAGACCAGGCTCGCTATGCGGACTCGAATGGCTACTCAGTCGATAGCGAAAGACAAATGTGGCCCTACCGAGACTGGGTGATCGCAGCACTCAATCGTGACCTGCCTTTCGATCAATTCACCATCGATCAGATAGCCGGCGATCTGCTGCCCAAACCCAGCAAAAGCCAACTCGTGGCCACCGGCTTTCACCGCAATACCCTGATCAATCAAGAAGGCGGATCGAACCCCGAACAATTTCGCGTCGAGGCTGCGATCGACCGAGTGAATACCACAGGTGCCGTCTGGCTCGGACTCACTCTGGCCTGCGCGCAGTGCCATACCCACAAGTTCGATCCGATCCAGCATCGCGAGTATTTCGAAATGTATGCGTTTTTCAATTCGGGAACGGATCGAAACAATTCTGGCCAATTCCTAGCAGTAAAGAAGGGCGAGATGTTTGGCAAGCCAGTCCACATCGACGAGCCCAAACTCCTGTCGAAAGCAGAGAAAGACGCACTGCGAAACAGCTGGACGCAAAAAAAGCTAAACCGAATCACGACTCAGGGAAATGCAAGCTGGGTGGCCGCCAACCCCATTGGCGCATCGACCACCTCTGGCGAGCCACTACAGATACTGGAAGGCGGCAGCTTCCTAGTAGAGAAACACCTCCCCTTCGACGGCGTGACCGCCAAGGTCGCGACCGAGCTCAGCACACCCATCCGCTCCCTGCGTCTGCGGGTGCTCACCCACCCCTCGCTACCCAAGAAAGGTCCAGGCACAGCGGGCAATGGCAACTTCGTACTGACCGATATCGAAATACTAGCTAATGGACAGCCTGTGGGTATCAGAGCCGTACAAGCTGATCACAGCCAACCTAACTACCCTATCGCGGATGCGATAGATGATGATCCACAATCCGGCTGGGCTATCAATGTCGGCAAAGGCACCGCTCCAGGCACCAGAATGAATGCCCCGCACGAGGCTATCCTGATACTGGAAAAACCGATCGATCCAGGCAGCTTACTGGAGGTAAAACTACACCACCATCTCAATGGCAATTACCTAGTCGGACACTTCGCTATAGATACCTCCGCTGGTATACCTCTGCTGGATGATGATCAGCAGCTACTTACCGCTCTACGCGCCCCACAGAGAGATAACAAACAGAAGGCGCTGATCGATCGACGATTTTTCGCCGATCATCCTGTAGCCAAACTCTCCGCACATCCCTCGCACCCGCATCGCGCGCACATGATGATCATGCGCGATCTGGAAAATCCGCGCGATACCTACTTGCTCACCCGTGGCGACTTCACCCGCCCCGATAAAGACCTGGGCAAACTCTACCCGGGCGGCCTTGCAAGCGTGCAACCACCCCTCCCCGCCAAAGCTGGACGCAATCGACTGGATCTAGCGAAATGGCTCGTCGCTCCCGAGAATCCACTCACCTCACGAGTGACGATGAACCGCATGTGGATGCGCTACTTTGGCCTAGGCATCGTCGAGACCGAGGAAGACTTTGGCTCGCAGGGCTCGCTACCCTCGCACCCCGATCTACTCGACTGGCTAGCGGGAGAATTCATCCGCCGCGACTGGTCGATGAAAGCCATGCACCGCCTGATCGTGACTAGTGCCACCTATAGGCAGAGCTCGCACGCCCGACCTGATCTAGCCGAGATCGATCCGAGGAATCTGCTGCTAGCTAGGCAGAATCGCCTGCGATTCGATGCCGAGATCGTGCGCGACGCAGCGCTATCTGCCAGCGGCCTACTGCATACCGAGCTGGGTGGCCCGAGTGTCTACCCACCACAGCCAGATGGCGTGTATGCCTTTACCCAGCGGGGTAAAAACTGGCGCACCGCCAAGGGCGACGATCGCTACCGCCGGGCGATGTATACCATGTTTTTCCGCAGTGCACCGTATCCACTGTTCACCACATTCGATGCTCCGGATTTCTCCAGCGTCTGCACACGACGGGTGAAATCCAACACCCCACTGCAGGCTCTCAATCTGGCGAATGATCCGGTATTCATGGAATTCGCCCGTGCCCTAGCTCAGCGGTTAGCGCAGTATGATGACATCGATGACCAGATCGATATGGCCTACCAGATCTGCCTGAGCCGCGAGCCATCTCCGCAGGAGATTTTACTACTGAGAGGCTATGTGAAAAAGCAGCGCGCTGCCTACGACCGAGATACGGCGGCAGCCTCTCAATTTACCAGTAAAGAAAAGATCGACCCCGCGCTAGTGGCCCTAGCGCGAGTCATGTTCAATACCGACAACTTCATCACTCGCGAGTAAATGACACCTCTACAGCAATCGACACGCCGACACTTTTTTCAGCAGTGCGGTCTGGGCTTTGGCACGCTGGCGCTAAATCAACTGATGCTGCCACAGGCTCAGGCGGGGTTCGCCCCACAGATCGATCCGGCCAACCCCATGGCCTCGCGCCTACCGCCCCTACCAGCCAAGGTAAAGAATGTGATCTACCTATTCATGGCCGGGGCACCCAGTCAGCTCGATCTATTTTCCGACAAACCCAAGCTGCGCGAGTATAGCGGACAGGCCCCACCGAAAAGCCTGATGGAGGGCAAACGTTTCGCCTTTCTCAAAGGTAACGAAACGCTACTCGGCTCAGAGCGAAAGTTTGCTCAGTATGGCGAGTGCGGCATGACGCTGAGCGAGCTATTCCCCCACCACCGAAAGATAGTCGATGAAGTGACATGGCTACAGGGCATGACTACCGATGTATTCAACCACGGCCCGGCCAAGCTGTTTATGAATACCGGCTTCCAGGCTCCCGGTCGACCCAGCCTCGGCTCATGGGCTACCTATGGGCTCGGCAGCGAGTCCAGTGATCTACCTGGCTTCGTCGTACTACAGAGTGGCCCGCGTGGTCCGCGTGCTGGCTCTACCCTATGGAGCAGTGGCTTTTTACCTACCTCCTTTCAGGGTGTGCCATTCCGCGGCAAGGGCGACCCTATCCTATACCTGCGCAGCCCAGATGGCACCAGTCGCCATAGCGAGCGCCAGTTTTATGATACCGTGTCGGGTCTCAACCGCGCGCGCCTCGACATCACTGGCGATCCCGAGATCATGACTCGGATCAATAGCTACGAGATGGCCTACCGCATGCAGAGCAGTGCCCCAGAGCTGATGGATCTGACTAATGAATCGGACCACACCTTCTCCAACTACGGTTGCGAGCGAGGCGACTCGTCCTTTGCCAAAAACTGCATCCTAGCCCGCCGCCTCGTAGAGCGAGGCACCCGATTTGTGCAGCTCTATCACACCAATTGGGACAGCCACGGTGGACCGGGCGAAAATCTGAACGACGACTTTGAGAAAGTCTGTCGCGACGTCGATCAAGCCAGCGCCGCCCTGATCCTAGATCTCAAAGAACGCGGCCTACTCGACGAGACCCTAGTCATCTGGGGTGGCGAGTTTGGCCGCACCCCGATGGGCGAGGTGCGCAAGACTGTAGGCCGCGATCATCACGTCGATGCCTTTACCATGTGGATGGCTGGCGGCGGCATCAAGAAAGGCTACATCCACGGCCAGACCGACGAGCTCGGATTTGGCGTGACCGAGGGCAAAGTGCACGTGCACGATCTACACGCGACGATCCTGCATCTACTAGGCTTCGACCACGAGCAGCTCACCTATCGATTCCAGGGGCGAAACTTCCGCCTCACTGATGTGCATGGCCATGTGGTGCAGGAGATCCTGACGTAGGCACCAGATCGGGAAAGATCGGCGGCTGAGCGTGGGCTTCGGCACCTTTCTTGGCTTTCTTACCCTTCACCTTCTTCGGCTTGGACTGGGCTGGCACTGAGACCGACTGGTTTTTGTCGGCTTTCCGGAAACCTGAGATCACCGGAATCATCCCCAAGATGATATAAGTGATAAGCAAAACAAAAGTCACGACAAAGCTGGCACCGACTAGCAGATACCGCCCTAGCTGCGGCAATTCATCGGGCGACATCTGGCTTCTCCAGAAGAAAAAGCAAAAACCAAGATGCAGTAGGACGAGTAGACCCGTGCCCAGAAACAGCTTGGTCTTGGCAAAGGAAAGAAAAGCACGACCGACGATCTGCTCGAGAAAGGCGAGGAAAAAGATCACACCGCCGATGGCCATGAATATCACCGAATGCCGCTCGACCAATGCCAAGCCCAAACCAGTAGCGACATCGCCCAAGCTCCCTGACTGCATCATCTCGATATTGCCAGCTGAGACAGTGCTCTCATTCAGCTGCAGCACATTGGCGAAAAATTCCTCCTCAGCCAGACTCGGGACACTCCCGTTCACATCGGTCTGGCTCACCAAAAACGAAACCAGCCCCGCGAGCGCGAGCGAGCCGATGAGCGCGGCCATCACGGTGAACTGAGCCACATGCAGCCCCGTCCGGATAACCAAACCCACGATAGATAGGACCAGCGACTGCAGAAAGGAACGGCGATAAGGGGTGGTACTCATAGCTTGCCGTAAATAAACGCTATCCTGACTTACTTTTCTATGAAAATTATTGTTTTTATAAACTTGGGCACAGGTTACGACGCGCTCGAGATCGGCGACATCCCCGACGACTCTCATGCCTAGATCGGGCCGACGCCATGATCGTCGCTCCCAGACCTACATCGATTTATCCCAATTCCTTCTTTGAAAAGCCGCGCGATTCCCTCATCCTAAGCCCATGATGGAATGGATGGCTTATCCGGAGGCTTGGGCAGCTCTACTGACCCTGGTCGGTCTTGAGCTGATACTCGGCGTCGACAATATCGTGGTGCTGACGATCATCGTAGAAAAGCTCCCCGAGCACCAACGTGCCAAGGCGCGGTTCATCGGATTAGCTCTAGCACTCCTGCTGCGAGTCGGATTGCTATTCTCGATCACATGGATTCTGAAAGCCACTTTCGAGCTCTTCACTGTGCCTTACTTCGATGTCAGTATATCGGTGCGCGATGCGATCATGCTACTGGGTGGCCTGTTTCTGCTCGGCAAAGCCACCCACGAGATCGACCAACTCGTCCACCGAGAAGAGGATCCAAAGCCTAGCAAGATAGCCTCCAGCTTCGGTCTGGCTCTCGTACAGATCGCTATGATGGATTTGGTGTTTTCATTCGACTCTATCGTCACCGCTATCGGTATCACTCAGTATCTCGAGATTATGGTCATCGCTGTGGTCATCGCCGTCATCGGTATGATGCTGTTTGCCGGAAAGATCGGCCGCTTTGTCTCGCGCCACCCGACGGTGCAGATGCTAGCGCTCAGCTTTCTACTGCTCATCGGCGTCACCCTGATCGCCGAGGGCCTCGACCTGCACATCCCCAAAGGCTACATCTACTTCGCCATGGGCTTCTCGCTGTTTGTACAGATCCTAAACATCAAAGCGCGCAAGCCTGCCGTATCCTAGGAGAAAAATCCGGATTGTACCCTATTCAGTCCAGACTGTACCCTATTGAATTTTTGGTCGTTAGATGAAACTGCGCTCCCTAGACCTGAACCAGTTCCGCTGTTTCGACGCGCTGCGCACCGAGCTGCCGACCGATATCGGCATCTTTCACGGCGACAATGCGCAGGGCAAAACCTCGATCCTGGAGGCGATCTGTGTGCTGCTGCGACTGCAGAGCCCACGCACCTCTACCGTGGCCGACTGCACTCGCTTTCAGCACGATAGCTTTGCCATAGGCGGCGCGCTAGATACCGACGATACCTACCGCCTGCGCATGCAATACCGCGAGAGCGGGCGCAAGCTCTACGTCGATGGCGAGGCCGCCAAGCGCACCGGCGACTACCTGCGCCACAGTGCTCTCGTCGTCTGGATGGCCAACGATGATCTGGCTCTGATCCGCGGCGGTGGCGATGGCCGCAGGCGCTATCTCGACTTTATGGCGACACAGCTTTTCCACGACTATCGGCCCGCGCTGAAAGCCTACGAAAAAGCCCTACGCAGTCGCAACTACCTGCTCAAACGCGACGCCCGCCCCGCCTGGGACCAGATCGATGCCTACACCACCATCCTGCACGAGCAGGGACTCATCGTCACCCAGCGCCGCCGCGAGCTAGTCGGCGCGCTCGATCCGCTCAGCTCCACGGCGCAGTTCGAGATCAGTGGAAAAAATGGCGAAGACCTACAGATCAACTACGCCCACGCCTCGGGCGAGGGCGACGATCTGGCTGCCGAGCTAGCCAGCCGCCGCGATGAGGAAGCCCGCAAACGCCGAACCCTAGCCGGCCCCCACCTCGACGATCTCGAGCTGATGCTCAATGGTATGCCTGCGGCGAAATTTGCCAGCGAGGGTCAGCAGCGCACCGTAGCCCTATCGCTAAAGCTCGCCCAGACCCAGCTTTTCATCCGCATCCGCCAGCAGCCCCCCATCCTCTTGATTGACGATGTCTTTGGCGAGCTAGACCCCACCCGGCGAAACTACCTGATGGCCACCTGGCCAGCTGATAGCCAAAAGCTCATCACCACCACCAATCTCGACTGGCTAGGCGAAGACTTCGCCAGCGCCCGCCGCATGCGAGTGAGCGCGGGACGCGTGGAGTGAGGAGCGGCGGGCTCTGCGATAGGTCGAATAGGTCCTATATGACCTATCATTCACCACCTACACCGGCACCTCTTCCCTGATCCGCTGAGCCAGATCAGCAAAGGCTGCAGAAGCTGGGCTGGCCTCCGTAGGCATCAGGCAGACTGGCTCGCCGCTGTCGCCACCGGCGCGGGTGTGCATATCGATCGGTATCTGGCCGAGCTGTGGCACGCCGAGACGCTCGGCCTCTTTGGCGCCGCCGCCACTGCCGAAGATATCGTAGCGGACACCGGCATCGCAGACGAAGTAACTCATATTCTCGACGAGACCGAGGATCGGCACATTCACCTTGCGAAACATCGCGGAGGCTTTGCGCGCATCAATCAGCGCCATCTCCTGAGGCGTGGTCACGATGATCGAGCTATCGACTGCTACGGTCTGCACGATAGTCAGCTGGATATCACCCGTGCCCGGAGGCAGATCGAGGATGAGGTAGTCGAGCTCGCCCCACAGCGACTGGCGGAGAAACTGCTGGATGTAGCGAGTCGCCAGGGGCCCCCGCACGATCACAGCGCTATCCTCGTGTAGCAGGTAGCCCATCGATATGGTCTTGATGCCGTGCGCCTCGATCGGCACGATCTCATTGTCCTCTGTGGCCAGAGGCTGGGCATCCTGCTGGCCTACCATCAGTGCCACACTCGGGCCATACAGATCGCAATCGCAAAGACCCACTGAAGCACCAGTCTGAGCCAGAGATACCGCTAGATTCGTCGATACCGTCGACTTGCCCACACCACCTTTACCACTGGCCACAGCGATGATCTTTTTCACTCCTGGGATACTGGTCTGCCCCGCAGCTGGGTCGCCACCTACCACGGGCTGTGGTGGATCTTTTATCTCAAAATCTAGCGTCACCTTGCCGATACCATCGACAGCTGCCAGCGCAGCCTCGGCTTTCTCACGGATCTCCTCGGGGATCTTGGGCTCGCGGGTGGCGATGCTCAGCTCTACCCGCACATCGGAGCCATCTATGGCGATGCCCTTCACCAGGCCAAAGGAGACGATGTCTCGGCTAAAGCCGGGGTAGCTCACTGTGCCTAGGGTCTCGCGGATGCTGTCTTCTGTTATCATGATATATCGTCGCGGTGCTACTTAGTTTCACTGATAGAAATGGTCAACCAGAGTTGCTCAGATCGCACTTCTTCTACATGTTACGCGCGTGGCAGATATAACTAACCTCATGCGCAAGCAAGCGGAGCGTCTTTTCCCGGACGATCCCACCCAGCAGCAGGCCCTACTCACCGCTCTGACTAGCGACGAGCCGCTGCGCCACCCCGCTGTGATCTGGACCGGCGACCGACCGGCCGACCACGATCTACCAGTGATCGAGGCCACCGACATGCCCTGGCTGCCAGCCGAGCTATCGCTCCTCGAGCCAGATGCCTCGCCCGGCAAGTCACCTCTCCTCGCCGAGGGCGCGATCTACCCGATGGATCGCTCATCGCTATACACCGCCTCTGCCATGCTCGCCTCGGGTCATCCGCGCCGGGTGCTAGATGTCTGTGCAGCGCCCGGCGGCAAGAGCCTATTTGCCGCCACCCTGCTACAGCCCGACTACCTGCTGTCCAATGAAGTCGTCGGCAAAAGGCTAGGCATCCTGCGCCACAATCTCTCGCGCTCCGGCAGGCCCCATGTTTTCACCCAGAGCCTAGATCCCGCTGAACTGGCCGTGCTCGCACCTGAGAGCTTCGATCTAGTCATCGTAGATGCGCCCTGCTCCGGCCAGTCGCTGCTAGCCAAGGGTACGGAGAATCTCGGCTGCTTTCACCCCAACATCATCAAAGGCAATGCCAAGCGCCAGCTGCGCATCCTCTCGCAGAGCGCCGAGTGCGTGGCACCTGGCGGCTACTTGTTTTACTCCACCTGCACTTATGCCGAGCGTGAGAATGAGGGCGCCATCGAGAAATGGCTAAAACGAAGCGAGACCACATTTGAGCCCGTCGCCGTGCCTCATCTCCAGCCCCAGCAGAGCGATCTGGTCGACTGGCCCTGCTACCGCATCTACCCCCATCGCGACCGTGGCGCAGGCGGCTTTGCTGCACTCCTACGGAGAACTGGCGATACGCCTGCAGAGCTACCCGATCTACCTAGCGAGCTGCTCGGCTATCCTGTGAAGGAAGCCGAATAAAATGCTATAGGACCTATCAGACGCATAGGACCTATCTAGGCTCCATAGCTCTCCAAGAAGCGTCTATAATAGACCGCCCCTGCCTCGAGCGCCTCGATATCGATAAACTCATCCTCAGTGTGAGCCTGAGCGATGCTCCCTGGTCCACAGGCGATCGATGGGATGCCGCCTTTGGCCAGCCAGCCTGCATCGCAGAACCATGGCGCCATGACCAGCTCACTACCTAAAGACTGCAGCCGCTGTACCTCAGGATGCTGCGGATCGGTATAGAGTGGGGTCGAGTCGACAGCTACCTCGACCTCGATCTGATCGGCTAGACCTTTCTCCTGGAGAAAATCTCTGACCAACTGCAGCCCCCCACCCGCTGCGCGTAGACTCGGCGTCTCGCGGATGTCCAGCGCTGCCATCGCTCGCTCGGGCACGATATTGGTCCGGCTGCCTCCGCGGAATTGACCGAGATTCACCGTCGGCAGGCCCAGCACCTCATCGCTATACGCTTCGAAGTGCTGCTGTAGGTGTGGTAATAGCTCCGCGATGATCGCCTGCAGCTTCAGCACGGCGTTTTCACCTCGCTCGGGAGTCGAGCCATGCGCTGCCTTACCCCGCGCGGTGAGCTCTAGCCAGACGCAACCTTTGTGGGTGTATACCACATCACACTCCGTCGGCTCGCCGACGATGGCGAAGTCATACTCATCTCCATGATGCTTAGCAAAGTGCTGAGATCCCGGCTGCCCGGTCTCCTCTCCCATCAGGCCGACAAAGCTCACCGAGATCGGCAGCGTCGGGATGACATCGCGCAGCTCCTGAAAGGTCCACAGCATAGCCGCCATCGTCCCTTTGGTATCCGAAGCCCCTCGTCCCCATACCCGACCATCGCGCACCTCGCCGCCGAAAGGGGCTATCGTCATCCCCTTTACCGACACCGTATCGAGATGTGGCGCGAACAGCAGGCGTGGCCCAGGATTGTCGAGATGGGCGAACTTGCCGATCACATTCGGCCGCTCCGGGAGCACCTCCTCGTAGGTGACACTCGCCCCACACCGGTCTCGGAGAAAATCCCCCACCCACTGGGCCACCTGTAGCTCACCTGTCTCGTCACTACCGGGATCGCCATCGGGGTTCACACTGGGAATTTGGATCAGGGCCTGGAGTAGCTCGACTACGCTCATACCGCCACCCAACGGGCAAGCACACGGCTTAGCGACCGGTTTTTTTAAAAAACTGGCCGTAAATGCCACAAATTCGCCAATATTGCGTTGACACTGGCACCGTCCCACGGCCTATAATGGAGGTTCGGAGCATCCCGAAACCGAAACAATTTTATCAACATGAGCGACGAACTCGATAAGAAAACCTCGACTGTGCCTTTAAAGAAGGAAACTGTCCGTATCACCCTACGAGCACAGTCTGACGAATCCGGCCCTGTCGCTCCCAAGGGCTCTACCGATCCGATCAAGCCACCTGTCCCTGCGCCGACGGCCCCGCCTCCGACTGGAGCACCAGCCCCGCCACCGGCACCTAGCGCAGCACCGACACCACCTCCGGCTCCGAGTGCACCAGTGCCTCCGCCTCCAGCGGGTGTGCCTGCACCACCACCAACTCCAGGCATCGCAGCCACACCTAGTGCCGATGAGGTGAGCGCCCTCGGACCCACAGCTCCTGTCAAACTACCACCGCCAGCAGGCGCTCCAGCACCTCCGCCACCAGCGGGCGTGCCGGCACCACCGCCAGCTCCGGGTGGCCCACCAGCCGCTCCACTGGCACCGCCGCCAGCACCCGGCATCGCAGGCAAGCCTAGCGCTGATGAAGTGAGCGCACTCGGGCCCACAGCACCAGTTTCTCTAGCACCGACTGCCGTACCAGCCGATGCACTCGGACCGACTAAGCCAGTCCAGGTAGGACCTCCTGCTCCAGGCGGCCCACCACCAGCACCAGGCGCAGTCACACCACTCGGGCCGACCAAGCCTGTGCAACCTACCGGGGCCAAGACTATCCCACTAGCTGGCGCTGCTCCGGCTCCAGGTGCAGCTCCTGTCGGTGCCAAGACGATTCCACTAGGCCAGGCTCCTCCTACAGGACCTTCTGGTAAAAAGACCGTGCCTCTCGGCGCAGCTGGCCCACAGCCACTGCCACAGGCTACTGTGAAGATGGGTGGCACCCAGCAGATGGGCGCTGCCGCCGTCGCACCAAACATCAAGTCTACCGCCGTCATCGAAGATGATGAGGAAGATTGGGAAGAGGAAAACGCAGACGCAGGCATGATGCCTTTCGCCATCGTCGCACTGATCCTAGCGCTACTACTACTAGGCGTGCAGATCCTCACCAAGATGGGTGCTGCGTAAACCAAACATTTTGAATACTAGACAAGGCTAAGATATGATTTTTGCTATTTTCGTATTCCTTTTCGCTGCAGTCGTGCTCGGTATCGAGGTCATGACTTTCCTCGCGAATCGCGGCGGCTAGATCCACAGCAGGTGGCCGCCCACCCTGTTATTTTGCTTCGCTACGATAAGGGAGATCCTACTCGCTAGGGCTCCCAAATCGGAGTCCTCTCAAGCTCGGCTCATTATTGGGCTCACTAACTCGCATTTTGTGTGTAAGCACTTGCGAATTTACAACGTCACATCACGTTGTCGCGGGTCGAGGTTTCGATCCGCAAACATCAACCAAATCAAAGAATACAACATACCATGGCTCACAAATCTATCGTCACACTCACTAGCGACAACTTCTCTGCCGAGGCTGAGGGCGCTTCTGTCCCCATCGTGATCGACTTTTACACAGACTGGTGCGGTCCATGCAAGATGCTCGCCCCTGTCCTCGATGAAGTCGCTGCAGAGGTAGGCGACACCGCCAAAGTCATGAAGGTCGATGCCGGCACCCAGCAGGAGCTAGCCAAGCAATTCGGCGTAACTGCTGTTCCCACTCTGGTCTTCATGAAAGGCGGCGAGGAAAAAGAGCGAAACAACGGAGTCATGATGAAAGACGACATCATCAGCAAACTCCAAGGCCTAGCGTAACCGGCCTCCAGATTTACCATTTTAGATGAAGAAGGGCGGCTACCACCGCCCTTTTTTATTACCCACACATCCAACACCTAATCCACCTATGACCACAAAAGAAAACATCGAATCCCGTCGCTCCATCAAGCACTACGACCCCGAGCACGTCATGCCCGAGGCAGATCTGCAGGAGCTGATCCGCCTCACCAAACTGGCCCCCAGCTCATTCAACATGCAAAACTACCGCCTCGTAGTCGTGCGCGACAAGGAACTCCGCGACGCCCTCAAAGCAGTCGCCTGGGACCAGGCCCAAGTCACCGATGCCAGCGTCATCTTTCTGATGTGTGCCGATCTAACAGCCCACGAGGCCGATCCCAGCCTCTACTGGGGCCACGCCCCAGAGCCCGTCCAAGAGATGATCGGCCCCATGCTCAAGCCATTCTACGAAGGCAAAGACCAACTGATCCGCGACGAAGCCATGCGCTCCACCGGGCTCGCCGGTATGACCCTCATGCTAGCCGCCCGCGACCTCGGCTACGAGAGCTGCCCCATGGTCGGCTACGATGCCGATGCCGTCGCCAAACTCATCAACCTACCAGACGATCATGCCCTCAGCTTCATGATCGCCGTAGGCAAACAAACCCAGCCAGCCTGGCCCAGAGGCGACAGACTCCCAGACTCCACCGTAGTCATCCACGACAAATTCTAGAGTAAACCAGGGCGACGTCTCGTCGCCCCCCCCCAACTCATCCAATAGCCACAAACAAAACCACGTAGATTCGACTTCAGTCGAATCATCACAACCCCAGCCCACTTTCAAGCCAAAGCATCCCGTACTGGGAGGGGCTGTTTTCAACTGCCCGGCTACCCGAGCCGTCCTTCGAGCCAGTTGATTACCTGACCTGTGAGTCTACCCTTCGCTCGAAAATACGCCCGCACAATGGGTTCAAACGTTTGCCGCTCAACTAAATGGATATCAATAACATCATCTTGGAACTCGAAAGAAGATTTGAGAACCTTGATTGTGACTATTTAAATTATATTTTAGATAAAGGGTTTGGTAATTATTCGACCAAGTATGGCGAAGAGATTAAGTTTCTTAATCCTCTGGATACAAATCTCATTAACACCTCTTTTACAGGACCAGAAGATATTGCTCGAAACTTCATCCCTGTTGCGACAGCATCGCGATATCAAGATTTTCTATTCTTCGATTCTCGCCTACCTCACTGTCCATTGATTCGTATATCCCATGATGAGTTAGATTGCCAATATCGAGAAGAAAATCGTGGATATGAGCTTAATTTCAGGGCTTTTCTAGAGGCTATATCTTCCGTCCATCCTTACCCGGTCAACTTTGGCTCTACCCCAAAATTGAAAATCGAGATCAATTTTGATCTCGATACAAAGTTTACCAACTCTGATGAATTGTATTCAAAATTAGAAGCATCCAACCTCCTTACCAACGACAACTTTCCAGCTTTCCCAGGTATTTTCCAGTATCCGGAATACGACACTTTAAATGATGAGATCAAACGAACCTCTTCAGTCCTATTGCCTCACAATGATTACCGAAGATTTCTGGACTGGGAAGTTACCCCAAAATCTAATGGCCTTCGAAATCAGAAAAACAAAATAACCAAACTTGCATACAGCAAGACAAGAGAAATTGATTTTTATATCCCTTCTAGATTTATTGGTCAGAGTTCATTTCGGCAGAATTGCTCAAAGAGTTTTCGTAGCCAGCTAATTGCAAGCCTACGTGGGGCCGTATCTGAGTCAGAAGGCGCTATCACTGGACCGTGGTCTAAGATTACTGGCCTTT
The DNA here is from genome assembly GCA_020630975.1 of Verrucomicrobiota bacterium. Lineage (GTDB taxonomy): Bacteria > Verrucomicrobiota > Verrucomicrobiia > Verrucomicrobiales > DEV007 > Arctic95D-9. The sequence continues at coordinate 16,978 of JAHDID010000033.1, forward strand.
TTCTTTTGGGCTTATGGCCTAGGGCTATTTCTCCGAATGGCAGTATTCTCACTTACGCACCACCCGCCAAACAATAAATGTGTATCCAACCAAAGCGCTACACAACGTGATTTAGAATTAGTCCCCATGATATAAACGCCTAATCTGAATCAAGCCTGCTCTCTCAAAGCCCATCTAGCCCCCTCCCCTCTACTTCGGATGCGCCCCACCCATCATGGACTGACGCTACATTCACTAGCGGTCGAAGATCACCACCCAGACTCGCCCAAGTCATCAAACCTAGCAGTTACCGACAGACCATACCTCAGCCTGTCAATCAGCTAAATGCTGACCCTACGAATCTTCTATTCACCCGCAACCACTTAACATTGCAAACGGCAGTGGCCCTGACACCTAGATGAGAGAATTTTTTTCCTTGCTCGCCATCAACTAATCATGCGATTCTCCTGAGTATGCTACGCTGGATGTTCATTGCACTACTCTGCATCAACTATAGCCACGTCGATGCTGAGCCAAAAGATGCGAAACAAGAAATCCTCAGCCATCTGGAATCGCTGAAAACTTATGAGGAGAATCCGGACTCTTGGCATGAGTTTTTAGCCCGATATGATAATGAGAACTGGGCTAAGTTTCCTGCAGCGGACTTAGCTCCATGGTTCCGGAGCGTTCGGGTGGTCAATCTGGGAATACAGCCAAAGGAAAAACCAAGATTCGTAATAACTTATGAAACACGATTTTCAGATGATAAAGACTATACCAACCTCGATTGGCACAAAAATAGTTACCTAATCTATCCAGATGCTAAAACTGATGAAAACCGTGTACAATCAGGATGGCCTGGCGACCATGGAATAATCGACGGTGAATTCTTCTACATACTAAGAGACCTTTGGTTAGCAACACCAAAAGGACCAGAAAGACTCCACCCATTTTCAGCTCAAGAAGAGATTAACACTTTTCCTCATTTAGGTTCATCTCTTCACCTTCTTCCGGCAACTTGGGAGGCATCAAAAGAAATTTACCTACTAATACCTGAAGACCAGAATGAAACATGGGGTTATACGTTCGATAATGGCGTCTTAAAAATCGATAAAGGAGATCAGATCGGAACTGGAGACATTACATTGGAAAACGGCACTCTAAAGTCCGGACCGATCGATGAACATCAAATTGATGTCCACCGAGACTGGAAATCCTTAGAGAAGAGTCTCAATCAGCTATGGCTAGGAAAGAAGCCAGGAAGCAGCCACGCTCCTCCTGTAAACGCAGAGTTAGATTCAAATTTCAATAGCGAAGAGCGCCTAACGCCTCCCACCATACCAGAAAACCTACTCTCACTACCACCCCGAGAGGCTGCTACAGCACTAGTGGAGGCAAACCGATCAGATAAACATAGGAATAACTATGAACTAATAGTTCCCAATACCCTTTCAGAAAAACTTCCTAAAAACGCCTGGCTTGTCTCTCAGGATATCGGCCACTTTGGCACCGCTGGATACACCAATTACTTAGTTCACTACATCCACTACAAAGATAATGGTGGAACAATTATTTACCGCGACGATATCAGATCTAGAGAGCCTCTCAAAAAGCTTGAGATTCCTGCACTGAAAGTGAAATGGTTTCTTGAGGTATGGCTGTGGCTAGAAGAAATCAGAACAGTGCAAAAACTCCTTGCACCTACTATAGAGTCCGACCGGTACTATTTTGAACCTAACTGGCACCGTGGAAGAGTAATGACTCTATATGGTGAGAAAAAGGCTGTTTTTCACTATGACTTCATCGAGTCTCAACTAGGAGAAAAATGGATCGGCCCTTACGATCGAGGTAAAATAAGTCACTTGTTGTATCCTTTATTTGATCAATTCACTTTAATTCCGAGTGAGAATTTCACTCAGAGTCCGGAGGAAGCATTAATTCAACGTAGAACAATGCTGCATGAGGTGGCTAACGGCAGGTTCCTACCACCCCCGATGGTTAAAAGCCTCATTTCCCAAGCGGTAAGCTGCAACGATGTCGAATCAGGTAGATCCATAATAGCGATTAGCAACTCGATGAGCCCTCCATCTGAGACAGAGAAGATGCACAAATCCCTCGATGAACTAAGCCCGCTTGAAAAAGATATCTTTTTATCGGCATATGCCATGGACCGAATAGATAAACTGGAGATTTATTGCAGAGATAGGATCGAGCGTGCTGCGAAACATTTTGAGGCATTTAGCAATCATGAAGAGCTATACCTTGTGTATCTCACAGACCAATCATGGCAACAGCGCGATTTAGCCAAAAGTAGGCTTCTAGAGATCGCGCCCGCGATGCTAAGTCAAAATCCAGACCCAGAGATTTGGTTAAAGCAGCAGGATGGTGAGACAGATAGTAGCTATCATAGCCGGATATCTGATGTCTTCGGTGTCATAGCTAAACGAAATATAGAAGCCGCTAAATCAACTTATGAATCGATGCCTCCTAATCTGCAATATTTGGTCTTGCAACTGTTACACAATGGCCTCGCTCCTGAGGAGCAGGTCGAAGGTCCCTATTTTGAAGCGTTCTTAAAACAAGCGACATCGGACGTGCCTGAGGGATATCCAGGACACCGAGGAGTGGAGTGGTTAGCTCGACTTGAGCTGATATCCGACGAAGCTATTCATCCCAAAGTCGCAAACTATCTAGAAACGCTACTGAAGAAACCAGACTACACCTACGCTGATAAATGGTACGTAATAAAACTTATGAGCGTATTGGCCAAATTAGAAGATCCTGGGCAATATTGGCAACTGCAGCAGAAAGCTTTTGCATGGCGAATGCGCGAGGATCGCGGCCTTTATGCAGAGGATGTCATCTCTGCGACTCTCAGTTCGGGCGAAGATCTGGATAAAGCCAACCTAGAACTCTGGGCCTTAATGAAAAATGCTTTTGATGAGCAGGACATCTTTGTCGATCGTGTACGTTCAATGATTGCCTTTCTGCTAGGGCCTTCTACTGATACGAAAACTTATATCGAAGCGGACGCTCACGCTCCTGAAGACTTGAAGGAGGCGATGTTAGCAGCGTGGTCAGCTAAGACGAATTTGGAAAAGGTCAAGTGCCTCTCAGATCTATACCGCTATGATGACGAGCATCGGATAACGATGAGTACTGCTCGAATCCCGTTTGCCTCTGATTTGGAGGCTAAGATCCAAAAATTGCTCGACACATGCTCAGATCAAGAAAAGCAAGAGATACTAGATTATACCAAAGATTGGAAGTCGAGCAGTATACCCGACGCAGTCGTCAAGGCTGGCTATCCACAAGAAGGTCTATTCAGTGGAGATGGCAACCCTGATGATCCTTTTGGTGGGAACTAATATCTGAGGCTCGGCTCACCGAAAAACTCAATAAGCCAGGGTAGACAGAGAGTCTTTTCTCTCGGTGACAAAGACCGAATCTCGCCGGAACATCTCATCGGAGCAGTTCAGAAAGACATCTCCTCGTGACCACATAACTCTACATGAGGCGATACGGATCATGTCCGCTACTTATCCAACGGAGTGATCATACAGATACGCGCCCAAGCTTAGATCCACGAGCCCTATATTTAACTTAGGCTCCCCAAACACACCTCAGACCCTTATCCAATTCAGAGTCTCCAGTACTGGGTGAGGCTGTTTTCAACTGCCCGGCTTCCCAAGCCGTCGTTTAAGCCAAAGCGGTCTAAATAGAAATTCTCAAATATTCATCTACCAGATGAGTTTCCTTTTTCTTCGTCAGCTGAGCGGCAAACTTTATATCAAAATTCGACATTTTGCCTCTGTAAGACGACTAAGACGCTCTAGACCGATTCAAGATCGTAGGGAGATGAGCACAGATCGCATTACCGATCGCGAATAGAATACCTATCAACGGCGGGATTTCAGGATGCTCTAGGACGACTTCTAGTATTGGGATAAATATAGCCCCTGAGATGCCATGAGCAGCTATCGTGTAAAGGATGATTACCACTGTCACTGCCGTAAAGATCGGCGCAAAGGCTGTGTGAAACAGACTAAAGATAGCGATCGCAACCAATACTGCAACAAACGAGTCTACATTTTCATAGCGGCTAGCAAAAAATGACGCAATCAAAAATGCAATTATCAACGCGAGTACCCAATTGACCAGTTTTAGGCGATGATTGACCCAAACGATAAAGAATAGCAGCATCAAGCTCGAATAATGAAGGATGGCACCATTCAGTCGATACTCGGTGAGCATCATAAGCGGAATAAGATAAGTTAAAAAAGTTCCGATCGCACTGAGGACGAACCATTTAGAATTGAGCTCCACCTGTGGTAACCTTCGCATCGTAAATCCGACGATCATCGGCAGGAAATAAAATATCAGCAAAATATGCATCAAAACTTGAGGAGCCGAACCAATTGACTACTCGCTGGCACCTAGTATATCACTAGCTTGCTTAGTCCGCCGCCTGCAGCCTAAATGGCGCAAACTTTGCAAACAGCTTAGCTCCTAGCTCGGGCTCGACCATGTAAATGTAGGCGATGTAGCCTTCTAGTTGGGCTAGGTTTTCGCCTTCTAGGATGGGTTTGCCTTGGGATAGATTGTGTAGTTGGGCGCGGACGCGGCGCTTCAGCTCCCTAGGAACCTTGGGCGGACCTGGGGTGTTCACTGATAGGCCGGTGACCTGCTGGGGGCCGCCCTGGCGGTGGACGCGGGTCTTGTCGGTGCGGATCTGGAATCCTTCGTCGGCGACGATGCGGGTGACGCTGCCGATCATGGCACCGGTGTGGGGATCGGCTTTGTGATCGAGAGGTAGGCTAAAGGTGAGATCATCGGCGTAGCGGGTGTAGCGCCAGCCATACTTTTTCGCTAGCCCCTCTAGGCGTCGATCCATGCGTAGGCAGAGGCTATTGGTCAGGCCGGGGCTAGTCGGAGCGCCCTGGGGTAGGCAGCGGGGGCCCATGGCGATGTAGTAGGTCTTGTCGCCGTGGGTGACGACCTCGCGCGGGGCCTCGGTGCACAGGTGCGATAGTAGGATGGCGATCGGCTCGCGGTAGCCGGCCTTGCGGAAAATGCCTTTGACTCGAGATACCGATACCGTCGGAAAAAAGTCGGCGATATCCATCTTTAGGATCACCTGCGAGCCGGTGTGGGCGGCGGCATTGGTGACGGTGGAGCGGCCGGGTAGAAAGCCGTGGGCAGCGCCATGCACGGGGAGCCGCTCGACGATGTGGTGTAGGATCCAGTGCTGTGCCGCCTTTAGCCGGGGCTTGGGTGCCCAGATGGCACGTTCCTTGCCGCTGCGCTTGGGTATGGTAAATCGATGGTAGTGGATACCGGTGGCGGCATCGCGATGGTAGGCCAGGGAGCGCAGCTCGCCGATGGTGATACCGATGGCATCGGCTAGGTCTGGGGCCTTGTCCAGTGGCGGCAGCTCATTCTCGGCGGCACGCTCCTCGGCATCGGGTAGGTCCCACTTGTCGGGAGCGTGGTCATCGGTCCAGTAGACATTTTCGCCGATGTGGACGATGTGCTTTTGCTTGTACGCCTGCCAGGCTTTTTGCTTGATGCGGCGCTTTTCTTTAGCCTCTTCCTTTAGCTCGTTTTTGTACCGCTTCAGCTCGGCCTTCGACATATCATCGACATCGCGTCGTTCAACGAGGTAGCCATTAGCCTGTAGCTGTTGATTGATGTAGGCGTTCATGCCTCCAGCTTGCTGGATCTGGCGCCATATATCGTTTGGATTGGGGTCGGACATGTTGGGAAAGTAAATATTTCGTTTCGAATACTAGACAGAGGTGGCATCTAGATAGCCTTTGGCGACTAGGCGGTCGATACGATCGAGGTAGTCGCTCCTAGCGGTATCGATATGGTTGAAGCGGAGCTGCTGCACACGCAGGTCTTGGCCTACCATGCCCCAGCGAATTCTCACCTGTTTGCGATCGAGCGAGACCTGATAGACCTGCTCACCTTTCGCTGTGCGGCGGCTGTAGCTGCGCGTCTCGGTGGTGATCTGGTGGCGAGCTTTGCCGTCGGCTTTGCGTGCGGCATCGCGCTGGGCGTGGGCTAGGCGTAGTGCTACTAGGTGGGTGCAGGGGCCATCCTGTAGGCCCTGCTGGCGGAAAAGATTGCAGGTGCAGTCAGCTTTGGCGATGTAGCCATCGTCATTGATCAATAGCTGCGGGCGGTAGTCGCGTTTGTCCTCGGCTACCTCTACCTTACCGGTGATCTCTAGTCCCGAGCCATGAATGAAGTTCTCCGACGATAGGGTCACGGCACCTTTGCGGGCGATCAGATCGTGAGCCTGTCGCTCGCGTTGGTTTCTATATTGCAGCCGATCTAGATCCAGCGGCTCGCTAGTCAGTGGGCGTAGTCGGTAGACCTGCTGTGCCAGATCGTAGATCAGCTGGCCCTGCTGGCAGCCTAGCTGTAGCGCCTGGGTGAGCTGGGCTCCAGACAGGCTAGTGGCTGTGCCGATATCTTTACTACTGGCATACCAGGTCGACTGCAGATGCTGTACCACGGCCTCGAGATCTGCCGAGCCCTCGGTGCTCCGAGGTAGTAGTAGGTCGAATGATGCGGCCTGGCTCCAGTTAGCAGCGGTGAAGCCTGTAAGGCCGATGGTCAGCTCCATGTCGCGGCCTCTCAATATCCAAAAGCAAGGCAGACCACTACCCATGACACGCACCTCGACGGTGTCGGCCAGCGGGAGAAACTGACGCAGCAGCATAAGCCTACGGCGGCCCCATAGGCGGAGCACCTTAGCTTGTTTGCCAGTGTAGGCGCCGCTATTCGACTCGATGAGTGTCTCCCATGGCTCGAGCACCAGTCTCGGTGGCTCGCCGGGGACTAGCTCGACACGCATGCCTCGGCGTTTGCCTTTTAGGTCGGCATTCATGCGTAGCTCGCGCAGTACATTGTATAGATCGATCGGCGCGATGGTGAAGCTATCCATCGGCAGGGTCGCGGCAGACTGCACCTGTAGGAAGCCACGTATCCAGCTGTCGGGTATCTGGATCTGTTTCTCTAGCACGGCATCGGCACGCGCTGACTCGGTATCGATAGCCACATCCTGCTGGGCGATCTCGATACGAGTCTCGCGGTAGCTGCGAAATTGGCTGATGTGATCGTATAGCGATTGGCTAAAGTCGATATTGGTCGTGCCACAGACCTTAGCGTCGTCATCGGCTGCGAATGCCTCGGGCTTTACCGATAGCTTGGCGTAGGTGCCTTCATCCTTTGAGAATACCTCGAATGCTACCTCATCGGGGTGTACGGATATGATCGGATCAAGGATCAGCCAGGCGTCGGGATCGTTGCGCAATAGCCAATCGAAGTAAGCCTGCTGTGCCTGCCAATTGTCCAGCTTGGCACTATCGCGCCGCATCCGCTGAAAGGCAAGATAGGCGGTGCGATCTTTTGGCACATAGCGGAAATCGCTACCGACGATCTGGTATAGAGTCAGCAGTGCCTCGCGCAGGCGTAGTGGTTCCTTTAGCTCGGCTGAAAAACTCACTGGATCTCGCTGCAGATTGCCAAATAGCGAAAAACTCGCCGACTCGGCGTCGCTGACCTGTAGTCGGCTAGCGCCGGCGTAGACCAGCGTGCTCGCGGTCTGCTGGGGCGTATCTAGGGCTGTATCGGTATCGCTGCTCATGCTGACTGTTTGGCGCGGGCTCGCTTCGATCTGCGCAGGCCTCGCCAGGCGGCTTTGCGTAGTTCTTCGTCGTATTCTTCGGTTTTACCTATCTTGGCCAGTTCGTCCTCGGCGGCCTCGGTGCCAGTAGCGGCCAAGGCCTCTATCGCACCAAGTCGAGTCAGGTCGGGTAGAGCCGTATCGGCTGCTGTCTTTACCAGACCTGCCTGCTCACCGCTGGCCACGGCGTGGGGTAGCACCACTGCCTGGTAGTGGGCGTGGTCCAGGTGGCTGTGGATGACTTTCTTGGTATGCTTGCCGGTATGGGCGGCGACTCGGTCGAATGCGGTCCGATCGGAGAGTAGGCTCTCGCCGATGGCGTCGGCCTGCTCTGGTGCTAGCTGCACTAGGGCACCTATCGCTAGATCCCGTGTCTGCCGGTGGCTGGTGTGGGATGCTTGCTCTAGTACCTTTAGCACTGCTGCCGATCCGATGCCTTCGGCCAGTGCTTTTATGACATCGGCGCCGAGTCGATCTCGGTGCTCCTGCTCAATGCCACTATCCGGCAGTCGGTCGTGCAATGCCAGCAGAGGTGGCTCGGCACCGGACTGGCCGCAGGCCCAGACTAGCATCGATACTGCCTCTAGGCTCGAGTCGAGCTGATTGCGCAGTTGGTAGTTGTAGCTATCGTTCGCGATGGCGGCGGTGAGGCGCTCGGCTTCGCCTAGCCATTTGTCGATGGCCTCGGCTAGATCTTTGGTATGGCTTTTGTCGACGCCTAGTATGCGGGCCGCTAGCACGACCGCCTCGGCACGATCCGATGTCGTCAGGGTATGGATCGCTTCCTTTAACGGTAGCTTATCTAGATCTAATAGGTCATTGGCCAATGCAGCCTGAAAGTCGTCATCGCCAAGGTGTGGGTAGATATCTAGGATCTGCTGGGCAGTCGCCTTGCTACGTATCCGCAGGGCCGGATCGTTTGCTTTATCATCGGGATCTTCATCCCAATAGACATTTCCGCCCTTGGCGCTGGCTAGATCTGGCTCGATGGAGTCTGCTCCGAATAGTCGGCGGGCACTCTGTAGGGCATCGCAGGTGTTGTAATCACTATGCTCGAGTAGGTGGAGCAGCACATTGCGGGTAGCTGGATCGTCGTTGTAGCCTAGTGCTAGCACGGCGGCTTCTCTCGAGCTCCAGCGCTCCCAGCCATCGATCTGCGCCCGCTGGCGGACTAGCCCCCAGCCATCTCGAGTATCGAACCAGCGCAACCCTAAGATGGCACGGGTAGCTAGGCCGTCGGAGCTATCGACCAAGCGGGAGAGGATCGTAAAGATCTTTTCACTCTGATCAGATTTACCCATGTGCCCGATGGCCTCGGTGGCAGCCTCCTGTAGAGCATGCTCGTCGTCATCGGCTAGCTGTAGCAGCACTTCGACGGCATTCTCATCGCCCAGCTCGCCGAGCGCCTCTACCGCACGGATACGTAGATACACATCGTCGAATAGCTCGACGGCGGAGAGCAATATATTCATACCATCGCCCTGGCCAGCGCGGGCCAGGCCCTCGGCTGCGATGAAGCGAGTCGTCGGAGACTTGTGCTCTAGGCCTGCTAGTAGAGGCTTGTTGTCACCACCGCGATACTTCAGTCGCCAGCCGACTATCTCCATCGCCTGGTCGCGCAGATCAGCCTCGGCATGGTGGGTGAGTGTCGCTAGAGCAGAGTCGACGGCATTAGTCGCAGAGACTTTTGCGGCCGATAGCGCCTGGTAGGGCACATTTCCGATCTCGGTGCCTTTCTCTAGTAGGCTGGCGATGACGTCGTCGTGGCGTGGGTGCTGGCCCTCCATCCAGGAGAAATCGCTAGTCCGCTCGTCCCAGTCGTAGGGAGCATCCTGATCGTAGCCGGAGATGCGGTAGATGGTGTCGACGACACCACTCACTAGCTTTTTATCCTCGAGTAGCGGCAGTAGCCGTGGCACCACCTCGGGCTGGCGGAAAGAAGCGATCACCCCGAGTAGCAGGTAGTCGTCGATATGCTCGGCCTGGTCCCCTAACCGATCGACCAATGCATCTGGGGTGCGTGGATCGCCTAGGCGGCTGAGTCCAGAGATGATGTGGTGCTGATAATCGGTAGCTTTGTCGCTATCTAGTAGCGAAAGTAGGGCATCGTAGGCTTCTTTCTCGCGAAAATTAGCCAAGGCGGTGGCAGCCGCGCAGCGAGTGTCTAGGTATTTGGAGTCTAGGGCTTTGACCAATACCGGCTTCACTTTCCTGTCTGCCTCGTAGTCGGCGACTAGCCAGCCAAGCGCTCGCGAACGCATGCCGGTGTATTTGGCGTCAAGTAGACGGCTGCCAGTTTCGGCGTCACCTATATCTGCGGCTAACAGCTCTGCCGCGCGGACCGATAGGTCATCGTCTCGATTTAGCGCGACATTCTCTAGTACACTCGCGGCTTGTTTTTTCGCCGATCCAGAGCTGAGCAGCTTCAGTCCCTCGACGCCCATATCGATCTGGCCAGACTCGATGCAGTCGCTAGCTAGACGGGTGCGGTCGGTCTCTAGTAGTAGCAATCCATCGAACGATACTCGGCGGATCTCCTGCTGAGCATCGGATAGGAATGGAGCCATACTCTGGGTGACCGAGGCGGCACTGATGGCATCGCGATGGCCGAGACGGATCAGGTGGCGGATAGCGTGTAGGCGTATCGTCTGCCCCTGCGACTCATCGCGGGCGAGACCGACGAAGGTACCAAATACCAGATCCTGGAGATCGGCTAGCTCGGGGCGAGTCTCTGGTCGATCGCCTACCTCTGGGGCACCGCCAAAACGCTCCTGAAAAGTCTGCCAAGCCAGCTGCCAGGCACTGGGCTTTTCCTCACCCAGCAGCGGCATGATGTGTAGCAGGCGTAGCTTCACCCGTTCGTCGTCGCCATGGGTAAACCAGGCTGCCACCGAGCGATACATTTCCGCGGGTAGATCCCATTTTTCCCGTTCATTGAAGATACCGACGACATACTCCTCTAGCCCTGTCTCTGTGGCGTAGGCCTCGACTAGCTGAGCGCAGCTGTAGCGCACCTGGGCATCCTGAGAGGCTAGACCAGCTAGTGCTAGACTCGGCTCGGCATCGCTACTGATCATCGTCAGCAGTGCTAGGATATGCGAGGCTACCTGAGCGGTAGCTCGGTCGGGATAGTCGACAAATTGCACAATCTCATCCCAGCCACTTTCGAAAGTCATCGATGCGGCGAGTCGCTCGGTAGAGGAAATGACATCTGCGGACGCGCGATCGGCTAGTATAGGGAATACGGCTGAGAGGTCGCTACGATTTAGCGCCAGTGCGAGTGCTGCACGATTCTTTACCTCAGCATCCTCGTGCTGTAGCAGAGGCTCTAGGCGCTCCTCGTCGTCCGGGCCAGTCACCATGACCATGGCTCGGGCGGCGGCCTGACGCAGGTCGGCGTGCTCGGAGCGTAGTAGAGAAAATACTAGGTCGGCAGCGCCGGAGTCGCCCATCTCGGTCAGTCCGATCAGAGCGGAGATCAGGCGCTGCTTCCAGGTAGGGATATCGTCGCTATCGAGCGGCTCGGGCTCGCTAGCAGTCTCTAGTAGAAAGGTGAAGGCCTCTGGGGCGCCGTGTTTCGCTAAGGCTATCGCTGCCTGTAGCTGGGTATCGACGTGCGGGCTAGTCAGTGCCTGCTTCACCGAGTCGGTGGCACTGCTATCGATGAGGTAGTCGAGAGCGGCTAGGCGGGTGGCCTGATCCTCGTCGTGGATAGCCTGTACTAGTGTGCTCTGGGCATCTTTAGTCGCTAGACGGGTGAGACTCTCGACGGCGGCTCGGCGCAGGTCTGGATAGTCGCTATCTAAGGCTACAGCCATCGGCGCTGCGTCACGCTTTTTGGTATGCTTCAGCGCGTAGTCGAATGCCTCCCTGCGTAGATCAGAGTCAGGATCATTAAACATCTCCAGCAGTAGATCCCACGCCCATGGCTCGCGGATCTGCCCCATGATCTCGGTCAGCACATCGCGACGGATCTCGGGCCGGGTGCTGCCTAGGACAAAGCGTAGCGACTCGGGGCCACCGCCACCGATCTGCTGGTTTAGAACTAGTTTGAATGCTTCGCCATGGATCTTTTCTTTACGATCGTTCAGCGCACGGAGTAGCAGTCCCCAAGCTGGGTCGGTAGGCTTTTTCGGTGGTTTCCTTTTGACGATCGCTACTAGGGTGCGCAGGCCTCGGCTACGGATATCTTCGTGCTCGGATGATAGGCCGGCCTCGGCTGCGGAGATTGGTGTCTTGCTATAGATCGAGTCGAGCCCAGAGTACGCCGCATCGCGCACCTCGGAGGCATCATCGTCGAGCATCGATACTAGGCGCTGTACCACGCGCTGGTCATCTAGATTGGCTAGGGCGCGGCAGACTTTGGCGCGAAATAGCGGGTCGCGCTCGCGGCTCAGCTGCAGTAGCAGCCCCAGTGCACGAGTATCGCCGAGTAACGATAGCCCGTGGGCACCAAGTAGCGCGGTATCTAGCTCGCGAGCAGCCATGGCCTGTACCAGTGGAGCGTAGTCGTCGGCGACTAGACCGTCTACTGGCTGCGGCTTTAGTTTGGGCGGAGCCTTGGCTTTCTTCTCGGCATTGAGCTGCTCGATCTCCCAGATCTGGCGGTGGTAGTCGGTATCTCGCGAGCGCACCACATCGGCTAGGCGCGGCGCGGTGAGTAGTGATAGGTAAAAGGCGGTGTGGCGCACCGATGCATCGGTATCGTCACCGGCACGGCGAAGAGCTGACTTCACCCGACTGTCGTCTAGCAAGCCGCGCTGGTATAGCCGCACTACAGAGCGCTCGCGCACGTCTGGGTAGGCGCTGCCCAGTGCCTCTAGATTGGCCTCGGGAGAGTCGGCGGGGTAGATCGTCTCGAGAGAGTCGATGACCTGTAGGCGTGTCTCGGCCAGCTCGCTATCTAGGGCGCGGATCAGTGCTGACATGGCCAGATCATCCTGCCCAGCTAGCTCGGCGATGGCGCGGACAGCCTCGGCACCGACTGTCGGGTGGGGCAGAGCCTGCAGTAGTGGGTGCAGGTCGGACTCGCCGCATAGCGGCCGTAGCCCGGCAAAGGCGGCCTGGCGCACTGCCTGATCACTGTGTGCTAGATGAGCCTCTAGCATCTCCACTGTCTTCGGATGGTCGAATGTCGGCAACATCTCGACGGCCTGTAGCCGCAGCTTCGGATCGATCTCGACGCTGATGTGATCATTGACGATACGCAGCGAGCCGCGATCGCCATAGCTGGCCAGTGCCTCCAGCGCTTTTTGCCGAGTCCGAGCATCTTTGTCGGCCAGCTCCTTCTTGGCTTTGGCGTAGGCGTCGACTGCCTTTGTCGTAGCGTGGCCAAATTTGCCATCGGCACCAATCAAGAAAAAGCGCAGCGAATTGTCGGCGCAGGCAGCGACTAGATTGGGCCGATCGTGAATGGTCGCTAAGGTCAGATCGGCGACGGTGTGCATACCATCGTCGAGAGTCACTGGGCGAGTGCCGCCGGAGCGTATCCATGACTTGCAGGTCTGGTCCTGGCTACCCGTCACGACACGACCACCGGGCACCAGCAGCATCGCGCTGATGGGTTTTTCATGACCGTGGGCTCGGCCTCGGTCCTCTGGCTCTAGCTTGCCGCGAGCATGAGTGAGTAGAAATTTTCGATCCTGCCCGGTGGAGAAAAAGCGCAGCTCCTCGGGCTCGAATAGCAGAGCGGTGACCTGGCCTTCGTGCAGCTTTTCCGTCTCGCTGAGCAGATATTCCTCCTGCTGCTCGGCTTCGTATACCGAGATATGGCCAGACTTGTAGCCGAGTGCTAGCCATGCACCAGTCGGGTCGGAGGCTAGGGTGGTGGCGGGATTTACCTCGTCGTCGAATGCAATGGTCTGGATCACCTGGCTACTGGCGTGGTCGTAGACCGCTACCTGCGTCGGCTGAAGTATAGCTAGTCTACCTGGTGACAGTAGCGCCATGGCTACGATCGTGGCTCCGCTATCGGTAGCGATAGTGGATAGAGATTTTCCACCTAGTGGGTAGTGATAGACATTTCCTGCGGCATCGCCTACCCAAAAGCACTTCTCGTCTGCGACGACACAACTGCCGCCTGACTCTAGTGGGAAATCCTGTAGCGATAGCTTCTCGCCATCTAGTAGGTAAAAGGCTCCTCGAGTATCGGGCTTTTGGTAGCTAGTGGCGAAGGCTACAGATTTGCCTATAGCGGCTAGGGCCTGGAGCTTGCCTCGGTATGTCTGGTGGCTGGTATTCATGCGGCTACTACCTCCTCCTGGTCGTTAGTATCGACTTGCCACTTGGCATTGATCCGAGTCATCGCGACTAGGCAGGCCTCGAATTCGCTTTTCCCCCGAGACTGCATAAACTCGGTCAGCACCGGTGCGACTAGCTCGGCAAATGCCTGATCCTCTAGCGCGAGGTCGCGGATCGTCTCGATCAAAAATAGTTTGGCTTTGCGATGAGGGAGAGGGGCGAGCGTCTCCCGCAATCGGTTGCCCGTAGATTTCTCTGGAGGGCCTGGTGGTATCTCGTAGAGCACTCGGCGTAGTAGTGCCTGTAGTGCGGCTGGCTCGGCAGGTGGATTCTCGGGACGCTGAGGGACGCCGTCGCCTAGGTTTTGTGCCGCTAGCTCGGCATCGCGTTTGGCTTTTTTACCCGTAGTGACCTGGGTGGCTAGTTGTGGCTGCCAGCCGGTGGTCGCATCGCGGTGGCGGTATAGCGCCCAGAATGATCGGATGACAAAGGCGCGCACCTGACGATCGGGGCTCTCGGTCAGGCGGAATAGCTCCTCGGGTAGACGTAGCCGTGGATTGCGATCGATCAGTAGCATACCCAGGGCGCGGGTAGCGGCGTCGTTGGATTCGCAAAAGCTATACACCGCATCGGGCGTCAGCAGATCGTGCGGGATGCGGTAGGTCTTGTGCTCGGGTGCATCGTCTGCGGTCAGGGCGCGAGCGACGAACTCGCGAACCTCGGTGTAGGGCGACTCGCAAAGATCGATGATACCGCCGATGGGTGGCTGCCAGCGGGCGAATTCCCAATGGGCATACTCCAGCGCCATGTCGCGCAGACGCTTGCGCGAGTCGAAGAACAGTGGCTTGAACTGCTCGAATGTAGCAAAACCATCCGGCACCTCAGCACCTGGGTCGACGGGCCGGTCAGTCTGCTTTAGGCAGATCTCGGGGTGATGTCGAAGTAGGTATTTGCGGGCGAAATTCGATAGTGGGTCATCCTCGCGCTTGGCGTCGACCAGCATCGACCACAGCCTCTCGCAGCCAGCGGTGATGGCGTCGTCGGAAAACTCGCGAACCTCGCCTGCTAGCATCTGAAGGAATGCGGTCTCGGATATGATCTTCAGCTCGGCACCCTCGTCGCGGAGCGACTCCGCCTTTAGCTGTTTACTACCTTTGCGGCCTTCGCCATATAGCGGGCTGCCATCGTCGCCTATGACGAGGTAGTCGAGTGTCTTGGCCACTCCGGAGGCATTGGCACCACCGGCATCGGTGACTTTTTTCTTGGCCTCGGCTCGAGTCATGGTAGCTAGCTTGCCAGTGAAGAGAAACTTCTGCCCACCCAGATCGATCGTGCTGTCTGCCTCGGCGGTAGGGGCTTCGGCTGGTGTATCCTCGGCCACAGCGAAGTCGGCGGGTAGAAAGGCGCGGATCATGTAGTCGACCGCGTAGTCGTGGTAGCGATTTTCACTGCGCTCGACCAGCTGCATGAGCCAATCGAAGCCGATCTGATCTGGCGAGAATTTACGGATATCGCTGAGCCAGTTAAAAATATCCACCGACAGCTCCTCCGAGTAGGTGATGCCTTCGTTCTTGGGATCTTTCTGAAAGGCCTGTAGCCAGGTATCGGTCTGCCAGGTGGGGTGAAATGCCACAGCCTTTAGGAAATCGACTGGTAGCTGCTGGGGATCCAGGTCGCCATCGGCCACCCACTGCAGTAGGGAGCCTCGGCATCGAGTGTTAAGTAGAAATCGCTTCAAGACCTCGGTATCGAGATCCTGTGGACCTAGCTGCCCGATCTGCTGTAGAGCGAAGTAGCTAGGATTATTTCCCTCCACTGGTGCGTCCTCGATCAAGGCTACAAAGTAGTCATGGCCGAGTTTCTTTGCGGTATAGAGTTTCAGTAGGTGGGCTTCCAAAAACGAAGCTGTCTCGCGCTGGCCGCCGGATAGGTAAAAGCGCTGCTGAAACCACTCTGGGGTCAGCTCGCTAGCGCCGAAATGTTTGCGCAGTGCCTCGACTACCCAGTCTTTTGCCCGAGTGGCGTCGAGTAGCTCGCCCCACGCGGGTAGGCCGATGTCTTTGCGCGCGTCGCGCTCCAGCACCAGCTGCCGAGTCAGCTCCTGGGCTAGGCCGCTGCTAGATTTGGCATAGCGAATCAGCTGCGGTAGCGGTATATCGCGGGCGTAGGTCTTGGCGTATTGGTAGCCATAGTTGCGAGCGGTCTGCGAGTCGGACTCGAGCAGCCCTAGCACGCCATCGTGCAGGCCCAGTTCGCGGAATGCTGATTGCTCAAATTTAGGGACATTCTCCAATACCCAGATGACAAAATCGTCGACGACTGATCGGCGCACAGCCAGCAGCCGCTGGACCCAGTCGGGCTCGACATCACGCAGCGAGGCGCGGAAGTCGCTCTTTAGCCCATCAATGGCGAACTCTAGCACCAGATCCGCCGAAGCCCGCTCCAGTAGCGAAAACAGGGGCCTGGGACTGCGCCGCCAGTGGTCGGGATAGGCACGCATCTTTTGGACTGACTTATTACCCGGAATGCTAAGACAGCGGTTGCGATTGAAGCGGCCTCCCTCGTGCGCCAGGATGTGGGCGGCAATCCACGTATCCTGCAGCTGCCAACGGCTCAGGTGCGGGTAGGCGACTAGGAAGTCGATCGCTACATCAGGATAGATCGCGGGAAAAGTCTGACCGATACGGCGCAGGTAGCGCCAGGCTCGCCGACGCATGTACTGTAGCGTCTGCAGGCTGGGCCCATGGTAGGAGCGATAGACACTGCTGCTAGCCTGTATGTCGATCCGAACAGCAATAGCAGCAAACACCTCGGTGTCGCCACGCTCTTCCGCCTTTTTGAAGATCTTTTTTATCGCCTTCCACGGGCCATATTCTAGCGGCACCTCGCGCAATACTTCGAGCAGCGTCGTGCGGGTAAAGACATCGGTGCCCTCCCACAGCTCCTCGATCACCTCATGCACCCGCAGGCGATCCGGGCAGTCGATCTCGGCATCGGTCGACTCGATAGCGGCGAGCTGTTGCAGGCGGTACTGTTGCTGTTCTTCGACATCTTTCTTACGAAATTCACTGGTCCGAGTCTCGCGCAGGAAATGAGTCAGCGTCAGAGCCCCCTCTCGGTAGGGCTTACCATCGGCATCTTCGGTAGGCAGGTCAGTCTCGCAAAGAGAGACGATCATCTCTGCCACTTTGGGATCTCTTGCTGCTACCGCTTTACGAATTTGCCGGAGGGTGACTTGAGACATGGGAAATAAACAAACAGCAGTTTAGCCATCTCCGAGACCTAGTGGGGATCCGAAGTCGAGACGGATACATTCCCCACTGGGTCTCTTCGATAGGTTTTATTTTAAAAAAGCGACTGAATGCGGCAAATAAGCTGTGCATCGGCCATTGATAATCAGAGAGAATCAACGACTGGGATCTACTACTCGACCTGGGACATGGAAGGCTCACTGATTCGCCGGGGTATACTACCCCTCCGGCCTTGCGGAATTGCGAAGCGCGTGATTGTCCCAGACCGCTGAGGCCGGAGGGGTAGTATACCCCGATCAGCGAATCTGAAACAGCCTTCCTTGTGAAGTATGCGAAGTAAGACGCTCAGATGGCGCAACGCCATCCTGGTACAAAGCACCAAGCTAGACCTGGGTATCCGAGCACAAACTGTCTCCGCCATATTCAAATCGGCACGAGGTTAGTCAAGATGGGGGAAGCTTGGCAATGGTAAAAAGAAGTTTTTTTCGAGATGACCTAGATAAGCCCGAACCACACCCCTGCCTGTCGATCAGTTTTTAGCTGACCGACTTGTCTAAAAGTTTAAGCGAGCAAATCTTTCACAACGTGGCCATGGACATCCGTTAACCGGAAATCACGGCCTTGGAAGCGATACACTAACTGCTCGTGATCGAAACCTAGCTGGTGCAGAATCGTGGCCTGTAGGTCGTGAACATGCACACCATTCTCTGCTACGTTGAATCCCAGTTCGTCTGAGGCTCCATATTCGTAGCCTGCTTTTAGGCCGCCACCTGCCATCCACATGGTGAAACAATCTGGGTAGTGATCGCGACCTAGATTATTACTCTTTGCGGTGCGACCCTCGCGGAATGGTGTGCGACCAAATTCGCCACCCCAGACGACTAGCGTATCGTCGAGCAACCCGCGCTCTTTCAGATCATTGATCAAAGCCGCGATCGGTTTGTCCATCGTCGCACACTTCTTCGTGAGACCATCGGTAATCGCATTGCCACCACTGGTACCGTGGAAGTCCCAGCCCCAGTCAAAGAGCTGAACAAAGCGCACCCCCTGCTCGACTAATCGACGGGCTAGTAGACAATTGTTGGCCAGACTCGCCTGACCGGGCTGCGCCCCATAGGCCTCGAGTGTCTTGGGATTCTCCTTTGAGATATCCATAACCTCGGGCACAGCTGTCTGCATACGGAAAGCTAACTCATACTGCGCGATACGAGTCAGCGTCTCGGGATCGCCCATCTCTGCGCTCTGCAACTCGTTCAGATCGCGCAGCGCATCCAGAGTCTTGCGCCGCATCCCTCGGTTCATCCCCTGCGGGTCCGATGAGTAGAGCACCGGGTCCCCTTTGGAGCGACACTGGACGCCTTGGTAAACACTAGGCAAAAAGCCGGAGCCAAATGAATTCTTACCACCATTGGGTTGGGTACCACTAGAGATCAGGACTACAAAGCCAGGCAAATTCTCATTCTCCGAACCTAGACCATAGGTCACCCACGAACCCATCGACGGACGACCAGAGCGTGGCCCACCGGTGTAGATCAATAACTCAGCCGGAGCGTGGTTGAATTGGTCGGAGTGCATCGAGTGAACCATACACATCTCATCGGCAATACCGTGAAAGTGAGGTATCGCATCCGACATCCAGATCCCATTTTCGCCACATTGCTTCCACTCGCGCGGCGAACCCATCAGCTTCGGCGTGCCGGAGGTAAAGGCGAATGTCTTGCCTTTGATAAACTCATCTGGGCACTCCTGATCGGTGCGTTTCACCAGCTCAGGTTTGTAGTCAAACATATCGAGGTTCGGCGGTGAACCTGTCATATGTAGGTAGATGACTCGCTTGGCCTTTCCAGGAAAGTGGCCGGGCTTCGGCGCTAGCGGGTTGACTACTTTTTCGTCGGCTAATAGTGAATTTAACGCTATACCTCCCAAGCCAGCTGCTGAGTGCTTCAGAAAATGTCGGCGGGTACCGAGTTGCAGTTTTTCTAGTCTTGGGTCCATGGTTAGCGCTCTCTAGTTGTCGGTCAGCTGTAGGCTGCCTAAGTTGTTACGCGATCAAATCTTTTACTACGTGACCATGGACATCCGTAAGACGGAAATCCCTGCCTTGGAAGCGATAGACCAACTGCTCATGATCAAAACCTAACTGGTGGAGAATCGTGGCCTGTAGATCATGAATATGAACGCCATTCTCAGCCACATTGAAGCCCAATTCATCTGAAGCCCCGTACTCGTAACCACCTTTGATACCGCCGCCAGCCATCCACATAGTAAAACAATCCGGGTAATGGTCTCGACCCAGCACCGAACCACCACTGGTGCGTCCCTCTCGGAATGGTGTGCGCCCAAACTCGCCTCCCCAAACAATCAACGTTTCATCTAGTAAACCTCGCTCTTTTAAATCATTTATTAGAGCAGCAATAGGCTTATCCATTGTTGCGCACTTATTAGTCAAACCGTCGCGGATATCCTCTTTAGGATTTGTGCCGTGAAAGTCCCAGCCCCAGTCAAAGAGCTGAACAAAGCGTACCCCCTGCTCGACTAATCGACGGGCTAGTAGACAATTGTTGGCCAGACTCGCTTGGCCGGGCTGCGCTCCGTAGGCCTCGAGTGTCTTGGGATTCTCCTTTGAGATATCCATAACCTCGGGCACAGCTGTCTGCATACGGAAAGCTAACTCATACTGCGCGATACGAGTCAGCGTCTCGGGATCGCCCATCTCTGCGCTCTGCAACTCGTTCAGATCGCGCAGCGCATCCAGAGTCTTGCGCCGCATCCCTCGGTTCATCCCCTGCGGGTCCGATGAGTAGAGCACCGGGTCCCCTTTGGAGCGACACTGGACGCCTTGGTAAACACTAGGCAAAAAGCCGGAGCCAAATGAATTCTTACCACCATTGGGTTGGGTACCACTAGAGATCAGGACTACAAAGCCAGGCAAATTCTCATTCTCTGATCCAAGCCCATAAGTCACCCACGAACCCATCGATGGACGACCGGAGCGTGGACCACCGGTGTAGATCAATAGCTCAGCCGGCGCGTGGTTGAATTGGTCGGAGTGCATCGAGTGAACCATACACATCTCATCGGCCACTCCGTGGAAATGCGGAACTGCATCCGACATCCAGATCCCATTTTTGCCGCATTGCTTCCACT
Organism: Verrucomicrobiota bacterium; assembly: GCA_020630975.1. Lineage (GTDB taxonomy): Bacteria > Verrucomicrobiota > Verrucomicrobiia > Verrucomicrobiales > DEV007 > Arctic95D-9. The sequence continues at coordinate 37,291 of JAHDID010000033.1, forward strand.
CGCGCGGCGAACCCATCAGCTTCGGGGTACCAGAGGTAAAGGCAAATGTTTTGCCTTTGATAAACTCATCTGGGCACTCCTGATCGGTGCGTTTCACCAGCTCAGGTTTGTAGTCAAACATATCGAGGTTCGGCGGTGAACCTGTCATATGTAGGTAGATGACTCGCTTGGCCTTTCCAGGGAAGTGACCTTGCTTGGGAGCAAGCGGGTTCACCACCTTCTCGTTGGCGAGTAATGAATTCAGCGCAATACCACCCAGGCCAGCCGCTGAATTTCTCAGGAAGTGACGACGGGTACCAAGTTGAAGTTTTTCTAGTCGTGGGTCCATGGTTAATGTTCTCTAGTTGTCGGTCAGTTACTGCCATTTACCGCTTCAAAAATATCTCGTCCAAATTCAGCACCACATTGCCGACCACTGTCCAGGCGGCGAGCTCTGCCACATCGGCACCTGCTGGAGCAGCTCCGATTGGCATTGTGGCCATTTGCTTGGCTGCGGCGGCATCGGCCTGATACTCATCGTACACATCGGCGAGTAGGGCGGTGACTCTCTCGATCTCACTCGCTCTCGGCTCGCGCACCAGCGCTCTGCGCCACACGTAGCGGATCCGGTCTGCGGTGGTTTCACCACCTTCGGCGACAGCCTTTCTGGCTAGCGACTGTGCTGCCTCGACGTAGACTGGATCATTCAGCGTCACCAAGGCCTGTAGCGGGGTATTGGTCCTACCCCGACGGGACACACATACCTCTCGATTCGGCGCGTCGAATGTGGCCATACTCGGGTAAGGGCTCGACCGGCGCCACGATGTATAGATACCGCGACGGAATTTATCTTCGCCGGCGCTGGTCTTCCAATCGGTCGCCCCTCCAAAAGCGGCTTTTAGCCCCAGATTGGGCTGAGGAGGATTCACTGGCGGGCCATACATCTTATCACTGAGCAGACCGCTTACGAACAGCGCCTGATCTCGCACCATCGCTGCTGATACGCGAAATCGTGGACCTCTGGCATACAGTCGATTGAAAGGATCTTCCTCGAGCAATTCCGGATCTGCCTCGGTCTTCTGCCTATAGGTAGCAGAGGTGACCATCAGCTTGAGCAGGCGCTTCACATCCCAGTCTTTTTGGAATTCGGTAGCCATCCAGTCGAGCATCTCCGGGTGGCTCGGCAGCTCCCCCTGCGATCCAAACTCCTCGCTGGTCTGCACGATACCCGTGCCAAAGATGTGCTCCCAAAAGCGATTCACCAACACACGTGCAGTCAGAGGATTTTCCTGATCCATCAGCCATTGTGCGAGACCGAGACGATTATTAGGCGAGCCCTCTGCCATCGGGTGAAACACAGCAGGCACTGCCTTCTTCAGCTCGTGAGTGGTGTTTAGGTAATTGCCACGCACCTGCAGCTTGGTTGTGCGCTCCTTGTCCTGCTCCACTTCGCGCATGATCGGCACTGTCGTACTTGGCTTAGCATCTCTGAGCTGTTTTTCCTGCGAGGCGAGCTGCTGCCTAGCCCCATCGAGCTCCTTGGCAATCGTGCGGTAAAAGGTCGCGATCTTTTTCTCTTCGTCAGCCGTTCGAGATGGCTTACTGACCAGCACCCGGATACCTGCCGGAATGACAGCCCACGCCGTCAGATCTTTATCTGTAGTAGAGGCTAGACGAAAGTGCGTGAGCATGTGCTGCCCATACTTCGACTGTTGATAGAGCTTCACCATTAGCTCGCCCTCTCCCAGTTCTACCGGGCTAGGTAGTGTTAGCGTCAGTTGATTGACCTGCCCCGTGCGCCCTGCGATCGCCCAGCCTGAAGCGTTATTAAGCTTCTCCAATACCTGCTTAGCCGGAAAACCATTTTGCTCGTGATTCGCAAAAGCGGCCGAAAAATTCAATTGCTTGGCACCCGTCAAAGCAAACTCTTTACTCGGGCTTGGCACATCGCCTGGCGACTCGTCCCATATCACGTTCTTTTCCGCATCCAGCACCTCGACTCGATACCCCTTTAGACGAGACTCCAGATTGCCATCGGTACGATTCCATACCTTGATCGCATCGATTAGCTTCACCTCCCCTAGGTCGATCTCCAGCCATGGATCTGTTTCGCTATTGGTATGAGTCACCGAGTTTTTGCTGTAGTCACCATCGGTATTACCATCGATCGCTCTACCCACCGCACCACCGTATCCAGTGGAACTCTGGGTGGCCTTACCTTGGCGAGCGACATTCACCCCTTGGCTGAATACTTCGACCTCTGCTAGGTGGAGCAGTTTAGCTTTCCCGGGGTTCACGACTTTCACATAGCGCCCCTTCAGCGCCTGACTGTCGCCTATCGGCTCCCAGCGGGCTTCGACTTTGGATAGCACAAAGTTACTTACCTGATCGGGAGAGATATCGATTTTCAGTCCGGTGATCTCAGTCGGCTTAGTTTGGTAGACTAGATCGTAGGTCCCTGTCTTCGGTCGATCCCCCTCCAGCGTGAGCCAGCCGTCTTCGCCGATCTTCAGGTTACCGCCCTGTGCCGTGGCCGCAGCTAGTGGCGTCCAGTCCGGCTGTGCTTTTAGCCCCGCCAGCCACTGCTGTCTCGAGGTATCGATAGCCGGTGTATCCGCATTTAGCGTTTTCTTCAGAGCTTCGATTGATTTCGACAGCTGCTCTTTTCTAGCTATTTGCTCATCGGTCCAGATCTCGAGCAGAGGGCTCTCGTCTCGGCGGTCGGCGTCCTCAGATTGGTTGAAGTAATCAAACATCTGGAAATACTCATCGTGTGTCAGCGGGTCATACTTGTGAGTATGACACTGGGCGCAGGCCATAGTCGTGCCCATCCATACCTCCATAGTAGTATTGACCCGATCGACGACGGCAGCGTTGCGAAACTCTTCGTCCTGAGTGCCGCCTTCGTTATTTGTCAGCGTATTGCGGTGAAAGGCGGTAGCGATGAGCTGATCATCACTCGGCTCCGGCACTAGATCGCCAGCGATCTGGTCGATCGTGAATTGATCGAAAGGCTGGTTACGATTGAATGCCTGAATCACCCAATCGCGATAGGCCCAGATGGTACGTGGCCGATCGTCGGCATAGCCTGCCGAATCGGCGTAGCGCGCCATATCCAGCCAAAACTCGGCCCATCTCTCACCATAGGTAGGCTGAGCCAATAGGCGATCGACATAGCGCTCGTAAGCACCCGCCTCCTTATCATTCACAAACTCCTGCGCCTGCTCCCAGGTAGGGGGTACGCCCAGCAGATCTAGCGATGCCCTGCGAGCCAGCGTCAGCCGATCTGCCTGGTCCGATGGTGCCAGCCCCTCGCTGGCCAGGCGGCGCTGGATAAAGGAATCGATCTCATTGTGCTGTAGCCAGTCTTTCTGCGCGATCGCGGGCACCTCAGGGCGGGTCGGTTTTTCGTAAGCCCAGTGTTTGGCATAGTGAGCACCCTGCTCGACCCAGCGCTCCAGCAGTGCGATCTCATCTTTGGTCAGCGGCTTGCCTTTTCCCGGAGGCGGCATGATCTCGTCTTCATCATCAGTGACGACACGATAGATCGTTTCACTATCTTCGGCATTCCCCGGAACGATAGCGGCATAGCCACCTAGATCCTCTGTCGCTCCCTCGTAGGTATCGAGTCGCAGATCGGCAGCGCGCTCCTCTTCATCGGGACCGTGACAGGCAAAACACTTACCGGACAGGATCGGACGGATATCGCGATTAAAATCGATTTCAGCCTCTTCCCCACGCAACACTGGGGAAAGAAAACAAATAGCGGTAATAAACAGATATAAACGATGCATAGCTGATGTATCTAAAAGAATTCTAATTACTTTGATTGGCGATCCAAAGAGTCGAAGGTCTCCCCGACTCGACTAACCGGCGAATCTCTTCTGCAGATAGGGAGCGATCCCATATCGAAAACTCATCAATTCGGCCTCGAAACCCTCGCTTCAATACTTGACCCCACTCTGGGTCGGCTAGCCAGTTACCAATGCGGCACAATCCCGGACGCATATATGCGGAACTATCGAAAAATCCCGCACCTAGAGAATGACCATTGACGTAGCAGGTCGACTCTCCGCCCATCTCCACCGTAGTCGCCACATGCACCCACTCTCCCGTAGGCACCACAGGCCGAGGATGTGTCCTCAGATCAGTCTGCTCGTGCAGGCCCAACCAAAGCTGCCCTGTCCGGCCTATCTGCCAGTGCACAGCTCCCCGCTCCCAACCATTGGAATCAAAGATCGCATTAATGCTATAGTCATAGCGATCGACTTTGATCCACGCGCTAAAGGATAGAGCTTTGTATTTCCCCGGCATATCGATTTCGACATAATCCGAATCCCTATCAAACAGTAACCCCCACTTACCACACCAGCGCCCTCGCACCCAGCGGGCACCGACGATCTTGCCATCTGAGACTACAGGACTAGCCGCACTATTGCGCAGCACTTTAGGCAGCTCACTATCTCGCTCGAAACGATAGTGGCCTATCAAACCCGCCTGCTGCTCGATCTCCTGAGTGAACTGGTGCCAATTGCTATAGCCTATCGATCCAGGAGTCGGAAAATCATCGCCAGAGCGCTGCTCGACTGCACTCAGCTCACCACTGCTATAGCCTATCGACTGGCCTTCATATACCGACGATCTCACCTGCTGAGAGGCGGGGTCGATCGCATCCACCTGCCCGGTGAAAACATGTAGCTCGCTATCGCCACTCTCGGGCTCCACGACCAAGCCAAACTCGGTACCGAGATCCTCATAATCTATACCCGGACTACGGATCGTAAATCCCTGCCCACTGGGCGGCACGATCGCTCTGACCAGACCACCAGACAGCTTGACATTCATATCGTCCTGAATGGTAAACGAAGCAGGTGACTGAACGACAAAGTCAGTGCCATTGGCAAAGCGTAGATGCACAGCGCCCTCCTCCAGCTCATAGCTCCCGGGGCTGAACCGCACCTCGTCTGGGCCCATACCCGATGCGTACTTGGCCCCAGCGGTATTCACACTGAGCGCCACAAACTCGCTGCCCGCGGTCTCACCCGGTATATCGACCACTACCGCAGACGGATCGCGATCCAGCATCTGCCAGCCCGCCCATACCACCGCTAGAGCCGCTATCGCCCATGGCAGGAGTTTCGGTAGTAGCGATATCTGCCGCGCAGCAGAGGTAGAGACATCTGCCTCGCGCATAAAAGCCGGAGTCGCCTCACGCTGAGACAGTCCCTCGTCGATAGTCGCCATCAGGCGGTAGTACTGCCGTGCCTCAGTACTACCCTCGAGCACTTGCTCCAGCTCAGCCAGCTCGGCAGGAGCGAACCCAGCGGCATCGCCATCGAAGTATTTCGCTATTAGATTTTTCTGCTGCTCAGTCATTGTCTCCCTACTTCCTCAATGCGCTGCCACTGTCGATTCGATACATTTGGCTAGGACCTGCCGGATGCGTCTCAGCTCTTGGTAGGCGGCATTAGGTTTCTTGTTCATCTCGCCAGCTAGATCCTGGATAGAGGCTCCCGGCTGGTAAGCTCGCTCCACCAGCTCTCGCTTCCGCGTAGGGAGTTTACCCAGGCAGAGGTCTAGAGCAGACAGCCACTGGTCCTGGGCTGCGCCTCCCTCCTCCTGTGCCTCCGTCACGATCTTTTCGACCAGATCATCACTCAGCACTAGGCGATCGCGCGCCTGAGTCTGGCGATATTTGAGGATCTCGTAGCGAGCGATCACACACAGCCATGGGCCAAAGCCTACCTCGGCATCCTCCAGCTCGCCAAACTTTCTCCACGCGACGAGACTCACCTCCTGCATGACCTCAGTCACATCCTGAGCACTCGGCACGCCACCACGAATGTATGCACGCACCGACGGCTCATGCTGTGCCAGCAGGCGCATAAAGGTCTCGTGCTGTGAGGTATCGTCTCCCATCTACAAGGTACCAACGAAGTTCACGCTTTTCTGACAAAATAAGTGAACTTTTTCGCGGGACCCTGCCTTACCCACTCAAATTCAATAGGGTACAGTTTTGACTCAATAGGGTACAATCCCAAAAAATCAATGCCCACGACGGATGTCTGAGCCCTCGAAAAAGACGTGAATCCTCCAGACCCATTGGTCATCACACTCGATCTTGCCTGACCACCATTTGAAGCGCTTGGGGATCTGCTCCTTAGTCTTGTCGACCCGAGCGCGAAATCCTCGCTCGGAAAAAATGTCGATCAACATCGACAGCGAGAGCGGATCCTCGAACACCGGATCGATCGAGCTGACCACTGACTGCCCCGAGATGGCGTGACGCTCGATGATGGGCATGAAGTTTTTCTGAATGATCTCCACCACGCGAGAAAACATCTCCGAATGCTCTCGCTCGTAGCTATCGAGACGGCGCACCAGCTCCTGACGCGCGTGCACCACGATCTCGCTAGCCAGCGGTATCTCGCGCAGCCGATCAAAGGTGCGCGAGTCGAGCTCGAGCGAGCTCTGGTACTGCAGCTCCTCGTAGATATTTTCCTCGACCTCAGCGATCGGGCCTTCCGCATTGATGAAATGGTAGAAAAACTGCGACCTGAGCGACTGCAGGGCATCCCAGGTTTTTTCTTTAAAGGTCTGGTAGCGGCGCTGTGCACGCTCGACGTCGAGGTCGGTGGCACGCAGCTCCTTCAGCTCGCCGATGCCGGTCTTCTCGACCTTTTTATTGTGCTCAGCGATCTGGCGCCCGCGGAATAGCTGACGCTCGATACTGGTCCCCTCTTCGACAAACAGCACCATGGCATGGATCGTCGGCTTGCGGAAATGCTGGGCCAGTGCGGTATCGCGAAACTCGCGGTGCAGTGCATTGATCTTGGCCACGAGTAGGCGCAGACACTCCACCTGCACCTGAGTGCGCGGAAAGCCATCGAGCACCGCTCCATCGCGGTAGTCCTCCTTGAGGATCTCGCGAAACAGGATGCCGACCACCTCGCGATCGCCGACCATGCGCCCCTGATCGATCAGCGCCCGCATCTCCGGAGTATTCAGCAGCGAGCTGACGACGACCGGCGGACAGGTGAAACCCCGCGCCTCCATGATGAATTGCGTATTAGTTCCCTTACCAGCGCCCGGTGCACCGCCGAGCAGGATGATCTCTTTGGGGAAACGCAGATTCTCATGCCCCAGCTCCTGCTCGAGCTGCTCCCACACAGAGTTAAAGATCAGCCTCGCATCTTTGATCTCGAGATCCGCAGAGGATAGCGTAGGCACTGGCTCGGTAGCCATGGAGATAGGTGACGTCGGGTCGGACATGGGATCGAAAAGCGAGAATATGAAGCCAATCTCTCAGCGAGTAAAGCCGCCATTGATAATCAACGTGCCGCCGAATGCCCTCGCCTCGTTGAAAATATTTTATAATTTCCATAACAAGGATATCTTTGCCCGCATGAGCCCTTTTGTCTTATCGCAAAGCACAGCAAAAGAACCACAAGGCTGGTTTGCAGCACTCTGTCCTTTTTGTTCTAAAACTCGAGCCACCCAGTCAGTGTCATTAGTGAATAAGAAACAAATCTGGGGAATCGAGTACGCCAAAGAGGAAGTGTGTCGGCTCGCCGTTTGTGGATTCTGTGATGGAGAGGCTGTAGACCCATATGGTGCGATCCGCGAATTGGACAATCTATGGGAACCCAGAGATGGAATACCGGCTCTGATAGACCAGACGATAGAGGAAGAGGAGGAAGCCCTGTTTCTAGAAGATATGCTAGCTCACGAGAGATACTGCATCGATAGCAAAATAGGCATCCTCGAGAGCATCCGCCAACGCACCAAGGATGGCTTGAAAGATAAAGGTGGCCTAGGGGCATTACTCGGCCTCGTCTCAGGAGCTATATTAGGATGGTGGTTATCGATAGGGACTGAAACCGCATTATTCGCGATAGCAGGACTGGCTGTGATAGGGCTAATCGGCGGTGTAGCCATATGGCGACTCATGCTTTCTAGACACCTTCTTAGGAAATACACCAAAGCAGCACTAAAAAAGCATCACCAGCTTTCGGCCGAAAGTTTGCTTTCTGTGACTTTGATTGACACACGTAGATATCGAGCGGTTGGCCGATCTTTAGAGCGAACCATCTGACCAGAAACGCATCCGAAGTAATCACGGCTGAGATCCCGCTATTGATTTCCCCACAGCGCCTAGCTAACCTGCTGCAGGGAATATGGCTAAGCGATTATCACTTCTACTTTTAGGTTTCATAGCGTGCTGCGTCGGCTCAAGCTCCGCAGCCGAGCGGCCAAACATCCTATTCATCTATCTCGATGACTTTGGCTGGAAAGACACGGGCTACATGGGCTCGGATTTCTACGAAACACCCCATCTCGATAGGCTCGCCCGCGAGGGGATGATCTTCACCCATGCCTACTCCGCCTCTGCCAACTGCGCCCCCGCTCGCGCCTGCCTGCACAGCGGCCAGTACACGCCACGCCACAGGGTCTTCAATGTCGGCACCGATCCGCGTGGAAAAGCAGCGTATCGCAAGCTAGAGCACATACCCGGCGTGAGCGATCTGCGCACCGATATCGTCACCTGGGCGCAGTGCCTGCAGAAAGCCGGCTACCAGACTGCCACCATGGGCAAATGGCATCTCAGCGACGATCCGCTACCCTATGGATTCGACATCAATATCGGCGGCACCCATGCTGGTAGCCCGCCCCGGGGTTACTACCCGCCGCACCCTAGAGCCCCTCAACTCCAAGACGTACCAGAGGGTGAATTTCTCACCGATACCCTGTCGCGAAAGGCCTGCGAATACATCGCCGCTGCCGATCCCAAGCAACCATGGGCACTGTACATGACCTATTTTTCCGTGCACACCCCGATCCAGGCCAAGAAAGAACTCCTGCCCAAATACGAAGCCAAAACTCCGGGGCAACAACACAACAACCCTGCCATGGCGACGATGATCGAGGCCGTCGACACCGGCGTAGGCAATATGCTCGCCGCTCTCGAAAAAGCTGGTGTGCGAGACGACACTGCGATCCTGTTTTTCTCCGACAATGGCGGCTACGGCCCCGCCACAGACATGGCCCCGCTGAAAGGCTACAAAGGCACCTACTACGAGGGCGGCATCCGCGTGCCGTTTTTCGCCAACTGGCCGGGCCAGATCGCTCCAGGGCAGACCAATGAGACACCCATCATCGGGGTCGACCTCTATCCGACGATCTGCGCGATAGCTGGTGCCGAACTACCCGAGGGACAGCCCCTGGATGGTGAGAATCTCCTACCCACATTTCGCGGAGAGGCACAGGGCACTGTCGCCAAAGACAGGTCGCTCTTTTGGCACTTCCCCGCCTACCTACAGAGCTACAGCCGCACCAACCAGCAGCGCGACCCGCTGTTTCGGGCCCGCCCCTGCTCCATAATGCGCAAGGGAGACTGGAAGCTACACGAGTACTTCGAAAACGATGAATACGAACTCTACCACCTCGGCAACGATATCGGCGAGACCACCGACCTCTCTAGCACCCAGCCCGAGAAGCTAGCCGAAATGCAGCAAGAGCTACGCGACTGGAGACAGGCGCTCAATGCACCCGTGCCTAGAGCACTGAATCCGAAGTACGACCCAGAGGCCGAGAAAGCGGCTATAGAGGCGGCCAAGGAGAAGAAGTCGAAGAAGAACAAAAAGAAACGGACGGTGTGAGATAACAAGCCAGATCTATAGCGCCAGAAAATGGGCTTCGAGTGAGGCTCCTACCTGTCGCCCCCGCGCTTACGAGCGGATGCTTCTGCTGGTAGATTATCAGTAAGCGTGAACTTTCACACTGACTCCATTCCTACCAGTAGGAGGCGCAGATAGGCCCTAAGTTCAGATAGGCCCCCACCTGCTTATCACCTAGCTTGATTTGAGAAAATCGTAGGTGGGATGGCTAATTTCTCGCTGAGCCAAACTTAATTGATAGCTAGTTATGATAGGAGTCGGAGATTTCAAAGCAGCTGACTGTGCCGGTATCGGTAGGCGATCGTTTCTCAAAACCGCGGCGGCGGTGCCGTTCACGCTGGGCTCGACTCATCAGGTCATGGAGGCGGCTCAGGCAGCACAGCAGTCTGGTCGGGTGAAGTCGGTCATCCTGCTATGGCTGTGGGGCGGCCCCAGTCATATCGATACCTTCGACCCGAAGCCAGATGCACCCATGGAGTATCGGGGGCCATTTGGTACTATCCCGACGAAGACGCCGGGCATGCACTTCACCGAGCTGATGCCGATGATGGCTGCGCGCAGCGATAAGTACACGATGATCCGCTCGATGGTCACGACGAGCAATGATCATCCCACGGCGGGGACCATCGCGTTGACCGGCTTCCATGAGAATGCCGGGCCGGTGCAGCCAAACTTTGGCTCGATCATCGCCAAAGACCAACTCTCGACCGAGGCATTACCATCGTTTTTCTACGTCGGACGAGGTATCCCACGCGATCTACCGCGCCGGATCGAGGGCTATGGTGGTGGTACTCTAGGCAAAGCCTACGATCCATTTTTGGTGCGGGCTAGCGAGCACGGAGAGGTGAGTATACCTCAGCTGGACCTGCTAAAGGGCATCACCCCCAAGCGCATCCAGGATCGGAATCGTCTACTCCAGCAGCTCGACACCGCAGAGCGGCGCCTGGAGTCAGCTGGTATCGACGAGTGGCATCGCACCCACCAGAGCGCCTACGGGCTGCTCGCCGATCCCAAAGCACGCCAGGCCTTTGACCTGACTCAGGAGTCGGACAAGGTGCGCTCCCGCTACGGCCAGACCACCTTCGGCCAGGGCTGTCTACTGGCACGTCGCCTTGCCGAGGCGCGGGTGCCCTATATCCAGGTGAACTGGAGCGAATATGTCGAAACCTTTTCACCCAACTGCGACTTCGGCTGGGATACCCACATCTTTAACTTCGAGCTCCTCAAAGATCGCCACTGCCCGATCCTCGACCGAGCCTACTCAGCGCTGATCGACGATCTCTCTGATCGAGGTATGCTCGACGATACCCTCTTGATTGCCATGGGTGAATTCGGCCGCACGCCGAAGATCAGCAGCCGTGCCGCTCGCGAGCATCATAAAGACTGCTACTTCTCCATCTGGGCAGGCGGCGGCATTGAGCCCGGGCGCGTGATCGGCGAGAGCGATGCCAAAGGCGAGCACCCGATCACCCGACCGATCACCCCACTACAGGTAGGCACGACCATCGCCGAGCTGTGCGGTATCGGTGCGCGGAAGCGGGCAGAGATGAAAGTGCTGGATGGAGGCAGCGTGATCAATGAGCTCATTTAACAGAATGCCCCGAATCACGAGCAAAGACTCACGCCAAGGAGGGGCTGCCTTTAGCTGCCCGGCTGCCATGGCCAGAGCATATGGCCGATCCTGGAGTATAGCCTTCGCCATTCTCACTCTACTCACATTCATCGCTGCAGCCGGTGAGCAGCGACTCACCTCCGATGGCTCGAACAAGCGCGATCCGCTGATCATAGCCAATGGCCAGACGCTGATCTACTGCGTCGATGCTACCGACGATCTGATACGCGCCTACAGTCTAGATCTGGATGATGCGAGTGCTGAGCCGATACCTCTATTCGATGACGACCGCTGCCACCAGACTGAGCTGGCCTATTCGCCCGACGAGCGGTTTGTCTCCTTTAGCGAATGCACCGCCAACCTAGCGGGCAAACTAGTCATCCGAGATCTGGGTGCCAAAAACGATGCTGTGATCAGCCACTCGGGGCGTGGCGCCTATCGCACGCCGGTATTCACCCCCGATGGGCAGCGGGTGATCTATGCCTTTGCTGAGAAAGGGCCGATGCAGCTATGGTCGGTAAATCTAGAGGGGAAGGATAAAAAGCAACTCACCGAGACCGAGGGGTTGAGCCATTGGCCTAGTTTCACTCCAGATGGCCAGCGAATGGTCTATGCCAACAGCCGCGAAAATAACTACGAAATCTATATCCGCGACTACCAGGGTACTGCTGAAGAGCGGCTGACTGAAAACACCCTCATGGATATCCGCCCACGGTTATCGCCAGATGGATCGAGGATCTGTTTCGTCAGCACTCGCCATGGCAACTACGAGATCTATGTGATGAATGTCGATGGCTCCAATGTCATTCGCCTGACTGATAGTGAAGAGCGCGACGACTTCCCATCCTGGCACCCCGATGGTGAGCAGATCGTCTACGTCAGCGAGCGCGATGGCCGGAAGGATATCTACCTAATGCCTGTGCCTAAGGGGAAATCGATCGAAGTCTCTGCGAAGTAAATGTTTAGATCGTTCACAGCTCTATTAGTCGCGGCGACTTGTCTAGTCGGCACATATGCACTCGCCGTGCCCAGGATTGATAGCATCGAGCCTATCGGGCTAGTAGCAGGCGGGACGACTCGTGTGAAGCTGCGGGGCAACGAATTCAAAGTAGGCGAATGGCAAACAGAAATCTGGAGCAGTGCGCCAGGCCAGTGGGTGCTGGTGGAGGATGCTGAGAATACGAATTTCGAAATGTTTTTCGATGTGACGATACCCGCCGACGCCGCCGTGGGCCCAGTGGCAGTGCGCGTGTGGAATCTGAAAGGAGTCTCCCTCCCTAGTCTAGTACTGATCGACTCTCAGCCGGGCATCTCCTTTACGACTGATAGCCAAAAACCATTCGAGCATACCATTCAGGCACAGCAGGGGCACCCACTAGTCTGCCAGATCTGGTCGAATCAGCTGAATAAAGATAGCGACCTGCATCTCGATATCAAAGATGCTGCAGGCAAGCTAGTCGCCGCCATAGATGATAGCGAGGTGAGAGGTAGCGATCCTTTCTATATATTTCACCCACCGGCCGATGGTAGATACACTGCCGAGGTGCACGATATATTGTGGCGGGCAAAGATCCAAGGCTGTCTGCAGATCGCCCCCTATCTAGATCCCGTAGCGAAAGAGGGACTGGAGCAGACACCCGCCACCCGAGAGATCGACTTACAAAAGGGGCAGTACCTGACGATCACCCCACAGACGCTAGAGCTCGACTCGCCTGCCCAGCTGGTGCTGGATCTGCATGGCCCCGATGGCAAACGCCTCGTCCGCGCTGGCACTGGCGACTCGCTACTACAGCCACTGCGCCGACGGATCGATCAGGAGGGTAGCTATCGCTTAGAGATATCGGATCTGCTAGGCCGAGAGGGCTTACCTTTTCAGCTAGATATTTCGACCACTCAGCCCCCCTTCGAGTTATCCGTAGTCCAGAAAGACTGGTGGCTGACTGAGACCGGCAAATCGATCAAAACTCGAGTCCAAGTCCTGCGCCACCAGTATGATGGAGAGATAGCCATTAGCTGCCCGGGCTATGAGCTGGAGAATGCCGTGATCCCTGAGAAGAAGAATAACTTCGAGATAACGATCAATATCCCCGCCGAGTCAGAGCGTCTAGTCGTAGCCGAACTATCCGGCACCGCCCAGATCGGCGGGCAGACCTACCGAGCCCCAGTGATCGCTAAAGACGCGCTAAACAAAGCCCCACTAAACATGATCCAGTGGCCCGATGGTGTGGCTGATAAAGTGTATTTCCTAGTGCAGAGCAAGGAAGGAGGCAAAGACTCATGAGTGTAATTAAGGTCGCATGCGTTTTAGTATGGCTTCTCGGTAGCTTCGTAGCGTTAGCCGAAAAGTCTCAACACGAAGAAGCAGACCTACCTATCGTGCCGATAGAGGTAGGCGCGCCACTACGCATCGATGTCAGCCCGAAGACATTTACCTTCACCGGTCCGCGCGACCGGCTCCAGCTAGTGGTGACTGGCTACTACGCCAATGACGAAGTCGCAGACCTGACTCGTGCCACTAAGGTCACCATCGCCGATGGTTCAATAGCTGAATCCATAGAGCGCAGCATCATCCTACCGCGCAAGAATGGCACCACCTCGGCTACTATCTCCGTCGGAGGACACCAAGCGACAATCGATCTACAGATCCTCAACCGACAGTCGACCGAGCCAGTCTCGTTTCGCTACGAGGCGCTGCCATCACTATCGAAAGCTGGCTGCAGTGGTGGCGGCTGCCATGGCGCGCCTCATGGCAAAGGCGAATTTCGCCTATCCTTATGGGGATTCGATCCCGCACTCGATAGCGAGACGCTGATTGCCGAAGAGTTCGGCCGCCGAGTGAACTTCATCGAACCCGAAAAGAGTCTATTCCTGGCCAAGCCCCGCAACGAAGTCGCCCACGAGGGAGGCCTGCGTCTGCGAGAGTCAGACCTAGAGCATCAGACACTCGTGCAGTGGATCGAGTCCGGCTGTCACGTCGATCTGCACCAGAAACGCTGCGTCGATATCGCGCTGACTCCGGGCGAGGGGCTCACGCTGAAGCGGCCACACCACACCCAGCAGCTACGAGTCGAGGCCACATTCGAGGACGGCACGGTGAAAGACATCACCCATCTTTGCGCATATGAGAGCTCCGATGAAAAAGTGCTTCGCATCAGCCGCCACGGTCTAGCGGTCGGTATGGGTAGAGGCGAGGCAGCGGTCATCGTGCGCTACCTGGAGTATATCGAAAGCACCATTTTAACCTTCGTCGAGGAGGTGCCCGACCTAGAGTGGCAGACGAGTCCACCGCAGAGCTACATCGACGAGCATGTCTACGCCAAGCTAGAGAAATTCAAATACCTACCTTCGGAATTGTGTAGTGACTCAGAGTTTCTCCGTCGGGTGTCGCTGGATCTGACAGGCTTGCTGCCCACACCCGAGGCTGTGGAGACTTTTCTAAATAGCGATAGCGCGGACAAACGAGAACAACTAGTCGAAGATCTGCTAGCCTCGGAGCCGTTTCACCTATACTGGACGCAGAAGTGGGGCGACATCCTCAAGCTATCGGCCCGCCAGATGGGCCATAGCGGGGTGGTCAAATTTCACCGCTGGATACGCGATTCGGTGGCGGAGAACCAGCCCTACGACGAATTTGCTAAAGAGATCCTACTAGCCACCGGTAGCAATCTGATCACACCGACTAGTAATTTCTATCGCTCTGGGTCAGACACCTCCGACATCATGGAGTCGACTGCGCAGCTATTCCTAGGCACTCGCATCGGCTGCGCCAAATGCCACAACCACCCCTACGAGCCGTGGACGCAGGATAATTACTACGGGCTGAGCGCTTTCTTCAATCGCATCGAGACTCGCAAGACTGGACGCAAGGGCGAGGTAGTGGTGTGGATGAATGACGAGGGAGACATCCGCCACCCCGCTACCGACGAGATCGTCGAGCCATGGGTGCCCGGTATCGATCAGATGGATCTATCTGCCGATACCGATCGCCGAGCGGCATTCGTCGAGTGGCTGACTGCGGATACCAATCCATTCTTTGCCAAAGTAGAGGTCAACCGCATCTGGTCCCAGCTGATGGGGCGCGGCATCGTCGAGCCATTCGACGATTTGCGCGATACCAATCCAGCGGCGAATCAGCCACTGCTCGATGCACTGACGGAGGATTTCATAGCTCATAGCTTCGATAGAAAACACATCATCCGCACCATCGTAAACTCGCGCACCTATCAGGCAAGCAGCCGGACCAATGAGTGGAACGAAACTGATACTAGGTATTTCTCTCGCTACTACCCACGTCGCCTGTCTGCCGAGCAGCTCATCGATGCGCTAGGCGATCTCACTGCCATTCGCGAGAGCTTTAGCTCAGTGCCACCTGGAGTGCGTGCTACCCAGCTACCTGCACCCGATCTGGCCAAGCACGATCGCAATAAGATAGGCGATATCGAATTTCTAAAGGTCTTCGGCATGCCCGAGCGCCAGACCGTATGCGAATGCGAGCGCGGCGACGACTCCAGCCTTGGCCAAGCGCTGGAGCTATTCAATGGTACGACCCTGCACGGTATGCTGTCTGATACCAATAATCGATTTCATAAAGCATTGAGCGAAGGGCGAACTGCAAAGGATATCGTGACCGATCTATACATACGAGCCTTTTCGAGAAACCCAGATGCACAAGAACTAGAGATATCGACCGGCTATCTGGAGACCGCAGAAGATAAGGCAAAGGCACTAGAGGATCTGGTATGGGCAGTGATTAATCGGGATGAATTTTTGTTTCAACATTAGTGAAATGGCGAATTCTGAGTTCAAGGAGGGGCGACGTCTCGTCGCCCAGCAACCATCGCCAAAGCCTATCGGCCGAGCTAGTTGGGCGACGAGACGTCGCCCCTCCTTGGGCCTAGTCACTGCACTACTCTGCCTCATCACATCCTTCACCTTTGCCGAAGAAGCCCCCGTCTCCTTCAAAGCCGACCTAGCGCCAATTCTGCTCAACCAATGCCAATCCTGCCACGGGCCAAAGAAAGCCAAAGGAGGCTATCGGGTCGATACCTTTGAGCACGCCATAGAGGTGGGCTTCGATGAGCTGCACTACCGCATGACTACCGACGACGAAGACGATATCATGCCACCAGATGCTGATCGTATACCGGCCGAGCAGATCGCCCTATTCGAAAAGTGGCAGCAGCAGGGCCAGATCTACGATGCGCAAGATCCGACCGCATCTCTAGCCGAGATCATTCCCAGACGCCGTCACCCAGATCCTCCCAAGGTCTATCCGCGAGCAATACCCATCACCGCCCTAGCATTCCGTGGTGACGATGGCAGTTCGCTATTAGCCAGTGGCTATCACGAGATCACCGAGTGGTCGACGGTCGACGGCACCCTAAAGCGCCGGATCAAAAATCTCCCTGAGCGAATCCAGTCGATCGATATCGCTCCAGGCGGTAAGCGCATAGCCGTGGCTGGGGGCAGCCCTGCTAGGTACGGCGAGGTACGCATCGTCGATCTATCCGATGGCTCGTTAGTAGAGATATTGCACAAGTCAGACGATCTATGCTTATCGGCTAAGTACAACCCCGCAGGCACTCAGCTAGCGACCTGCGGCACCGATGGTACCGTACGCATCTACGATACTAGCACCTGGCTAGAGGTAGCGGCATTCGCCAATCACTCGAATTGGGTCAACGATGTCGCTTGGAATGCAGACGGGACACGCATCGTCACCGGTAGCCGCGACAAGACGGCTAAAGTATTCGACATCGACACAGGCAAACGGATTTCTAGCTACAATGCCCACGATGGCAGTGTGTATGCCGTGATGTTCGACAACACAGGCGACCACGTCTACTCCGCTAGCGCCGATGGCAAGCTCCTCTACTGGCGAGCCGAGCAGGCACACACTGTACGCGAATTGATCAGCCAGGAGATGCCAATCTACCGACTAGCCACCGCCGACCAGCCAGAGACGGTTACGATAGCAGGAGGTATGCCCAGCGTACGAACGATCGATTTTAGGGATGGCACGACCCAAGCCGAATACACAAGCGAAGTAGGCCAACTAGCTCTGGCCGTGTCAGGGGATAAAAAGACGATCGCAGTAGGAGACTCGTCTGGCTTGGTTCGTGTTTTTCAGGTCACCTCGAAAGAGAGAGCGACTCAGAGGTTTCTAGCTCTCCCTCTGGTTAAAAATTGATCACATAACCCCAGACGGATAACAATTCCTGAGCCTGTAGAAAACTATTCACAAGAATGGAAAGCGACAAACTTCCCAGACAAAACGGCATCAGCACACCAACGCTGCAATAACTCGAGCCGATGCCGAATTTCATCATTTGACATATAAGGGAGTTCTGTCGCTTGCATAATCTCCACTGCACGATCAATGATTGGCAAAAGCCCATTAGCAAATGCATTGGAAGCGTCCTGACTGAGAACGGAAACAAACTCATCCCCTACCCCGCTCTCCTGGTGATCCGCCTCCAAACTATCCATAATCTCCCCAAAGTTAGTATCGATATCTACACCCTGAATCTCAGCAAGAACTCCTGCCAATGATTCAGCCATAAATCCAATATCGACAATATAATCAGGTTCAGATATCTGGTTTCCCAAAAGAGCCGCCCCGTCACTTGCGCCTGTGGTTGTTAGGGAATGCACGAATGCCATCGTCTAAAATAGCACAATATAATAAGCAGGCCAAACTGACAATAATCAGCCTTGAATGCAACCATCATCATAGCTTATACCGCGCCTATCTTAGACTATCCAACCCATTACCCTAAAAACTGGCCAAACCACCTTAAATCATATCCATAAAGAACACTTTTTAAAAATAGAGACGCCCAATATGCTATAGCAGTTAAGACTTAACCCTCTGACAGAACAACCTATCCTTCACCCCCCCATCTTAAGATATCGAAAAATTATCACGCCCAAAAACCAGAAACCCAGTCCACCCAGCCACAACCCACCGAGTTCCGCTAGCCTACACACAGCTCGACAAGCTTCCACACACCGAGACCGATCAATCCCAGAAAAGAACTGAGAACCAGTAAGCAACCCGCCCCGAAAAGCCATCCTGAGGCTGAACCCTCAGCTGAAGCGCTAGAACTCGCCCCGATACTCAACCCCTGAAAATCGCACTCGCAGTCCTCAGGTAAAAGAGTATCAACTTCTTCCGCAAGCAACTCATCTATAGTATCCCTAAGCGCAGCGAAACCTTTACGATTTCCCACGAGCCAGTCCTCATAGTACCCCGGCTCACCCCACCCAACCATGGGAGTTTTCCTATCTTCACCAGCCATTACTAAGCGAAACGATTAAATCTATATATCTATCAACCAACAATTTTATTCACTCTTCGTTTACCTTTAATCATTAACTCCCCCTTTAACCATCTTTTTCTCGCTCCTTGGTTATTCGATTTGCGATCTTCGAAGCACCCCAGGCTGATGCAAAATCATAAAAATCTAGCACACCACCATCTTCCATTGAATAACCAGTCTCAAAACTGATTCCGTGATCAATAAGAGTTAAGCCAATTTCTTCGTGCCGCCCCTGAATGGCGGCCAAAAGGGGATTGCCTTCCGCTGTAAAATAATCAAGACCTGCACCAAGGAACAAGAACTTCTGCACTAAATCAAGCCGCCCCTTCCTAGTAGCAGCAGTTACTGAGTTCCCAAACCTTTCGGAAGAAAGATTGATATCAAACCCCGCCCTTAGAAGACAATCAATGAAAGCGTCCTGATCGAAAACCAAAGCAACATCAATCCATGAACCAAGCGGCGTGATAATATCCATCAAATCGTAGCCACCTATGATATTAATAGCTTGAGAATACTCCCTCTTACAAATCGCAGTAATCACTATACCTATAATTTGAGTATCAGCTTCCGTATGCATTTCCTTAACCGATACGCCTTTATGACAAATCAAACAAACCCGTCTTGAACAAAAACCCATCGAGCAAACCCCCAGGTCTTATGATGTAGAATAGTTACCACTTACAAGACAGATCACCCAAGCAATCAGCCATGAAACGGTACAAAAAAATCCAAACAGAGCACCAATTATGAAGAGCAAACCAAGTACTTTGGACAAACCCGGCACCTGTCTGTGACATTAAACCTTTCTACGGCACAACCATCAAAAACAGAAGGTATAGGTATGGATTCCATAAAGACAGAAGTCGTGAATCGAGAAAACTCTTTTCCGAAGTCAGACTCATATACGTCGCCTCCTATAACTCTCCCTGTGATTCTAACCTCCTCACAAGGATCAAAGTTATATCGATTAAACTGAACTGGCCTCATGTTTTCTAAAAAATGATAGCTTTTAAGATCCTGAAAACTTTTAAGATGGAGCCACGCCTTATTTTCTCGTAGAAAGATTCAAAGCCAATTCTTAAAAAGATGGAGGCACCAAGCCCGTCATGTTCGACATTGACCTTTCAAACAGCGTCATACGCAAGGACCTTATCAATTGCTCCATTTGCAATACCGGTTGCATCTTCATATGTAAAACATAACCAAAATTCATTGGGTGTCGTAGGAAACTTGGCGAAAGCGAAGGCTCCATCATGAGCGCCCTCTGCTTCAAAACCGCCGCAGTAATTGGCTGTTTGAAACCAATCTCCCGACTCCCTCGCTGCCCATTCTTCAATAGACCACTTTTGATCCACAATTTCCTGAGCAATACTTCTAAGCTCATCATCAATCAGGTGTTTTCTCTGGTTTGTTAGCATTTACTGATTCTTTTTTAGAATAGATACCAATTTATTTGTAGAATGGAATATTATTTTCGGAGGATTGAACTTAGAAGATGCTTTGGCTCGCAGGTTGGCCGGGGTAGCCGGGCGACGAGACGTCACCCCTCCTTGACCAGGGCTTTGAAGGGAAACGGGATTCGACTGAAGTCGAATCTACAGAGACTCATGAATCTCGTGGGCAAAAACTCTAGCTTCGAGACTGCTCGCTACTTTTTGGTAGCGCGCTGGTCCTTACGCTTCTGTAGCTCGCCTCTCATGATTGGCTGTCCTTTGTCGCCATCGGCGGCTATCATCTCGGGATAGATATCTGCCCACCACGATTCGTAGGCCTCCGAAAGTGTGGCGACTAGGTCGGGGTGATCGGTGGCGATATCAGTCTCGCAGCCTGGGTCGGCTTTACTATCATAGAGAGACCAGCGGTCGGGAGCACTGACACCCCAGTGGTATTGGGCATTATCATCGGTGTAGGTGGTTTTGCGTAGCCCTCTGTCTTTGACTGCGTTCAGCGTCACACATTGACTCGAAAACTTCATGCACTCGGGGTCGCCGCAGCTGTGACTACGCAGTAGGAGAAAATTGCCCTGCCTTACCCCTGCCATCGCATACTTGTGTGCTGCGGCATGACCACTCGGCCAGCGTGCGACGTGGTGGAATAGCATCCGATCTGTCTGCCAGTCCGCACCTGAAGAGCTCCCCTCTAGCAGCGGGCGCAGGCTGTAGCCTTCTAGCTTGGGCGCTAGCTCAGCCGGGATCGCCACTCCGGCATAGTCGCAGAGTGTGGGTAGCACATCGAGATGAGCGGTAAGACTAGGCACACTTCGCGGAGCCCATTTCTCCGGCAGTCGCCAGAAAGACATCGCCCGACTGCCGCCCTCCCAGATGGTACACTTGCAGCCGCGCATGGTAGCATTGTAGACATCGAGACCTTCGGTCTGCCCATTGTCATTCATGTAGATCACGATGGTGTTTTTGGACAGGCCTTTCTCGTCGAGGAAAGCCATGAGACGACCTACGTTGTCATCTAGATTTTCCACCATGCCTAGGTATTTGGCATGCTTCTCCGACACTTTGCCACGATAGGCAGCCATATTTTTCTCGGGCGCATCTAGCGGCGTGTGCGGCGAGTAGGTGGAAAGGTAAAGGAAAAACGGATCGTCGCCGGCTTCCTCGATGAAAGTCATCCCATCGTCGAAAAAGATATCTTCGCGAAACCCTTTTACCACCTCGCGCTTGCCATTGCGGATCATCAGTGGATCAAAGTGTTTATAGGGTCCCTTGGCGTTGGTCGAGTTCCAATCAAAGCCACGAAACCGCGTGGTGTATTCCTTCCCTTTACCCCCACCGAGATGCCATTTGCCGACAAATCCTGTGCGGTAGCCTCCCTCCTTCAGCAGTTGTGGCAGTGTGACGGCGCTGAGGTGGAGATGCTCTCTCGGCTGCTGCGTGTGAGTGACTCCACTGCGAAACTCGTGTCTACCCGTGAGCAGAGCAGCACGGGTCGGCGAGCACGATGGGCTGACGTAGAAATTATCAAAACGCACACTCTCATCATGGAGCTGGTCGAGATGTGGCGTCTTCAGTAGCGGGTGCCCATGCCTGCCGAGATCGCCATATCCCTGGTCGTCGGTCAGGATGAAGATGATATTCGGGCGATCTTGCCCGATCGCTACAGAGACAGCGCCAAGACATAGGACTAGTAATGGGTATAAAAAATGTTTCATATTGAGACGACGATCGCCTCAATATTCATCATACCACTCGGTATACGCCTGCTGGCGGATCGCATGATAGATCGAGATCAGATCGCTACTGCTATATATCAGACGATCGACAGCTAGCAAACCGACACAGCCAAAATCTGCACAATCGAAATCCACCGGGAAAAGCACCTCCTCCAGCTCGATCTGGTGATCGGGAAATGGCGGGCGGGCATGCGCGGTGCAGCTGAGCAGGCGATACTCTTTGCGCTGCAGATCGTAGTCCAATATCACCGGATGCTCATCGTCCTCGATATTCCCCGATAGAAAGATCGGATGCTCAAGGAAATACGCCCCCTCCTGATCCATCAGCATCGGGCAGGGATTGCTGTGGTTGAGATACACCCCGATCCGCCAACCGAGATCCAATCTAGCAAACATCTGACGCGCCCGGAGGATAGCCCGCCGGTACTCGTAAAGCGGACAATTTTCCAGTCGGTACTCAGTCCACGGGCGCCACTGGCCACTACGCTGATCCAGATAGTTCACCCCCTGCACCCGCAGTTTGTAGTCGAATCGAGGATTCTCCGGCATGGCATACCCGGGGTAGTAGTAGCGCTTGCCATGCTGCTGGCACCACTGCAGCTGCAGCAGGATGGAGTACATGCCTATACTGTGCTGCAGGTGCTCCTGGGTGTAGATATTCAGGATACTGGCCACACTCTCTCCACCCACATCGAAATAACTGTAGCCGACTAGCTCGCCATCTTTGTAGAAAGTGATCTCACGCGTATCGAATATCGTCTCTCGTGTGGACTGATAGCAATACAGGGCACTGCGAAGACTCTCGTAAAACTCGCCTTTAAAATAGGCGCGGAAAGCCTGAAACATCTCCTCTCGGTAAGGAGTGATATTCGCCTGGCCGATGTGATAGGAGAGGTGCCGATCGTTTTTGTTTTTCAGTCGGCGGAGATTTTTGCCCAGCGTATAGTCACTGGTATCGATACGTATCCACGGGGCGGACATCAGATTCTTTCTCGAAATCGTCGAGTAGGTGGTAAACATGCCCTGCCCCTGACGATACCAGCCATCTGCGAGATAACGATCGAGCCGCTCACCACTCAGCGACTTCGGGCGATCCAGTCGAAAGGCCAAACAACACGACCGCTGCGAGGTGCTGCTACTGCCGAGCTCCTCTAAAATATCATCGGTGTGCTTGGGGATGGCCATTCCGTAATACTTCTTCTACGCGGTACGAGACACAATCTCACAAATTTCAGTGCGATGCGCAATCCAATATATCAGCTGAGTAATAAAAAAGGCTGCCAGTGCGACCAGCAGCCTGTTATTATTTTGATGATTTGGGTTACCCAACAGAAACTCCCGCCAGATCAGTCCTCCTCGCTTTTCCACCAGTCGGTAGGCTTCTCCCAGGGCTCGAGCTCGTCTCCGGTAGCATTCTTCGACTCATCTGGCTCGAAAGAAGTCTTACCATTTGGAAAGAAAGCCTGTCCTCTGGAAAGCTCCTCTAGCAGCTGGCTCACATCGTCTGACTGTGTCGCTACATTCCGCTCACGCCACATGAAGTAGCCGAATGCAATCGCCACACCTCCGATGAGACCTATGATCATACCGATCAGCAGTAGTGCCAGAATGGATGAACTCGCAGAGTGGAGATCGATTCCATTTCCGAAAATACCAGGACGGAACTGATTCACCGTATCGAGCGCCATCAAAATCAGCAGTATGCCGCCTAGCGCTATCGTTCCCTTCTTCCAAGTCATCCCTTTCATCTTTGCGTTTGTGGTCCGTTTCCAAGACACGTGTGTGAGAAAATATATACAAGGAACGAGCAGATCCAAGTCAAATTAGCCTAATTGCTTACTTTTTTTGTAAAAAACATGCTAATTCTGGTAATTTTATCAATTTTGGTACGTTTTAAATGGATTCACGCCGTGATTCGCGCAGATAAAGACGGGTGACTATTTGCCTTTATTAATCAAAATCCCGACAAAACTGCCATGAACCAGAGCTCTACCGCCGATCTACCTCGCATCGCCGTCATCAATGTGGTCGGCCTATGCCGGAGATTGATCGGCTCGGACACGCCTTTCCTAAAGCAGATGCTGGAGCGGCCAGACTACCAGTCGACAGCGATCGAGCCATGTCTACCAGCTGTCACCTCCACCATGCAGGCGACCTACCTCACGGGGAAAGCTCCAGGCGACCATGGTATCGTCGGCAACTACTGGTATGATAGGGACTATGCTGAGCACCGCGGGTGGAAACAGTCCAACCACCTCGTACAGGGTGACAAGCTATGGGAGGTGATCCGCAGAGATCACCCTGACTACACCTGTGCGAAGGTATTCTGGTGGAATAATATGTACTCCTCGGTGGACTACTCCATCACCCCACGCCCGATCTACTGCTCCGATGGCAAAAAGGTCTTCGACATCCAGACCTGGCCGATGGACATCAGGCCCCAGATAAAGGCCGATCTCGGCGACTTCCCCTTCCCATCTTTTTGGGGACCAGCAGCAGGCCTCCCCTCCAGCGCCTGGATCGCAGAGTCGGCCAAGTGGTATGAGCAACAGTACTCCCCCCATCTCAGCCTGATCTATCTCCCCCATCTGGACTATAATCTGCAGCGCCACGGCACCGATCCCCAGGATATCGCTGGAGATCTATCCGAGATCGACTCCATCGTGGCGGATCTGGTCGGCTATCTCGAGAACCGAGGTGTGCAGCCGGTGATCCTCAGTGAGTATGGTATCACCCCAGTCCATCGCCCCATCCACATCAATCGAGTCTTTCGCGAGAAGGGCTGGCTCTCCTACCGCGATGAGCTGGGCCGCGAGCAGATCGACATCGGTGCCTGCCAGGTTTTCGCTATCGCCGATCACCAGCTGGCCCACGTGTACCTGAATGATCCCTCGATCCGTGCGGAGGTCGTAGCCTGCCTGGAGCAGATGGATGGCGTGTCCACAGTCCTCACTGGCACAGCGATCGCAGGGGCAGGGCTCGACCACGAGCGCAGCGGCGACATCGTCGTCCTAGCCGAGGAGGATAGTTGGTTCACCTACTACTACTGGCTGGACGATGACAAAGCGCCCGACTACGCCCGCTGTGTGGATATCCACCGCAAGCCTGGCTACGATCCTGCAGAGCTATTCCTCGACCCAGCGATCCCGCTACCCAAGCTAAAGATCGTCAAACGTCTACTGCAGAAGAAGCTCGGCTTTCGCATGCTCATGGATGTCGTGCCAGTCGACGCCACTTTAGTAAAAGGCTCGCACGGTATCATCCCCCACTCGGAACTCGACTACCCGATCTACATCGGCCCTTCTACACCCTCTGGTAGTGCGGCTCAGAGCGACTCTGCCCTAGCTGCGACAGAGGTCTTCCGAAAACTGCACGACCTCGCAACTTCTCAAAAATAATAAAAATCACAAAAATGAAAATAAACTTTGCAATCCAATCATAAATATCATATCTTCCAGTATTATGATAGGCATTTTTGATATTATTTTCTCTCCGAAAGCAGCTCTGTTTTCGGCATCGTTTATCATAGGAGGATTAGCGTTTTCGACCTACAGCTACAACAGCAGCGAAAAACGAAATCAGAAGAAAATCGAAGGTGTCTATCGACTCGGCAATATCCCCACCAGCCGACTCAATTTCGATGGCGAGCTGAGGATCTTTGGCTCTGCAGAAAATCCCGTGGACCTGTGCACGGACAGGCTAAAAATGGTCTATGTACTCAGCCGCGACGGCACCGTTTTCCGCGCTTCTCAAAAACATAACCTAGGATCGCCTCTAAAACCTTACTACAAGCCAAGCGGCAGACGAATCGGCTCTGCTATCGCTGTCCATCCTGGGTTCCTCGACTTCGAGTCACCTGGCTTCGGCAAAATATACATCGCAGTGAGAGCTAGGAGGACAAATAACAAGGGTATCGAGTACATCGAAGAACACACCCATCAAGAGGTCATTTACGAACTAGACGCCCAGAATCCGATGGCCGAGCGATTTCAGGGCGGTATCCGCGAAGTGATGCGTGTCAATGTCTCGCAGGACTTCATCGGCCCGATCGTGACCCAGCTTGAGTTCGACAATGCAGGTCACTTATTCATCGGAGTGCGAGATGCCGAAATCGAGGAAAAAAGCCTGGCGGCTGACTTAAACTCTGTCTACGGCAAGGTGCTCCGCATCACTCCTATCATGGACGATACTACGGGCAATCCCTACCAAATCCCCGAAGACAATCCTTTCGCCAATGTCGAAAATTGTCGGCCTGAGCTATGGTGCGCAGGCCTGAGATTCCCCCACTCGCTCGCCCACGATCCCTACCGCAATTGGCTGACGATATCGGACTCTGGCAAAGACTTCATCGAGGAGGTCAATATCAGCAAAAACGGCACTGAGTTTTTCGGCTGGAATTTCTCCGAGGGCAGCTACTTCCGCCCACTATCTCGTCAGCAGCCCGTCACCAATGAGATCGTCCGCCCATTTGTAGCGATGCATCGCTCCTCCTCCAATGACAGGATAGTAGGTGGCACTTTCTATCGCGGCCTGCGCTTCCCTCACCTAGATGGAAAGCTAGTCTTCGGCACTAGGCAGGGCGATATCTATATCCGCAGCACCGATGCAGAAAGCCACCTCAAGCGGCTTCACATCATTGGTCGATTTCCTAGCTTTTTGACCACTGTCAAAGAAGGCCTAGGAGGTGAGATATTCTTCCTATGTGAGGATGGACGTATCTATGAACTGGGCAAAAAGGCCAAGGGCAATGGCACCAAACGGCTCCGATTATTCACGGATCGACAGGAGCCAGAGTGGAACCCTCTGGTTGACCTAGTCCATGCAATAAAAAGGCAAGGCGCCGAGAACTAATACCTTTGAGCTGTAGGTCCATCAGAGCGGTCGTCTCGGGTTGACTGTGGTCGATCTCACTTAGAGTTGCCGCATCGATGACCACCTGATTCGCCTCAGCGATACCACACAGTCTCGCAGCCAGATTCACATTCGAGCCGACTACCGTGTAGTTGAGTCGATCGTGGGAGCCGATACAGCCTGCCACGACTTCTCCAGTAGTGATGCCGATACCTATATCTACAGCTCTACCGGTGCCTTGGTCAGCCGCTTCACGATTTAGCCGATCTCGCTCCTCCAGCATCTTGAGCGCACAGTTGCAGGCATGCAGCACATCGTCGCCATAGCTTTTCAGCCCACCAAATACCGCCATGATTTCATCGCCTACGAATTTATCGACCACTCCGTAGTGCTGGCTCACCACACCTGCCATAGCAGACATGTGTACGTTGAGCATATCGATCAGAGCAGAGGGATCCATATCCTCGCTCAGCGCCGTGAACCCTCGGATATCACAAAACAATACCGTGACTTGCTTCATCTCGCCTCCCAGAGCCGGCGCTAGAGTCCCCTCGATCATCGCCTGAGCCACTGACTCGTCGCTGACTTTGCCTAGCAATTCTCGATACCGCTCCTTTTGCTTCAGATCAGCTATCATCTGATTGAATGCTCCAGTCAATAATCCCACCTCATCTTTCGATCGGACTGGAATACTTACATCGAACTCACCTTCCCGTATACTCCGCATGGCAGCCGACATATCGCTGATCGGTACTGCTAGGTGCCTAGCAAAATAAATCGCAGCGATGATGCCGATAAACATTCCAAACAAGCCAATGCATCCCGCTCTGATTCGTAGAGTTGCCAGATCTTTTTGCAGCTGCGCCATCGAGAATGCAGAGACATGCCACGCATTTCCTACAGGCACCCCAGGATTGAGGGCGCAGAAATAGACGTAATGTTCCTGTCCTGCTATCTTGTGCACCATGTAGCCTTCCCGCCTATTCGTCTCCGTCTCCGATAGACCAGCGATTCTAGCTGCCACTCGATCACCGAGGATACTGAAGTCAGCTCGAGTCTCTGCAGTCGGTACCGACGGAAAAATCCCCTCTTCCTCAAGATAAATGGCATTCTTGAAACTCTGCTCAACCAGATCATGATAGCGCCCGATAGCTCTACCAGCCGACGTATCCGCTGTAGTCAGACTCATCAGAAAAGCCCCCACAGGAGTATCGGTAGCGGGATCGACGACTGGAGTGATGACGAACTCCCGCACCACTGGCTGACCTTTAGGATTGGTCTGCGGTAGATACACCACCTGCTGAGTATTTGCGGATACTAGCTCCTTTACCGCTTCGCTTATCTGTTTGCGGCGGTTGCGTAACCGCTGGCTCGATTCATTCTCGATATTTTTGATACCAAAAAAGGAGAGATTTCCCTCCAGATCCATTACCCCCATGATACGCTGCTGGCTTTTCCCAGCTAGCCCGATCAGTCGGCTATCGAGTCGAGGCAGATCCTGGAAAAATCTATCGCGCACCGCCTTATCCACTCTACCACCTGCTCGTAACTGCCCGCCCTTCAACCGAGCGACTACAAAAGGCTGCTCTGCTAGCTTCTTCCCGATACCAAACTGGCTTTTCACGCGACCATCTCTAGCCTCAAGTATGCTCTCGATCTGTGCGGCGAATGTCTTACGAAACCGCTTCTGGTCATTCCCTTTCACCTGCTCGCCGATTAGCGATATAGTGGAGCCAGTGACCGCCGAGATAACGATCAAGAAAGCCGCGACCAATTTGGTCTGGAATCTCATTCGCAATCTACTCACTAACTTCATGGAACTGGCTGTCGGTTTCGCTTTGGGGGTTACTGCAGTACCATAGCAAACCACAGAGTAAATTCCCAGCATGCTATTCTGATATCTTAATATTTTTATATGATTTCACAGCCATCCCATAGCTAAGAACAAAAAAGTGGTGGCTGGGTGGTGATCCCAC
>JAHDID010000106.1 GCA_020630975.1 Verrucomicrobiota bacterium
CCTCCACCTGCGATCATATCAAACTGCCTACTTCGATAGATTTTTACAGACAAACTGGATTTCAGGTAATATTTCCCAACAAAAATGGATACCATGATTGGCGATAGAATGAAGAGAATCACGGCTACGAAAACTAGAAACTGAGGCATGAAATAAGCTCCACCGAACAATCGAGTTCCTACCATTGATTAAATTTTCACTTCCATTGAGTGAAGCGATGGAGAGCATTCTTTAAAGTCGTTCTAGAACGCCTCTTTCATGCCAATTGACGTCTGAATCTGAGAGAGCCAGATTCCAAGCATGTTCAGAGCCTTTACTCTTACTCTTTTCGCAGTTTACACCCTGTGCCTAGCTTCCGCCGACGAGCGCCCAAACATCATCATCATGATGTCGGATGATATGGGCTACTCGGACATCGGCTGCTATGGCGGCGAGATCGATACGCCGGCTCTCGATGCCCTGGCAGCAGACGGCATGCGCTTCTCGCAGTTCTACAATACCGGGCGCTGCTGCCCGACACGGGCCTCTCTGCTGACTGGGCTCTATGCTCACCAAGCTGGTATCGGCCACATGATGGGTGACTACGGGCTCCCCGCCTACCAAGGCGACCTAAATGATCAGTGCGCCACCATCGCCGAAGTGCTCCGCCCTGCCGGCTATCGCTGCTACCTATCTGGGAAATGGCACATCACTCCCTACAGAGAAAAGGAACTGGAAAATCCAGACACCAGCAACTGGCCTCTGCAGCGTGGATTCGACCGCTTTTATGGTACGATTCACGGCGCCGGCTCATTCTTCGACCCCAATTCTCTGACTCGGGACAACACCTACATCACCCCCGACAACGACCCAGAGTACCAGCCAGAGACCTACTACTACACCGATGCGATCTCGGACAATACCGTGACCTACATCCGCGACCATGCCGCCAATCATGCCGACAAACCCTTCTTTGCCTACGTCTCCTATACGGCAGCCCACTGGCCCATGCATGCCCTACCGCAGGACATCGCCAAGTACGAGGGTAAATACGATACTGGCTACGCTCCCGTGCGCGACGGCCGACTGGCTAAACTAAAAGAGCTGGGCCTACTCAGCGATGACTGGCAGCCTGCTCCTATGGTGGGCGACTGGGACGCTCAGGAAGACAAAGTCTGGGAAGCTGCCTGCATGGAGGTCTACGCAGCCATGGTCGACAATATGGACCAAGGCATCGGCCGGATCGTCGCCGAACTGAAAACCCAGGGCATGCTCGACAACACGCTCATTCTTTTCCTACAGGACAACGGAGGCTGCGCTGAGATCTTCGGTCGCAATGTGACGGTCGGCCCACAAGAACGCCCCGACGCCCCTACCCTAGCGCCTATGGGCAAAGATGAACTCCAGACCGAGATGATCCCTCCACAGAGCCGCGATGGCTACCCCCTCCGCCGCGGTAAGGTGATGCCTGGCCCCGCAGAGACCCAGATTGGCTATGGCAGAAACTGGGCCAATATTTCAAACACCCCATTTCGCGAGTACAAGCACTACGTCCACGAGGGCGGCATCGCGACGCCTCTGGTCGCTCACTGGCCAAAGGGTATCGCTGGAAAGAACCTATGGCACCACACACCCACCCACCTGATCGACCTCATGGCCACCGCCATCGATCTCGGGCAGGCCAGCTATCCTACTGACAAAACTCCAGTAGAGGGCACCTCCCTACGCCCCGCCTTCGAGACCAAGCCGATCGAGCGTGGCAAACCTCTCTATTGGGAACACGAGGGCAATCGAGCTGTACGCGACGGCAAATGGAAACTCGTCGCTAAAGGGGTAAAAAGCCCTTGGGAGCTATACGACATGGAGAAAGATCGCACCGAGATGAACAATCTCGCAAAAGCCCAGCCAGAAGTCGCAGCTAAGATGGCTCAACAATACGAGACCTGGGCCGCCGAGCGCGGAGTCGTGCCATTCCGATCCTGGCAGCAGCCTAAGAAGAAAAACAATACTAAGGATAAAAAGAAGAAGTGAGTGACTGCCTCCGCCAACGGCCATGCCCGCCAAGAAAAATAAGGTCGATCTCGACAAACTAGAGGGCGAAGCGCTACTCAAAGAGGCCTGCAAACGCATCCGCGCGGCACGCGAGCTGTGGAAAGCCCACCGAAATGCCGCCTGCCGCGGTGAGCGCGAAAAAGCGATCGTCTTGTACGAACGGCTCACTCCAGAACAGAAGGCAAAAGTCCCCGAGGCCTTGCGCACTTGGCTCCGCTACCGCAGCGAGAAGTACTTTGGCAAAGGCAGAAAAGGCAACGGTGCACACTCCTGAGATTTTCACGTGTCTCTGACGCAGAGCATTCGAGGCGTTTTTGAGCTCTAAAATCCTTCCCAAAATCGAATTGGGACAGGCAGTGGGCCCGGTCGGGTTCGAACCGACGACCAAGGGATTATGAGTCCCCTGCTCTAACCGCTGAGCTACAGGCCCGTGCTCATAAGAAGGACGGCAAAGATAACGCACTACTTGCCTCTAGCTAGTATTTTTATCCTAGAAATCCGCACAACCGAAGCGATTTTAGTTCCATGCTATACCTGAATGGCGACCTCCTACCTGACACCGAATCAACAGCCTTATCTCTGCTAGGGCAGGGCTGGCTAGTGGGCCACGGCATATTCGAGACCATCAAGCTCTCGGATGGCGAGATCCTGCGCTGGCCTAGGCATGTGGCTCGCCTCACCGCCAGCTGCCAGGAACTAGGCTTGCCCTATCCCGACTTTCAAGTGCTCGAGGATCAGCTAAAACTACTGATCGCCGCCGCACGGCTGAAAAATGCCCGCCTACGCATCACGCTCACGCCGGACGAGACACTCATCACCCACGCGGATCTGCCCGAGTATGCGCCGACTGCGCAGATCGCGACCTACTCCTACTCTCGCAATGCCCAGAGCAACCTAGCTGGCATCAAGTCGATCAGCTATGGCGAAGACATCCTCGCCATGCAATGGGCCAAAGACCAAGGCTTAGACGAGGCGATCTGGCTGAATACCTTTGGAGAACTCTGCGAAGGCGCGACCAGCAATGTCTTCCTCATCGATCAGGATGGCGCCATCATCACACCCAGTCTCGAGTGCGGCTGCCTGCCTGGGACAATGCGCGCCGAGGTCATCGATCGCTGCGAGGCAGCCGAGATACCGCTCCACGAGCGTGTCATCCGCGCAGAGGACCTGCTCGACTACGAGGCGGGCTTTCTCACCTCCAGCCTCCGTGAGATCCAGCCGATCGCAGCTTTCGATAGCTGTCCGTGGCAGCCAGATCACCCGACGATTGAGACATTGTTAGGTAGCAGTATTTGACGGCTGGCCAAAGCCTGCCTTTACTCCCCCTATGCTGGAGGAAGATGAGGCACGCCAACGTATCCTAGATCAGGTCGAGCTAGGCCCTGTCGTCTGGATGCCTGTCGAGCTAGCGCGCGAGCGCACGCTGGCCCAAGAGATACGTGGTATCGCCGATTTCCCAGAGTTTGATAACTCCAGCATGGATGGCTACGCCGTGCGAGCTGCCGATGCCACCATGGGAGCCACCCTCGCTGTCCACCCCGACGAGCAGCCAGCAGGTATCGACCGCTGTCTAGAGCTGGAGCAAGGCCAGGCGATCCGCATTTTCACCGGAGCCCCAGTACCGAAAGGCGCAGATGCTGTGATCATGCAGGAGGATGTGACTCGCTCCGATCAGGAGATCACCGTGGATGACCCTGTCGTAGTGGGCGAAAATATCCGCCGCCGTGGAGGCGATGTCTGCAGTGGCCAAAAACTGATGTCTCCTGGCACTCGGCTGACACCAGCGAGACTCTCGCTGCTACACTCTCAGGGCATCGCAGAGGTCCCTGTGTACACTCAACCGATGGTACACATCATCACCACCGGCGACGAGCTCGTCGGCCCCGGCGAACCCCGTATGCCCGGGCAGATCTACGACAGCAATGGCGTGCTCCTGCGCTCCTCTGTGGAGTCCGCTGGCGGTGTCGCCGAGCAGATCCATCTCGCCGACGACCCTGACACCATGGTCAGTGCCTTTGAGATCCTCTGCGAGGTCAGCGACTTTCTCGTCATCGCGGGTGGTGTATCAGTGGGCGATCATGATTATGTGAAACCCTCCCTTCAGGCGGCCGATGTGGAGACCGACTTTTGGCGAGTCCGGGTGAAGCCTGGCAAACCCTTCGTCTTCGGTCGGCACCCGAGTGGTTGCCTGATTTTCGGTCTACCTGGCAATCCGGTTTCGGCCTTCGTCACCTTCCAGCTATTCGTCGCGCCAGCTATCGCGAAGTATCTCGGCCACCCTACTAGGCCTCTAGCTCAGCCGCTAGGTATCGCGGGAGAGGTATTGGAGAACAAAGGCGACCGCACGCACTACCTGAGAGCAGTCGATGTACAGGGCCAGATCCACCTGTCTGGGACTCAGCAGTCGCATGCCTTATTTGGCTTAAGCAAGGCTGACTGCTTGGTGCGTATCGAGGCCGATAGCTCGATAGCCGAGGGCGCGCCCGTCTCCGGAATACGCCTCAGCTAAGCTGGGAGTTTTTTCAGGGGTTTGTGATTGGTTGGTTTAGTTAATCTCCTGCACCTGCATCACCAGATCGCCCCAGTTGCGCTGGTTCTCCATGTCGTACTGCATACGCTTTTCATCCGCTATCGCAAAGCGCTTGGTGGCCGCAGTCTGGCTAGTCGCCTGGTAGAGCCAGTATGCCTCTGCCTTTAGAGCCTGGTCGATGGGTTTGTCGATCGACTCGTAGACCATCTGCTTGCAGGCATGGATAGATTCTGCTGGAAATTGGGCGATCCGCTGTGCCAGATCATTCACATAGCCATCTATCTCATCAGGCTCGAGCACCTTATTCACCGTGCCAAATTCGGCAGCCTCATCGGCGCTGTAGTCACGCGCACTCAGGATGATCTCCAGAGCTTTCCCCAATCCTGTCTGCCGAGCCATCCGCGAGGCACCGCCACCGCATGGCAGGATGCCCATGCCCACCTCCATCTGCATGAATCGAAACTTACCCCGCGCTGCGAACCGCATATCCAGTGCCAGTGCGAGCTCGTGCCCACCGCCACGGGCAAATCCTTCTAACTTAGCGATCGTCGCCTGAGGCACCTTGCTGAGTCGCTCGCATACCGCCTGCAGATCCAATAGCTGAGCCTCGTCTCGACTGACAGGCTCTGTCGACATGTCTTTTAGCAGCTCGGTATCGTAATGACACACCCAGATCTCGGGGTGAGCCGACTGAAAGATCACCACCTTGGTCTCGCGATCGCGCTCTAGCTTCATCGCTAGACTATTCAGATCGGCCAGCATCGACTGCCCCTGCACATTCACAGGCCCATAATCGAAGGTGATGGTGAGGATGGCGCCATCTCTAGCGGCGGAAAAGGTCTGGTAGTTTTTGTACTCTATCATCGGTTGGTGAGTTGGTTTTACTTGTCCCTCGGTGTTTCTAACCAAGGCGACTCCAACTACCCACACTTTGATTAATTAATGAAATTTATTGTTTAAATCTTATCGATTTGATTTTCTCATTGATGGATTTTTAAAAATCCTGAACAAGCCCAGCGCCTAGAACTAGGCTCTCGGCCTTGACAGTAGAGGCTTACAGGCGAGGGTCCCCCTCCCAGACAAATAGCGAATATGAGCGCCCAAGTGACTGACCTGAATGTAGATTTCAATGTGCCCCTACCGGCACCAGCCTTCCTCATGCACGAGATGCCTCGCACCGATGCCGAGGCAGCCATCGTCAGCGATGGTCGCCAGCGTATCGAGGATATCCTGCACCAGCGCTCCGATCGCTTTATGCTCATCGTCGGGCCCTGCTCGATTCACGATCCCGAGATCGGTATCGAGTATGCCGACCGTCTGGCCAAGCTGCGCGAAGAGGTCGACGACAAGATCGAGCTGGTCATGCGCGTCTACTTCGAAAAGCCCCGCACCAATGTCGGCTGGAAAGGCCTGATCATGGATCCCGATATGGACGACTCGGCCAATCTGCCAAAAGGCCTACGCATCGCCCGCCAGCTACTCGAGGATGTGCTCGACCGTGGTGTGCCCACGGCTACGGAATTTCTCGACCCCATCACTCCACAATATATCGGCGATCTCATCAGCTGGGCAGCCATCGGCGCACGCACCGTCGAGTCGCAGACCCATCGTCAGATGGCCTCTGGCCTGTCTATGCCCGTCGGCATGAAAAACACCACCTACGGCGGCATGGCTGCCGTGGTGAACGCACTGAAGGCATCGATCGCACCTCAGACTTTCTTCGGTATCAGCCCAGAGGGCGTCGCCTCTATGGTCAAGACCAAGGGCAATAATTACTGCCACACCGTGCTACGCGGTGGAGAGGATGGGCCAAATTACGATGCCGAGTCCGTGGCTGTAGTCTCCGCCGAGCTAGCCGCAGGCAATGTGCTCGGCTCGATCGTCATCGATGCCAGCCACGCCAATTGTGAAAAGGATCACAATAAGATGGCAGGCGTGTTTGAGTCGATCGTAGACCAGCGTGTGGCGGGCAATAAAAATATCGTAGGCGCTATGCTGGAGAGCAATCTCGTGGCAGGAAACCAGAAAGTATCTGCCGACAAGTCCCAGCTCACCTACGGCCAATCGGTCACCGATCCCTGTATCGACTGGGAGACCACCGAACGCATCGTGAAAGAGGCCGCTGAGAAGCTCTAGGCCTATCACTACAGAGCTAGGGACCGATTGTACCCTATTGAATAAAAACTGTACCCTATTCAGTTTTTTCTGTACCCTATTCAAATAGGCCATATAGGTCCTATCAGACTTATTGGCCATGCACACTGCTCTGCTCAAATCGGTATCGCGCTCATTTTATCTGAGTATCCGGCTCCTACCGGGACCGATGCGCGAGCCGATCGCCTTAGGCTACTTATTAGCTAGACTGAGTGATACCATAGCCGATACCACCAGTGCGCCTCTAGCCGAGCGTGTCGCGGCACTAGCCAGCCTACGCGAAGGCCGCCTACCTCAGCTAGACGCACTGTCCGATCAGCTGGCCCACCCAGGTGAGAAAGAACTCTGCCTGCGCGCTGGTGAGATCTTCGACTGGCTGCACCAGATACCCGAGCGCGAACAGCAACTGATCGAGCAAGTACTAGCGACTATCACCACCGGTCAGGCTTGGGACCTCGAGCACTTCGCCGATCCGGGAGCCTCCGCTAACGAAGCTGATCTCGAACGATACACCTACCAGGTGGCAGGCTGTGTCGGAGAATTTTGGACCAAAGTCGGTTACTTAAAACTCGGCGAGAAATTTGCTTCAGAGAATGACAGGGAGCAACTGCTCACCTCAGGCAGATCCCTCGGCCAAGGGCTACAACTGATCAACATCCTCCGCGACCTGCATGAAGACCTACCAGCCGGTAGACTCTATCTGGGCAGCGCCGAGCCCGACCAAGAGCTATTTGAGACCCATCTCAAAAAATGCCGCCACTACCTCAGCGACGGACACCAGTACCTCCCACCTTTGCGCAACCGCCGCGTCCGCACTGCCACAGCCTTACCGCTATACCTAGCCGAGGCCACGGCAGACTTACTTGAAGAGTCTGGTGTAGAAACGGTAAGACAACGAAAAGTAAAAGTATCACGTTCAGAAGTGTGGCATACTATCCTACGGACTCTTACATAAAGCTAAAGCTGAAACTATTGTCAGAACCGAGTCCTGCTGAACTAGATTTCTTAGACATTATACACAGTGAAACGAATTCAAACATCAGGAACTATAAGCCTTATCCCTGTAATTGAGATAGAGCCATATGGTATATCATCCAGAAAAGTACCTGACCATTGTCCAGCCCGTGAACACCCTGAGATATGGCAAAAATACTTTGACGAGTGCGTAGCTGATGCCGGTTATCACAATATCAACCCCATAGCCAAAGGCTCCCGCTTTGTGCACGCATCTGCCATAGTAGAAAACAAAATTTTTGAATCACTTCTTGACGACTGTCTTCCTGAAGGTGACAAACCTCTCGATTTAGATGAAGTTTCAATGCTCAGCGGAGGATATGCACTGATCGACGAAGCTAAAGTTCTAATAGAGCCCCAGTGTTGTTCAGACTTCTCCAATCTGTCCAGCTGGCAAGGAATAGTAGAAAACGAGAATAACTCTTTTGATATCTGGATTGGTCACCCTCAAGCTGTGATAAATCGAGTCCAAAACGAATACATAATCCAAGAAGGCTGGGAATGGAATGACCCACCGGATTACCTCGTTGAATTTTCCGTCAGCCAATCCCTTCTTCACGCAGCAATTAGAAAAGCTGAGACCGAAGAGGAACTCCTCACCCAACAGATAGAACGGAAGTTAATCTCAATGCCTAAGTTCACGACTTGTTCTAAAATCCTCACTCGCCGACTGATGGGAAACTTTAGCTGACAATCGCCGGGGCACGCCAAACTACCGACCCCACGGACTCGCATTCGAGTAAAAGTCGGGCCGCCATAACCATTGGTCGGAGCGAATGATGTCTAGAGCTTCGCGCATGGTAAATGAATTGGATGCTCTCTTCTCCAGACTATCCACATAAGCCTGCCATTCTTTGGTCTCTTGCTCCGCAGGCTGATAGTTCCTTTGATTCGCGACTTGCTGGCCGACTAGCATCACCAAATACCCCTCCCAGCCAAAAGGATCATTCGCCCCCATAGCGAGATGGGCCCACATAGTGCCAGGCCCCGATTCGGTGTAATACTCAACCAATTCCTCCGCCCCAGCTAAATCCGTATCATTCCAACAAGCCTGCCAATACGGCGTATCGTAACGGGTGTTATATTTGTAGTGCAGTGCTAGAAAGCGACGAATCGCATCCCAATTTGTGCGTACGGTCTGGTTGTAATACTTGCGACCGCTCGGGTGTATCGAGAGATCGTTATCCGCTAGGGTTTGTACCAGCTTAGCGGAATGCTCGCAGATAATCGCCAGCGATGTCGCCTCCAGCGGCTCTACGAAACCACTGGCATTGCCTAAGGCCACGACATTCTTCACCCAACTCCGTCGATACGATCCCGAGCCAAACTTAATGACTCGAGTGTCTTCCACTTTGGGATTCTTTTTACGAAACTCGGCTTCTGCCTCGTCGTCGGATAAAAAGGCCGAACTGTACACATAGCCTCGGTTGATCAAATGATCATGCTCGATCTGCCACGCCCAACCAGCATCCATCGTCTCGGCTGTCGTGTATGGCTTGAGCGGCTCATCCTCGCGGGTCCATCCCCCCGCTATAGCTCGATCGCTAAATAGACTGGAAGAGAAATCAATGTACGGCTCCTCGAGTGCCTTGCCCAACAACTCAGAGCGAAACCCCGAGCAATCGATAAAAAGGTCTGCCGACACACTCTGACCTGACTCCAGATGCAGCGCACTGACGCCTTCCTCACCCACCGACACATCTTTGACAGTATCGTCGACGATCTCCACTCCCACCTCCAGGGCGACACGCTCCAGAAACTCGACAAATGGCTTATTCTCCAGATGATAGGCCACATCGGTATTCACCCGCGGCCCGTGGTCGTCCTGCTTCTCAAAGGCTCGATCCTGAGCCATCAAAGCCGCATTGATCTCGCCGAACTTGAACTCATCAGCACAGTAGTAACCATTAGGCTTCGGTAGATTCTGCCGCCGAGTATCTAGCTGTGCATTAAAGGTGTAGATAAAGTGATCGCGTGGTCCCCAGAGAAATTTGATCCCCAACTTGTAGGTGGGCTTCACTATCTGGTGAAATGCCTTGGGGTCTACGCCGAGGTATCCATGCAGGTACTGCGGCATGGTGAAAGTCGAGCCCTCTCCGACACCGATAATAGGTATCTTCGATGAATGGATCACGGATACATCAAACAGAGGAATGCGCTTTTTCAGCGTGATAGCTGCCAAAAAACCTGCACTACCTCCGCCGAGAACGACTACTTTCTTTACCGGCTGCATGGTTCTTTACCCTAGGAGTAAGCCTTCCGCCAAGAAGCGATCCAGGAAAGCACGAACCTGAGCATCGGAGGCTTCCGAAATCAGCTCAGCATCATCCGTATCCTCACCATCCTGCTTCAACGATAGATCACCACTCTCAATCATAGACTGCAGCTTCTCGACCAAATCATCGACACTATGACTCCCATCGAGCATCGCCAACAGCTCACTAGCGACTCGATCGATAGTGATCGGGCGATGCTGCAAGCTAGACACATATCCACACCGGCCAAGAGCCGCCTGAGCGCGAGCAAGTGGCGACACCACAGGTTTATCAGTCACCTCATAACTAGCGGCCCCTGCCGACGAGTCTATCTGGACGATCTCTGAAGCCGCACAAGCTGCCAAAACTTCGCCGATTACCGTCTCATCATCGTCATTTATCGACCCCAAGCCTTTCTCCACCGCCTCTAGCAACTCGGCGAAACTCATCCTCCGAGGAAAAACCGAAGCCAGCGCCAACAAAGCGGCTTTGCCTGCTGTGTGCTTGATCGATACCACCCCGCCATTGGGACTCTGCAGCAAGGTCTCCTCGGTCTCAAAAACGGACTCGGGATTCTCTGGCAAACCTACTGCCGAGAAGTAGAGATCGCGCACCGCATCGGTGCCGATCTGACGAGTCACCTCGATATCATCGGCACAGAGCAAACTAACGCGCTTAGTGCGGTTGACCGCAAAGTCGAGGTATTGCTCAGCTTCGACGAGCCCACTATCCTCTGGCACGATACTACCCATCACACCAGGGAATTGGTTGATCATCATACTACCCAGCGAGAGGTCGCAAAGATACTGCATACCATTACCCTTCAGAGAATCCGCAAACTCGTGGAAGTAACAAGGTATCAGACTTTTATCGAGATACTCGTAGGCGAAGTTGATATCAGGAATCGACTTGGAGTTTTCCCACTCCTGCTCGGCTAACAACTTATATTGGCTGATCGTATCTGGCACACTCTGCGCCAGCGCCGACAAAAACTGTCGACCTGCGATCATCTTCTCATGTGGGTCGTTGATATTGCGAGTGTGATAGCGCATCTGCTCGCGAATCGGCTCCACATAGTCCCAACCAGGTCGGCTCAGACTTTCTACCACCAAGATGCCTCCAGGATTCAAACGAGAAGCGAAATAGTTTACCACTTTCTGTCTCTGACTCAGAGCATACCGAGAGTAGACACTGCGCAAAAAGATATAGTCGTAAGTACCATCGACAGCCTCGCTCTCTTTAAGGAAACGCACGCTATCTAAGCCACTCTCCTTTGCCAGTTCTGTCGCATCGCCATAGGCGGCCTCGGACCGGCATACCCCAGTAAAAGTAGCATCCGGCAGCGACTGTGCCATAGACAAAAGATTTCCGCCGTCGGCACAATCCGACTCCAAAACACTGCAATTTTCGATCGCAGGAGCATCGACTCCAAAAAGCTTCGCGCGAGCTGCTACAGATGAGGGATGCCACAATGGCTCGGTGACGACTAACCTAAGTTCTTCCATATTTCTTTAAAATTAAGCTCTACGAATCAGATCTCCAGTCCGAATTCGGCATTCCGAATGGATTGCGAGCCTCGATATGGAGCTGGTCCATTGCCTCTTTGGTCAGGCGCTGTCCTAGCACGGTATCGGTATTGAAATCTTCGACATCCAGCTGCACGACATTGATCGCAGGAGCCACATATTGCTTGGCGACCGATCGATTCAACCCATCGAAACCGGTCCAGAATGGTGCCGAGTACTCGACGACGATCTGCTGTATACCCTCATCCATGACCAGATCGGGGAATTTCACATCCCAAGACCCCGTG
The DNA here is from genome assembly GCA_020630975.1 of Verrucomicrobiota bacterium. Lineage (GTDB taxonomy): Bacteria > Verrucomicrobiota > Verrucomicrobiia > Verrucomicrobiales > DEV007 > Arctic95D-9. The sequence goes on from JAHDID010000106.1 coordinate 11,798, forward strand.
ATACCAGCGACCGCCGTAGCTGTCCCCTGAGGCATCACCGAGCCATCCGATCCGATGACTTTAACAGTGACCACCGTGTTTGGCGCAGCGCTACCCGTGAAGATAGGCATCATACTAGGCACCGCAGTGGACGCCTCCGCTTCCTCGGCATTATCCTCAACTAAGGTAACACCCTCCAGCAGGCGGAAACCCTGCAGCAGCTCACTGCCGCCGAATAATGTGAAGTCCGGCCCTACGGTAAATGTCAATGTCTGGCTACTAGCCATACCTTTGCCATCGGTGATCTGGTAAGTGAATGTCTCCGTGCCCTCAGCACTACCATTAGCCGAATAGGCAAAGGTACCGTCTGAGGTGATCTGCAACACACCAAGGTCGCCAACGATCGAAGTCGGCTCGCCTGGCACCACTGGGTAGCTTTGACCACCGTGAATCACTTGATTTACCGAAATGCTATCGCCATCGGGATCGAAGTCATTACTCAGCACATTGCCGCTCGTTTCCTCGCCCTCCTGTAGGTTTGCCGAATCACGATTGGCTACAGGCGCCTCATTCGACTCATCGACGATCGTCACAGTGTGGCTATTGCCGGCGCTGCCATCTACAGTCAGCGGAGTCGATCCATCGCCATAATTAGGGTCATCCGATGTCACCTGATAGGTCAATGTGGCCGTCCTACCATTCGGCGATTGCACACCGTCATTGAGAGCCGATAGCTGAATAACCTGCGACTCAAGCGCCGATGAATCTGGCTGGAAGGTTAGAACTAGGTCATTACCAGGACCATTGCCAAGATCCAAGAACGGATCATTATTCGGTATGGTGATCTCGACGGTATCGGTCGGGACTGATGTCAGCACCACTGAGATAGTATCGCCAGGACCACCCTCTTGGACAGACGTGCCACCCTGAGACTGGGTGATGGATACGCCTGCGAAGTCATCATTGGTGATGGTGGCTGTGGCCGATGTGTTAGCTAGAGTAACATCGCGTCCGCCATTGACGAAGTTTGAGAGGGATAGGCCAAATGTCTCGGACAGCTCTTCATAGTCATCCGCTAATGTGCTGATCGTGATGGTGCGAGTCGTCTCACCAGGGGCAAAGGTGATGGTGCCGGACGAGGCGATGTAGTCGCCGTCCAGCGCTGTGGCCTGGCCATCTACAGTGCCGTAGTCGATGCTGACTGGACTATCTACAGGATTATCCAGAGATAGAGTAAAGACCAAGTCGCCTCCCTCTAGCACGGCTGCATTGTCGATCGATAAGATGGCAGAGTCATCGTTCGTGATCTGGCCTACAGCTTGGTTATCGACGATGGTTACATTTAAGTCAGTCGCGGCATCGGTACCGGTGAGATCTACGAGGAAAGTCTCGTCTAGCTCCACCTTTTGATCGCCATTCACCGTCACTGAGATGGTGTGCTGCTCACCTGCTGTGCCAGCGAAGTTTAGCACGCCGCTCTGAGCGGTGTAGTCGCCATCGGCTATCGATGCGGTCGCATCAGCTGTAGCGAAGTCGACTGCCACGCCACCCTGCACAGCGGTGTCTAAGGTCACGGTAAAGGTGGCGATCGTCGCGCCGTCGGTCTCGGTGATCGTCGCATCGCTGATGGTCAATCCTGCCGAGTCGTTATCGACGATTTCTAGATTGCCAGTATCAGTGGTGTCGACATTGAGTCCGCCTAGTGGAGTAGCCGTGGCAACACCTAGACCGATGACAAACGTCTCCACCGACTCAACCACGGCATCGTCGGTAATCGCTACCGTGAAAGTCCGATCTCCTGTCTGCCCGGCAGTCCAAGTAACAGTCTGGGTAGCGATCGCAAAATCGGAGCCGTCGCCGCCGAAGCTGACATCGATACTCAAGTCCTGAGACACTGCGGTATCGAGGTTTACGGTGATGGTCGCAGTGCCGTCGCCTTCGTTCACCGAGACATTGGCCACGGTGACATCAGCGCTATCATTATCGAGGATCGTGCCGGTAGCGGTATCGGTCACCGTGATGGCTCCGACTGCTGCGGTGCCCGCAGTTACATTGCCCTGTGATACAGCGAAGGTCTCCGTCAGTTCGACTAGTGAATCATCATTCAGTGGCACGGTGAACTGCTGAGTCTCGCCAGCTGTGCCGGCGAAGGTCAACGTCTGCGTCGTCGAAGTATAGTCAGTGCCACCACCAGTAGCCGTCACATCAGCAAAGCTCACATCTACTGTGAAGCCTCCGTCTACGGCATGGCTCGAGGAAGCGGTGAAGGTCATCGTACCGTCTTCGGAGACAGTTACATCCTCGATCGTTACGGCTGTCTGATCATTATCGGTGATGCTCAGTGTCGCTGTATCTGTTACGTCGACTGAGCGACCATTCAGTGGGGTGCCACTGTTCACCGCTAGGTTGATTCCAAACTGCTCAATCGCGGCCTCTACCTGTGCGTCATCGGTCAGATCGATGGTGAATGTCTTGTCACCGGTTTCATTAGCGGCCCAGGTCACGGTCTGTGTGCCGTTGGCAAAGTCGGTGCCATCGCCACCGAAGCTCACATCCACACTCAGAGTCTGATCGACTGCGGTGTCTAGATTCACGGTGATAGTAGCCGTGCCATCGCCCTCATTGACCGACACATCAGAGACAGTCACCGCAGCGTTGTCATTGTCGGTGATCGTGCCGGTCGCCGTATCGGTCACTGTGATCGCACCTACAGGCACGGTCGCTGCTACGA
>JAHDID010000004.1:0-55679 GCA_020630975.1 Verrucomicrobiota bacterium
GATTATCAGAGCGTTCACTATCGAGCTTCTCGGCTGAGGCGAACTCAGATTCGAGGTCGCTCACCCAATCTGCGCGATACAAGACCTTGGTACAGCGTATGATGCTGTCTTTGGAAAGTGGTGTCAGGGACTTCTGGCTAGGGATTCTAGCTAGAATATGCAGATGATTTGAGAGGACCGCATAGTTGATCAATTCCACACCTCTGAGCTCTGCGGCAGCGAAGATAATGCGCTGGATTCTACTCCGCCTAGCGGGAGTGTCGAACAGCCAGGCCTGCCCCGCACAGCGAGTGATGCAATGGTAGGCGCAAGCCTCTGGATCTAAGATCAATCTAGGGTTTCTCATTATGTACCGTGTTCAAAAAAGGTTTAGACTAAAAATCTGAACACTGCAATAAAATACTATTGTGAAGTTTGAGTGGTTCAGATAGGTTTACTTTCCGAAGAAACGAAGTTTTCTTTTACTTTTCGCCTGTCCCCGTTTGCTGCCTAAAAATTAATCCAGAGTCCTTTGCAGTTTGCATGTCCCCGTTTGCACTGTTTCTCTATCGAAGGCACTCCCTGATCCCACAGCCATTGATTGGTCATCGCACCGTTTGCATGCCCCCGTTTGCAATCTATGCAGCCTGCCCCCCTTTCGCATTCGGCTACGGCACCCGTTTTTCGGTTGATATTAGCCCGCAAGCCAGTCTATCGTGCTTTCAGCACACAGGCTATACGGGTCCGTGTGCTACCACGATAAGCTTTGAAATACTCCCTCATAGTTCCTGCCCTCTTTATCATGCATTCAGTGGGACTTTCATCGGATCCGCAAGGTGATGATCTTATGGTTGAAGGACTCAAGTGCGTTACTCACGACTTTGAATTGTCCGCTGATCTACGGCAGAAAGCAGACGATGCGCGCAAAAAGGTCATTAGTGAAGGAGCGTATGGCCTTACAAGAACGAATCCCGATGGGATTACGATCAAACTACAAATCAGAGAAGGTAAGCTTTGGGTAACTGATATTACTATTTCTGGCGGGGACGGCAGTTACGCTACCAACCCTACTGAGATCCCAACTAATATTGTATCGCGCCCAATTCTAGCTGATTGGTTCACAGGGGATTTAACAGCATACTATGGCCGACACTTATTGTACCACATGCGTGAGGGAGGTTACATCTTCAAGATAAATAAAGGGAGGATTACAGAGAAAAGGCAGGCAAGCTTCAAAATTAAGTAAGCAGATCAACTCGCGGTAGCCAACACTCATCCTATCCCCCAAAAAACCCGTTAGTTTTGAAAGCAGGTTCGACTATTTGCGTATCAAAATGGATGAAACGTAGCATTTACCTCCCTCTCATTCTTTTATCCAGCTGCAGTGACCAGTTTGACTCACCTTCGGATTCCGAACTTGAAAACTTCGATAAAGACAGAATCCCCATCATCGACCCAATTATAGCTCCCACCCCGATTCCAAAACCAACTTCAATCCCCAAAGAAGCCGGTTCCAAACACCACGTTAACAACACTTTATTTGGCAGAATATTTAGTGAGCAAAATCGGATCGACGCCCCCTTTCAATGGGATGCGATTTCACCTGAATTATTAACCTCACCGTACGCACCTTCCCGAGAGCCAACTCCCAAATCACGATAATTAAGATCGAACCTATGGGCGTATCGATCTGCTCTACCCTCCCCCGCCAGCCCCGCATGCCACACGTTGTAGAAAAATGACAATATCAGATCTATAATATAAAAGGTTTATTTTTCAAATGTTACGCGAAGGATTATTAGTGATTTAGTATTTTTATAGTCGAACAACCAATACCCGCGCCATAACCGTGCAAATAGCAAGTCACAGTAGGAGATGTCCCTCCCCCCGTAAGAAACAAATCTAGACGGATCCAGAAAAAATCTTTAGGAGAGTTACTCTCCATTGAGCTCCGCCAAGCCGATTGAACCCTATTGAGTCAAAACTGTACCCTATTGAATTTTACTCTTCTCAGGCGACCAACCGGTGAGATTACCTAAAATACTGGAAAAACTCCGCCGTAGAATCTCGTAAGAGTAGTACTGACAGGCGACTTGGTAGTTGTGTTCGACTACCTCTTCGCAGTAGGCAGGGTTATTGAGCAGGCGCTCGACTTGGCTCAATGTACCTTTAGTCACCACTCCATCCATCAATGCGAGTTTGAAGCCTTTGGGCTCGATATCTTCGATGAAGATGCTGTAGCGATTGATGACGACGGGTTTCTTGAAATATATCGCCTCCAGCAGAGCATTTCCAAAGCCCTCGTAGGTACTCGGGTAGGTGACTAGATCGCAATGAGGGTAAAGATCCCATAGTGTGTAGAGCTTTCTGACATCAGCATCGAGCTGGCGCACCTCGCTGACACGATCTGCCACGATACGCATATCCACGCCCTCCTGCTGAGCGAGCTCTTCGAGCATAGCGTGGTACTCGTAGCCCTCATCACCGGCATCGTGAGAGATCACTAGCTTGCACTTGGGATTATTGAGCATGCCAACTAGCTTGATGGCGTGCTCGATGCCTTTTCGCGGAACGACCCGTGTCGGCTGTAGGATGAAAATATCGTCCTCCGCTAGGCCTAGCGACTCTCGTACATCAGCGGTGTAGTCATCTGGCTCGGGAGCCGGTTGCTCAAAATCGAAGACATTGGGGATCAATAGAGCGCCCACTCCTTTGCGACGGGAGATCTGCTCCTGCGCAGGGCTATTGATGACGGTGTGCACCATATTCGGCACGCGGGGCGGAAAAGCCTGGTCGAGCAAATCATGAATGCCGGATATCGAGAACCGGGTGCGCTCCCAGTAGAAATCGTGATGATGAGCGATGGAGGGCATGCCCGTCTCGCTGAGAAACTCGGTGATGGCGATGCCCAGCGGCACATTCATCGGGATGGTCAGTGCATTCTCCGGCACGAGTACGTCGATCGCAAAGCGATCGGCAAAGTCATAGAGGGTCGATTTGATGTAGTCTGCCATCGCTCGGATCCGCTCGGTGACCTGCCGCGTGCGAGTGGTGGTCGACCAGATGCGCTCATTGATCCACTCCACCTCTGGATGGGCGAAATGAGCCTCTGGCACGCACATCGAGATATCGGGGTTGCGATCGCTAAGGCCTGAATACCAATGCGACACGTGGCCGTCGCGCCACAGGACCTCAGCCCACTTGGCAGACTCTAAGGTGACGCCATCGGTGCCAGAAAAACGGGTGGAGACGAATCCGAAATTCATGCTGTCGACAGTGTCGACTGAGTCTGCAGAAATGCCACGACTTTCCGCAGATCACTTGATATCCTCGAGAGTGATTGGTTCGCCTGTGAGCAAGTTGATGGGAACTTCCGAGAGAAAATCGGGTATCAGCTGATTCGTCGAGGTGATGTCTTGACCGTGAGTGCTGCGGAAGCTCTTTGCCGCAAACCGAACCAACAGTCGATCCCCTGCCAGCTTTCTCTCAACATAGAAATACCGACTTATCCGTAACATTGAATCATACATTTTCACCTTTCCTAGCCCTACGCCATTAAGTTTTAACAAATCAAAATCCCTACTAACAACCAAGTCACCCATCTCTTTTAAGTAAGGCACTTCCTGCAGCTTACTTATTTCCGATCGGGCAACTTCGGAAAGGGTGTTAACCGTGCGGTTTGGATGATAAAACAAACGATGACCAGGCAACTTATAAACAAACTGAGGCGAATAAATTAATTTACCAGTCAGCCCCTCACGGGCCATCTCATCGCATTGATTCACATTATCGTGATACAGAGTCAAAACACCTTTTCTAAACTCAGCCAAATCTGGCCGGTTCTCATAAATAACGCTAGTGATTAATTCTGATTCACCCCTAGACAAATCACTACTAGCCTCCAAATCGATCAGAGCCTGATAAGCATGACTAAATACATTCTCCGCATCATTTTGAAATCGAAAATCACCACTGGATCTCTCCAACATTTTAGCGAACCTCAACACTGTCAATGCATCCGAAATCGCACCAGAAACATCTTCATCCAACAGTCTGATCCGACTCCGAATCGATAATAGCTGTGAAGCCACTCGATAATGCTTCAAATAACTGGTATCTGCAAACTTCTCAGCATAGTAGCACACCCCACCGCCATCGACAGCCGCCTGCAGAACAGCTAATCTCTGCTCCGAATCTGCCAACAAGGCTGCAACTCCCTCCTTGTCTACCTCTGGGAGTTCAGGCAGACGGCTCCGTCCCCACTTCTTCAGGAGTTTTTTCTCGTCGCGAGATAGCTGAAATACCAGCTCTTTGGTCAATCGCAGCGATGCTGGAGTATTCACCAGGCGGCCTATCTCTACCTCAGGCAGCTCCAGATCACTATGATCTCGCATCCTCTGATCTGGCCACAACGCCAAGAAAGCTAAATAAACTACCGGAACCAACGATATCCCGACTAAGCACATGGCAATAATAGCCGGGATCGATCGATTCTTCTTCATAAGCACTATCCACCCTCAGTCTTTTGACCTATCAATTTGGCATTCAGCCGTATGGCCTCACACAGGCTGGAGGCGGTCGCCTTGCCCTGCCATGCAATATCTAAAGCGGTACCATGATCAACAGAAGTCCGAGGAAAAGGCAAGCCTAATGTGGTATTGACCGCACAATCGAAGGCCAACGCCTTTACCGGGATATGCCCCTGGTCGTGATACATGCAGATAAAGGCATCGGTAGTCGACAGTTTAGCAGGGATAAAGGCGGTATCAGGTGGTATCGGCCCCTCGATCTGGTAGCCTTTCTCACGACAGAAATCGATCGCTGGCTGGATCTTTTCTTCCTCCTCCCGCTGGCCAAACAATCCATTCTCTCCGGCATGAGGGTTGAGCCCGAGCACGACGATCTTCGGCTCTTCTCCCCGGATCTTCAAAAATGCCTCGTAGGTAAGATCCATCACCTCGACGATACGATCAGTCGTCATCAGTTCTGGCACTTCGGCATAGCCGCAGTGGACGGTGACAAAGCTGCAGCTGATGATCTGTGAATACTGGAGCATGCAGTAGCTAGGCGAGTCCGTCTGGGTGGCAAAGATCTCTGTGTGGCCGGGAAATTTCACCCCTGCCATGTGGAGGGCTTCTTTATTCAAAGGTGCCGTCGCGACGCCCCCGACCTCGCCTACCAGAGCGGCAGCGATCGCCTCCTCCACATAGGCAAAGCCAGCACGCCCAGTAGCGGCATTCACCTCCCCGGGCTCAAAGTCAGCCATGGTGATCGCCTGCATATCGCAGACACTATGCAGGTCGACATTGGGATAACCCGTGCGCGCAGCGACTGCATCCAGCACACAGAGATCGCCATAGATGATCGGCTGGCAGATCTCGTGGATGTCTGGCTCGGCCATAGCCTGCAGACACACCTCTGGGCCGACCCCTGCAGGGTCTCCCATGGTGATCGCTATCTTTGGCTTGTCGGAAGTCAGCACATCCATACTAAACCCGATGTTGCCCAGCTTTTCCACCGCCAAGCGGATGCCTCTTTGACCTGCTGCCTCGGGAGATGTACCTTAGAGATCTCATGGCCCAAGACAGACAAAGCCCGATAAAAATCCCCACGCTGAATATCGGCGAATTTTTTGAGCGCCATTCAGGCGAACTACAGCTCGAGCTGATCGGCAGCGATGTCGGCTTTTCCCGCGAGATCCTAGAGCCGACCATCAACCGCCCCGGTCTGGCTCTATCGGGCTTTTTCACGTACTTCGCGGTGCACCGCCTGCAGGTGATCGGTAAGGCCGAGCGCTCGTACCTGAAGCATTTGAGCCGGGAGAATGCGGAGAAACGCTTCGGCGCTCTGTGCCAGCGGAAGATACCTGGCATCGTCATCAGTCGAGGCGACTCTCTGCCAGAAAATTTGGTAAAAATAGCCAACGACGCGGGCATCTCGATTTTTAAGACCTCGATGGTCACCATGAATTTCATCAACGCCGCCACCGTGCGCATGGAGTGGGACTTTGCCCCACAGGTGACTGAGCATGGCTGCGTGGTGGATGTGATGGGTATCGGCATCCTGATCCGTGGCGATAGCGGCACGGGCAAAAGCGAGACCGTGCTGGCCCTGCTCCGCCGTGGCGCGAGTCTGGTGGCCGATGATCTAGTGCGGATCCGCAATATCGAGGGCCGCGAGCTCATCTGTACCGCCCCCGAACTCGGCCTGAGCCACATGGAGGTGCGCGGTCTCGGCATCATCAATGTCGCCGCGCTATTCGGCGTGGGCACGGTGCGCACTGAGAAGCGGCTGGATATGGTCGTAACGCTCAAACACGCGGACGAGATGGAGACTCTGGATCGATTGGGGCTAGATAAGAAAACCTTTGAACTCATGGGACTGAAAGTCCCGCTCGTCGAGCTGCCGGTCGCACCCGGGCGCGATATGGCACAACTGGTCGAAGTGGCTGCCCTAGATCAAAAGCTGAAATCTCTCGGCCACGATACCGCAGTTGAGTTCAACAAAAAATTATTGAAAAGAATGCAGGACCGAAAGTCCACAGTGATGTAAGATCACTTGTACACCATCCACACTCAGATCTACTAAAGCCATGCCCGACTGCAGTATCACAATCCCTAACGAGGAAGGCCTCCACGCTCGTCCTGCTGCTAAATTTGTGAAGCTAGCCAACCGCTTCTCGAGCGATATCTGGGTGCGCAAAAACGATGACGAGACCAATGGCAAAAGCATCATGGGCCTGATGATGCTCGCCGCAGAGCAAGGTGCTGTCATCACCATCACAGCAGAGGGCGATGATGCCACAGCTGCTTTGAGCGAAATCAAAGACCTGGTCGAGAGTGGTTTCGAGAAAGACGTGTAAAAACTCGTCAAATTCTCCCACTTGTTACCAAAATTTTGGTTGTGTTAGCCAGTGCTCCATCGGAGCGTCGCCACTGTCATGTGGGAAGGGGTATGGCGTTACAGTATTCAGGGCTGCAGACTGATGCTCAAAGACTGTCGGCTCGTTAGCCGTCGAGCTCGCCGGGATCTCTGGCGTGGACGCTGGCTTGTGCTCGGCGCACTCGCTCTCACGCTGATCGTAGCTTATTTCGTTCTCTATCCTCGAGACAGCGCCATGGCGGAACACTGGCGCTACCAGCGGCTGGACATCATGACATCCTCTAGCCAGACCAGCGAGCAAGAAGCCATCAGCCGCATCATCATCAATCGCTTTGCTGACTTTGACGAAGCCAAGGCCTACACTCAAGAGCACGCTATCCATCAGCGCCTATTTTTCGCCAACCACGATGGCAAAATAGCAGTCCTTTGGCCAGAGGAATTCGACAGTCTCGTCGAAGCCAAAGCTGGGCTAGCAGATCTCCCCGCCAGCATCCAGCCAGCTGCTACCGCAGAGACTTTCAGCCTGCGGGAGGACAGCAAATACACGCTCGCCAAACGACTCGGCAAATGGGGAGACTTCGCGCAGTTCAATCTGATCGGCTTTCTCGTGCTATGGTGGTATGGCCAGTTTGCCAAAAATCGTTGGTTTCAGCGACTGGCGCTGGCCACATTTCTCGGTGCTGTGTTTGCGGGCCTCTCTGTGAATGCCCTGCGCTTCACCACTGGGCGTCCGAGACCACATGCGACTGAGAGAGCACCAGCTCTGGAAGATAAGTTTCACTGGCTCACGCCGTGGTGGGAGCCAGGTGTGATCGAGCCCTCACCCGAGGGCAATATGGCCTGGGACTATCATGGCTTTCCCTCCGGCCACACCTCCACTGCGATGGGCATGGGCACACCGGTGATGACTGCGGGAGGCATCTATGGCGCTCCCGTCTTCGTCTTTGGTGCCTCAGTCGGCTGGTCGCGACTCTATCAGGGCAAACACTACCCCTCCGATGTCCTAGTCGGCGGTATGGTCGGCATCATCTGGGGAATCGGCTGCAGCTGGCATCTACACGAGGTAAGAATGAGACAAAGGAAACGGCGAAGGCAATTGGCGACGTAACCCCCAGTTCGAGAATCATGTAGCCCTACTTCGCTCGCACAAACCAAGCCTTCACCCAGCTGGTGCGAGCCACATTTAGCCCACCAAATTCGACAATCTCGAACTGATCCTTCGGGAAGCGCCTAGCTACCTCAGCTTTATTATCTTCGAGTAGAGGCGCAGGCTCCCCTTTCCATTTAGCCATGATCGCTTTTTCGCCGATGCGCCATTCCTCGGTGCGGAAGATGCCGGCATGATTTTTATCGGATTTCAGCCACTCTACCGCAGAGTCAAAGTCACCACCGATCCGCCACTGCTCCCCACTCCAGTGATAAAATACCCAACTCGGCTCAGACATACCCTGCGCAGCATAGGCAGTCTCACCCGAATCATCAAACACACCCATCTCAGAGAGCTGTACCACAGGGTGGATCGAGCGGATATCACGGGTCACGATATGAGTGACGATCGATGCACAGATCGGCACGACCAGCAGCAGTGGCCATCGGCTGAGCCGCTTTTGAGTGACGAGTAGTGCCACAGGCAGTCCCACTCCCGAGAGCAGAGTGATGATGCCCAGCTTCACGACCAGCCCATGCATAGCATCCATCGGCTCGGGAAAGATCCGCAGCACCCCAGCCAGAATGATGACTAGTGAGACAAAGCCCAAAACACCGACCACACTCCAAAACCAACGCCGCCGTAGCTGAGTGTCCAGAGGAGCCAGCTTGCCATCGGCAAAGAGCAGCAGCATCAGCCCTGGGAAGCCTGGCAAGATGTAATGCGGCAACTGGGTCGCATAGAGGGCAAAAACGATAAACGGCGCGATGAACCAAGCTGTGAGAAATGCCCGTTTGCGATCGGCACGCATCAAATGCCGACTGGCAAACACCGTGCCCGGCAAAAAAGCACTCCATGGCAGCAGACTGATAAACCCGGTCACCAGATAATAGACCACCGGTATATTCACCCGCCCATTGAAGGCAGACACACCCCGCCTGACCACGTGCTCGCCCATACCCACATCCCAGTAGCCACCCTGAGTCTGAATGAGTGCATTGATCCCCCAGAGCGAGACAACCGCCGTAGCGATAAGGAGGCTCGTGACTGGCTGCAGCCGACGCCACGCAAAGCCCTGCCGCCCGAGCGGCCAACACCACAGACCTAAAGCCAAAATCGGAATAATCCAAGCCACCGGCCCTTTCGCCAAAAATCCAAACGCTAACCCGCCCACTAGCAGCCAATAGTAGGGCCCAAACCGCCTAGGCTCGTCTTCGGCAAATAGCAGCCGAGCGATCGCATACATCGTGATCGTGACACCCAGCAGCATTGGCATATCAGCCACACACAGACGACTGTGCACCAGCACCTGCAGACAGATCTGCCAGGCCAGTGCAGACAGCAGCCCTATCACTCTCGAACCGTGGAGAAAGCTCCCAAACAGATAGATCACGTAAGCCGTGAGAATACTGGCGAATACCGAGTGCAGCCTAGCAGCCAGCTCAGTCTTGCCCAGTAGGTGATAGTGCGCACGCATCCACCAGTAGGTGAGCGGCGGCTTGTCGAAGCGGTAGCCCTTGTTGAAAAACGGGATGGTAAACTGCTCAGTCTCCATCATCTCCCAAGTCGCCTGAGCAAACTTCGGCTCATCGCGATCCATCAACGGTAGAGTCGCCGAACCTGGCAAATTCATCCACAGGCCCACCAAAACCAGCAGCAAAAAGCTCCACAGCCGACGCTCGGCCACTCTAACAAACAACTCCTTCACGATGCGCCCACCAAAATAGCCATAGCGACCGATGGCAAACGAACTTTTAGCCCAAAACAAAGGCTACACTGCCCGATGCTGCAGGCCAAAAGCATTGCCCTCGGGGTCGATCGCCTCCAGCAACTCGACTCCAGGTGCGATCTCGCGGATCTCTCCTACTGGCACCCCCATCAGCGACAGGACCTCTCGCGATGCCCGGATATCGCCCACACTGAAGACAAAGTGAGGCGACTCCGCTGCCGCTTGGCGCTTACTACAGCTCCGCAGTGCGAGCTGACACCCACCGCCAGAGTCGAGCAATACCGACTTCTGCCCCTTAAATGATTGAGCACCAGCAGGATAAGCCACTTTCAGATGCAACACATCTCGGTAAAACCCCACTTGGGAGTCCATATCCTTCACGTACAAAATCACTTCTGACAGTCCCTCGATCACGAGAGTCAGTGTAAGGACACAGCACCTTTTTTGCTGCTCCGTGATTGCGCACAGGCCGCCCGCGATTGCGCATTACCGATTCTAGGAATTGCAAAATCCCAGTCGCTTATTTCATTCTAATAATCACTTTTGATTATTATTTTTATAAAAATTATTGATTATGATTTTTATTTAGGTTATGGTTTCTCATCATGAGAGCAATTCTATTTCCAATTTTAATAATCTTACTAATGTTGGGAGCCAACTCTGTCTGGGGCTTCGAGTATGAGCAGCGCGCCCAAAAAGTTCGCATGACTGCGTATACCCACAGCGAGGATGATCACGTGAAGTGGGGCAAAAAGACTGCCAGCGGCAGCGACCTCAGATATGAGAAGACCTACACCTCTGCAGCGACTGACTGGTCCTGGCTCCCTCTCGGCACCGAATTCCGCATCAAAGGCACCAACCGCCACTACGTGGTCGACGACTATGGCAGTGCTTTGGTCAACAAGAAGACCATCGACCTCTACTTCCCTAGCCGCACGATGATGAACCAGTTTGGTATGGGCCACTTCGACATCGTCATCACCAAACACGGCAGCTATGAGAAGAGCAAGAAGCGCCTAGAGTCCGCTGTAAAATGGGGCGCAGGCAAGCACGTGAAGATCATGCTCTGGAAAATCAAAGAGAACGAGCGAATCAACAAGGGCAAGCCTGAGATCTACGAAGCCGTGCCCTCACTCGATGCCGAGCCAAATGAGAAGCTGATGGCCCGCCTTTCGATTCCCAAGTGGGAGTGGGATGACGCAGCTCCAGCCATCGGCGAGCCATGCCCCAAACAACCCACTTTAGTGAAGGCCAAAGCCGTAGCGTCTGATGACCCTCGACTGACAGTCTCCGCCACCACCAACAAAACGACCGACCTAGCCATGGTCGAGAAGAAAGATCGCCTCGAAGAATAACCGGAAGCGATACTTCCCTTAATTACCGCACAACACAAAACGGGAGCTGCAAAGCTCCCGTTTTCTGTTGGTTTAAGCTCTAAATCACAGCGCCACTGTCTACCTGCGATCTGGGTAAAGTCGGCAAACAATCTTCCCTTACAAGTTTAGCTGTTTCTTCATGCCATTGTACACGATCCCTGACACGCCACGGATCACATTGGCACGAGACGAAATCCAAGGACCATAGGAAGTATTCCGGCGTCCACTCTCGATGATACCGATCACCGTGTAGGCATGACGCCTGCCGTTTTTATCAACAGCATAGATGATGCCCATATCACCACAGCACATTGCGGTGCTACCGGTCTTGTTGTAGACCTTGGTCCCCTTTGGCACTGCAGGCACCTTGGTGTAGAGGCGGTCAGATCCTGGGAGATTCATGATTCGCTTCATCTCCGAGGAATGAGGCAGCCTGTCTTTCCACAGAGCATACAGAAACCGGCTGTAATCTTTGGCCGAAGCCTTGTTGCGATACGTCCGCCCACCACTGGGGATGTACTCCACCAGACTCATATTCTGACACAGGCTCGGGTAGTGAGCCTTCAGCAGCCGCTGAGTCGACACGGGACCTCCAGTCTGGCGCATCACCCAGTTAGTCGCATTATTATCGCTGACTTGGATCATACGCTCCATCTGGCGCTTGCTCTCAGGTCCATAGACCAGTTTACCCGCCTTTACCTGATGGAAGAAAGCGAGTGCCAGATACGGCTTGATCATACTGGCAGCCTGCATCGGCACATTCTCATTGATCGAGACCAGTTTTTTATCATTGGTGAAATCGTAGACCGACCACGCCGTGCGCTCATCGCCACGGAGTTTGCCCTGACTGCGGAGCTTTTTCACGTAGCGCTCGACCGCCAGCTCGAGGTCGCTATCGACCCCAGCATACAGCTGCCCAGCAGACGTGAATAGGAAAGTGATACCCAGGGCTAGCGCTAGCCCCAGACGACATGGTGTGTGTGTTCTAGAATGGCTCATGGTAACGATCCCAAATACGGAACGGACGAAACCTAAGATTTATTAAGGAAATTTTTAAAAATCCTCTCTCCTAGTAACACCTGACTACGATTTCCCAAATTTTCCACCACATCATGGAAAATCATAAACTTCACACCGTCCTCCAATGGTGCGAACCTTTCGCTATACCATCCCAGCGTCTCAGCCCCTACAGCAACAACGCCCCCTGCGGGACCAAATCAAACTTCGCAGGAAGATTACCTATCACCACGCCATCCACATCGACTGGTACGGGGTGCTCGGGATCGTCGCTCGATATCAAAATCGATTTCGTCCGGATCGAGGAAATGCCTTCGGTCACCTCCATGTCGTGATCTTCACGGATCGCTTTGAGACTTTTGAAAAACTTCGCCTTGGTGTAGTCGTGCACGATGATCACATCGAGGTAGCCATCGGCGTAGTCGGCATCGGGTGCGACCTTTAGGCCTCCGCCAAAATTGTTGCCATTGCAGATCGCCACACAATTGGCATCCCAAGTCATCGAGTACGGGCCGTCTGGTATCGATACATGTAGCGGAAACCGGCGGTGCATTAGACGGTTTTTGAAAATCGACCAGTTGAAGGAAAGATCATCGCCGATCGCATTCAGCCAATCGGCCTTCTTATTGTCCTGACCGATCAGTGCCGACACCCCAGCACTCGCCGCATTGGCGAAGTAGCGCTTTTTCCCATCCGGAGTCATGACTCGACCGATGTCCATGGGCCTGGGCTGATTGCGAGTGATCCGGCTCATCGCTGCCATCAGGTGGTTTGGTACATCGGCTGTGCGCTGGATGTCGCCACCCATCGTAGTGGGCAGGATGCCTAGCCTGGGAGTCTCTACCACGGGATTGCCATCGGCATCGAAAAATCCATTTACCGCGCCATTGATCGCCTCATCATCAGCAGCGACTAGCACGGCATCGGCGCCACTACTCAGAGCCATGCGGGAGATTTCTTCCGCCTGCTGCGCGGTCTCTACCTCGGAGACAGTGACGTCTTCGAGGCTCAGGGTGACAGCGTTGAGGATTTCGGTGCCGACACCCGTCTCCTTGCCCCCCGTGTAAGTGGAGCTCATGATCAAGTGGTGCTTCATGTTGTGTTGTAGTCAGCTTACACAGATATTTAAGATTTCCAGATCTTTTTTTACCCCATATTCACTGGCATCCCGCCGAATCGAAGTGAAAATCCCCGCATGACGGTTCGCACACGATTTGCTCCATCTCCCACAGGCTTTCTCCACATCGGCGGAGCTCGCACGGCCCTATACAACTGGCTCTATGCTCGCAAGCACGGTGGCCAGTTTATCCTACGTGTGGAGGATACCGATGCAGCTCGCAGTACGGCCGAGTCTCAGGCGATCATCCTGAATGGCCTGCGCTGGCTCGGCCTCGACTGGGATGAAGGTCCTGAAGTAGGCGGCGACCACGGTCCCTACTACCAGAGCGAGCGTTCCGCCATCTACGAGAGCTACCTGGAGAAACTCCAGTCTGCCGACTTGGTCTACGAGGACGAGGGTGCCCTGCGCTTCCGCGTGCCCGATCGCGACATCGTGGTCAAAGACGTGGTGTGTGGCGATGTATCCGTAAATCTCAAAGAGCAAGGCTCGCGCCGCTACGATGCCGAGCTGAAAAAAGAGGTCGATGCCAATCCAGACATCGTCATCCGTCGTCCCGATGGCAGCTTCATCTTCCATTTCGTAAACGTGGTAGACGACATCGAGATGGGCATGACTCACGTCCTGCGGGGCGAGGATCACCTATCGAATACGCCCAAGCACATGGCTCTCTACGAGGCATTCGGTGCCGATGTGCCGACTTTTGCCCACATCCCGCTAAACCTGAATCCCGATGGCTCGAAGATGAGCAAACGCAGCGAGGGTGCCAATATCTACGACTACATCGACCAAGGCTTCCTGCCATCGGCGGTGAATAACTACATGGCCCTACTCGGCTGGTCCTCTGGTGGCGATCGCGAGATCTACCAGAGCCTCGACGAGCTGGTGGAGGACTTTGATCTGAGCGGGGTCAACAAAGCCAACTCAAAGTTCGACATCAAGAAATGTATCTGGGTGAATGCCGAGCACATCAAGGCGCTCGACGCGCCCGCTTTTGCCGAGGCTAGCGGCCCCTTCCTCGAGAAAGCCGGTATCGATACTAGCGACGCTCGCGTGCCAGCCGCGCTAGAGCTAGCCCGTGAGCGTGCCGAAAAACTCAGCGAAGTGCCCGCCGTGCTACTGCCGATCTTTCAGGACGATCTCGAGTACGACCGCGACTCCGTCGACAAAGTCGTCTCCAAAGACGGCATCGCCGAGGTGGTCTCGACACTCGCTGACTATCTCGAGAAAAATGACGACTGGCAGGGCGACGCCATCAAAGCCAGCATCAAAGACGCAGCCGCCTCGATCGGTGCCAAGATGGGTGCCTTCATGCTACCCTGCCGTGTCGCCGCCACTGGCAGCACAGCCGGAGCCGATCTAGTGCCGATGCTAGAGATGATCGGTCAGGAGAAAGCCGTGGCTAGAGTGCGTGCGTTTGCAGAGCAGTTTCTGGGGTAGATGGCCCAGCTGGAGCTATAGGTCATATAGGGCCTATGCGACCTATGGCAGTGCCTCTGCTCTGCTACAGCTCTAGTCCATAGGCACGCACCGCATTGCCGCCCCAGAAGTCGGCTTGCTCGGTGTCTGAGAGATCACTCGTCCAGCTGCGCACAGTCTCTACCCAGCGGGTGTAGTGGCTGCGTAGCAGGCACACAGGCCAGTCACTACCAAACATGACTCGGCGCGGCCCAAAGGCCTGCCAGACAACTTGGAAATAGGGCTCCAGCATAGCTGCCGTCCACTCAGTGGTGGGTGCCACCTCGGTGACCATACCGCTGACCTTGCAGTAGACGTGCTCGCGCTCGGCTAATTTTTTGATGTTCTCCGCCCAGGCCGGATCCACCTCGGCAGAGGCGATTTCAGGTTTGGCGATGTGGTCTAGCACAAAGACCTGCGCCGGGTGCTTGTCGACTAGCTGGATAGAATTCTCCAGTTGGTGGTGTTTGATCAATACATCGTACGTGAAGCCAAAATCGTGCAGCAGAGACACCCCTCGATTGAAATCTTCGCGCAGCCCATAGTCATCCGGCAGCCCCTGAAGCACCTCGCGCACGCCTAGGGCATATCCCTCTCCCTGCCCTGCAAAGGCGTCTAGACGGTGGCCCGCATCTGGTTTCGTCAGATCGATATAGCCGACCACTCCAGCGATGAATTTGTGCTTCTTGGCGTAGTCGAGCAGAAAGCCATTCTCCACCTCATGGGTCCTAGCCTGCACCGAGATCGCAGCATCGATGCCCGTGGCACTCAGATTTCCCTCCAGCTCAGCGGGCCCAAAATCGTGCCGCAGCACCTCCATCTCCTCAGAGATCCAGCCATATTGCTCTGGATCAAATGTCCAGAAGTGGTGATGTGCATCGATCTTCATAACTAACCGTCTAAAAAGCTATCGGATGAAATGCGGCTTGGAAAGAGGCTTTTCCGCGCCACGCTCCTATGCCACTATGGCGACACACACACGATGGACTGGGCCGAAATACAGCAGATCTTGGTACGAGCACTTAATCTGACAATCCCGCTGATAGCCGGACTGATCGGCGGCAGTATCGTCATGCTCCAAGCTCGAAAACGCTTGAGCAAACGCGACTTCCTCGACCGGGTGAACTTCTCACTCAACATCATCCAACATGGCCGCCTGCACCTGCGCACGATCATCGAGAAGCCCGCAACTGAAGTGTTTCTCAATCCAGCCATCATCAAAAAAGTCAGCCGTGCCTCCAAGAAAACGACTGCGAACGACCCTCTGCTACCCATCGGCAAGAAGAACGACTACTGGCTGTGCCTAAACGCCGCTCTCAATGAAGTGTCGGAAAAATTCGCCCACGGCTACATCCGCCAAGATATCACAGGCGATGCCCGCACCGAGACCTACGTCCTCTGCCTGACCTGCGAGGTATCCGATCACATGAATACTCGCAAGGTGCGAGTCATGATGATCAAAAAGTCCCTGCTAGAGTACTTCCCCACTGCCGATCCAAAGGTGGATGCGGTGACCCACGCCACCCGTATACGCACCCTCCGCCAGCTATCCGAAGCCTACTCCAGCGGCCAGCGGGAGGAGTGTTTTATGGAGTTTGAGCTGAGTGTGTAGTGCTCTAAACCACTTGTTTTCACACCGATATCCCTTCTAACATTCGATCGCGAAATTGACATCCGCTCAACTCGACACAGCCTTCAACAAAAGATCGAGAAACACCGATACATTGCAAATTAACCCCCAATGCAAAATAATCATCGCTGTAGCATTCTTCCCTTTTGTAAGCAGCTACCATTCGTCGAACCAATTCGAGATGATCAGTCGCTTTCAAAATTAACCATAGGAATTCGGCAGAAACCTGTGTTTCTTTTACATTAATCACTATTTCCCCACTCTTCCCCACCGGTGGCCAAACACAACTTGATATCACATCAAATGCAGGTCTCTCCATAACCTGCTGTTGCTCGGATCTAGAGCAAATTAACTTATCCAAATCCGGAATCGACAGATCATTCAAAGGATCGCCATCAATTAAACTCACTATCGTAAATTCGAATAGGCCAAGCAGTATTTCAGCTGCCTTGTAGGAGCCCGAAAACGCTTTTTGAGCAAACCGTTCCCTACACTCCGGAAACTCTAAAAACTGAGGTATTTTCTCTGGCAATCTCAGTTCCATATATCCATCAGCTCACGCCACCACCGCCACATCCACGCGTACCTCTCCGCGATCTAGCCACAGGCGCACTTGGCTGCCAGCTTCGCCAAACACTTGAAAAGCAGCCTCCTCCAGATGCGGCACTAGCGATGCTCGGATCGCCCGCGCCCCCGTCTCCCGGCGGCGTGCGGAGTCGATGACATGATCGATCACCGCATCGTCTACGATCAACTGCACACGCTCTGCGGCGAACTCTCTGCGGTAAGCTGTCAGCACATTGTCTTCGAGGATTTGCTTAAGAACCTCCTTGTCCAAGGGCTGAAAAGGCACCATGCGCGAGAAACGACCAACCAGCTCAGGTAGAATACCGTAGTTACTAAAAGCCCGCGTGTCCTCGAGTAGCTCAAAACCGATCTTCGACACCAGCGTATTGTCGATAGGTTTGGGTTTTTCCAGAAATCCGACGGAAGCCGCCCCACCGCCCTCGGCGAGATCGGCCACCTGCTTGAGCCCACTGAAAGCACCACAGGCGATGAACATGATATTATGCAGCGGCATGGTCACCCGCTTGCCAAATGCACTGTAGCCAAAATCAGTCGGAAACGGCGAACTGCTGCCCGAGAGCATATTCAGCAGCCCACGCTGCACGCCAAAACCACTCACATCTTTGGTCGTGCCCTCACCGGCAAAGCGTGCTGCCGAGCGACTCGCTGCCAGCTTATCAAACTCATCCAAACAGATGACACCGCAGCTCGCCCAAGCACGATCCTGATCTCCCGCCTCGAACAGCTCCGACAGGAGCATCAGTACATCATCGCCGATGTAGCCGGTCTCCGAGTAGCGCGTGACGTCGGCGATCACCGTGGGTACGCCGAGGATATCGCGAAACAACATCTCTGAGAGGTAAGTCTTGCCCGAGCCTGTCGCGCCGAGGAATAGATAATTCTCCCGCATCGACCATTGCTCCTGCGGCAGACGTTCGACAAACTCGCGGCGCAGGCGCTGCATATGCCGATAGGCGAGCACGGCCCCAGCGCGCCGTGCGTGATCCTGCCCGCGGTAGCCTCTGGCCAGTAGCGCTTGTTCGATCTCGCGCGGGGTCAGCTGTGGCAGTGCTAGCAGTCGCTGGGCCACAGCATCCTTCTCCTTGTCAGAGAGATCGGGGCCAGCTTCGTCGGGGGTATCATCGACCAGATCAGGGACTTCCTGGTGGCGCAGCTCACGGCTTTTGCCAAAAAAGATCTCTTCGGGGAATTCTTCTTCACTGGTATCAATCAGATCGTCGACAGTTTTGGGGTCTTTGTCGTTACCATTCACACCTATACCGTGCGCTCAGAAGTTTTTCCCTTCAAGCTCGATTTGCTCGGTTACAGTGGCGACTCACAATGGATCTACTACCCGACGACGTCTTTTACGCTCAGCTCAATACGGTAAACCTCGCTTCTGGCGCCCTCATCCGGGACCAGGCAGGCCAAGTATTGATCGTAAACCCCAGCTACAAAGACACCTGGCTGATCCCCGGCGGCTCAGTCGACAAAGATGAGTCTCCTCACGAGACCTGCGTACGCGAGGTACAGGAGGAGCTAGGTCTACAGCTGCCAATCGGCCGCCCGCTCTCGATCGAGTACCTCGCCCGCCGCGATTACAAGCCGGAAGCGATCCACTTCGTCTTCGACGGCGGGGTAATCGATGCCGATACCATCGCCCAGATCCAGCTATGCCCCGAGGAGCTCACCGAATACCTTTTCTGCGATATCAATCGCGCCTGCGAACTGCTCGACCCCGCGCTAGGAGTCCGATTTCGAGCCGCATGGGAAAAACTGGACACAGCAGAGACAGCGTATCTGGAGCGCGGCGAAAAGATGTAGCCCTGCTCATAAAAGCTCTTCAACTGACACCCAATCCCCAGAAGAGTTGTGGGTGGATGTGGCGGCGAAAGCCAGAGAGTGGCCGCAGAGCCTATCCGCCAATACATCTAGTCCCTACGTAGAACCAGCCTTCAGCTGACCGGCATGCTGAGCCAGAAGATATGCAGAGGGAAGTCGGTCAGCTACAAGCTGACCCTACATAGGCCGAAGCAAAGCACTTGCACGATGAAACAGCCACTCGCGCCACATTAGCTGAAGCCTAGTCGTCGCCTCACTTAAAATCCACCAACCGCTTCACTTTCCGCGCCAGATCGATCGCGCGCTCCAGCATCTTCTGCCAGTCGATCCCATCTGCAGTCGGTAGATCTAGCGCCGTGCCATCGCGAGCTTTATCCATCTCATCCTGGAGCATTTTGCCTGGGCAGCCGGTTTTACCTAGCTCTCGGTGAGTATAGATTTGTGCCTTGTCCACCTCGTAGCGCTGCCGCAGATAGACTAAAAATCGAAATAGCCCAGACAGCCCCGCCTCAGTCGGTTTATCATCATAGGTATTACCGAGAAACATCACTCCGATATTGCCGGTATTCTCGCCTTTGGCGTGTGCCCCCTGGTACTTCATCGACCGGGCCTGCCAGATCCGCCCCAGAGGATCGACGATATAGTGGTAGCCGATATCAGCATACTTCTGGGAGTGAGCGTTGCGGATAGAAGTGATGCGTTTTTTTATCTGCGTCTCGGTGGTCATCGGCAGCGGCGGCATGCCATCGTGATGCACGGTGATGCGTGTCACCTCACCCATCGGGCTCATATCCTCGGGATCGGGAGTATCGCTAGAGTCGGTCCACTCATCGCGCTCGATCAGGGTGAGCGACTCGGGCCAGGGCGTGTCTTTAGGCATGACCTCGGGTGGAAAGACCACCGGATAGGCGATGTAGGCTAGCACTGCGGCTAGCCCCACCAGTATGAGAAAGAAAAATGTGCAGTAACAGGAGCGTCGTTTGCGTCTGGGCATCGGAGAAGTGGACAAATCATACTCGGTAGAGAGCCCAGTTTCAAGCGCGCTCCCATGGGCCCCGATACAGAGCCCATGAAAGGTAGCTTTCTCAAAAAGTTTCTAGAATGCCTTCTGCCAGCCTGCAGTGGTCATCCACTCCATGCCGAGCTGAGGGCCATTGAGATCCTGCCACACAGTGGTGCCAGTCTCGATCGCGAAGCGATGGCCTTTGAGGGGACCATTCTGCAGGTAGAAATTGAGACCACCTAATAGGTCGACTCTCTCACCACCACGCAGGTCAGGGCGAGCCGTAGGCACCATCATAGGATTTAGCGCGGCATCCGCACCATCGACATTGCCCCAAGTCTTGTAAGCAGCGCGGAAAGAGGCGCTCACGCTATCGCTGAACTGATAGGCGGTCCATGCAGTCGCACCGAACTCATCGCCCAGAGAATAGCCCAGATCATTGCGGCCCAGACGAAGGGTACCATTCAGCTGAGCACCCCATGAGAGATGGCCCGACTGGCCGAGATAGGTCACGCCTGGCAGGAGATCCCATGTACCGGAGCCGAGCTGCATGGCGTAGGGCAGGCGCACAGCATTTGGAGCACTAGCCGGTGTCACACCAGTCTCTTTGATCGAGCCAGTAGGCGCACTAGCCACGAGGTTGAAATGTGCGCGCTGATTGTCCTCGTCGAAGAACTTCAACAAACCACCGAATTTGAAATCACCGATACCAGAGGTAGCCGTGCGGAATGTGTTACCATTCATCATCTCGTGCTGCATCGCCTTGTCGATATAGTTCACCATACCGAGGAGTGTCAGATCATCAGTAGGCGCATACATACCACCGAGCATATGCATCTGAGTCTGCATATCAGTCGGAGCTACCATGAAGCCCTGCGCACGGACTTGAGCTGGAGTTAGCTCGGTACCACCGTCGATATTCGGGCGCATCTCCATGAACATGTAGCGATACGAGAGCATAGCCTCTCCTGCATCATGAGTGTGCTCGCCCATCACACCGATCGGTGCGTGGCTGTCGACACGGTGGTCGTCCCACTTCACGCCGTGATGTGGGTTCTTATCATCGATGATCAGCGGCTCTGGGCCAGCTAGAGTGAGCAGCGGCATCGCCACTGCGAGTAGGGTTGGTATGGTTTTAGTAGTCATAAGGATTTTGTTTAAGAAAGTTTAATTATCAAATTAGGTTTGAGATCTTTGGAAAATTGCCCCAAAAGGCTGAAAACACCCCATTTTCAATAGGGTACAGAAAAAAACTGAATAGGGTACAATCCTGACTCAATAGGGTACAATGGGTGTTTCCGACTCAACTGAAAAACACCTGCTACCCCTAGACGGAGCAGATCATACTGCGACACTGGCGTCGCCAGCGACTATGCCCACGGCGGTGGCAGCAGCGGTGCCTCGGCTCTATGAGGCTGCTGTCGTGCAGGACTAAGTGCCAATCGCTGCCCAGCCCTGCGGAAGGCTCGTAGCTCACGGTTTGCGCAACCGCTAGCTAGCAGTTGCTTGCTCTCCCACTGCGCTTGCCCATCGCGATCCTCCTCGCGATCCGCTTCCAGCTGGTGGCAGCGATCGCACTTCTCTTCACCGATTATCGATTGGTATAGCGTACGCGCGACAGACCCATCTGCATCTGCAGACTCAGCCGCCATCTGTCCCCAAGTGACAGACTGCATGACCAGCCAATGGACATCCCCTATCGAGAGGAGCACCACTACTGGCAAGAGCTGGAGAAAAAATCGCCGCACACCGGACCTATAGCCATCATAAGCAAGAGCGCCAGTGAAAATATGCGCGACACCGGGCCGCGCCTATGTTAAATCAGGACCGTTAAGGAAACCTATCGTTATGGCTTTTAACTCAGAGGAAAGAGACCTGCTGCTCGCCGTAAAAGGCGTCGGCCCCACAGTCGTACAGCGGCTGGAGGAGTATGGGTTTTCCACACTCGAGGAACTATCCGAAGCCAATACCGATCACATCCTACAGTGGGTAGCCGATCACTTGAAAAGCTCCTGCTGGAAAAACGCTCCTCGAGCTCGCCAAGCGATAGACGATGCTATCGCTGAGGCCAAACGACACCGCTAACCCTATCACCACCTAACCTACCATGATTTTTCCCATCTCCGACGACGACACGAAACTGAAGCGCTTTGCCTGGGTGACGCTGCTACTGCTGATCGCCAATGTGGCAGTGTACTTCTACCAACAGCAGAATCCCAGTTTCACCTACGGATACTCCGCCATCCCGAAAGAGATCCTCACCAATACTGATCTGACTGAGACTCAAGTCATCGAGGTGAAAGGCGAAACCAAAGAAATCCCACAGGCACCAGGGCCGACACCTATCCTGCTGACGATTTTCACCGCTATGTTCATGCATGGAAATCTGATGCACATCGGCTCGAACCTGCTGTTTCTCTGGATCTTTGGCGATAATGTCGAGAATCGCTTTGGCCACATGCGCTTTCTGCTCTTCTACATCGTCACAGGAGTCATCGCCAGCCTCGCCCACATCCTGTTCGATCCCGGCTCTGTGGTGCCATCGCTAGGGGCATCGGGAGCTATCGCCGGAGTGCTGGGAGCTTATCTGGTGATGTTTCCACACAATAAGGTCAATGCCCTGTTCTTTATCCGCATCATCTCGCTGCCCGCATTCCTCGTCATCGGCGCGTGGGGTGTCATGCAGGTGGTATCGATGATGATGACCAACCAAGAAGGTGGCGGCGTGGCCTATGCTGCCCACATCGGCGGACTGGTGGCCGGTATGATACTGGGCCTCGGCTACCGCTTCGCCATCGAGCGCGAACCAAAGGACAACGTGCTCTACCAGAACTACGAGGACGATCCCAAAGCCCGCCGAGGACTGTTCTAGTGAAAAAGCTCATTCTCTTAGCCGCACTGATCTTTCTGGCCTACAACGGCACAACCCGTGCCGGTCAGATCGCTCAGGCCCCTGACATTCGCCTGCCAGAGGTACCCACGCCAGCCGAGCGACACGCTCAGGCGGAGCTAGCCCATTTCATCCAAGCGATGACAGGCTGGTCGCTGGACAGCCCTATTGAGTCGAGCCCTGTCATCGAGATCGGTCGCACCGAGGGAAATCTCGCCTACCTGCAGACACTAAATCTACCCGACGAGCGCTCGGCCCTAGCCGGACGCGACACCTATCTCGTCGTACACGATGGCTCTACTCTCCGGCTCTGCGGAGCCAACGATCGAGCCACACTATACGCCACCTATGCCTGGCTGCGGCTGCAGGGCTGTCGCTGGTATTTTCCCGGCGAGCTAGGCCAGATCATCCCACAGCGAACTAGCCTAGACCTGCCCGACAGCCCCATCCTATCGCGCCCCCAATTCCTCGTGCGAGAGATCGACAAGATCCAAGGTCACGGGGTGAGCGACCTCGAGGCCATGGACTGGGCGTCTCGCAATGGACTAAATCGCCAATTCTCCCTACATCGCAAATGGAGCGATGCCTCTGCCCGAGGCGGCCAGGTACTCTGGCATCGGCTAGCGCACAACTACGAGTGGATGCTACCCGTCGATGAGTATTTCGACGAGCACCCTGAGTGCTACCCCCTCTACCACGGCCGTCGCATCCCACTAGGCATGGATCGAGCCAATATCTGCACCACCCATCCTGAGGTGATATCGACCATCGCGAGTGCGGCGGGTGCTTGGTACGATCGGCACACCACCGGCAGCCTCGTGCCGCTCTCGCCTCCCGACGGGCTCATCCGCTGGTGTGAGTGCACCGACTGCTCGGCTCTAGGTGGAAAAAATTTCACCCCAGGCCCCATGGGCTCGATGAGCCGTCGGCACACCACTTTCGTCAATGCCGTGGCTAGGCAGCTGGCCGAGACCCACCCCGATCGCGAGCTGCTCCTGCTCGCCTATCAGAACTATCAGCGACCACCTGCCCCACTAAAACTAGGGCCCAATATCAAAGTGCAGGTGGCCCGCACTGGCGACCTGCTGCGCCCCATCGATGCCGATACCGACATGGGCCAGACCATGTCGGCATGGTCTGCCGATGGTATCTGGGACTACGCCCTACTGGCCGATGGCGATGCCACCATGCCTCTACCTGTCGCCCGTTCACTCGGTGAGAGCATCCAGTGGATGGCCGAGCAGGGATATAGCGACTACTATTTCATCCAGGCCAGCACCTCCATCCGCCACAATCCCCTCGCCCACTACCTGATCGCCCAGCTCACCTGGGATCCGCGCCAATCCATCGACGAGCTCATCGCCACTTTCTGCACCGATCTCTACGGCCCCGCCGCCGAGCCCATGCTAGCCTACTGGCTATTCCTAGAGGAAAGCGCCCGGCAGAGCCCCTGGCAGCCCACCTTTTGGCGAGACCTGACTCACCCGCCCAGCAGCTGGCTGTCGCCCACCGTCCTCGCCCAGCTCGACGATCTACTCAGCCAGGCCGAAGCAGCGGCCCCCGACGGCCCGTTTGCCGACCGTATCACTCTAGCCAGAGACAGCTATCTCACGGCTCGAGACTATGTGGCTCCGACACTGGAGCCATCCCTGCGCCCACTCACTGTCACACTGCCAGAGCCTGGCACCGTCCAGCTCTCGGCCGACGATCGCCCTCTACTCTACCCCGGCGACTACCTGCGTAGCCCCAGCGGTAGGCTAGGCTTTTCCGTGTGTCTGGATGCCCTGCCCAAAGACAAGGGCCAAATCATCTCGCTATTCAGCGCCGGGCGAAAAGGCACCGAAGGCTGGCTGCAACTCTACCTGAGCGCCGATGGCCAACTCGGCTGGCTCTGGACCGGCTCCACCCATACCGAAAAACCAGGCGAAAAGCCCTACTACTTTCACCTACACAGCCCGGTAGAGATCGCCACCAATCAGTGGCACCACATCGAAATCGCCTGGGATCAACCCGCCCAGCACCTATCCCTAAGACTAGACGGCAAAGTCCTCGAGCAGAGAGACAATGCCAGCTACAGCCACCATTTCTGGCCCAGCTCCATCGGTATCGGCTGCTCCACCGCAGCTCTGCAAACCGGCCGAGTCCAGGGCCAATACCGCGACCTAAAAATCGAGCACGATACGATCCAAGTATTTCACTCATTATGGAATGATGAGAACTTAAAGGTTCGCAGTGCGAGGCTACCTGTGAGGTGAAACCCTATTTCTTGAGTAACTCCTGAAGTTCGGGATTCTCATGCAGCACTCGGGTGCTCATCGTTTTAGGAAACGGGTTCCCAAAATATCCCTTAATTTCCTTAATTGGAGTCGGGAATGGGACATCAAAAGAGATACGCATATCCTCTGCTCGATACCCTATCGGAGCCCCTTTACAAGTTAGCAGCGAAGGATCATCAATAAATGTCAGATCCTCCGGTATTGCCCCATTCTCATGGCAATAACCGATCAGTAATCGCTCTACCTTATGCAGCTTTCGCCGCCCCTCGCCAAAACCTATCTGCCCCAACACACAAACCCCAAATATAACCGCCCAAAGCACGCCATGTATATAGAGCACAGACGGTTTGAGAGACTCCCTCTTTATCCAGCTATAAATAAGTAAAACCGGCAAAATCAATAGCCCAAATGCACCGGGGTTTATTGAAAATCCTCCACCAATATCGATCTCTGAAAGTATACAACTCAAGCGCCTTTTGTATCACTCCGAGTCAAAACTTAAACATGAAAAACTGGATTTTCAGACTCGCAACTTTCTAGCTTCCCTTTTGCCACACTCTCTGCTAGCCTCCTCACCCATGAAGCTACCGCTAATCTTCGCCCTATTCCTAGCGACCATTGCCTTTGGCAAACTCCATGGTCAGTGAAACTCTGCTTCGTCCACTGGTACAGTGGGCTTTTTGGAAGTCGAAGTGGCAACTATGACGACTGATCCCGAAGGGATCACGAAAAACCGCTTCACCGCTAAACTAGACCAAATCACATCCGTCTCTCAGCACGACTACGTGATCGACGGTGCTGTGAAGGTCTACGAGTGCACCATCGATACCAGAGGCAATATGACGGCTCGCTTTTACTTCATCGAGCCCGTGACAGACGGTTCCAGCAGCGGAGTCCCCTCCTCTATCAGCGGCCAGATCAGCAAATTCACCAATGCCAGATCCAAGGAAGCCACGGGCATGCAGGCCGATGTCATCGTGACTAAGAATTACCCGACCACAACTCACGCCAAAACCGCTGAATATCGCGTAAAGAACAAGACTTCTATCACGATGATCTACGATCACGCCCATCGGGTGTGGGCACAGGAGCGCGGTCGCGGTGCCGCGAATAAGCTAACGATCAGCGAGTAATTTCCCCCCCCTACATCTTCTCCCCCACATGCCATGGAACCGGTGATCTGCCCCATGCTCCCCCAAGATATAACTGCCGTACTCGGACTTGTCCGAGAGCTAGCTGTCTATGAGCGGCTGGAACATGACTTAGTCGCCACTGAAGCAGACTACCAAACCGCATTCTTCGGTGACCAGCCAGCTGCAGAAGCGATCGTGGCCGAGATCGATAGCGAGCTGGTCGGCTACGCCATGTTCTTCTCTACTTTCTCCAGCTTCAAAGGACGTGCCGGGATCTGGCTCGAGGATATCTATGTTCAACCCGCCCACCGCTCCTGCGGTATCGGTAAAAGCCTGCTCAAGGAAATCGCCTCGATCGCCGAAAACCGGCACGCCGGCAGATACGAGTGGTGTGTGCTGGACTGGAATAAAACAGCCATCGATTTTTACGAGAAAGCTGGCGGCACCATTCTGGATGAATGGCGTATCGTCCGACTGGAAGAGGGCGAGATTGCGTCACTCTCAAAATCGTAAAACGCAAACATGAAAGTAACTATTCCCCCATATTAAGTTCATTCATACCACCTGTGCCATTTTTTGTTTTTTTGCCAACGTGAAATATGATAATAATGCCTCCGTTTTTTTTCGATAAAACCCAAGGAATCGCACCCAACACAACGTCTCCCCCTTCGGATCATGACCACCCGAAAACAAGAATTCTACAGCCAGTTGAAACCCGGTGGCTGTTTTGAACCACTATTCAACCATATTTCCGACACTTATTTCTTCGTGAAAGATCGCGAAAGTCGGCTGATATCTGGAAATGAAAAGCTAGCTCGCCAGCTAGGCTGCCCCTCTGTGGACAGTTTGACAGGCGCTAGTGATTTCGACTTCTTTCCCAAATCTGTAGCTATGCACTACCGGGAAGATGATGAAAAAATCTTTCAAACAGGCAAAGCTATCGTCAACCGACTGGAGCCGTGGAAGAGCGATCGTGGCGGATTCTGCTGGTTCTCCACCACGAAAATGCCGATCTACAACAAAAGCGATCAAATCTGCGGTATCGCGGGGGTGACTGCGCCTCATTTCTCCCACCCTCCAGCCAACCTCCCCCACAGCGTAGCCAAAGCGATCGAGTACCTGACCGAGAACTATCAGGAGAAGATCTCCATCGAGACTCTGGCAGCCCAAAGCTCGGTCTCGACCAAACAGCTGAACCGACTGTTTCAAAAAGTATGCGGCATGTCTGCCCGTGAGTTTTTGACTCGGACACGCATCCTGCATTCCAGTGATCGGCTGGCCGACACGAAAATCCCGATCTCTGTGATCGCCAACGAATCCGGCTTCATCGACCAAAGCTACTTCACTCGTACCTTTCAGAAATACTTAGGCTGTTCACCGAGCGAGTTTCGACGCAATAACTCGCTCTTCTCCGACAGCTAACGCGGCAAACACCCTTTTCACCAACCTCAAACCCGCTGTTGAGTTTCCGTCATCGCTTCGTAGCGTGAGCTGCGCAGTAGATATGAACGACGTGAAAGAACTAGAGGCGGGATTGGACGAATTTCGGGAGACCTTCTCTCGCCTGAAGGAAGAGATCCAAAAGGCTATCGTCGGCTACGATGAGCTCCTCACCGACACTCTGGTGGCCGTTTTTTGCCGAGGTCATGTGCTGCTCGAGGGGGTCCCAGGGTTGGGGAAAACTTTTCTCGTCCGGACTCTCGCTCAAGTGATGGGCCTGCAGCCTGGGCGTATCCAGTGTACACCAGACCTGATGCCAGCCGACATCCTCGGCACTCACATCGTGAATGAAAATGATGATGGCCGACGAGTCCTGCACTTCGAGCGGGGACCAGTCTTTGCCAATCTCGTCTTGGTCGATGAGGTCAACCGCGCCACCCCAAAGACCCAAGCAGCCCTGCTGGAAGTCATGCAGGAAGGCGGCGTGACCGCTGGTGGCGAGACCATGAAGCTGCCGCAGCCGTTTTTCGTGATGGCCACTCAGAACCCCATGGAGATGGAGGGCACCTACCCTCTCCCAGAGGCTCAGGCCGATCGTTTCCTATTTAAACTTCAAGTACCATTCCCCGACCACCAGACCCTAGTCGAGATCTCGCGCCGCACCTCAGCATTCGACGAGCCCGATCTGGCAGCCATCGTATCGGGAGAAGATCTCACACGCTTTCAGAAGACCGTCGCTCAGGTGCCAGTGGCCGATCATATCACCTCCTATGCGGCTGATTTGATCTTATCGACCCACCCTGGAGAAAAAAGCAGCAGTATGGTAAATGACTATGTCAGCTACGGCGCCAGTCCTCGAGGACTGCAGGCACTGATCCGCAGTGCACGAGTACACGCCGCACTGGATGGCCGCACTGCCGTATCAGAAGCGGACATACGCCGCGTCGGACTCTCCGCGCTACGCCACAGGGTGATCCTAAACTTCCAGGGCGAAGCGGAGGCCATAGCCGTCGACGGATTGATCAAGGAACTCCTAGACTAACCCACGACCGAGAAACGCGTGAAAGCACCCCACCTGTCACAGACTTTTGTCGGCCTCTGTGTGGCCGTCCTACTGCTGTCCCCTCTGCACGCGCAGCAGCAGAATGCAGAAGAGGCATTCAAAGCCGAGTCCCTCAAACTACGCACCGCGCTACACTACGACCCCACGGTAAAATCTCCGATCGACGCCTTGGTCCGGCTCTACCGCGATGCCGAGCGAGAAGAAGAGCTCATAGGCCTCTATCAGGCTCACGTCGCCAAATACCCCGACGATCCAGGCGCAAAAGCTGTCCTGACTCGACTCTACCAGACCATGCAACGGGTAGAAGTCAGTGAGTTCATCGAGCAAGCCGCCCAACAGCACCCCGACCACGCTTACCTCCAATACCTGCTCTCCACCGAGCTGCGCAAAAAAGAGACTGAAAGAGGTCTGACGACTCTCTCGCGAGCTATCGATCTCGAGAAGGACAAATTTCGCCGCACCGTGTGGCTGAGGGAGCTACTGGACCAAGCCACCACCGAACAAGGCAGACAACTAGCCCTCGCCCAACTCGAGAAACTACTAAAAGTAGAAGCTCAGACCGGATCGAGCCTACTGAGTCTGGCAAGCCTCGCTAAACATCACCAGTTTTTCAAACTAGCCCTGCAATCGCTAGAATCTGCTCTGGGAAATACCCTCAACCCAGAAGAGCGCATCCACGCATCCATCCTAGCTGCCGAATGCCAGGCCGAGCTCGGAGAATCTGCCGCCGCTGGTCTGCGTCTCGATTCTGTGCTGTCGAAACTCGCTCCCGACCACCCTAGACGTGCCGCAGTGATGACTCTCAGGATAGCTGTGATCGCCAATGACGAAGAGCGCTCCGCTCTTCTGAACAAAAGCAAAACCGCCTACCAAAAATCACCCGACAAAGAAAGTGCCGTGCTAGACTACGCTGAGGTGCTATCTGCAGATGGACAAAACTCCGAAGCCATCAAAGTCCTCAGAGCAGGCTCTCAATCACTACCCGAATCCAGCGAGATCGAAAGCCGACTACTCGCAATCCTCGATACCCCCACCCTGATCGACCAACTCATCGCCTACATCGGCGAGCGCCTCGAGATCTATCCCGATCGGAGCGACCTAAGGTACCGACTGGTGAAAGTCGAATATCAAAAAGGCATGAGCACTGCCGCCAAGCAAGATTTCGCCCTAGTCCTGGCCAGCCTCGAAAAACCTGAGCAGTCGGCACGTATACTCGACCTAGCTCGCTACCTAAGGGAGCAACAGAGAACAACCGATGCTGTCGAGCAATACCAAAACTTCATCACCACTGAGCCGACTCGTCTGGATGTGGTGCGAGAGCTCTGCGAAGTCCATCTGGAGCAGGGGCTGGAAGAACGCGTGAAAAACCTACTCTCGACTATATCCAGCAAAGGAGCTGAGCCTGAAAACCTTTTGGATCTTTGCCAATTTCTTGTCGATGAATCATTTCTCCAACCCGCAGCCTCGCTGCTAAAGAGCTATATCGAAGCATCTCGCACCCTGCCTTTCGAGCCGGGTCTCCTGCTAGCCAGAGTACACGGGGAGATGGCAGACCAAAGTGCTGCCACCCAACTGCTAGCCAAACTCCGCGACCAAGCTGATACCATCTCACGATACAAAAGCTGGCTAACCATCGCCCTGCTGGTAAACGACTCTTTTGGAGAGATCCCCAGCTTCTTTGAGAATGAACAAGCTCAATTTCAGTTCGCCGACAAACTGTGGACTACCGATCAAATCGAGAAATTCATCTTTCTCTGCGAATCTGCAGAACGCCGCCAACTGACCGCCCGAGTGACCGAAGTCGTCAAAGCACGCCTCGCTACCGAAAAGATCGATACCAGCAAGAAGGTAAAACTGCATCAACTCCTGGTCCGCGCACTCGCAGACGACCCCAATGCGGTGAAGACCGTGGAAGACCAGCTCCTCATTTTATCGAAAGAAGATCCGGAAAAGATCGATACCTACAGCCTACAGCTAGCGCAGATCTACCACCGGGCACAGCGTCCAGATCTATCCAGAGAAGCGCTAAACAAGCTAAATCTCGAATCCATCGAAGACGCTAATCTTTTGCGCGAGTGCTATCAAATGCTCATCGAGTATGGCGATCCCGAACTAGCAGCATCGGCCCTGGCCACCGTCACCAGGCTCGAGCCTAGTGACCTGTTTAGCTGGGAACGTCGGCTCTCTCTACTTGCGGCTGAAGGTGACGAAACCGGACTGAGATCTGCCATCCGCAGCCTCAAACAAGGCATCGCCCAACAAGGCAAAACAGCTGAATGGCGACAAGACACCAAAAAGGCACTGCAGTGGCATCTACTCGATTCCTATTGGCGCTCCATCGCTAAAATATTAGCTAGCAACAAAACCAACTGGGCAGCAGCCCTGCCACTGCTCGAAACGGTCGAAACCGAGGCCCAAGAGCAAGACCCCGCATGGTCGCTGTGGGCAAAGGCTCTGATCTATAATAACCTGAACCGAGACGACGCCAAAAACGATACTCTAAGCCAGATGCAGGCCTACAAGGAAAAAGGCGGTAAAACCATCACCTTCCCAGATGGCTTATCAATCCCTACCGATGTAGCGATCAGCTCTTTCACCCAGAGTCCCGCCAACGGCGCCTCCACACCCAAGCCGATACTCCCTTTACTCGATCGCCCCCAAGTCTCGTGGGCATTCGAGATCGATGCAGGGGCCGTTCTACTCCAAGTCAAAGCCGCCACATCTACGGTCATCGCACTCGATAGCTGGGGCCAAGTCTACGGGATCGATTCAGTCACCGGTAAACTCGCGTGGAAAAAGAATTACGGTACCCCGGATGCACCCACTTTTGCGCACACCGACCACTCATCCCCGATAAACCTCGAGCCACTGAGCCAAGCTCGACTGGTTAGGCAGTTACTGGTTCGCGACGATATGTTTTTCCTGCCGAAAGAACAGTCTCTCAGTGCCTATTCCGCACAGGACGGAAGTCTGAAATGGACCACCCAATTCAATGACAAGCAGGATGACGTCGCCACAGGCCCGTGGGCGATTCCGACCATTCACTACACCATCTCAGACAACCTCATTGTCGGATTTGATCCGCTACACGACTCATTAAAAGCGTTTAACAGCAGCAGCGGCAAGCTGATCTGGGAGAGAGAATGGCAACATGACAACTCAAAAACGGCGCAACAACCAGTGCTAACCTCACTCAATACCGGCATCAGTGCAGATGGTGGGAGAATTTTTGCCTACGGTCATGGTGCCTATATCGTAGATGCCGCATCAGGAAACACGGTCTGGCAGCTGGCCAACGAACAAGTTCGCGTGTTCCCCCTGCCCCTGCGAGAGAGTCGTGAGCACCTATCGGATGAAGAAGTCGTCACTTTGGAACAACTAACAGCAAAACCCGTTTGGGTTGCCCAAAATCAAGGCGCTACACAGTCGCACATAAACTACCTAAAGAATCAAACCTCCAGTGAGCTGAGCAAACAATCAATCTCATTCCTGACCTACCCAGGCTCGCTACTCGCGCCCACTGCAGAATGGTCAAAACACCGATTGGACAAGGGCACACCTACCAAGGGCCACCTCACCGATGGCTATCTCTGGCTCCCTGATGATCGAGGCATATCGATGGTATCATTAGGCTTGCCCCTAGCCAGTCAGCACTGGCCTGAGACAGGCATTTTACTCGGCACCGCCAAACAAAGCGCCTGGCTACTCGAAGGCCAAACCCTCACCCATATCAACGCTGCTAAAGATACCGTCACGAGAATAGGCTGTGGCCATCTAGGCGCTGGCCCACTGTCTGGCACTGCCGTAGGAAACTGGGTATTTGTAAGGGGCCAACGAGGCATCTCTGTGTTTAACGCCCTGTCAGGAAGCCGCATCGCTAACAGCAAATGGAGTAAAGATCTGTCCAGCTACCTATCTGGCACCCCCTCAATAGACACCGACTACCTTACCACTTGGCAGGGCAATATCTACGTAGCGGCGCCAGGCTACCCGCTCTACTGCTTTCCTCCCACCGACTCCGCTAGAGGAGGCAAATACTTCACCAGTTTCGGCAACAACCGAATCGTAGCACTATCTGACTGATCCTCTCGATGTCTCTAGCCTCACATAGCGAAGACGCCATCTTTGATGCTGATTTCCTAGATCGGCTACGAGCCTTATTTCTGCGCCTGCGCAAGCGCCGCCAGTTGAAGAAAAAAGGTATCCAAAACACACCGGCTTCGGGGTTCACCAGGGAGTTCAAAGATTTCCGCCACTACACGCCCAATGACGACTACCGGGCTATCGACTGGCGGCTCTATGCTCGACTGGATCGACTATTCATCAGACTGTACGAGGAGGTTCAAGAGTTTCACGTGCATATCGTTACCGATACCAGTGCCTCGATGGCTGTGCCCTTCGAAGACAAACGCCGCACCGCTCTAAAACTGACTGTTGCCCTTTCCTACCTAGGCCTAGTCGGACAGCACCGAGTCAGTGTCTATAGTATGGGAGAAAAGATGGACTCCCCGATGCCTCCTCTGAAAGGCCAAGGTAATATCCAGCGCATCATCGACTATGCTAAAGGACTGGATTTCTCTGGCGCCACTCACTTGGAGACATGCTTTCGAGATTTTGCCCCGTCGCGCCAGCGCTACGGCATCATTTTTGTGATCTCTGATTTCTACGGCCAATCCATCGAAGAAGCCAAAGCAGCAATCCGACACACCTCCAGCTGGCCTGGCGAGATTCATTGCATACAGGTCTTTCACCAACAGGAAGCCACTCCAGATCTCGAAGGCGAAGTGCAGCTGACCGATGTGGAAAATGGTGAGCAACGCCGAATCTGGCTCACACCAAAAGACCGCCAGCAATACGAGCAAGCCTACCGAGACTTTACCAACGGTATCGAGAAAACCTGTCGCGACCGCCAGATCGATTACCAGCCATGGCAGACCGACCTACCGTTTGAAGATGTCTTCCTAGAAATGCTCTCTAGAGGCTCAGCCATCGCGTCGAGCAACGGTTAAGACGAAAGCAGCCTTGCTTTCTCCTGTCCAAAAACTGCATTTTTTGAAAGAATGGGCAAACCCATTCGTATATCACCTCGGCTCGGTCTTATCTTCAGCTGAGCTCTGCTAGCCCACGCCCTATGAGAACCGTCTCTTTTGTCCCACTCTTCGTGCTCGCTCTACTACTTTCAGTCGGTCCAGCACATACCGCCGAAACCCAGCTAAAAGATCTGAACTACGATCGATACCCCTATCGATTCTCCAGTCAGCTCCCGCTAAAACGAGATCAAAAAATCCTGCTACGCTTCAGCCGCGAAGTCGATAGCCGACAGGTGGCTGAGCATTTCCATTTTCGAACCAAACCCGACCAAAAAGGCGCACGCCTCACATCGCCAGTCACTTCCTCGCGTCCTGACTTGGAGCAAATTCGCGATTTCGGTAAATATCTGATCCCACGAAACCTAGTCGCCGATCAAATCCCCAATTTCACCAACCGGTTTGTGATCGTAGAGCCGAAGACACCCTTGCCAGTCGGACACACTTGGCAGTTACTCTCGACCAAGGGACTGAAAGACTTCTCAGGCACCTATGCCCTCAACAAATCGCTCTACAATGAGCTAGGCACCATACACCCTTTCCGAATCGAGTCAGTCACTCCAGTCACTCCCTACGATCAAGCGATGACGATTCGAGTGACTCACAACAAATACCACTTATCCAAGGCGGTAACCATAGAGGAACTCGAAAAGGTCATCTCGATATCGCCCCAGCCCGAAAACTTCGCGATCGCCTCAGAACCTTACCACTTTGAGCTTAGTGGCGACTTTGCCTACGACCAAACTTATCAAGTGACGGTAGAACCCGGGATTGCCGCAGTCGACGGGACCATTACTAGCAGCAAAACACAGCAAACCGTCATCCTCCAACCCAACCGCGGCTTCATCCGATTGCCCTTCTACTCGGAGACCCAAAATGCCACAGGCAACCGGCAGTTCGATGTAGAAACCGCTAATCTAGAAAGTGTCCGAACCCGTGTGAAGAGTCTAACCGGCGCTAACTTGATCTACGCCATGAAAGGCTATCAAGATGGCTACCAGGGCGATGGTGACAAACGAACCATTCCATTTTCCATCATCCCAGGCAAAACGATCTACGATGAGACACGTCAGCCCACTCAACCTCTCGACACCACCGAATCATTCCAACTAAGTTGGGATGACCTGGCCGACAAACAAACCTTTGGAGCTTACTATGTGGAAACAATCGGCCGCTCCAAACCCCAATACACCCAGATCGGTAGCCACACGCTGGTACAACTCACCGATATCGGCTTAGTCTGGAAACAGACAGACACCCACACCTTAGTCTACACCTTTTCAATCGCTTCTGGCAAACCTACAGCCGATGTCGATATCCGTCTGGTGAATGACGAGGCCGAATCTTTAGGCACTTTCCGTAGCGATGAGTCAGGCATTGCACTGATACCCCATTCCAGCTACCCCAAAGAGTCCACACCTTGGCTAGACGCCTCCCTCGGCGAAGACCGACACGTTCTAGCCTTTATACCAGAAGACGATCGCATCGGTCTGTGGACATTTGACATCCCCTACCGCTTCTCAGCTATATCGGAGGACTCCCGCCGGACACAGATCTTCACCGATCGCGATGCCTATCGGCCAGGTGAAACCGTTTACCTAAAGATACTATCCCGACAGCTAGATAGCAGCGGGCTAAAACAGCCAAAATCTGCCGAAGCCAACCTAACGGTTCGCGACAACAAGGATCGCAACCTTCTAACTAAGCGAATCTCACTAAGCTCAAATGGATCTTATGACGATAGTTTTGAATTACCTAGCATCACCACAGGCTACTACACCATCGAACTAGACTTTAATCGAGAAAATGCTGAAGATACCGACTGGAGCCTAATCAATCATCATCGGATACAAGTGGCTGACTACCGAGTCAATACATTCGCACTCGACCTCAAGACCAAAGACGGCCAACTCGGCGACGATGTATCCATCCCTCTCCACGCAAACTACTACATTGGCAAACCACTATCGAAAGCCAAAGCCAGCTGGGAGGTCTACTCTCATATCCTCTACCCCAATCACCGCAGTTTCGCAGACTTTGACTTCGGAGACTACCGCGCATCATATATCCAGTTCTCTTCCCCTACCGACGAAGCGTTACTCAACGAGAACGGCAGCACTCTCATCCAGCTCGAGTCCGATGGCAGCGCGACACCAGCTCCTCACCAGGTGAATATCCGAGCCGAGGTAACTGACATCAATCAACAGACGATCTCCCAGAAAGCCAGCCTGACCCTACACAGTTCCGATTTCTACATCGGCCTACGTCGCCCTGAAGGCATCCACCGAGTCGGCGATACGGTGCCATTCGCTATCGCTCTGATGGACACTCAAGGACGCGCCTATGAATCCCCCACTCAGAGTCAGATCAAGATCGAAAAAGAAATATGGAATACCATAAAGATCAAAGGCTCAGATGGAAAGATCACCCATAGAAATCAGAAGCATCTCGAAGAAATTAGCCGTAGCGACATCGAGATCCACACTCAGGTCGATCCCGTCACTCAACTCCCGATCAGCCACAACCACAATATCACATTCGCTACAGCTGGAGACTATGTCATCAGCCTCACCTCGACAGATCCACAAGGGCGCGACGCAGTAACGAGTCAACGATTCCGAGTCATCGGAGCCGAAGAAGCCGCATGGGCTTGGGACGATGTCGTGGCTATCGACCTCATTCCTGACCGGACCTCTTACCAAGTGGGCGATACAGCCAGGCTACTAGTCCGTTCCCCAGTTTTTGGACCAGCGCTAATCACTACAGAGCGCTCAGGGGTCGTCAGCCATCAGACAATAGACATCGACCAGCACGAAACCATCATAGAGGTCCCGATACCAGAGGGCTCCGCTCCAAATCTATTCGCCTCCGTTCTGCTAGTCCGTGGATCAGCTGATAGTCCTCATATCCACCAAACCGCCGACTACCGCATCGGCTATTGCCAACTAACTGTCGACGATCCCCAACAGACACTTGAACTAACTCTGGAGACTGATGACAAGCCCTACTACCAGCCCGGTGAAATGGTAGAAATCACCGCAGCCGTGACAGATTCTCTTGGAGCTGGCGTAGCCAATGCAGAGGTCACACTCTACGCTGTCGATGAAGGCATACTCAGCTTGACCGATTACCAAACACCAGACCCCAATTCGGTGTTTCACGCGCCCTTTCCTTTGACAGTCAAAACAGGCCAATCCCTATCCAAACTCGTGCCCGAAAATCCTAAAGAACGAGATTTCGGCAATAAAGGCTTCGTCATCGGGGGCGGCGGTGGCGGCGACAGCTATGGCAACAGCGGCCTGACGAAAAAGATTCGTGACGATTTCCAGGCCGTTGCCTTCTGGCAGTCAGGCTTAAAGACTGATGCTGAAGGCAAAATCCGACACCAGTTTAATGCTCCGGACAATCTCACCACCTTTCGCCTGATCGGTGTCGTAGCAAAAGGTAATCGCTTTGCCTCTACCGATAATAAAATAATCACTAACAAACCGCTGATCATAGAGCCGTCCATACCTCTAAACAGTTATGTGAGCGATCGTCTCGATCTGACAGCGATACTGCACAACAATACTCCACAACCACAGTCGGTGGCAGTCAGTTTGACTCTCGACTCACATGCGGTTCACCTAGACCAGATCAGCCAAGTTCTACCCACCAAACTGTCCAACCCAGTTTCACCAAAAGAACGAACCCGTAGCCAAACCTACTCACTCCCGCCAGATTCGACCCACGCGATTCGTTTCCCTGCGGGTATCACCCGGGACGGAACTGCACAATGGTCGTGGCAAGTGACTTCGCAAACCGATACCAAATTAACAGATTCTACCCTATCAACGATAGCTATCGGCTACCCAGTGCCTGAGCTCAACCAGACTCATACTCTTGCTTTGGGCGACTCAACCTCCCAGTCACATCTCCTATCCACCATCGATCCGGCACTATTAACAGGTCGCGGCACGATCGAAATATCAGTATCAAACTCTCGCCTACTGGAGGCCAACGATGCTCTGGAGTACCTACTAGACTACCCCTACGGCTGCCTCGAGCAGACTAGCTCGACTACCCTCCCCTGGCTGAGCACACGGGCTCTCAGACAGGCCATACCCGACCTAGCCATATCCGAAGAGGAAATTAACCGAGCTATCACCGAAGGAACCAACCGCCTCCTAGCTATGCAAACTCGGGACGGCGGGCTCAGCTATTGGACCGGGCAACGAGAGTCCGTATTTTGGGGCAGCGCTTACGCTGGCCTCGTGTTAGCCACCGCCAAACAACAAGGCATCGACCTACCCGCATCTCGCCTAGGTCGACTCTGGAACTACTTGAGTGATCAACTCCGAAATACTGGCAAACAGAACCAAGCCTACGACCTATCAAAACGCTGCCTAGCGCTATACACCCTAGCCCTAGTCGACCGAGCTGAGCCTAGTTACTATGATCTGCTCTTCCAAAGGAGAAGCGAGCTCCCAGCCGAAGGCCGCTCCCTACTAGCCCTAGCCATGATGCAGACTGATCAAAAAGACCCGAGAGTGAAAACCCTACTCGAGGACACCGCCTCAGATGCTGAATCGAATGTCCGCTGGTATCAGGGTGCCTACCTGAAAGCGACAGAACTACTGGCGTGGACTCAATACCAAGCAGAGAGCGAGCGGACCGATGCGCTGATCGAAGAACTGATCCAGCTAAAGAAAGCCAAACGCGGCTGGGGTAGCACCTACTCCAACGCATGGCCTATGCTAGCCCTCGCTGCTCACAGCCAAAAGACCGCAACAAACCTGACTGGCAATACCATCGAACTCAGCCTACCGTCGGGAAAGCAAACCATTCAGTTTACCGATCAATTGGCCAGCCAAAAGTACTCTATCCCATTTGACGGCACCATCGCTTCGGATGCCATACAAATCACCTCAGATGGAAAATGCTACACCCATGTCAGAGTGAGCAGCCAGCCAGATATCCTACCGCAAAAGCCTGCTAATGCAGGTTTCGGGATCGATCGTAACTACGCAAAAATCGGTCTGGACGGCAGCTTATCACCAGCGAAAGATCTACAGGTCGGCGACCTCGTCCAAGTCACGATAGAAGTCGATATACCCCACAACAATGAGCAGTATCTAGCTATCGACGACCCTGTCCCCGCCATCTTGGAAACGGTAAATTCAAGCTTCAACACCCAGCAGACTAGGACTGCTAAACCAAACCGCGACCGGCACGATCCGATAAGACAGCTCTACACCAACCACCGAGAGATGCGCAAAGATCGGTCTCTGTTCTTTGCCGATTACCTAAGCAATTCAGGTCACTACCGCATCACTTATCGAGCCAGAGTGGTCTCACCAGGTAACTGCATCGTCCCTCCAGCTAAAATCGAATCCATGTATGAACCTGAGCGCTACGGTCTCAGCCAAACTCAGCAACTGACGGCTAAACCTCTCGACTTAGGAAACAATCAAGTCGCCAAACGATAGACCTCTTCCTATGAGTCGACGTCTCAGAGTTATCGCCATCAGCGCCTTGTCGCTCTACTTGATCCTTTATTTTGGCATCCCCTCCCTGATACCGATCCCCGTAGAGATCTCGACTCCTAAACCGTCGGGTATTACCTATCTAGACAGGGACGGGCTACCGCTCCGGAGGACTTTGAGTAAAGACGATCTCAAGATCGATGCTTTTGTAGCCTTTTCCGATCTACCCGAGTCTTTGGTCTTTGCGACTATCGCTGCAGAAGACAAACGCTTCTTCCATCACGATGGCATCGACTACCTAGGTATCGCCAGATCGTTACGAGACGGGATAAAGAGAAAAAAGGTCGTATCTGGAGCCTCGACCATCAGCCAGCAATTGGTAAAAATCAGTTCTCCAAGACGCTCTCGCAGCTTTACCACAAAACTGATCGAGATCGCCACTGCCCGCAAACTTGAGATCGTCCTCAGCAAGGAATCGATTCTGACAGGCTACCTCAACCGGCTCCCATACGGCAATCAAATCTCAGGCATCCGCGGCGCAGCTAGACACTACTTTGGCAAACCAGTAAGCGATCTATCTCTAGCAGAGAGTGCGCTCCTCGCCGGCCTACCCAACCAGCCCTCTCGCCTCAACCCATGGAAGAATGAAGCGGGTGCCATCGCCAGGCAACGCTGGGTACTCCAGCGCATGCTCGACGAGGATTTCATCTCAGATGAAGTCTACCAAATTGCAATCGCAGAACCGCTTACCTTTCAGAAGCCACATGGCAGCAGCGTGTTTCGTGCCCCCCACTTCGTCGACTTACTGCGCCAGCAGACGGGCCTCAGCACAGACACTCAAGTCACTACCACTATCGATCTCGGGATTCACCAGAGTGTAGAGTCTACCGTGACTGAGCGCCTCGCCCACTTACCAGGCACCCAGGCAGCGGCTGTAGTCATCGAAAACAAAACCGGTAGCGTGCTCGCTCTAATCGGCTCTCGTTCATTCTCCGAGTCGGCCTCCGGTCAGA
Source organism: Verrucomicrobiota bacterium (assembly GCA_020630975.1). Taxonomy (GTDB): domain Bacteria; phylum Verrucomicrobiota; class Verrucomicrobiia; order Verrucomicrobiales; family DEV007; genus Arctic95D-9. The sequence goes on from JAHDID010000004.1 coordinate 40,115, forward strand.
CCAATGGAGCTATGGCTGCCCGCTCTGCAGGGTCCACCCTGAAACCCTTTACCTACCTGCTCGCACTGGAGCGAGACTACAGCGCGGGCTCGATCCTACCCGATATACCGATCAACTATGTGAGCCGGGCAGGAGCCTTCGAGCCAGTCAATTTCGATCGCACCTACCAGGGCCCGGTCACCCTGCGCCAGGCTTTGGCCACATCGCTAAACGTACCCGCCGTGCGAGTACTAAACGATATCGGTGGTCCACGAGTGTTGCACAGACTACTCCGCGAGGGGTTTGGCTTCTCCAGTCTAAATGACAACGGCGATGTGTATGGACTGGGGCTAACGATAGGAAATGCAGAAGTTCGCCTACTCGAGCTAACCAATGCCTACGCCTGCCTCGCTCGCATGGGCAGCTACCTACCCTACCGACTGACACCGGGCCCCACGCCAGAGCATCGCCAATTGCTCGATGCCACCAGCTCATGGATCATCACCGATATACTGGCAGACAATGCGGCACGAGCACCGGCGTTTGGCAGAGACTCAGCCTTGCGCCTGCCATTCCCCGTAGCTGCAAAAACTGGCACCTCCACCGACTATCGCGATAGCTGGACGCTCGGCTACACACCCGAGTACACTGTAGGGGTATGGATGGGGAATTTCGATAACCGCCCTCTGCCACAAAACCTCACCGGCGCTCGCGGCGCAGGCCCTATCTTCCGCGATATCATGCTAGCTCTCCATCCAGAGGAAAAAGAAGCCACGTGGTACACTCGACCAGAAAGCTTGGTAAAAGCGTGTATCGACCCACGAAACGGACTGCAAATCCATCCCAATCAACGGCACTCCCAAACAACGAACGAATGGTTTCTACCAGAGAAACTACCCCAATTAGCCACAACCAACGACTACTCACATGATGGCCGCGCCATCTTATCACGAGACTACCGTACATGGTCGACTATCACGCCTCACTACACCCTTGCAGAGGATGACGGCTCGGCCACATTTCAGATACTCAGCCCGAAACCCGAAACCACCGCTTACCTAGACCCCGACCTCGCCAATAGTGGCAACCGAATGCTGCTGAAAACCGATTCCCTGCACCCCAGCCAAATCCGTTGGCATAGTGACACACTAGAGATCCTGCAAAAAGGCTCTCACACTTGGGCACTTCTCACACCTGGCGAGCACCATATCCAAGCAATCCACCCCGATACTGGCCACTCGGTATCGACTCATATCGAGGTCGAACAACTGTGAAATGATCATCATCCCTGCCATGTGGAGGCGCGCCTACTGGCGAGTGTGCCGCAAGAACCCAGCCAGCTCCCCAAACGCCACCGCCATCAGCCGGACCAACGAAACGCCACTCGCTTCACGCTCGCTGCCACTAATACCTTCGCCGTGGAGGCGAGCCTACTGGCGAGTGTCCTGCAATGCCCAGCCAGCTCCCCAAACGCCACCGCCCCTGCCGAACCAACGAAACGCCACTTGCTTCACACTCGCCGCCACTAGCACCGCCTCTGTGGAGGCAAGCCTACTGGCGAGTGCCCTGCAATGCCCAGCCACCCTCCCCCAAAAAAACACCACAAAAAAATGGCAGTGAGCCATAGCTCACTGCCATTCCGAAACTGAAGTAGTTATACCTAAATAAATAAAGTCCCCTTACTCAACCACACCGAACTGGTAGACGGTTGTCTGGGTGTAAGTCTCGCCGGGACGAAGCACGGCTGATGGGAAATCCGGGCGATTTGGCGAATCTGGGAAAGTCTGCGCCTCTAGACAGAGCGCTCCGCGAAACTCGTAAGTCTCGCCACCCTTACCCTTCAGGCCATCTAGATAATTACCTCCGTAAAACTGTAGACCTGGCTCAGTGGTATAGACATCGAGCTTACGACCAGAGCTAGCCTCCGATAGTGTCGCCACATGCTCTAGCTTGCCATCGCGGCTGTCTTTGATGCACCAGTTGTGATCGTAGCCCAGGCCATTCTTCAGCTGCTGGTTGTCCTCCTCGACGCGAGCGCCAATGGCCGTCGCTGTGCGAAAGTCGAATGGTGTGCCCTCGACATCAGCCAATCCCTCGAGAGGAATCGCTCCAGCATCGATAGCACAGTACTTGTCCGCTTTGATCATCAGCTCATGATCGAGGATCGTCCCCTGGCCCGCGCCCTTCAGATTGAAGTAAGTGTGATTGGTCAGATTGATCACAGTCGGCTTGCTAGTGGTCGCCGAGTAGTCGATGCGTAGCTCATTTTTATCCGTGAGCGTGTAGGTCACCTCACAGGCCAGCTCGCCAGGGTAGCCCTGGTCGCCGTCTGGACTCGTCCAGGTGAAGACTAGCTTGCTGCCGTCGATCTTGCCATTCCACAGCTGCTTGTCGAAGCCCTTTTCACCACCGTGCAAGTGGTTGGCATCGTTATTCGTCGCCAGAGTGTACTCAGTGCCGTCGATGGAGAATTTCCCCTTGGCGATGCGGTTCGCGTAGCGGCCTGTGATACAGCCGAAGTACGGGCTCTTCTCTGGGTACTCGCCAGGGCTATCAAAACCGAGTGCGATATCGGCCATGTTGCCATCTTTATCCGGAGCTAGGATACCAGCGACAGTGCCGCCCCAGTCCGAGATCTTTACGACGATGCCGTTGCTGTTGGTCAGGGTGAAGATCTTAGCCTGCTGGCCGTCGACTTCGCCCCATGGTTCACTTGTTATCATGGTCTTGCTAGAGTCTCCTGTCGTCGTTTCACCACCGCTCTCGGCGCCCTGCTGACAGCCACACAGGCCGAGCACAAATCCGAGCCCGAGGGCTGAGGTGATTATAGATGTCTTTTTCATAACGTATGCCCGAGACTCAATCAAAATCTAGCCCTCGGATCAAGCTTGGTTTTCACTGCTTGTGCGCCTACTCTGGATCGTCAGATACTAGCCACCATCCATTTGTTCCACACCTGTTGCCATGACATTCGGTATCCGAGAAAAAATTTCGCTCCTCGTCATCCTCGCCACTGCGGGCTCCGCACTGCTGGTACAGCGCGGGCTCCGGGAAAAGGCCCAGGAAGTCCTCCGCGACCATGAGATCGTCGACCTCGGCGACGAGGCATCGCTGCGCGGCTGGCAGCTCGCAGATCGAGTCGATGGACTGGCCGAGGATCTGATGAATCTCGCCTTCAGCTCAGAGTTTCAAGACGCCGTGGTGGCCGACCTGAGCGCCGAAGCCCTCAATGAGACGGCTCAAAAGTATTGCCGCCGCTACTGGACCGAGTACCTGCACATCGACATCATCGAGGAAGATGGCCCAGACAAAAGCTTCAAGACCATCCACAGCCCGGTCGACCTGCGTGCTGAGGATCTCTGGGAGCCCGAGGATGGCATCTTCATCGGCGCGCAGATGCACCTCTCGCCCATCCAGCGGTACGATGTGACCTACCCGGCGACCGAAATCGAGCCCGAGATCACCCAAGGAACCCCGATGATCTGGGGCATTGCTCCGCTCAATCAATTTGCCATGGCTTTCGAAGGCCCACGGCGCTACATCCGCATCGCGAGTCGGCTAGGCAGTGGTACTAGCAACTCTCCGCGGCACTTCTACATCCTCGAAAACGCCGATGGCGAGACCCTGCAGCGCGCCGACGAGCTACTGCCCATCGGCGAGGGAAATGATGCCGTCTTTCAGAGCCTGAGTCAGGACCAACTCCTGACCGACAAAATCGACAGCTGGGACAGTGACGACCCCGATGCTCAGCAGCCACGCGTCGCCAAACTGGTCAAACAGGAGTTCGTCAAACTCGACCGAAACTACTACTTCCTCGAGGGCACCCCCAATCCCGGCCTGCGCGCGGGGTTAGATTTCGACTCCGATGGCACCTACCTCGAGGAGCTCCGCTCCCAGACTCGCGACATCGGCCGAGTCGGCGGTATCAGCGGGGTCAAAGAGATCCGCCTGCTAGCCCCATCTCGCGAGGCACTCGAGACCCTCCGCGATGCTACCACCGACGTGCTGAAAGAGCACTTTTCCACCGAGTACGATGGCATCGACTGGCGTGGAGTCGTCGAGTGCGACGAGATCCACACCTGGAGTGTGCAGGTACTGATCGGCAATGGCGACAATCTCGATCGCTATCTCATCCACTACGCCGTGATGGACGACGAACTGGCCTCCTCGGTGAACCACGAGCTCAAGACCCTGCGGAAAAATGCCATCCTCATCGCTGGCTGTGCCGGTATCCTCGCCTTTATCATCGCCATGCTTTTCATCCGCCCGCTCAAGCAGATGACCCATACCGCCCAGCAGATCACCAAAAGCCGGGGCGACAATCTCTCCTCCCAGCTGCAGAGCCTCATCAGCGGGCTAGCCACTAGCCGTCGCGATGAGGTAGGCGATATCTCCCGAGCCTCGAAGCGCCTTTTCGAGGAAATCATCGAAGCCCAGGAGCACCTCGAGCAGCGGGTGCAGGATCGCACCGCCGACCTGCGCAAGGTCAACTACGACCTCGAGCAGGCCAATGTGCAGCTGATGAGCCTCAGCCATGAGAAAGACGCCTTTGTCGCCAAAGTCAGCCACGACCTGCGCCAGCCACTGAATGCCATCTTCCTCCAGATCGAAGCGCTCAAACTCTCCGAGCTAGATACCATGCAGCTCGATGATGTGGACAAAATCCAGAGCCACGCCCAGCGCGAGCTGAATCTGGTCAACGACATCCTCGAGTACCAAAAGATCATCATGGGTGCCGAGACCCTCGTACGCGACGAGGTCGATATCGCCGCCCTAGCCACCGATCTGGAGAGCACCTACCAACCCACAGCCGCCGCCAAAGACATCGGCTTTAGCCTGACTGTGGCCGACGAGATCGGTAGCCTGACAGCCGACGACCGCCGCCTACGCCAGGTGCTGGGCAATCTCCTGGGCAATGCCTGCAAATTTACCAAAGAAGGCCAGGTATCGCTCCACATCGAGCCTCAGACCGTGCGCGGCGAGGAGTGGGTCGAGTTCACCGTGGCCGATAGTGGTCGCGGTATGAGCCCCGAGGAACAATCCAAAGCTTTCGTCCCCTTTGTCTCGAATAAAAAGGACAACGCCGGTGGCACAGGCCTGGGTCTATCCATCTGCAAAGAACTGACCGAGCGCATGGGCGGGCGTATCGGATTCGTCAGTGAGCTCGGCTCGGGCACCAGCTTCTCTCTGCTCATGCCTCGGGTCGCCACCTCCGAGCACTACGATACTGACGAGGAAAAAAGCGCCGATGGCTCACCTGCCAAACCCGCCCTAGCCTCGTCTGCCCACGAGGCAGCCGCCCAGATCGCCCAGCATGCCGACGCCAAACCAGGCGGCCACGGGGCCAAGGTGCTAGTCATCGATGACGACCCCTCCGTGCGCGAACTACTCAAACGCCTACTAGAGGGCGATGGCTACCGCGTACTGACAGCTGAGGACGGCGCCGAAGGCCTAGCCATCGCCCGTAGCGAGCACCCCGAGGCGATCACTCTGGATGTCGTGATGCCCGGCGATCTCGATGGCTGGGCCGTGCTCAAAGAGCTGAAAAACCATCCTGATACCGAGGGTATCCCCGTCATCATGGTCTCCATCATGGCCGAGGCCGACAATGGCTTTGCCCTAGATGTCGAGGACTACCTGGTGAAGCCAGTCGATATGGATCGCCTCAGCCGCGTGGTCTCTCGTGTGACCAGCAGCTCCCTGCAGCGAAATCTCCTGATCGTCGATGACGATGTCGACTCCCGCGAGACTCTCGGACGCCTGCTCAAAGAATCCGGCTGGGAGAGCCACTACGCTGGCAATGGCGTCGAGGCCCTGGCAGCACTCAAAGTCACCCGCCCCGCCGCCATCGTGCTCGACCTAATGATGCCCGAGATGGATGGCTTCGAGTTTCTCAAAGTCGTCCAAGACGACGAGCAGCTAGCCACCATCCCCGTCATCGTCATGACCGGCAAAGAACCCTCCCGCGAGGAGCTCATCTTCCTCGAGGAGCGAGTCGGCATGATTTTGAAGAAGGAAGACGACTCCGGCAGCCGCCGCGTCCTCCAGACCATCACCCAAAAGCTCCAATCTCGGCCCAAATCGTGATATCAGGCTGAAATTCAATAGGGTACAATTTTGACTCAATAGGGTACAATCGCTATCTAGGTGAGTTTTTACAGGATTTTTACAGAGAATTGACTGGGTTTTGACCCGCGTTTTCTCTTTTAGTGCATGCTTACATCATGCGACCTATTCTATTGATCACACTGTCCACCCTCGTTCTTCCATTCATGCTCCTTGGCCAGGAAGCAGGGAAAAAGAAGGACCCTTTCGTAAAGAATCCGAAAGCCAATTCTGACCCAAATGCCCAAAGGCAAATCGGTATCTTAGTCGAATACTTCAAAGTCGATCACCTAACTGCCAACCGTATGGTTAGAGAATATGCCCCTCGAGCTGTCGATGCCCAGCCGCTACGTGACGAGCTGGAAGAAATGATAAAAGCTGGCACAGCCGAGCTCCATGAAACCAGTTGGGTCATTGTCCGCAGTGGTAACCGTGCCCAAACTGAATCGGTTCGGGAATTCATCTATCCTACAGAATTCTACCCTGCTGAAATCCCAAGCGCTATTGGTAGTGCTGCTACGACTTTGACTAGTGAGACACAGACCAAAACCGACGAAAAAGAGGAGGTCACTAAAACGAGCCAAAGCGACTCCGCATCTGGTGAACTGCCAGCCATTCATATGACGCCTCCTATGCCGACAGCATTCGAAGTGCGCCATATTGGCAATCATATGGAAGTCGACCCTGTACTGAGTAATGATAATAAAACCATCGATCTAAATCTCGCACCAGAACTGACCATACGCTTAGAGGACCTACAGATGGCTAGAGAGGGTTTTGAGGACACAGCCAAAGGACTAGAGCATGTTTTCATGCCTTTATTCTATACCATCAAAAACACCACAAAGATCGTAGTCATAGATGGTCGGTATAACCTATTTGGCATTAATAATCTCCCCGACGACCCCGATTCTCGATTGATAACGATGCTGCGAGTCGATGTGATCGTTGTCCAATAATCAACTCTACCTATTCCCACATGATTCGAGCTTCACATGGCACCTTGCTGCTGACCTTTCTGTCAGCAGGTGCCGTGTTGCTATTGGGCCTCACCCTCTCACGAAAAACCACGGAAACCGTCGATTCACAGGCCCAGATTCTGAGGGTGACCTTTGCCGCAGGATGCCTGCGCCAACTAGAGGATCTTTCAGCCCTCTACGAAAACCATCTTTTCGATCTCTACGAGTCGATGAGCACCTCATCGGAGATCGAGATCGTCTCCCGAGCGCGCAACCTAAAGGGCGTCACCCAAATCACCACCCTCGAGCCCGACAAGCGAAAGCAAATCCTGCCCATTTCCAAACCCATCACCGAAGCCAAAGTCGATGCGCCTCGATTGATCGGCACCGAGCCTGATAGGACAGGTCTATTGCTCGACCCTATACAAATCTCACCCAAGTGGGGCGACAAATCCACCAACTGGATCAAACGCCCGGGATACCCACTACACTTCGCCGTCAGCACTCCGAGGCTGGGAGTGGTAGCCATGCAACTCGACGAGGAAGCTATCGCCGACGCCATGGAAGAATGGCTAGCGGACTGGCTGCCCGAACAGATAGCTATACTCAACGAAGCTGGAATCCAGCTGATCCTACAGGTGCCTGCTATAGATCGCACACTGGCTCAGACTGATGGTATACCTATCGATGCCACAGCCCCAGATACGATCCTACCGCTCCGATCAAATCTAGCGACCTGGCAGATCACTTCCTGGGATCCGGTTACCACACAGGTCTACTACCACACTCCGACCTTACTCTCAGCCATAGGCATAGCGATTTTCATAGCATTAGCCGGAAGCTTTGCCTACCTCCAGCAACAGCGGGCACTCAAACTAGCTGAGCAACGAGTCTCCTTCGCCAATCAAGTGTCACACGAACTCCGCACGCCGCTCACCAATATCCTACTCAATCTCGACCTAGCCGCCGATAGCGTCAGCCAACAGCCAGAAGCCAGACAACGTCTCGGCCTGATACGCGAAGAGACCGCCAGACTCAGCCGACTGCTCGAGAATGTGTTATCCTTCTCAAACCAGAACAGGGGCCAAACCACTACACCGAGACTACACCCATGCGACGTCCTACCTATAGTAGAGGAAGTGCTCGACCAATTTCGCCCATCACTCGGCCGGAAGAATCTCGCTGCGATCATCAGTGCATCTGCCGATAATATCAAAGTCATCGCCGACACCGACTCCCTGAGCCAGATCCTTTCAAACCTAGTGTCTAATGTGGAGAAATACGCAGCAGCAGGTAAACAATTCGAAATCGATCTATCCCAAGACACCGCAAACCATACCGCTATCATCTCCGTATCCGATCAGGGGCCAGGTATAGAGCCCAACCAGAGGCGCAAGATATTCGCCCCCTTCACCCGCCTCACAGACTCCACCACAGAGGGTGTCAGCGGCACGGGATTGGGGCTGACTATCTCTCGAGACCTCGCTGAGAAAATGAATGGCAAACTCAAGGTAACCGATCGACTCGACCATAAGTCAGGAGCCAGATTCGAGCTGACATTGCCTCTCGCCCCCACTACTCATACCACCTCATGAAAGTACTGATAGCCGAAGACGATCCCATCACTCTCGAGTCGGTGAGCGCGTGCCTCACTAGCGAAGGCTTCACCACCATACTCGCGACCAATGGCGAGCAAGCCATCGCCAAATGGTCGAGTGAGCAGCCCGACCTCGTCTGTCTCGACATCATGATGCCACACATCGATGGCTACGAGGTATGCCGCCGGATCCGAGCCACCGATCCACACCTCCCCGTGCTCTTTCTATCTGCCAAAAACGAAGAGATCGATGTCGTCGTAGGGCTGGAAATCGGCGCCGACGACTTCGTGCGCAAGCCATTCGGCAAGCATGAGCTACTAGCCAGAATCCGCTCTGTGCTACGCCGTAGCCACATGAGCGCGGATGCCCACTCCGAGTCACCCACCTTCACCCTAGGTCCCGATAGCTCGGAGCTGATCATCTACCCCACCGAGCTCAGAGCCGAGCGCACTAGCACCAGCGAGTCGATCGACCTATCGCCCCGCGAGGTATCCATACTGCAGTGCCTACACGAGCGCGCAGGTCAGGCGGTGCACCGCGACTACCTACTCGACCAGTGCTGGGGAGTCGACTACTACCCCGAAAGCCGAACCCTCGACCAACACATCGCCAACCTACGCAAAAGCATAGAGCTGGATCCCAGCGCGCCTGAGATCATCGAAACAGTCCGCGGAGTCGGCTATCGCGTGGCCAAGGTGTGAGCCAGCGTAAGACTACCGGCTCACTAATGCCTTTTCCCCTTTGGCAGAGGCGGATGCTCGGGCACGTTGTATTGCTTTTTTAGCGCGTTCAGGCGGCGCTTCATGCGCTTGATTTCTTTACTATACTTCGGGTCGTTGATCCGATTCGATAGCTCACGAGGATCGACTTCTAGATCGTAAAACTCCCACTCATCGTGATCGTAAAACGAGATCAGTTTGTAGCGACTATCGCGCACCCCTTCGTGGCGTGGCATATTGTAAGGGCCGCGGTTGGCTGGGATACCACCGTCGAAGTATTGGTAGAGGATATCTTTTCTCCAGCTATCGGGCAGCTCGCCACCTAGCACGGGCTGCATCGGTATACCGTGCACCTCATCGGGCACCTCCATGCCGGCAGCTGTCATAAAGGTCGGCCCCAGATCGATATTCTGCACTAGAGCCGATATCTCACTACCGGGCTCGATCGTCCCTGGCCAGCGCACCAGCAGCGGCGAGCGAAAGCTCTCTTCATACATCCAGCGTTTCTCCGCCCAGCCATGCTCGCCGGTCATGAAGCCCTGGTCCGAGCTGTAGACGACGATAGTATTCTCGGCCAAACCCTGCTCATCGAGATACTCGAGCAGTCGACCGACACTCTTATCGAGACTGTCGATGCAGCGCACGTAGTCTTTGATGAATCGCTGGTAGGTGTAGCGGATGGCAGCCTGCCCGGTGAGTAGCCCTGCCTTTTCTAGGCGACGATACTCGACATTGCGCGGGTCGTAGGCGGCATGCCAAGCATCGCGCTGGGGCTGAGTCATTTCTTTGAGAAACGGCGGCATCAGACTCGGATCCGCTGCGATCTCCGACTGCAGAGGTCCGATATTCAGAACATGGCCTTTCATCCCTTTTAGCGCCATCCAGGTATCGGCGACGAAAGGCGAGCGGGTCGCGTAGTCGTCGAAAAGCGTGTCGGGCTCAGGAAAGTCGACACCGTCGTGCCCACCCATATCAGCCGGGGCCGGTATGCGATGGATATGCGGTGCCTTGTACTGTGAGCAGAGCAGAAATGGCTTCGACTTATCGCGAGCCTCCAGCCAGGCCAGAGACTTATCGGTGATGATGTGACCGGAGTAGCCTTCCACTTTGGTCTCGCCCTCGGCACTGCGGAATGAGGGATTGAAGTAAGAGCCCTGCCCACCTTTGCCAGATAGGATCTCCCAGTGCTGAAACTCATCCGTCGGATCGCCGTGCAGATGCCACTTGCCGATCAGTGCGGTCTCGTAGCCAGCCTTGCCCATCTCGCGAGAGAAAACCCACTGATCGCCATTCCAATGCGACGCATTGCCGGTGATGCCATTGGCGTGACTGTGCTTCGCCGTCATGATCGCAGCACGACTCGGACAGCAGATCGAGTTCACATTGAATGATCGGGTAAAAACAGCGCCCTCAGCAGCGATTCGGTCCAGATTCGGCGTGCGATTGATCGACTCCTCATAGGCACCGATGGTCCGCAGTGCGTGATCATCGCTGAACAGGAATAGGATATTTGGCCGATCATCGGCGAATCCAGCCTGGCAGACCACAGCTAGGGCCAGAGAGGCAAAAAGTCGTTTTAGCATGGCGAAATCTGAGCGTGCTATCTCCAAAATGCCACCCCTTAGCGCACCGTAGATACGGCCATGGCGATAGCGCTCGAGGCACGTTTGTTAGCAAGACACGAGGTACACACTGACCGATGCGACGACTCTCTCTCATAGCCCTAGCACTCGGGGCACTTTTACCCCAGCTAGCACTAGCCGGGCCTGGGCCAATAGAGGCTCGCGGCCGCCAGCTGAGGATCGACGTACTCTGGCAGGGCCAGGGACATATGGGCGACGTCCACCAGGTGCGCCACAGCCAGAAAGCTGAGGGCCCCTACGAGATCCATGGCGAGACGCTACTTTTCCCGATCTACTCTCACTACATCGGCGAGGCTGGTGCCACCCGGTACTATCAGATCCGCAGCGGCCGGATCGAGAGAGGCACATTCCACCCCTCCTCGGAGTGGTCGGGCCTCGTGCATGCCACGACTCTGGAGAAAAACCCTGCTGGACTCATCGACGAGATGCAGGAGGCGGCTGTGAGACTGGCGACTATCGGCAATCACCCTATATCCGGCCTGACGGGTGAGTGGATCCGCACCCGTGGCCAGCCGAAACCCGGTGCCTCCCGCGTAGGTGCCACCGGTGCCACGGGCATGGGCCTAGCCAATCTGGTGGTCGCAGCCGAGCGTAGCTACCTGCCGCGAGAAGATGCCGCCGCTGCAGTGCTCAAAGCACTGCGCTTTCTCGATAGCAAAGCAGAGCGCTTCCACGGAGCCTATTCGCATTGGATTCATAACCACACCGGCGAGGCACTACCTTTCTCCAAATACGATAATGGCGGCGATATCGTCGAGACGGCGCTACTGGCCCAGGGTATCCTGATCGCACGCGAGTACTTCGATGCCACGACACCTACCGAGACAGAGCTACGCGAGACGGCCAATCGTATCTGGCACAGTATCGACTGGGACTGGTATCGCAATGGCGCCAACGACCACCTACTGTGGCACTGGTCGCCTGACTACGGCTGGAAGATGCAGCTCCCCGTGCGCGGCTTCAATGAATCCGAAATCACCTACCTACTAGGCATCGCCTCGCCGACCCACCCGATACCGGTCAACTGCTACTACCAGGGCTGGCGGGGTAAGCATTTTGGTAGTGATCGCCAGCACTTCGGTATCGATCTACAGCTAGGTCACGGTATGGGCGGCTGTGCCTTTTGGTACTACTACTCTCACCTCGGTATCGATCCCCGTGAGATGCGCTACCGTGGGCGCACCTATCACCAGCACTACACCGATCTGTGCCGAGTGCAGGTCGCCTACATGCGCTCGCAGGCCGACCGCTTCTCCGGCTATGATACCATGTGGGGTATCACAGCAGCCCCTGGGCCAGATGGCTACGCTGGCTTCAAACCGGGCCGACTCGACAATGGCACTCTAGTCCCGGCTGCTTCTCTGTCTGCCTACACCTACGCGCCTACCACCTCTCAACAAGCACTAGAGACCATGTACTATGAGTATGGCGATCGACTCTGGAGCGACTTTGGCTTTATCCAATCTTTCAACCTTAGCCGCGACTGGTCATTTCCTCTCTACCTAGGTATCGACGGAGGCACCGTGGCTCCGATGCTGGAGAACCACCGCACCGGCCTACTCTGGCGACTGTTCATGAATGCGCCCGAGATCCAACAGGCTATCCACAAACTGCAATCGGACCCACGCTGGTCGCAATAACTTACCCACTCTATTTCTGCTATGAAACATACCTACCTATCTCTCGCGACCACCATACTGATGGCCCTGCCACACGCGAGCGCTCAAGACAATGGTCTAGCCCCGGAAGTGGTCGACCTAAATGCCGAGGATGTATCCTACGAGCTAGAAAAAGAGCTAAGCTACCTGAAGCGCGCCTTTATCTCTGCTGAACCCAAACAGAAACAGGATGGGATACCCACCGGAGTGCTAGGCAAAGACGGAGGCGATGCCCAAGCCATCCTCGAATATGCCAAAAGCCTGGCGCAGCCTAGTGACGATCCCAAAACGGGCAAAATCGATAGCCTGCTGATCAGCTACCAGGGCAAACTACTGCTAGAGGCCTACTACCGCCGAGGTCGCGCCAACTACCCTCACTACCAGATGTCGATCACCAAGTCGTATACCGCTATGGCCCTCGGCCGTGCCATACAGCTAGGCCACCTAAGCATGGAGGACCTGCATAAGCCAGCGATCGACTTTCTCACCGAGTTAGATCGCGATCAGCTAGTCGAGGGAGCCGATCAAATCACCCTGCACCACGCCATGCAGATGGGCTCTGGCATACGCATGCCGAAAGATAAAATCGAACAACTCCGCAGGAAGCCGAAAGAACTACTAGGGCAGGGCCAGATGCAAGCCTACCTGGCTAATAGCGAACCGATCCCACCCTTTCCTCGCGAATTCAAATACCAGTCTGCCGACACCGCTCTGACCATGCAGGTGATCGAAGCGGTAGTGCCAGGCTCAGCACGCGACTTTATCGACAAGGAGATGTGGGGCCAGATGGGCGTGACCAACTATCGCTGGCAGGACGACACCTCCGGTTACCCCAAGGCGGCCGCAGGCTCCAGCGTACGCTCTCGAGATATGCTAAAGATGGGCCTGCTCGTACTAGATGGCGGTAAATGGCAAGGCAAACAGCTAATACCTGAAGAATACGTAAAAATCGCTACCAGCCCACTGCGGCATTCCTACGGCGAGAATAGCTACGGCTACTTCTGGTGGACTAGAGATACCACCATCGCTGGCAAGAAGTGGCACACTATCCAGGGCAGAGGTGCTGGAGGCCAGTTTATTTACATGATACCCGAGCTAGATCTCGTAGCCGTAGTGACCGCGCACAACAAAGGCATGGGCAATATGCTCTACCAGCTGCCAGAGAAATTGATCCCTGCGTTTGCGAAGAAAGAGCAAAAAACAGTCGCCCAGAAGAAGCCTGGAAAAATCCTTTTCCTGCTATCTGGCCAATCAAATATGCAGGGACTAAAACATGAGCAAACTTTTCAGCCCAGAGTCTACGAAGCATATGGCAAAGACAATGTCGCCATCGTAAAAGAGGCCATCGGCGGCCGCCCGATCCGCATGTGGGTACACGACTGGAAAGCTGCCGAAGACTGGACTATCGACCCGAACATTCCCAATACCAAAGCACCTCTTGCTGAGGAAAATGGCAAACTGTACCACAGCATGATGGCCAAAGTCGAGGACACTCTGAATGGAGAGAAACCACGAGCGGTCGCCTTTTGTTGGATGCAGGGAGAGCGCGACTCCAGAGAGCGGCACTCAGCCGTGTATGAACGCAGTCTCAAAACACTATTCCAGCAACTCCGCAGCGACTTCGACGGTGTACCTATCGTCTTTGTGATCGGCAAAATAAGCGACTTTGGTAAAGATAACCAAGAGCCATTCTACCCCGAATGGGAGGAGATACGCGCCGCCCAAGAGCAAGTCGCTAAGGACACCGACCACTGCGCCATCATCCTAACTGACGATCTCAATACTGGCGACTCCCCGCCCCACTGGAAGACTGGCGAGATCCGCCAATATGTCGATGATCTGCATATGACTGCGGAGGGATACCGCATCCTCGGTACGCGATTCGCCGAGGAGGCAATTAAGCTCCTCGGCGAAGTCGATTCCTAAGTGGAATATCGATAGTGTAAGCCCCGTAGCACTCACACACGATCGATTATGACAATTTTTTTATTCAACTAGGACTGGGAACCAGACATCCTCGAAGTGAATCCGCTCTTCTGTGTCAGTCCAAGCGGAGCTCACGTATCCTTTGTGAGAAGTGTCTAGCGATACGATACCTACAGTATCTAGGCTGATTACCTCATCACGCCCGAGCATGGCATCGCTATTGCGATCCTGCCAGATGGCGAGCCCTGATAGCTCAGCTCCAGAGATCTGCCCGTCGCTGTTTGCATCGCGCTGAGATAGCTGCTGGAAACCATCGTCGTATTGACCGCCATGGTCACCGAAGAGGTTCTTGCCGGAGAAAGACTCACCCTCCTGGGGCAGACGAATCAAGATACCGTCGCTAGGTGCAAACCACTGCAACAGTGTGTCGGTGTAACCATCGCTAGTGATATCGAATGCCGTGGTCTCATTGATTCTACCGATCTCACCATCGCCATCCAGATCGATAGCTAGAGGAGATGAGAATACTTTGAAGTTTGCATAGATCGTGAGCATACCTTCACACTCTCCACCTTTGCCATCAGATACGATATAACAGATCTCCTCTCTACCGAAGCCACTGAGTTTGCTCATGATACAGTTTCTCCGATCTGCAGCTGGTGCATCCTTGGGATAACTATCAAGACAGAAGAATGACACCCACTTACCAGAAGGACTGTGCCTTTGTCTGTTCGCGAAAAAGTCGACAGTTCGGTTACTCACGATCTCTGGGTAAATATAGCCAATGTTGATATACCCATTGGATGTGTGAGATACTGTGATTGGATAGTTATCCGTCTTCTTCCAAGCCTTCACCAACTTCAATGGATCACCATCAGGGTCTCTGTCATTGGCCAACACATTCACACTGATATCAGGTCCGTGAAATGCCAAATCATGAGCTCGGATAGTGAATGTCTGTGAATAAGTCTCATCTTC